>NZ_JAXMNY010000003.1 GCF_034670185.1 Nisaea sp.
CACGGATCCGGGAGAGCAGCTGTGTCGCCAGCAGGGAATGCCCGCCGAGATCGAAGAAGTTATCCCCTCGGCCGACAATGCCAGTCTTGAGCACGTCCGCCCAGAGGCCCGCGAGCAGCTCCTCGCCCGGCGTCACGGGCGCACCCGAACCAGCCCGCTCAACCACCTCCGGCACGGGCAGCGCCTTGCGGTCGAGCTTGCCTGTGACCGTCAGAGGCAAGGCGTCGAGAACGGTCACCTCGGACGGCACCATGTAGCTCGGGAGCTGTTCCCGGCACCATGCAAGGGCAGTTCCCGAGTTTGCCGTTCCGGTTAGATAGGCAACCAGTCTCGGTTCGGCCGTTGTTCCTTCCGGCGTGTAGAGTATGGCTGCCGCTTCGCGAATATCAGGGTGGCTGCGGAGAACCGCTTCGATCTCTCCGAGTTCGATGCGGAAGCCGCGCAGCTTGATCTGGCCGTCGCGGCGTCCGACCATTTCCAGGCTGCCGTCCGGCAGACGGCGGGCCATGTCCCCACTGCGGTATCGGATAGCGCCGGGTCGTGCCGGGTCCACTTCGAATGCGGCGGACTCCTGCTGCCAATAGCCGAGCGCGACATGCGGGCTGCAGATCGCGATTTCACCGAACAGGTCCGCCGGTGCGCCGGTCTCGTCGAGGAGTTCGATGCCCATGCCGTCGACCGGATAACCGACAGGCACCGAATGGCGGTGCAGATCGGTTTCATGATCGGCGAAGAATTGCAGAGTCACGGTCGACTCAGTCGGACCGAGGCCGTTGACGAAGAGGGTGCCGGGCTCGAACCGTTGCCTGAAGGTTTCGAAATCCGCCCGGCTGACGGCCTCTCCCCCCATGACCACGAGCCGGATTGACGGCAGGCGGGTCTCCAGATCGGCAGCGAAGGCGCGGAAGACACTCGGCGTCGAATGCCAGATGGTGACGCCCTCCTGCTCCAGCCAGGGCGCGGAATCAGCAATGGACTGGTTGCGCGCGTCGAAGAGGCAGAGCGTGGCGCCGTTGAGAAGGGCGCCGTAAAAATCCATCACCGCAGCGTCGAAAGCGTAGGAGGCGACCTGGAGCAGCCGGTCGTCGGAGGTGAGCCGCAGATTTTCGGTATAACGCCGGATGAAGTGGAGCACGTTGCGATGGTTCTGCACCACGCCCTTCGGTCGTCCGGTCGAGCCGGAGGTGTAGAGTAGATAAGCGACACTGTCGGGGGAGAGGTCGGGAAGTTCGGTTGCGGGAATCTGGTCCAGCCGGTCGAGCGAAATCAAGGTGCAGCCCGCTCCCGCGAGTGTTGCGGCGCGCTCTTCGTGCTCGGCTGTGCAGAGGATGATCTCGGCGCCGACATCTTCGAGGATCGTCTGCAGTCTTTGCTGCGGTTGCGACGGATCGAGTGGGACATAGGTCCGTCCGGCTTGCAGCACGCCGAGCATGCTGATCGCCATACTGGTGTCGTGCGGCAGCAGCAGGGCTACCCGCTTGCACTCTGGATGCTCCAGCAGTGCGGCGGCGAGGCGCCGGCTTTCCAGATCCAGCGCGCCATATGTGAGCGATTGCGTCGGCGTCTGGACCGCGATGCGATCACGGTGCCGGGCCACCTGTTCGGCGAAGCGGTTTGGAATTGAGCGTTCGATCGACCCGAAACGGACGGGTGCTCCCGTCGGTTCCGGCATCTCGCGCCGCGCCGTAGGTTCGTCGCGATAGAGCAATACTTCCGTCAGGGGCTCGTCCGGCTCTGCCGTTATTGCGCGCAAGAGAGTGAGGAAACAGTCGCCGAGGAAGGCGGCCGTCTCATGCTCGAACAAGGCCGCATTATATTGTAGCTCTCCGTCGAGCGAGCCGTCCGGCTGTTCTGTGAAACTCAGGTTCAGATCGAACTTGGCCAGGAAATCGTCTGCCTGACCGGTCTGCTCCACCTTCAGGCCGTCCAGCGTGATCTGCTCGCGCCGTGTGTTGACCAGATTGATCATCACCTGGAACAGAGGATTGTGGCTGAGGGAGCGGGCCGGTCGGAGCTGCTCGACAAGATATTCGAAAGGCACATCCTGGTGGGCATAGGCGGCGAAAGTCGCCTGCCGGATTTCTGACAGGAAGTCCCGGAAACTCCCGCTATTGGGCACTTCCGTGCGCATGACGAGGGTGTTGAGGAACAGCCCCACAATGTCTTCGAGCCTGCTGTCCCCCCGGTTGGCTACGGGAACGCCGACACTGATATCGCGCTCTCCGCTGAAGCGGAACAGCAGCAGGTCGTAGGCTGCCAGCAGGACCATGAAGAGGGTGGCGTCATTCCCGCGCGCGAGTGCTCGCAGCGCTCCGCCGAGCTCGCCGTCGATATGCAGAGGCACGGCGCCGCCATCGCGGATCTGGACAGCGGGGCGGGGATGATCGGTCGGGAGATTGAGCAGCTCCGGCGCCCCGGTGAGGTGATCGCGCCAGAAGGTCATTTCGCGTTCCAGCGTCTCGTCGCGGAGCCACTGGTTCTGCCATCTGGCATAGCCGGAATAGTTCAGCGCAGGCGCGGGCGGGATTGCTTCCGATCCCATGCGGAAGGCCGTGTAGAGACGGGCAAGATCGCCGATCAGAAGGTCGATGGACCAGCCGTCGCTGATGATGTGGTGCATGTTGAAGAGCAGGCGGTGCCGCTCCGGAGCCAGGGTGATCAGCTTGAGCCGGAACAAAGGTCCGCTGGCGAGATCGAACGGCGCGCCGGAATGTTCATCGGCGAGGCGCAGGGCTTCGGTTTCCGCGTCTACCTCCAGACGATCGCTCAGGTCCAGTTCCGTCAGTGGGTCGTAGGCATCGAGGTAACGCGCGACCGGGCGGCCGGCCTCGAACGAGAAGCAGAGCCTCAGGCTGTCATGCCGGGTGACGAGCGCCGCCAGGGCCCGGCGGAGGGCGACGCGGTCCAGATCGCCCCGGAGTTCGAGTGCGGCAGGCATGCTGTAGGCGGTACTCGGCCCTTCGAGTTGATCGAGGAACATCAGGCGCTGTTGCGCGAAGGAGGGCTCCGGATGCTCTCCGTCGGGGAGAGGCGTGATATCGGGCCGTGTCAGGTTTCGGCTCGCCTCGATCAGGGAAGCAAGCCCGGAAAGGGTTGGTTTCTCGAACAGCTCGCGCAAGGACAGCTCGATCCCGAATGTGTCCGTGACGCGGGCGAGCAGCTGGACTGCCAGTAGGGAATGGCCGCCGATGGAAAAGAAGTTCGCCTCGCGGTCGATTGCATCGAGGCCGAGAAGCCCGGCCCAGATTTCGGATAGCACGGATTCGGTCTGTCCGCGCGGCGGCCTGGCGCCGCGCGGTGCCACTGTCAGGCTCGCCAGCGTGCGGCGGTCGAGCTTGCCGTTTGGCGTGACCGGCAGACCGTCGAGACGGATCAGCCGGGATGGAACCATATAGGCTGGCAGGCGCAGTTCCAGGGCCGGACGCAACTCCTCCGGGTCCAGTTCTGCATCGGCTGCCAGATATCCGACCAATTGCTCCTGCGCGCCGGTTTGCGAGACGACGACCGCAGCGTCCTTCACGCGCGGATCTGCGCGCAATGCGGTCTCGATCTCTTCCAGCTCGACCCGGAAACCGCGCAGCTTGATCTGCTGATCGCGGCGGCCGAGATAGTCGAGCGTTCCATCGGCGCGCCAGCAGGCGAGATCGCCGGTCGCGTAGTAGCGTCCGGTGCGGCCGTCGACTTTCATGTCGATGAATTTGGCCTCGGTGAGATCCGGCTGTCCGAGATAGCCGGCGCCGACGCCGATCCCGCCGATGAAAAGCTCGCCCGGCAAGCCCTCCGGCACTGGCGCACCGTTCGGATCGAGGAGAAGGACCCGGACATTGTTAATTGGACGGCCGAGTGGGACTCCTGCCGCGTCCGAGGTTGGGTCAAGTGGACCCGCCACCGCGACATCGGTACATTCCGTCGGGCCATAACTGTTCAGCACCGTCGCCAGGCAGGTCGGAGCAGCCAGCCAGTCGCGCAGCTGGTCCGTCTGGATCGGTTCACCGCCGAGTATGACGTGGCGGAGAGAAGCGAGCGGGACGTAATCGTCCCCTTCCACCAGAGGGTAGAAGGCACTTGGTGTACAGTTGATCCAGGTGATCGCGTCTTCCGCGATGGTGTTGCGAAGGGTCGCCGGGTCATAGCCGATGCCGGGTTCGGGGAAGTGAAGAGCGGCACCGGCGACCAACGGCGCAAACAGGTTTTTCTGTGTCAGGTCGAAACCAAGCGCGCTGACCAGCAGGCCGCGATCACCCTCGCCCAGATCCAGCGCTGTGCAATACCATTGCACCAGGTTGGCGAAGCCCCTGTGGTAGACCCCGGCGCCTTTGGGCGCGCCGGTGGAGCCTGACGTGTAGATGACATAGAGCAGATCGTCCGGTCCGGGACGGGTGGCCGGATTGTCGATGCTCTCTTCCGCGAGCACTGCGGCGATTGCGTCCAACCGGCAGATTTCAGCCGCAGATGGCAGCCGGTCCGCCAGATCGCCCTTGCTCAGAACCAGTCGGGCCTTCGAGCCGGAAAGCATGGCGTCCAGCCGGTCGACCGGATAGGCCGGATCGAGCGGCAGATATGCGGCGCCTGCTTTCACGATGCCAAGCAGTGCGACCACCGCCTCCGGACCGGGCTCGAGGCAAAGCGCGACGATATCTCCGCGCCCGATGCCCTGCTGGCTGAGATAGTGCGCGAGCTGGTTGGCGCTCGCATTGACCTCTGCGTAATCGAGGCTCTCCCGCCGGTCGACCAAGGCCGGCGCGTTCGGCTGGAGGGCGGCCCGTTCCTCTATGGCGTCGACCAGGGTTTTCGCGTCGAGATCCACCTCCGGGCCGTCACGCCAGCAGGCGATGTCGTGGTGCTCCTGTTTGGTGAGCAACTCTATGCCGGCGAGAGTTTCCTCGGGATTGACCAGCGCGCTTTGCAGAAGTTGCTCGAAATGGCCGGTCATCCGTTGGATGCGGGCCTCGTCGAAAATGTCGGCGTTATATTCCCAGCACGTGACGAAGCCGTCGTCACTCGGCTCGACATAGAGCGTCAGGTCGAATTTCGACACCGTGACCGGTGGCGCCAGAAGACAGGTTTCAACGCCATCTAGAACCAGGTGTTCCAGCGGCGCGTTCTGCATCGCGAACATCACTTGGAAAAGCGGGCTGTGCATCAGGCTCCGCTCCGGCTGCAGATGGTCAACCAGCAGCTCGAAGGGCAGGTCTTGGTTGGCGTAGGCACGAAGACAGCGGCGCCGGGTCTCGGCAACGAGTGCGGCAAAATCAGATGCGTCGTCGTCGCGCCAGCGGAGCGCGAGGGTATTGACGAACATGCCCGCCAGATCTTCGCATTCGCGCAGGCGACGGTTGGCGACCGGGGAGCCGATCAGGAGATCATGCTGTCCGCTATAGCGCGACAGGAGGAGGCCGAAGGCGGAGATCAGGGTCATGAAATCCGTCGCGCCGTGGGCTCGGTTGAAGCCCCGTATCTTTTCGGTGAGACCGGCGTCCAGAGTGCGTGTAAGGAGGCCGCCGCGATAGCTGCGCGTCTTCGGATGAGGGCGGTCGGACGGCAGCTCAATCAGGGTCGGCGCGCCGTCGAGCTCAGCGGTCCAATGGTCGAGCTGGCGCGTCAGCGGCTCACCTTGCAGCCACTCGTTTTGCCAGCTGGCAAAATCACCGTATGTGATGGCCAGACTCGTCAGATCGGCGGTCTTGCCCTGTGTTTCCGCTCGGTAGAGAGCGGAGATATCGCGCACGAGGATGTCGATGGTCCAACCATCGCTGACGATGTGATGAATGTTGAAGAGCAGCCAGTGAGTCTGATCGTCAAAACGCAGCAGATGCAGACGGAAGAGCGGGCCTTCGGAAAGGTCGAAGGGCTGGGAGCCATGGCTGAGGGCCAGGCGCTGGGCCTCGGCCTCACGTTCGCTGGCAGATAGCGACGTCAGATCCGTGACGCGCAGCGGATCATAGGGCGCGATCACCTCCGCCACGGGGTCTCCCTTGGAGGAGGGGAAACGGTTTCTGAGGCCGGTGTGCCGTGCGACCAGCGCCCGGGCTGCAGCGCCAAGTGCGCTCGCGTCGAGTGAGCCGCGCAACTCCAGCGTTGCCGGCATGTTGTAGGTGGCACTCGGACCCTCAAGCTGTTCCAGAAACCACAGCCGGCGCTGGGCGAAGGAGAGGGGCGCGGTGCTGGCATCCGGCGCGTGTGTGATGGGCGGCAGGCGTTCGCCGTCCCGGAGCTGTTCGATCCGTTCCGCCAGTCCGGCGATTGTCGGCGCCTCGAACAAGGCGCTGAGAGGCAGGTCCACGTCGAAACTGTCGCGCAGACGGGTGACGAGACGCATGGCGATCAGGGAATGGCCGCCCAGTTCGAAGAAGTTGGCGGTTATCCCGACCCGGTCATGGCCGAGCAGATCGGACCAGATTTCAGCCAGAAGTGCCTCGGCTTCGTTGCGTGGGGCGATGAATGCCTCATCCGCTTCAACCGACGGCTTGGGGAGCGCGCGGCGATTGAGTTTGCCGCTGGAGGTTTTCGGAAGTTCCGGAAGCAGGGTCAGGCTGCCGGGAACCATTGGTGCCGACAGGTTCGCGCACAGATGATCCATGAGATCTGCTTGCAGCGAGTTGGAGGCGGTTGTCCCGTCAGATGGGGCTACATAGGCGGCGAGGCGCCTGGAAGCGGCGGTGCCCGTCAGGATGACGGCGGCCTCGCCGACAGCGGGGTGTCTGCTCAAAACGGCCTCAATCTCGCCGAGCTCGACGCGGACGCCACGCAGTTTGACTTGATCATCGCGGCGTCCGAGATAGTCGATCAGCCCGTCCGCGCGCCACCGGGCGAAGTCCCCGGTCCGGTAAATTCGTCCATGTTCCGGATGGTCCACGAAACGTTCGGAGGTGAGGTCCGGACGTTTCAGATAGCCGTTGGCGAGGCACGGACCGGCGATGCAAAGCTCGCCCGGAACGCCGACCGGAACCGGCTGGCCGGTCTTGTCCAGAAGATGGATCGCGACATTGCCGACCGGCTGTCCAATCGGCGGCAGATCGTCCCATTCCGCCACCTCTTCAGGCAGGCAATAGGCGGTCGCGACATGGCTTTCGGTCGGGCCGTAATGGTTATGCAGGCGGCAGGTGCTGCGCTGGAAGACCGCCCTAATTGCGGGCGTGATCCGCAATTGTTCGCCCGCGGTCACGATGTCTTGGAGGCACGCGGGAAGCGCTTTTTCTCCGGCACTCTCCGCCAGGTGCTGCAGCGCGACGAAGGGCATAAAGGCACGCTCGACATTCCGGGTGTCAATCCAGTCGAGCAGGGCGCGGCCATCGCGGCGGCGAGTCTCGTCGATCAGCACCAGCGTTCCGCCGGAACACCAGGTCGAAGCGATTTCCTGAAACGCGACATCGAAGGTCAGCGGCGTGTATTGAAGGGTGCGTGCCGGGCTCTCCAAACCGGTCTGTGTCAATTGCCAGCCAGTGAGATTGACGAGCGCCCGGTGCGGCATGGCGACAGCTTTCGGCCGGCCTGTGGAGCCCGAGGTGAACAACACATAAACCAGATCTTCAGGACCTGCGGGGCAGACGGGCGCTTCCGCGTTGCCGGTGGTCAAGATCGGGTCGTCCGGGGTGAGAGTGACGACGGGTGCGGCATCGTCCGGCATCTTTTCCTTGCCTGCCGGATCGGTAAGGAGAAGTGCCGCCTCGCTTTCCCGAAGAAGAAAGCCGATACGCTCTGCTGGATCTTCCGGATCGACGGGCAGGCAAGCACCGCCAGCCCGCAATACGCCGAGGACAGCGACCAATTGTTCAGCGGAACGCGGCAGGGCGATCGCCACCACGCTGTTCGCGCCAACACCGCGTTCCTGGAGATGACGCGCCAGCCTGCAGGCCCGGGCGTCGAGTTCTGCATAACTCAATCGCGTGTCGCCGGTGTCGACGGCGACGGCATCCGGACATGCGGCGACCTTTGCGGCGATCAGCTCGACCAGGTTTGCAGCCGGCGGCACCGGACAGTCAGTCCTGTTCCAGTCCCGGATCCGGGCGGCTTCCGTCTCCGAGAGCAAGGGGAGGTTCTGAAGTGACTGCTCCGGCTGATCCAGTAGCGCTTCCAACAGCCGCTCGAAATGGCCTTGCATGCGGGCGATTGTGTCGGCTTCGAAGAGGGCGCTGGCATATTCCCAGGTCAGGCGGAAACCCTCCGTCCGGTCGAGGGCGGTCAGCGTCAGGTCGAATACCGCGCCGCGTTGGCCGCCGATCAGCAACTCGCTGAAAAGGCCCTGTTCAAGGAGCGGCGTTCCGGTTTCGCGCTCGTAGACAAAGGCGACCTGAAACAGAGGGGAGCGGCTGGGGTCGCGCTCTGGCTGCAGCCGTTCGACCAGAAGCGGGAATGGATAGGATTGATGCTCCAGCGCACCGAGAACGGTTTCGCGCAGCCCCGCGAGATAGTCCGGCCCGGTCAGATCGTCGGTCACCTCAAGGCGCAGGGTCACCGGATTGACGAAATATCCAACAAGATCCTTCAGTTCCGGCTGGGTACGCCCGAGCATTGGTGAGCCGATCAGGATTTCGCGCTGACCGCTATACCGGCGGAGCAAGAGACCGAATATCCCGAGCAGGAGGACGTAGGGTGTTACCTGAAGACGCCGGGCCGCCTCACTGATTTTCTCGCTGAGCACCGGGTTCAGATCCTGGATCCGGGTGGCCCCTGCATAGTTCTGCCGGGGCGGACGTGGTGCGTCCGTCGGAAGATCGAGCACGGGAAGCTCGCCGCCCAGCTTGTCCAGCCAATAGGCTTCGTCGCGCTTTCCCGATGGGGCGGCGAGGGCCGCCCGCGATCGTTCGGCATAGTCGCGGCTCGTCCAGGGCAGGGGCGGCAGTGTTGCCGGCTCATCCCCGCACTCCGCACGATAAAGGCTGGAAAGCTCAGCCATGAGGATTTCGAGGGAACGGAAATCGACTGTGATGTGATGGGCCACGAAGGCGAGAACCGGCGTCGGCAGCGTGCCGTTGCTCACACCGGTGAACAAGTGCCAGCGGACGGGTGGGCTCACTTCGAGATCGAACGGAATATCGGCGAATTCCGAAATCGCAGCTTCGACCTCTGCCGGGCTCCAGCCGGTGACGTCCGTGACCTCGATATCGACGGGCGCGGGCGGCGTTATGTTGCGGAAGGGCTTGCCTCCGGCGGAGGCAAACCGGCTGCGGAGTCCGTCATGCCGTTCCGTCAGCTTGTCGATCGCTGTTTGAAGTGCCCCTATGTCGAGATCGCGCCTCATCCTGGCAGCGAACAGGGTGTTGTAGGCGATGCTCCGCCGGTCGAGCTCGTAGAGGAACCAGAGCGCCTCCTGGCCGATTGAAAGCTGTTCCGCTCCGGGGCGCGAATCTTCCGGAAACGCGTCCGATGCGCGGCCCAGATAGTCGATCAGGTCGGACTTCCGGTCGCGGATTTCGGTCAGCACTTCGTCGTCGAGGGCTTCGCTCGGGCCGTGATAACGGATCTGACCTTCGGTCACGGAAAGCTCGACCCGGCGCTCTGCCAGGCTTTTTACAAATTCTGCAATTGTCATATCTGACCTGCGATCCACGTGTTGTCTGATTCATGGGGGGCGGCTCCGGCCGGGAGATTCCGCGCAAGGCGCTCGGCCAGATCGTTCAGGCTGTGGCTGCCGAGAAGGTCCGGCAGGCCGATTGTCAAACCGAGCTCCCGCTCAATGAGGGTACGGATTTCTATGGCGAGCAGGGAATCGAGCCCGAGCATCGGCAGCGGTGTGTCGGTGGCGAGCCGGTCCGGCGGAATGCGCAGAACTTCGCTCATGGTGGCCGCAAGCCAGTCGCGGGGTGACTGATCCGGCTCTTTGCGATTTTGCGAGACCTCGCGAGTGACGGAGGTCGGTTCCGGTGAGGCTTGTGGCGTCGCCCTGTCGGTGAGAACCGGGTCGAACAAGCCCGTGGGCCTTTGACTGCGATAGAGCTCCGCGAAACGCGCCCAGTCTGCGGTAACGAGTGCTGTGCAGGTCTCCGCCGGGTTCAAAAGCTCTGGGAGTCGTTCTAGGAGGCGGTCCGCCGGGAATGGTTCAAGACCCATCCGGTGCAATTCGCGACCAGTCTCTTCGTTCACCATGCCGGTGTCCGATAGGGGGCCGAGATCGAGGCTCGCGCCGCAAAGACCCCGGGCACGGCGGAAGGCTGCCAACCCGTCGAGGAATGTGTTCGCTGCTGCGTAAGAGGCTTGTTTTTGTCCACCCCAGAGCCCCGCGATCGATCCGCAGCTGAGGAAAAAATCCAGTTTCTCTCCGGCTGTTGCAGTGTGGAGCGCCCAGGCACCACCGGCCTTCCCGGTGATCACGGCGGCACAATCTGGCCAGGTCAGGTCGGCAAGGTTTCGAGCCTCTCCGATGCCGGCGGCATGGATCACGCCCCGGAGAGGCGGGCCGTTCTGCCCCCACTCCGCGATCAGCGCGGCCAGGGATTCCGCATCGGAGACATCGAGTGCGGCCGTTTCCACGGTGGCGCCCAGATCCTGAAGTGCCGTTACATGCTCGCGCGCGACCGCTGATTGTGCGCCTTGGCGCCCTGTCAGCAGGATGCGCCCCGCTCCCTGCTGCGCCAGCCAAAGGCCGATGGCACGGCCAAGGCTGCCGAAACCACCGGTGATGAGATAACTCGCATCGGCCCGGATGGAGACTGTGTGCTGTGGGACCGGTTCTGCAGAGCGGAGCCGCGGTACGAGGAACTGTCCGTCCCGCAGGGCTGCTTCGTTTTCGCCTTCCTTGCTGGTTAGTGCATCCGCTATCCGGGATGCCGTCCGAGGCAAGTCGTCCGAGAGTGGGAGGTCGATCAACCCGCCCCAGATGTGCGGCGCTTCCAGCGCAATGCTACGGCCAAAGCCCCAGATCTGCGCATGGGCCAGACCTTCGAGCCGGTCTTCCGGACATGCGTCGACCGCGTCGCGTGTCAGCAGCCAGAGCCGGGGCGGATCAGGGAGCTCCAGCAAGGCGCGCGTCAGCGGCGGCAGGCTTGCGAGACCGCCGCCCGTCTCATCGATGAGGCTTTTGGATGTCAGGCCGTCGGTGCCCGAGCCGTCGAGGCTCCAGAGATGGACAATGCCCTCAAGCGGTCCCAACTCCCCCAGCAGAGCGCGCGCGGCGGCCTCGTCTCCCGGAACGAGGTTGCGGCGATGTCCGTTGAGGGGCGCTTTGAAGATCAACGTACAGCGCATATCGTCACCGCCGCGTGCTTCAAGCTCATTTGCCAACGCCTGCCCCATGCCGCTCTCGTCAGCCAGGATCAGCCAGTTGCCACGCGGAGGAGCGGACTCTTCCGTGGCTGGCGCGACGAGTTCCCAATTCACCTTGTAGGTAGCGGGCGATGCGCTAAGCCGCTCGTTTTCGGCCTCGACCCAGTAGCGTTGCCGCTCGAAGGGGTGGCCCGGTAGATCGGTGCGGCGCAGCGGTAATCCGGCATAAAGCGCTGACCAGTCCGGGTTCTCGCCGTCGGCGTAGCGTCCTGCCAGGATGCGCCAGGCAACGGGACCGGCATGACCGGCAGAGATTTTCTCCGCTGTGGAGCGTTGCCGTGTGACTGCGCCGTCACGCGCAATAGCGCCTTCGTCGCTTCGGCCTTCCAGCCAGTTTTCCAGCGCTGCGATCAGCGCAGGTTTATCGCTGCCGAGAAGGGCGAGGCGGTGGGGGAAATGGTCGCGTCCGCAAGCTGCCGTGAAACAAAGATCGGCAAGCGGCGCCGGGCTTACCTTCAGCGTTTCCAGAACGCTCTGCGCAAGCTGGCGGAGTGCCGGGCGGTTTTTCGCCGAGAGGGGCAGCAGGTATTGGCTGAACTCCGGAATTTGGCGTGAAGCGGGTTCTGGCGCCTGCTCGACAACCAGATGAGCATTGGTGCCGCCGAAGCCGAAAGAACTTACGCCCGCCCGCCGCACTGCACCCGATGTTGGCCAGGGCTCGGTGCCTTCAGGCAGGCGCAGCCCGACACGCGCCCAATCGATATTGGGATTGCGGTTGGCGCTATGCAGGCTGGGCGGAATTGCACCATTGGCGAGGGACAGCACGATTTTCTGCAATCCAGCCACTCCGGCGGCGGATTCCAGATGGCCGATATTCGATTTAACAGACCCGATGGTCAGCGGGCGGTCCCGGTCTTTCGCGCCAAACACGGCATCCAGCGCCCCGGCCTCGATCGGGTCACCGAGGGCGGTCCCGGTGCCGTGCGCTTCGACATAGTCGATCTGCTCCGGCATGAGGCCGGCTTGGTCTAGGGCCCGGCGGATGACCCGCTCCTGCGCCGGTCCGTTCGGAACCGTCAGGCCGCTCGTGCGGCCGTCCTGGTTGACGGCGGAGCCCCGGATTACGGCCATGATCCGGTCACCGTCGCGCACTGCATCCGATAGGCGTTTCAACACCACCAGGCCACAGCCTTCGGAGCGGACAAAACCGTCGGCCTCGGCGGCGAATGCCTTGCAGTGCCCGTCAGGCGCCAGCATCCGGGCGCGTGAATGGTTGATGCTGACGGTCGGGTCGAGCAGCAGGTTGACGCCGCCGCCGATTGCCAGATCCGTCTCCCCGCTCCGGAGGCTCATGCAGGCTTGGTGAAGCGCGACCAGCGAGGAGGAGCAGGCGGTATCGATGGCCAGGCTGGGCCCTTCCAGGCCGAGGAAGAAGGACAGCCGGTTGGCCGCTACACTGAGTGCGTTACCGGTGCCGAGATAGGCGTCGATCTGGTTGGGCGCACGGTTCAGGCGATGCAGGTAATCGTTCGTGCTGATGCCGACGAAAACGCCGGTCTGGCTGCCTTCGAGGCTGCTCGGCGGAATGCCCGCGCGTTCCAGTGTTTCCCAGCAAACCTCCAGCAAGAGACGCTGCTGCGGGTCGAGATGCGTCGCCTCGCGCGGTGAGATCCCGAAGAACCCCGGATCGAAAAGATCGATGTTGTCGATGAAGCCGCCATGGCGCGTCTGGATTGTTCCGGGCGTTTCGGGATCGGCGCTGTAATACCGATCAACGTTCCAGCGGTTCCCCGGAATTTCCGTGATTGCGTCGACGCCGTCCTCGAGAAGTGTCCAGAACGTTTCTGGATTATTGACTCCGCCCGGTATGCGGCACCCAAGAGAAAGGATGGCGATCCCGTCCCCGGTATCCGCGTCAGTGTTTTTGGCCGTGGCCGCGACGGTCCGGTCCGCACTGTCGAGCCCGGCGCGTTCCAGCAAGTGCTGCGCTAACCGTTTCGGGGTCGGGTAATCGAACGCGAGGGTTGCCGGAAGGACGCCGCCGAGACCGGTCTGCAGACGATTGCGCAACTCGATTGCATTCATCGAGTCGAGGCCCTGATCGAAGAACCCGCGATCGGCGTCCGGTGCCTCCGTTCCGGTATGGGCAACCTCGCCGGTCTGCTCGAGGATGTAGGCCGTGAGACGGTCCAGTCGTTCTTCGGGCGCCAGCATGCGCAATTGCGTCGTCAGACGGCTGTCCGAGGCAGTGTTTGCGGGGTGCGGTTCACCCGATTGAAGTGGGGAGCCATCAAGCAGAGGATGGGCGAGACGGGCACCGTTTCGTCTGGGCAATATCGCCACATGGGGCAGGTCGAGCGCGGTCGCTCGATCCATCGCTTCAAGGCCCTGAGCCGTCTCGATTGGAGCAAGCCCGTGGCGCGCCAGTCTGTCGGCCAGAGCCGCGTCACGGGAGGCGTCAGCCCAGGCACTCCAGCAGATACTCTGAGCTGGAAGCCCGCGACAGCGGCGATAAAGCGCGAGAGCATCCAGCATACTGTTCGCGGCTCCGTAGGCGGTCTGACCCGGATTGCCGAGCAACCCGCTCGCGGAGGAAATCAGCATGAAATGCCGGATCGGGTGATTGGCCGCGAGGCGGTGGAGTGCCCAGCCGCCCAGCACCTTCGGCGCCATCACGGCGAGCACACGCTCGGCGGATTGCTGATGCAGGACTCCATCGTCCAGGATGCCCGCTGCATGGAGGATCCCAGTCAAAGGAGGCCAGTGTGCTGGCAGAGTATCGACGAATGCCGAGAGTGCCGGCGCATCGGTGACATCGATGGCGCCGATCTGAATTTCGATGCCTCGTGTGCGCCACTCTTCAATTCGCTTTGCAGTGTCTCCTTTTGGTGTGCTTCTGGAGATAAGCGCTAGATGCCGTACCCCTCGCTCTACCAGTCGTTCGGCCATGTGTTGCCCGAGACGGCCGAGGCCGCCGGTTACCAGCCATGTTCCGTCTCGCTCAGGCGCTTTCACCGGTCGCGGTAGTGGCTCAGCCTCAAGCGTGAGCTCGAACCGGACGGGGGCGGCCTTTTCCTGGCGCCAGAGAATCTCGTTCCCCCGCTGGGTGCTGCTGATTTCGGCAAAAAGCTGAGACGCGGCTTCGCGCGGGGATCCGTCCACATCGATCAGGCTGAGGTCCCAGTCTGGATGCTCGTGCCGCAGGCTCCGTCCGAGTCCCCAGACGAAGGACTGCAGTAGTCCGTTGCCCGCCTTCGGAAGCGCTGTGTCAGCCATGGCGAAAGCCTGACGGCTGACCAGATAGAGTTTGAGCGGACGGTCAGCCTGCGCCGCCAGATTTTGTGCCAGCCCGGTAAGCCGAATGGTGAGAGCGGAAATAACGCCGGAGACTTCTGCATCGGTCATGCGGTCGGGCGCGTTCAGATCCAGCGACCAGAGACACATGATGTTCAAGGGGCCTGCTCCATCGGGAAGGCTATCCGGAGCCGGGCCGGCGATAACGGTAACGCTGTCACCGGCCTTTTTGAGCGTTTTCGCCAGAGCTTTCGCGGTTCCGCTCTTGTCGGCCAAAAGCAGCCACTCGGAGGTATCGTGATCTTCGCGTGGCGCGGCGGAAACCTGTTTCCAGCGCGGCACGAAGCCCCATTCCTCTACCGGAACTGCTGTGATTGTTCCTGCGTGATGCGGCTCGGCGAGCCTGGAAGCCAAGGCTGTGCGCACGGGCGCAGCGGCATCGCCATGTTCCGGTCGTGGCGGCAGTGGAAAGCTTTGATTGCGAAACGGGTATGACGGGAGCGTCGGAGTCACCTGCCCGGAAGAGCTGCCATGGAAGGCCGCCCAGTCCGGCGTGATGCCGGCGGTATAGAGCGATGAGAGGCTTTCCGTGATTGAGGACCAATCCTCCGCACCATTGCGCAGGCTCGGCAGCCAAAGCGCGTCAGGAGCGTCGACACATTGCGCGCCGAGCGCGGTCAGCAGGGGCTTGGGGCCGATTTCGAGAAAGACGCGGTGATCTGCCGCCAGGCTTCCCATACCATCGGCAAAGCGCACTGCGCCGCGCAGATGGCGCGTCCAGTAATCCTCATCGGGAGCCGCCTCCATAACCTTGCCGTCGAGATTGCTGACCAGCGGGATCGCGGGCGCTTCGAAATCGAAACGGGAAGCGGCCTCGCGGAACTGCTCCATGATCGGATCGATCAGCGGAGAATGAAAGGCATGGGAGACCGGGAGAAACCGGCTGTGAAGGCCCGTGCTCTCCAGTTTCTCCTGAACCCGCGCCAGGGTTTTGCGCCGCCCTGAGAGCACGGTATTGTGGGGTCCGTTGACGGCGGCGACCGAGATATCGTCGGCATGCAGCGCGGCGAATTCAGCGAGCTGTGCTTCTTCCGCCATTACGGCCAGCATGGCGCCGTCGAGTGGCAATCCCTGAATGAGCCGGGCGCGTTCCGCTATCAGCTGCAGCCCTGCCTCCAGATCGAAGACACCCGCGATGCAGGCGGCTACATATTCGCCGACGCTGTGGCCCAAAAGAGCCGTCGGCCGGATGCCCCAGTCGCGCCAGAGTTCGGCCAGCGCATATTCGAGCGCGAAGAGGGCGGGCTGGGTATAGGCAGTCTGCTCCAGCAGATCCTCGTCCTTGCCGAACATGACCGATAGCAGGGAACGGTCCAGCATGTTTGCGAGCACCTGATCGCAGCGATCCAGGGTCGCGCGAAAGCCTGCATGGCGCCCGTAGAGGGATCGTCCCATATCGAGAGACTGGGAGCCCTGCCCGGTGAAGAGGAAGGCAACGGACGGCGGGTTGACCGGCATCCGGTGAAGATCGCCCTCACCGGCGGCGATCGCTTCCAGCCGTTCGGCGAAATCGCGGGGCGAGTTGCCAATGACCGCGAGCCGATGATCGAGATGGGGGCGGTGCATGGCTGCGGCACGGCAGAGTTGTTCCGCTTCGATCGCCGGGACCTCTTCGCGGCACAGGGCCGCGTATCGGCCGGCGAGGTCGCGCAGCGCGTGTGGATCGCGGGCGGAGAGCGTCAGAAGATACGGCGGCGGCGCGGCCTGTTCCAGCTCCGGTCGTGCCCGATCCGGGGCCTGCTCCAGAACCACATTCGCGTTGGTGCCACCGAAGCCGAAAGAGCTGACTGCCGCTCGCGCACTCTCCGGCAGGCCTG
Organism: Nisaea sp.; assembly: GCF_034670185.1. NCBI lineage: Bacteria > Pseudomonadati > Pseudomonadota > Alphaproteobacteria > Rhodospirillales > Thalassobaculaceae > Nisaea > Nisaea sp. Next base: position 16,374 of record NZ_JAXMNY010000003.1, read on the forward strand.
TCGAAACGCGCGGTATCTCCAGTGCGGAATCATCCAGATTTATCAGTGGATTGACCGTATCGAGGTTCGGTTGCGCCGGGACTTCGCCATGGCGGAGACAGAGCACGCTTTTGATTAGTCCGGCGATTCCGGCCGCAGCTTCCAGATGGCCAATATTGGCCTTGGCGGAGCCGAGCAGGCATGGCCGTTCGCTTGGTCGCGCCTGATCGAGAACCGACTGCAGGGCGCCGACTTCGATGGGGTCTCCGAGCCGGGTTCCGGTACCGTGAGTTTCAACGAAATCGATGTCGGCGGCTTCCAGCCCGGAGGATTTGAGCGCGTCCCGGATCACGCTTTGCTGGGCCAGCGGATTGGGAGCGGTGAGCCCGTTGCTGCGACCGTCCTGGTTGACCGCCGAGCCGCGGATCACGGCCAGTACGCGGTCGCCGTCGCGCTCGGCGGCGGCGAGTGGCTTGAGGACCACCATGCCGCAGCCCTCGCCGCGCACATAACCGTCCGCATTGAAAGCGAAGGTTCGGCTTCTCCAGTTCGGGGAGAGCATGCCCGCACGCTCGAGAGCTAGCTGGAGATGCGGGCCGCCGATGATGTTGACGCCGCCTGCAAGTGCGACGTCGCATTCCCCGCCGCGGAGGCTCTGGCATGCCTGGTGTACGGCGACGAGCGAGGAGGAACAGGCCGTGTCGATCGCCATGCTCGGCCCGCGCAGATCGAGGTGGTAGGAAAGCCGGTTGGCCGCCATGCTGAAGGCGATGCCGGTGCTGCTGTAGGCGTTCATCAATCCCTCGGCGTCACTCCGGCTGAACTGATCGAAGGCGAAATCCGCCGAGGAAATTCCAACGAACACGCCGGCCCGCGTGCCTTCCAGTCGATCCGCCGGTAATCCGGCATGTTCCAGAGAATGCCAGGCCACTTCGAGCAGGATGCGCTGCTGCGGGTCCATGCTTCGGGCTTCGCTCTCTGAAAGACCGAAGAAGGACGCATCGAAGCTTTCAATACCCTCGAGAAACCCGGCCTCCACGCCGGGAAGGCGCGGGTCCGTCCGAACGGCGCAGGTTCCGTTGCTAAGGAGATCCCAATAGGCATTGGCATTGGGAGCGCCGGGCAGACGACAGGCAAGGCCGATGATCGCGATAGCGGATGCTTTTTCCGATGTCGGACTGGCGGTGGAGTCGGCCGGGGCGTGCACCGGTTTCGCTTCAGCGCCGCTCAGCCGGTCGGATAGCGCCTCGATTGTCGGATGTTGCCAGAGCAGGGTTGGGTCAAGTGTCGCGCTGCCGAGATGGTTTTCCAATGCCGCAACAAGGGCGACGGCAGAGCGGGAGTCGAGGCCGAGTTCCGCGAATGGAGCCTGCTGGTCGATCGTCTCGGGTGCAACTGACAGCATCCCACCGAGCTCTCGGCTCAGCCAGTCCCGAAGCTCGGGGCCAGTCGGACGATCAGTCCGAGCGCTGGACGCTTGCTCCCGGCTCCAACGGGCAACGCACTTGAGCTCATTGTCGAGGGAAGCCTGCCTGCAGGCGCGGCGCTGAACTTTGCCGCTGGAGGTTTTGCGGATCTGCCCGCGCTCAAGGATCAGAATTTCAGCGGTCGCCAGACCATGGCTCCGGGCCACCGCCTGACGGATTATGCCGAATGCCTCCTCCCAGTCCTTCGTGCGCTTTCCCGCCTCGGCGAGAATGATTAGGCGTTCCTCGGCATCCCGTTCCACAGAGAATGCCGCGCAATGCTCTCGCCGGAGATCGGGGCAGGCGTCCAGAACGGTCCATTCGATATCCTGGGGGTAGTGGTTTACACCCGCGACAACGATGAGATCTTTCAGGCGCCCGGTGATGTGGAGTTCGCCATCTTTGAGGAAGCCGAGATCGCCTGTCCGCAGGAACGGGCCGGCGTCGGGGCTGTCGGTCAGGCAGGCCCGGAATGTCGCCTTGGTTTCCTCGGGACGCTGCCAGTAGCCGAGCCCCACGCTGGGACTTGAGATCCAGAGCTCACCAACCGTATCGGGCGGGCATGTTCGCCCGGTCGCGGGATCGACGATCCGCAGGTCGGTCCCGGGCCGGGGTACGCCACAGCTCACAACCGTGCGTGTCGTGCTCTTGGGTTCTGCGTCATCGGCCGGAACCACGCGGTTCTGTTCCAGGGCCTGGGCGCTCAGGCGCGATGCATGTGGGCTTCGGTCGTGGGCGCGGGCGGTGACAAAAAGTGTCGCCTCTGCCATTCCGTAGGCCGGATAGAATGTCTCGGCCCGGAAGGCCTGCGGCACGAAAGCCTCGGTGAAACGGCGCAGGGTCTCTGCGCGAACCGGCTCAGCACCATTGCCGGCGACCCGCCAGCGTGACAGGTCGAGCGTCTCGCGTTGCTCCACGGTTATGCGTTCCAGGCAGAGTTCGTAGGCGAAATTGGGGGCATGGGTATGGGTGCCGCCGAACCGGTCCATCGCCTCCAGCCAGCGGATAGGGCGCTTCAGCAGCGTGAGCGGCGAGAGAACGTAGCAATCTGCGCCGCTGAACATGGGCTGCAGCAAACCTTCAACCAGACCGTAATCGTGGAAATAGGGCATCCAGGTCACACAGACACTGTCCGCGTCGCACGCGAAGCCCTGCTGCAAGTAGGCCAGATTGGCGAGCACATTCCCGTGCGAAAGCATGACGCCGCGCGGTGCGGAGGTGGAGCCGGATGTGTATTGCAGATAGGCGATGCTTTCTGGCGTGATGTCGGGCCGTTCAAAATCCGGTACGTCGGCCGGTTCCAGCACGTCTGTCGCGATCCAGTGCACCTGCGGCATGGTCTCGCTCAGCCGGGCCTCGAGATCCTGCTGCAGACCTGCGGTCGTCAGAATGACTTCGGCTTCCGCGTCCGCGACGATGCCTTGAAGGCGAGGCAGGGAATGCTTCAGCCGAACGCCGTCCGGCGGCGGCACCGGAACCGCGACGATGCCGGCATTCAGGCACCCGAAAAAGGCGGGAAGGACATCGAGTCCCGGCGGATAGAGCAGCAGCGCCCGGCTGCCTTCAGCCACATGCTGCCTCAGCCGGTTGGCGACTGCTTGAGCATGGTTGCGAAGCGGGGCGTACCCGGTGGTTGCCGTGACATCCCGGCCATCCTTCAGGAAATGATATTTCCCGGTCGATGATTCCGCGCGCTGGTCGAGCAGGTCGATCAGGGTTTCGGGGGCTGATGTCACAATTTCGCTCCAACTTCAGGCGTACGATAAGTCTCCCGGAGGAGGCCGAAAATGCCGGCTCCTAAGAAGCCGGAGGCGATGGGGTGCCAAGGGGTTTGCATGGTGTTTCTGGTTTCTTATTATGCAACCATGTCGAGTATATGCATAATATTTTACTCAGCGCAAGCAGGCTTCTTTTTCAAAAAATCTCAGTGGAAATCCCTTCTTTACGTCCCGTTAATGCGCTGTTTATCCCGGCGTTGGAAATTTATTTGATTACTAATAATTGTGAATTCGTGTGCGGATTTGTGATCGCAAAAAGCACCCTAAGATAGTAGAGTAAGTATATATTCAATTCTGGATCGTGGAACGCGGCGTCGAGAGGCGCCTGCCGGTCGATCCGAGAGTGGAGCTGTTCGGTGTGGCGGGATGAGGTTGTGATCTGGGTATCGAGGCCTGACATGGTTGTCGGGGGACATCTCTCGGCATTCGGCCAGGTTCTCAATGATGAAGAGCGCGCCAAAGCCAGGCGCTTCCATTTTCCGGAGGACCGGCGGAGTTATGTTTGCGCGCATGCACTGACCAGATGCGCCCTCGAGGCTGCATCCGGGACCCCTGCGCAGGACTTTACCTTCCGAATTGGGCGCTACGGCAAACCGGAAATCGATGATGAGCCTGAGCAGGGCCGGTTGCGCTTTAACCTCTCGCATTCACGCGGGCTGGTTTGCTGTGCGGTCACCCGGGAGCGGGATGTTGGCGTCGATGTCGAGCGGGTTACCCGAGATGCCGATATCGATGGCCTGGCGCGCCAGGTTTTTGCGGCGGATGAGTTGGCTTTTCTCCGGCAGCTGGAAGACAGCGCGCGCCGCGATGCGTTCTTCGCAATCTGGACGGCGAAGGAGGCCTATACGAAAGCTGTCGGGCGGGGGCTTTCTATTCCGCTCGATGGTATTTCCGTTTGCCTCGATCCCCCGTCTCTCGTGATTGGACCGTCGCTGCTCGGTGATCCGGAAGCAGGCGAGGGGGAGGATTGGCAGGTCCGGCTGTCGCAGCCAATACCGGGATATACGCTGGCCGTGGCCGTTCGCGCCGGTCCCTCAGGCAGGGTGCTCTTCAGGTTCCTCGAGGTCAGCCCAGATGCGCTTGCCGCGCTGTGCTGCGAGCCGAAGGGATTGCACGGCGCACTCATTGAGCCTGTTCTTACGTAGATTTTGTCGATCGTTCAGGGAGATTTAGCGGATGCGAGTGGAATTGACGCGCCGATTGCCCGTGGCCTGCGGGTTGGCCTTTTTCCTGGTGTGTTTTGATCCGGGCTCCGCTCGGTCCGGATGCGATCGTGACGGAATGCGTCATGCCGATGGTTCGGCGATATCTATGAGCGGTGCTGAGGCCGGGTGTGCAACCGAAAAAAATGCACCGGGCCGGCGGGAGACGGCGAGCGCTTTCGATTCCTGGATTAGAGTTTCGAGTGCCAAGTACGGTTCTGCAGATCAATGGTGTTCCGGGCTGGGGTGGGTGGCGCGTATTTGCAACGGCCGGGACTCTTGTACTGTCACGCTCCCCGATGTCGGAACCGAATGGTCGAATGGCGGAGAACACGCGCTTTTGCGCCGGGAATTGATTTGTGGCCCACTCAGCAAGGTTCGCAGGCTTTTGTATATCGGTTGGTATTGCAGCGATGGGGCGACGGCGTTGGATCAGCCCGAAGTCGTGGTCGGGGATGGCGGTCGCGCCACGCTTTCTTGCGCCCGACGCTGAGGTGAATTTGAGATTTTAGGGGGGGGTCAGTTCGAGGTGCGTCGTGTGCTGGTGATGACGAGGAACAGCAAGGTGAAAAACGGCGAGACGATATAAGACAGAATGAAAAACCCCCAGAAGCCCAGAAGCCGGTCGCGTCCATAGAGGCCGACCAATGCGCAGCTAATGAAGTAGATTATGATAAGTGTCGCGAATGTAAGTTGCGGCGGCCAAAGGTATTCCACGTCCCGCTCTCTCTCGATGACTTAACCAAAAAACGAGTGCGCATATCCTCGGGGGCATGCGCCCATCTAGACGGCTCAGGTGTTTCGCCCTGGCGCGCCCGTGGTTTTGAAGGTCACGGGCGCGCCGGGCTCGAGGCCGGTTATGCGGCTTGCTGTGCGGTAGCGGCTTCAGCCTTTTCCTTGGTCGCAAGGTCATTCATGACCTTTTTGACCTTTGCCGTGGTTTCTTCAATGCTCACCGAGTCGAGGTCCTTGTTCTGCTCGAAGATGTCGGTGAAGACGGTGCCGATGGCGTAGGTCACCATCCATGAATATGTCGGCATCGCGACAAAGCCGAGCAGCTGCCCGAAGAGCGGTATGGAGCGGATCAGCCCGATGGTGCCCGCCTTCAGGGTCGTCGGGATGATGGCGCCCAGAACAGCGGAGAGCAAGGTCCGCCCGAGGTTGCCGGAGAATGGCACCTTATAAAGTTGGGCCAGTCGGCTCAGCATCATGAGCTGAACGGTAGCAAGTCCAGCAATGTCGACGACGACAAAGGGGATCACGCCGACGCCAGCTCCGATCGCGCTGTAGGTGGCGACGATCCGGTTCGCCTTGAGCCGGTCTTGCTGGAGTAATTGGGTCTTGGCCAGTTCATATTTGACGAGGTGCCCTTCATCCGGCTGCCCTGCGTTTGCGGTTTGGGTGGCGTTGTCTGGATTGGGTTGTCCGGTTTGCGCGTTTTTGGCGGCGCCGCCTGTGTCGGTTTGTGCGGTCATTGCGGAAGTTTCCTTTCTAATGTCTCGGTCATTGCTCGGAATGCGCTGTTCGCGGTTATCCGACTTTGCCGCCGAGACGCCGGTCACGGCGGCTCCGACCTGCCCATTGGGCTGGCCGGATTTCTCTGTTTTGGTTTCCAGTGCCTTTTTCAGCCCGTCCACTTGTGCCTGTGACTGGCGCAGGGAGCTTTCGAGCTGCTTTAGTTCCTTGTCTCGATCGGCTGATTCCTTCTTCAGCTTCTCTTTGGTTCTGTTTGCGCTTTCGACCTTTCTCTGAAGTGCTTTTGTTTCCCGATCTCGCGCGGCCTGAGACTCTTTCAGCGCAGCGGTTTCTGTCTCTGCGGTCTGGCGATGCGCGTTCGCCGCGTCGATCGCCTTCTTTGCATTCTGCCTTTCGCGTTCAGCCGTCTTGGCTTCCCTCTTCAGTCGGGCAATTTCCCGTTTGAGGTCTTGAGTGTCGTTGGGATCTTCGGGCACTTCGGAAGCCTCAAAAATTGATGAAGGAGCCAAATTCACTGGAATGACTTTCGACTCCATTTTTTGCGGGAGACAGCGTCATTTAATTCATCTTATAGGAGAATATCATATTATTGATTGAGTAAAAACATATTTATCGAGTGTAGGGTTTCCCGTGCATGTTTCCGGGTGCCCGTAGCCGATATATTAAAAAAATAAATATAATTAATATGTTGTGTTGCTTATGGTCTGGTGTGGGGTAGGGGTTGTTCCTGCTGTCGCTGAAAATTGGATGCGACTTTTAATTGAGCGATTGATTTCGTTCGGTGGTTTTTTCAGCGGCATTGGTTCCCGCAGGGGGGGCGTGCCGTCTTGATCGGGGAGGTGCCTGTGCTTGTGTCCTTGGTGTCGATGCGGCCGGGGTCGAGATCCGCCGTGGAGCTATTGGGAAAGATAGCGTCCGCTCTTTCAGCATCCTGTTTTAGCTTCGAAGCGGTGGCGTCCAATTGCGCGCCAAACCGTGCCTGAAGTTCGGTGCCTGAGTGCGTCCCCGGGACGGGCGCACCGGCATTGCCCGAGCTGCTGTCGATCGGGCCGAGAATGAGCGGTAATCCGTCCTTGCCCGAGCCGATGAGGACGATCTTGCTGTTGTTCGATTGCGCCAGCTGCAAGGTCGCGTCGATCCCTTTCCATCGCAGATAGGCGTCAGTAATTCCGTCGCTCACGATCCTCTGAAAGGATTGGATGCCGCGGGCCTCGATAGCTTTGCGCTCGCTCTCTTTGCGCTCACGATCCAGGCGGAAATTGTATTCCAGATTGACGTGGAATTGCTCTTCCTTCCGCTCGATGGCTTTCTCGACCAGGAGTGGCAGGGTCACGCTGCGGAAGGATATATCGTGCAATTTAATGATTGGATCCGGTGCGTCGGGCAAGGGCGGCAGCTTGAGGGCAGTGCGCTCTTTCTCTTCGGTCGCAATCACATCCTGCGTCACCCGCACCAACTGTTCCATTGCGACCGCAAGGATCGCTTCCTCCACGTCGCCGCGGTTCGTGGAGTAAAGCTGGACGGGTGAGTACTTTGCCGACTCCGCCCGGGCGATGGCTCCAATCTTCGGGATCAACACTGTATTCAGATAATTCGGTCCCAGATACTTGTGCAGCAACCCAATCCGTTTGCGGGAGATTCGGTAGCGGAAAGTGATGTTGGCGCCGATGGCCAGCCCGTTGGCGGAAATGATGTCATAATCCTCGCTGACCCTCTGCATGCGCGCGTCGTACGAGATAATCTTGTTCCAGGGCAGGATCAGCCGGTTGCCTTCGCGGAAGAAATGGTTGGTCACGGTCCCGTCGTTGAACCGTTTCCAAAGGACGCCGACATAGCCGGCTGGAATGGTGGTGACCATATTTGGGGTGAAGTAGACAAAGATGAACGCGGCGATCATGAAGGCGATGGTCACGCTTGGCAGGCTGCGCATCATGACGTCTCTCAGGGCTTTCATGCTCCAGATTCCCTTGTGTTCCCCTCAGCGCAGATGGCGGCTTTATTTTCGGAGGCGCGGAATCTTCCGCGGCCGTTCGCGCGTGCCTGTTCTCCAATATATGTTGGCTGATATAGGTGATTACAACTTTTAGATATCGATTGATGCTTAAATATAATCTTATAATAGAAATGGGCGGCGAAGGAGCTTTCGGGCATCTATCAATCCTCCGGCGCCATTCAGTGGGCTGTATCATCTAAGGGCGACCGGGATGTCACGAGGCGGCCCTCGACCATGTGCAAACAGCGATCCGCGACGTCGAAATACTGATCGTCATGCGTAACGGCGATGACCGTCTTGCCGTCCCGTTTCATCTCCGGCAGGAGCTCCCGGTAGAATTTTCGTCTGAATTCCGGATCCTGATCGGCGGCCCATTCGTCCAGGATGTAGATGGAGCGCTCCTCAAGCAGGCTGACCACAAGCGCGAGCCGTTTGCGCTGGCCCGTCGAGAGTTGGACCGTTGAGAATTCATCGGAGATCAACTGGGTCTTGTTCTGGATCTCCATATGTTCCATCAGACGCCTGGCTTTTCCGCCATCCCCGAGATCAATCCCATAGAGACGTTTGAAGAGGTGGAAATCGCCGAAGATAATGGAGATCAAGTTGCGATATTCGTCATAGGTCTCCGGCCCGATTTCCCGGCTGTTGACGCGCATGGAGCCTGAGGTCGGGTAGGTGAGACCGGCGAGGATCTTGATCAGGGTCGATTTCCCCGAGCCATTGCCCCCGGTGATGAAGATCAGCTCGCCTTTGCGGATCGTCAGATCCACGGGGCCCATAACAAACGGATTGTCGGGCTGTAAGCCCTGGTAGTGGAAACTGACCTGCTTCAGTTCGAGTTCCTCGAAGGTCTTGCCGAGCAGGTTGGGTTGATCGTCCTTCGTCTCGCTGACCGCCTCGGTAAGCGTTTCATCGAGCCGTTTGATGTTCTCCGCTGCTGAATTGGCGTTGGCGAAGATTGCCATGAAGTTGACCAGAAAACCGATGGGTCCAATCAGGAACAGGGTTGCCGTCGCGGTTTTGATAACAACCTCGTGGTAATCGGTACCGGCGCTGCTGAAGAACTTCCCGAACTGCGGGACGAGGAAAACCATGGCGGCGACAAGGAAATAGAACAGTGTCTGGGAGAGAATGAAGCTTTTGGCGATCCCCGACTGACTGTTCTTCTTCTTTTCCATCGCCTCTGAGGAGATCTGCTCCAGGTCGGCGTAGAGGGCATCGCTCCGGGGCTTGTTTAACCGGACCTCCTTGAACCCTTCCAGCAGGTCTGTGAGGAGGTCGAACAATCGGTTTTCGGTAACTGCAGCTTCCTGAAGTTCAGCATTCAGGCCTTTGAGGTTCTTCCCGTAGAACCAGGTTGCGGCCACGATGAACGCGACGCAGACGACAAAAGCAACGCGTGAAAGCCAGGCGATGTAAAGCAGCGTGAAGAGAACCAATATGGCGGACTGCGCGCCGACGACGAGCGACTGGGCGGCCTGCGAGAGGGTCAGGGTGTCCTTGTTGATGCTGGCATAGATGAAGGAGCGCCCGATCCGCTCCAGAGGTATGAGATCGGCGGTCCGGATTTTTTCAATCAGGCGTATCCGGATTTTGTGGATGATTTCCTCTACCTCGCGGGTCGAGGAAATCATCACTGTTCGCTGGGCAATAACGTAGATCCCGACGACGATGAGAAAAATCGTCAGCTGATGGGTTCGCCGCTCGTCATCGAGCTCGGCAACATCGCTTGCGGCCAGGTTAATCACTGCAAGAACAAGGGCGTTGGCAAGCCCGGAGACCGCGGCAAAAAACGCGAAGCCGAACCAGGACGCGGTGGACTCTTGTCGTATCAGCTTGATCAGGTCCAAAAGTCACTCCCCCAAAGATCCCGTTCGGTGTTACCCAGCGGCTGTCGGGCGACCGGAGTTTGAAGGCGTCACTGATGCGTGACCGGCCCGTGACGATGTCGGGCGACCTTCGTTGCTCTCGTAATGCGATGCGGTGATGCATTTTTTACACCGAATGAGTATAAAGATATTCATCCGGCTATACTTTTTCAACCTTGGCTGCACTCACCATCCTGTCTGGCAGGACGGCGGCTGAAGTCATCGACCAACTCAAGCGGATCGAGGGGCTCAGTTATGATGAGTTTTCGTTCTGGATCGACAGTGGCGTGAGCGTGGAGTGGAAGAAGGCGCCGCTTGCCCGCTTCTTTGATGAGGTGATGTCGGCCTTTTCAGGAGAGAACTGGTGGCCGTTGTCAGGCGTCCTGCACATGCATAAGGTTCCAGCTCTCTCCCGCCACCGGAAAGCCCCCCATGAAAATCCCCGATTTGCCTTTCACCGTCACCGACTGGTCAGAGGTCACGGAAACCAGACATCCCGGCGAGACCGGAGAGGCCATCTGGCGGACCATGGAAATCGGCGACATCCGCATCCGGCAGGTCGAGTATTCACCCGGCTACCTCGCCGATCACTGGTGCGACCGGGGGCATATTCTCTATGTGCTGGAAGGTGAGCTGGTCTCCGAGCTGAAGGACGGCCGCAAGACCACGATGACAGCGGGCATGTCCTATCAGGTCTCGGACTTCGGCGACGCTGCGCATCGGTCCTCGACGGAGACCGGCGCGAAGCTGTTTATTGTGGATTAGGCGTTCTCCACAGATTCAGTATCGGCGATAGCTGTACGGCAGATTTGGATGAGCGTGAGCAACTACGGGTCTTCGCCCGAAGTCCTTGAACGGGTCTCAATTTCTTGGTGCTTTGCGATAAGAAGTGGCCATCCAATGCTAATAAGAACACAAAGGGCGCTGAACGTTCCGAAGATGTAAAACCCGTTCATGTTGTCTTCGATGTAGGTTCTGTAAGACACGTAAGCAGAGATAAGAGAAACTGGAGTGTAGATCAGCGTTGGGCGCCATTTTTTCGCAAATAACCATTTTCCAAATTGGTAACCAAATCGCGCGCCTGAAGTCGGCGCTTTCAATTGCGGCGGCAAAAAGAAGAGTAATATCGTGAGAGCTTTGCTCGGCAAATTTACCGCCCCCGAAACACCGGCTTCCGCTTCTCCATGAACGCCGTCCGGCCCTCTACGTAATCCTCGCTCTCCATGCATTTCAGCACCAACGCATCGCAGGAGGCGGAGTCCTGCTCGTCTTCTGGTTTCTCCAGTTCGATTAGCGCGCGTTTCGCTGTCTGGATGGCGAGCGGGGCATTTTCGGAGATGCGGGAGAGCAGGTCTTCGACGTGGGTGTCCAACTCCGCCTCGGGCAGCACCCGGTTGACCAGACCCATCATCACCGCTTCCTGCGCCGAGAACCGGCGGGCGGTGTAGAAGATTTCGGCGGCGAAGGCGGGGCCGGTGAGGGTGCGCAGGCGGCGGATGCCGTCCATGGCGTAGCCAATGCCGAGCTTGGCGGCGGGGACGGAGAAGCTGGATTTTTCCGAGCAGACCCGGATGTCGCATTCGATGGCGATGGCGAGGCCGCCGCCGATACAGAAGCCGTCGATCCTGGCGATGGTCGGTTTTTCCAGCTCCCGCATCACCTGCTGGAAGCGGGCGACGGCGCGGTCATAGGCTTCAACCGCTTCCCGGCTGGCCCGCTCGTCTCCGAATTTGGAGATGTCCGCCCCGGCGACAAAGGCTTCGGAACCCGCCCCTGTCAGCAGGATGGCGCGGATATTGTCGTCCCGCCCGAAAGCCTCCAGCAACTCGGCGCCGTGGGTCCACATTTCCAGGGACATGGCGTTGTGGCGGGCCGGGTTGTTGAAGATCAGGCGGGCGACGCCCCCCTTGAACTCGGTCAGGATCGGTTGCGGTGCGGTGCTGGCAGGCATGGGGCGGGTCCGTTTCGTGTCGAAAAGTGCGTCAGATGACGTGGCGGTCGCGCAGGCTCTGGATTTCTTCGGCGCTCATGCCGAGGTCGCCCAGAATCTCGTCCGTATGCTCGCCATAGGCGGGCGGTGCGGCGGCGAAGGTGCTGGGCGTGCGCGACAGTGTGATCGGCTGGGCCACCAGATCGATATCGCCATGCTCCTCGGAATGTACGGTTTTTTGCATGCCGAGATGCTTGACCTGCGGATCAGCGAATGTCTGGTCGATGGTGTAGATAGGCCCGGCCGGGACGCCTTCCTTGTTGAACAGATCGACCCAGTGCTTTGTCGTCCCGGTCAGGATCACATCCTGGATGATGGCGTTCAGCGTGTCCCGGTTCTCCGAGCGTGACGGCGCGGTCTTGTAGTCCGGATTATCCGGCAGATCCTCGCGGCCGATGACGGCGCAGAACCGGGTCCAGATCTTCTCCCCTGAGACCGCAATGTTCATGTAGCCGTCGCTGGTCTTGAACACGCCGGTCGGGATGCTGGTCGGGTGGTTGTTGCCGGCCTGCTTGGCGACTTCGCCGCTCATGGTCCAGCGCGAGGCCTGGAAGTCGAGCATGAAGATCTGCGCCTGCAGCAGGGAGGTATGGACCCACTGGCCCTTGCCGGAGGCTTCCCGTTCCAGCAGGGCCACCATGATGCCCTGGGAGGCGAAGATCCCGGCGGTCAGGTCCGCCACCGGAATGCCGACCCGCATCGGGCCTTCGCCGGGGGCGCCGGTAATCGACATCAGACCGCCCATGCCCTGCGCGATCTGGTCGAAGCCGGGGCGCTTGGCATAGGGGCCGTCCTGGCCGAAGCCGGAGATCGAGGCATAGACCAGACGGGGATTGTCCTTCGCCAGTGTTTCGTAATCGATGCCGAGGCGCTGTTTCACGTCGGGCCGGAAATTTTCGACGATGACGTCTGCCGTCTGCACGAGCTTCTTAAACAGGGCGACCCCATCGGGATCTTTCAGGTTCAGGGTCATCGCCCGCTTGTTGCGATGAAGGTTCTGGAAATCGGAGCCGCTGCGGGCGCCGCCGAGCTGATTGCCGGCTTCCAGTGCCTCGGGCAATTCGACCTTGATGACATTGGCGCCCCAGTCGGCAAGCTGGCGTACGCAGGTCGGCCCGGAGCGGACACGTGTCAGGTCGAGTACGGTGAAACGGGAGAGCGCTTCGGAGGCATGGATGGCGGGCATTGTTTACTCCCTGAGAGCTGATTTTTTATCGTTGTTGTCGTTTGACGCGCGACTATTTCATCAAGTCGCTCCGTTTGGGATAGAGCGGGCAGGATGGAGTTGATGGAAAAAATACACTCCATGGTCTCGAAATCACCATACGGCGTTCCTATATTTTTCATATACCGGCAGTCCCCGGTAAACCGACTTGGCGGACAGTCCGCCGAGAACTGGTCCCCTTCCCCGGTTCTCTTCGGAGGGCCAGGAACTGAAAAAGCGGCGCCGCATCCCCCTCCCCCCAGAGACCGGCGCCGCTTTCTTTATGCGAAATCCGGAAACTGCCCAGAGAATGCCTTGCGGCACCTTACCGCGTTGAGGCGGGCGGCGACCTCCCCTATGGTGTTGGTATTGGGTGCGAGGGCATTGCTTTCATGGAAGTTTTTGGTGATCACCGGTTCGAGGGCAGGGGGCTCGGCTGCCAGCGAGGCGGCCGTCTGGTGTTCGACCGGCTGGATTTCACCCTCGCCTCAGGCGGTGTGCTGATCCTGAAAGGCCCGAATGGCAGCGGTAAATCGAGTCTGTTGCGGACCATGGCGACTCTGGTTCGTCCGGCACGCGGCGACTTGCTGTGGGACGGTGTTTCGGTCACGGACGATCCTCAATCCCATGCCGGGATGCTGCACTATGTCGGGCATGCCGATGCGGCCAAGCCCGCGATGACGGCTGAAGAACTCCTCATATTCTGGTCCGGAATGCGCGGCGCCAACGGGATATCCGTGGTGGCGGCGCTGGAGCGTTTCGGGATCGGGCATCGCGCGGATTTTCCGGCGCGCTATCTTTCCTCCGGCCAAAAGCGACGTCTGGCGCTCGCCCGGCTGCTTGTCAGTGAGGCCCCGCTCTGGATTCTCGACGAGCCGACGGTTGGGCTGGATGTCGATGGCGTCGCGGCATTGGAAGAGGCTATTGCCGGGCATCGCGCTCGCGGCGGCATGATTGTCGCTGCCACCCATATCCGGTTCGAGACCGGCGATCGTGTTGCCGAGCTTGAACTTTCGGATTTCGCCCCGTCCGCGGGCGATCTCGCAGAGGCCTATGGTGCCCTCGGCGCGGAGCTCCGGGCCGGCGCTTTCCGGGACGCGTCATGAAGTGCTTTCTCGTCCTCGTTCGCCGGGACCTCTCCCTCGCTCTCCGTCAGGGCAGCGATGCCGCCATGGCGCTGATGTTCTTTGTCATCGTGGTGACCCTGTTCCCGCTCGCTGTCGGCCCGGAGCCGGGTGTGCTGGAGCGAATATCTTCCGGCATCGTCTGGGTTGCCGCTCTGCTCGCGGCCATGCTGTCGCTCGACCGGATGTTCCAGACCGATTACGACGACGGCTCGCTTGAGCTGATGCTGCTGACCCCGGTGCCGCTGGAAGTCCTGGTGCTGGCGAAGTGTCTGGCCCACTGGTTGACCACCGGATTGCCGATGCTGCTGATGGCGCCGTTGCTCGGGGTTTTCATGAACATGCAGACCGAGGCCTTTCCGGTGCTGCTGGCAAGCATGGCTCTGGGCACGCCGGTTCTCAGCCTGCTCGGCGGGGTCGGTGCAGCGTTGGTGCTCGGCGCGCGGCGGGCGGGAACGCTGGTTGCCCTGCTGGTGCTGCCGCTGACCATTCCGCTGCTGATCTTCGGGGTGTCGGCGGTAGAGGCTGCTGTTACCGGGCAGTCGGCCAAGGCGCAGCTGTTGATCCTGGGCGCCATGCTGATGGCTTGCCTTCCGCTCGCGCCGTGGGCGACTGCGGCGGCGCTGAGACAAGCGGCCGGTTGATGTTTTCCGCCGGTTGGTGTTCAAACAAATCTGCGGACGGAGAGAGACGGGGGCAGACCCCGCGGCCGGACCGATCCATACCGATAAGGTATATGGAGGATATGCTCGGATGAACTGGTTCCACTGGCTTGCCAATCCGGCGCGCTTCATGCGCTTCGCCGCCCGGCTGCAGCCCTGGATCATGGCGCTCGGTCTTTTGACTGGCGCCGCTGGTTTCTATTTTGCGCTGTTCGCCTCGCCGGCGGATTACCAGCAGGGCGAGACCGTGCGCATCATGTATGTGCACGTACCGTCGGCTTGGATGGCGATGTTCATCTATGTGGTGATGGCCGCTGCGGCGGGCAGTTTTCTGATCTGGAAGCATCCGTTGGCCGATGTCGCGGCCCAGGCCGCCGCGCCGGTCGGGGCAGGTTTCACCCTGATGGCACTGATCACGGGCTCTCTCTGGGGCCAGCCGATGTGGGGCACATGGTGGGTCTGGGATGCGAGGCTGACCTCCGTTCTGATCCTGTTCTTCCTTTATCTCGGCTATATCGCCCTGGTGGATGCCTTCGACGATCCGGAGCGTGGCTCCAAGGCGGGCGCAATTCTGCTGCTGGTCGGCGTGGTGAACATCCCGATCATCAAGTTTTCGGTCGACTGGTGGAACACGTTGCATCAGCCTGCGAGTGTGGCGCGGATGGACGGGCCGTCCATCGATCCGTCGATGTTGTTGCCGCTGTTGCTGATGGCCGCCGCCTTCAAGCTGTACTTCCTGTATCTCTTGGTTGTGCGCATGCGTGGCGAGCTGATGGCCCGACGCATCCGGTTGCTGCACCTGTCAGACGTCTCCTGACGGGGGTGCCGACTGATCGCGTTGTGATTGCCCGCGACTTCACGTCGCTTTGACCGGTTTTGGAATTAATCTAAATTCCAAGTGTTGATGAACGGTTTGCTGGAGCAAGGCCATTCAGGAATTTCTCGAAATGGGTGGATATGCGACCTATGTCTGGTCGTCCTACGGAGTGGTCGTGGTGATGCTTGCCGTGATGCTGATCTCCTCAGTTATCAGGGTTCGGACACGGGATCGCGAGTTAACCGCTCTGGAAGAGCGGGTGGGGCCTCGGCGACAACGCCGCCAGCAGAACGATCCAGAGGATACGCGCCATGACGCCTAAACGCCGCCGCCTATCCATTGTCCTGATCGGACTTGCCATGCTCGGCACGGCGGCGGCACTCGTGCTGACCGCGTTCGAGGATAATCTCGTATTTTTCTTCAGTCCGACGGATCTCGCCGAAAAGGATGTCGGGGCGGACCGTCGTATCCGGATCGGTGGCATGGTCGAGGATGGTAGCTGGAAGAAGTACGAGGAGGGGCTGCGCTCCGAGTTTATCGTCACCGATTTCCAGAATGCGGTGAAAGTGGTCTATCGCGGCTCCCTGCCGGACCTGTTCCGGGAAGGGCAGGGCGTTGTGGCAGAGGGCAAGTTCAACGGCACCGTCTTCACAGCCAGCGAAGTGCTGGCCAAACATGATGAGAATTACATGCCGCGCGAGGTTGCCGACGCATTGAAGAAATCCGGCCGCTGGAAAGAAGGGGAGGAGGCGAAATGATCGCTGAGATCGGGCATTACGCCCTCGTTCTTGCCTTCTTCGTTGCGATTGCGCAGGTCGTCGTGCCGATGTACGGCGCGGCCAGGCGGGATGCTGCTCTGATGGGCTTCGCCGCCCCCGCCGCCTCGGCTCAGTTCCTGTGCATTTCGATCGCTTTCGGCGCGCTGATGCACGCCTACATCACGTCGGACTTCTCGGTTGCCAACGTGGCGCAGAATTCCCACAGCCTGAAGCCTTTGCTCTACAAGATCTCCGGCGTCTGGGGGAACCACGAAGGCTCGATGGTGTTCTGGGTGCTGATCCTAGCCCTGTTCGGCTTTGCGGTTGCCGCTTTCGGCCGGCAGTTGCCGGACACGCTGAAGGCCCGTGTGATCTCTATTCAGGGCCTGATCGGGCTCGCCTTCCTTGGCTTCATCCTGCTGACCTCGAACCCGTTCGAGCGGCTTGATCCGGCGCCGCTCGACGGTCGCGATCTTAATCCGCTGTTGCAGGATCCGGGTCTCGCCTTCCATCCACCGATGCTCTACATCGGCTATGTCGGTTTCTCACTGGCCTTTTCCTTTGCCATGGCAGCGCTGATCGAGGGCCGGGTCGACCCGGCCTGGGCCCGCTGGGTGCGGCCCTGGACTCTCGCCGCCTGGACCTTCCTGACCGCCGGCATCACGCTCGGCAGCTGGTGGGCCTATTATGAGCTTGGCTGGGGCGGCTGGTGGTTCTGGGACCCGGTCGAGAATGCCAGTTTCATGCCTTGGCTGGCAGGCACGGCACTGCTGCATTCCGCCATCGTGGTGGAAAAGCGCGATGCGCTGAAGGCCTGGACGATTCTGCTCGCCATCATCACCTTCTCGCTTAGCCTGATGGGCACTTTCCTGGTGCGCTCCGGCATCCTGACGTCGGTGCATGCCTTCGCTGTCGATCCCGAGCGCGGTCTCTTCATCCTCGGCATCTTGATCGTCGCGGTCGGTGGCTCGCTCACGCTCTTTGCCATTCGCGCACCCGCGCTGAAGGCCGGCGGCCTGTTCGTGCCGGTGAGCCGGGAAGGTGGGTTGGTGCTGAACAACCTGATCCTGAGCGTGGCGACGGTGACCGTCTTTATCGGTACGCTCTATCCGCTATTCCTGGATGCGATGACCGGCGACAAGGTGTCGGTCGGTGCACCTTTCTTCAATGCGACCTTCGTGCCGGTGATGATCCCGCTTCTGGTCCTGCTGGCCATCGGCCCGCTGCTGCCCTGGAAGCGCGGCAATCTCCGCGCGGCCGTCGAAAAGCTCTGGGTCAGTGCGCTCTTCACTGTCGTGGTCGCGGGCGGAATTCTGGTTCTGGAAGAGGGCGCGCCTCTGGCGCCAGTGCTCGGCTTCGGCTTTGCCGCCTGGGTGGCGGGTGGTGTGGTGACCGAACTGGCCGAACGTATCCGTCTATTCCGGATTCCGGTCGTCGACAGCCTCAGGCGTCTCTTCAATCTTCCCGGAGCCGCCTACGGCATGAGCCTCGCTCATATCGGCATGGCGGTATTCATTTGCGGCGCCACGGGCGAGATGAACTGGACCCGGGAGCTGGTCGCAACCGCACGAGCGGGAGATACCTTGACCCTCGGCCAGTACGAACTGGTGCTGGAGAAGGTCGAGCGCAGCCAGGGTCCGAACTATTTCCGCGACATGGCGACGCTGAAGGTCAGCAAGGATGGTGTTCCATACGCTACCCTGCATCCGGAACGGCGGCTCTATCCGGTGCAGCAGATGCCGACCACCGAAGCGGCCATCCGCTCCAGCATTTCCGGCGATCTTTATGTCGCCATCGGTGAAGGCAGTGACCAGGGCGGCTACATTGTCCGTGTCTGGGTCAAGCCGCTGGTGCCGTGGATCTGGACCGGCGCCATGCTGATGGTTCTCGGCGGGCTGTTCTCGCTGTCGGACCGCCGCTTGCGCATAGGTGCGCCGAAACGTTCTAAGCGACCCGCAGCCCGACCGGCGGTGACGGAGGCGGGAGACTGAGATGCTGAAACGGCTGCTCTTCCTCTTGCCGCTGCTGGTCTTCGCGGTGATCGCCGCCTATTTCACGGTGCCGATCCTGACCAAGAAGGACCCGCACATTCTGCCGTCCGTGATGATCGACAAACCGGCGCCGGCGCATGACTTGGGACGGTTGTTGCAGGACAAACCGGGGGTCGGTCCGGAGGCTCTCAGGGGTGAGGTGAAGTTGGTCAATTTCTTCGCTTCCTGGTGCGGGCCATGCCGGGCGGAGCATCCGATCCTGATGCGGCTTGCCGCTGAAACGGACCTGCCGCTTGTCGGTATCAACTACAAAGACCAGCGGGACGCTGCTCTTGTCTGGCTGCGCGAGCTGGGTGATCCGTTCGGACGGATCGGCGTCGACGGGGACGGCCGTGCCGCCATCGACTGGGGCGTCTATGGCGTGCCTGAAACCTATGTCGTCGATGCGGGCGGGCATATTCGCTACCGGCATGTCGGCCCGCTGACTGCTCAAGCCCTGAAGGAGACGATCTTGCCGATGGTCGAACATTTGAGGGCGGCCAAAGGATGATCCGTTCCATAATTATGGCGCTGCTTGTTGCCGTTCTGACCGTGCCTGCTGTTGCGGTGGAGCCGGGCGAGATGCTGAAGGATCCTGCGCTCGAAGCGCGTGCGCGTGAACTCAGCAAGGAAATCCGCTGCCTCGTCTGCCAGAACCAGTCGATTGACGACAGTAATGCGGGGCTTGCCAAAGACCTCCGGGTGATCTTGCGGGAACGTCTCGTCGCCGGTGACAGCGACAGCGAGATCAAGACCTTCCTGGTTGATCGGTATGGCGATTTCGTGCTGCTGAAGCCGCCGGTCAAGGCGGAGACATTGTTCCTCTGGTACGGGCCGTTCGCCATCGGCGTTCTGGGGGCAATCGGCGTTGCCGTGTTCCTCCTGCGGCGGCGGGATGGCGGTGGCGATGAGACCATACCAACACCCTTGAGCGACGACGAGCGCAAGCGGATCGGCGCACTGATGTCTGAACAGGATCGGAAAGCCTGATGATCTTTTGGGTTTTTGCCGGAGTTCTGACGTTCGGCATCGTTTTGCTTCTGCTCTGGCCAGTTCTTTCCGCCGGGACCGATGATGAGAACGGGGAAGGAGCGCGAGAGGAAGCGCTGGCGGTTTATCGCGATCAGTTGCAGGAGCTGGAGCGCGATCTCGATGCGGGTCGCCTCGGCGCCGAGGACTTCGAAGCAGCAAAGCTTGAGGTTGAGCGCCGCATGCTGGCCGCTGCGGCGGAGCAGGAGAAATCCGCGGCCGCATCGCCGCAATCAGTCCGCAAGCGCCGGTTGGCGGCGTCCGTTCTGGTGATTTTTGCGGTCCCTGCCGGTGCGCTTCTGACCTATGTCTCCGTGGGCAGTCCCGGCATGCGGGATCTGCCGCTGACCGCGCGCACCGATGGTGCGGGAACCCGGACTCTTGCAGGGAGCACCGGCAGTCAGGCAACGGGCCAAGAGCGTGCAACCGGGGCTCAGCAAGAACAGCCCGGCGTTTCGGAGATGATCACAGGGCTGCAGGCCAAGCTGGAGAACAATCCGGACGATGCCGACGGCTGGGCGCTGTTGGGGCGCTCCTACTTGGTGACAGAACGCTATCGCGATGCCGTCGATGCCTATGCGAAGGCGATCACGCTGATGCCGGACAATCTTCAGCTCATCGCGGCGCGCGGCGAAGCGCTGGTGCTCGCCGCTGACGGTGTGGTGCCGCCCGCTGCCGTCGCGGATTTCCGCGCCGTCAATCTGAAGCAACCTCAGGAGCCTCGCGCCCGCTACTATCTTGGGCTCTCCCGCAGTCAGGCAGCGGACGCAGCCGGTGCGCTGAAATGGTGGATCGCACTGGAAGCGGACACGCCGCCCGGCGCGCCCTGGGAAGCATTGGTGACCCAACGGATTGACGAGGTCGGGACGGAAGCCGGTATCGATGTGTCATCTCTCAGAGAGGCCGAACGAAAAGGCCGCCCCGAAAGCCCGACTCCTGCATCGGTGCCGGGGCCGAGTGCGGATGACGTGGCTGCGGCACAGGACATGACCGCGGAAGACCGGTCTGCGATGATCCAGTCCATGGTGGACCGTCTGGCCGAACGCCTTCAGGAAGAGCCGGACGATCTCGACGGCTGGCTCCGTCTCGCACGTGCCTATGGCGTGCTCGGCAAGACCGAAGAGGCGATCAACGCGCAGGCGAATGCGGCACGGCTGGCGCCTGATGATCTGGATATCCAGCTTTCATATGCCCGTGCTTTGTTCCCGCCGGGCACGCCGGAGACTGGCATGACGGAAGAGTTCGTCTCGCTGGTTGCGCATATCCGTACATTGGCGCCGGGTAACCCCGATGGCCTCTTCTATGGAGGGCTCATCGCGTACAGAAAAGGCGATGCTGCAACTGCGAAGAAACTCTGGGGCGATTTGCTCACACTCATGGGCCCCGATGCGCCCGCTCGCGGAATGCTTGAGGCCCGGATCAAGGCGCTCGGCGGATAAGTGAAAACTGCACCGTTCAGTGCAATTTTCATGGCGTTTCCGTGACATTAATCTTGCCGGTTTCGCATTGACCATTATGCTGCGCATGTCCGTTATGGTTGGGATTGCGTCAATATGGCAGTAGCGCACGCGCCGGACTCCGCGTCCGAGGCGCTGGTCGTTCGGGACCTGCACAAGAGCTTCGCCGGCCTGGAGGTCCTCAAGGGAGTTTCTCTTGATGCCCGGCAGGGCGATGTGATTTCCATGATCGGCTCTTCCGGGTCCGGCAAAAGCACTTTTTTGCGTTGCATCAATCTGCTTGAGATTCCGGACCGGGGTGTTGTGTCCGTCAATGGCGAGACCATCGCTATGAAGCCGGGTCCGAACGGCACCCAGCTTCCGGCGGACAACCGGCAGGTTGACCGCATCCGCTCCAGGCTTTCCATGGTGTTCCAGAGCTTCAATCTGTGGACACACATGACGGTGCTCGAAAACGTTATTGAGGCGCCTATCCATGTGCTGAAGGTGCCGCGTGAAGAGGCTATTGCCCGCGCCGAAGGTTTGCTCCGGAAGGTCGGGATTGCGGACAAGAGGGATCAGTATCCGAGCCATCTTTCCGGTGGTCAGCAGCAGCGTTGCGCGATTGCCCGGGCGTTGGCGATGGAGCCGCAGGTCATGCTGTTCGACGAGCCGACATCCGCGCTCGATCCGGAACTGGTGGGCGAGGTGCTGTTGGTGATGCGCCAGCTTGCCGAGGAAGGCCGGACCATGATCATTGTTACGCATGAAATCGATTTCGCTCGCGAGGTCTCGAACGAGGTGGTCTTCCTGCACGAGGGGCGTGTGGAAGAAATTGGACCGCCTGAACAGGTGTTCGACAATCCGCGATCGGAGCGCTGCCGTCAGTTCGTGAAACGAAACTGATCGAGGCAGCAACAGAAACCGCAGGGAACTAAACCGGATTCAAACTGGGAGCCAAAACAATGAAACGTTTTCTGACAGCCCTGGCCCTCGCGTCCATCGCTTTTAGCGGTGCCGCGGATGCCAAGGATTTCAAGGCGGGCAGCAAGGTCCGCATTGCCACTGAGGGCGCCTACGCGCCGTGGAACTTCACCGACAGCTCCGGCAAGCTGGCCGGCTTTGAGGTCGATCTCTATGCCAATCTGTGCGAGCGCATGAGCGTCCAGTGCGATCTGGTGCAGACGGCCTGGGAAGGCATAATTCCGGCACTGCAGGCGGGCAAGTTCGACGCCATCATGGCCGGCATGTCGATCACCGACAAACGCAAGGAAGTCATTACTTTCTCGCGCTCCTACATGGGCTCCCCGGCATCCTTCGTGGTGCTGAAAGCCAGCCCTCTGGCGAGCCTGAGTGCCGGTCTCGACGCGCTGACCCTTGCCAGTGTCGATGCCAAGGAAAAGGCCGGTCTGGATTCGATGAAAGCGGCCCTGAAGGGCAAGACCATCGGCGTGCAGATCTCCACCACGCACGAGAATTTCCTGAACGAGTACATGGGTGACACGGTCACCGTGAAAACCTATGACACCCAGGAAAACCTGGATCTGGATCTCGTTGCAGGCCGGATCGATGCCGCCCTGGCGTCGCTTTCTTACTGGGTGCCGCTGCTCGAAGGCGAGAAGGGCAAGACCATGGCGATGGTCGGCCCGAAGATGGACGGTGGCCCGTTCGGTAACGGCGTTGGCGCCGGCATCCGTCAGGATGACCAGGAACTGGCCGACATGTTCACCAAGGCGATCGACGAAGCACGGGTGGATGGCACGATTTCCAAGCTTTCCAAGCAGTGGTTCGGCTTTGACGGCACACCTAAGGAATGATCGGCATCTGCTGATCCCAGAACAATACACGCGGCCGCCTCAGTGCGGCCGCGTTTCTGCTGAAACAAGCCGGAGACAGCTCAGGTGAATTTGCCGGATTGGATGCTACTGCTGCAGTGGGGCGATGACGGCTGGGGCGATGAAATGGTCCGCGGCATGCTGATGACGCTTGCGGTGGCCATGGCGGCATTTCTGCTCGGTATTGTCATTGGCACAGCGGGCGCTGCCATAAAGCTCTCGCGTTATCTGGCTGTTCGTTTGATCGGTGAAGCATACACCACGCTGATCCGCGGCGTTCCTGACCTGCTGGTCATCTATCTGCTGTTCTTCGGCGGCAGCATGGCGGCCATGGCCGTCGCCCGCGTGTTCGGCTACGAGGAATATATCGAGATCGATGCCTTCGCCATCGGCACCATCGCGCTTGGGACGATTTCCGGCGCCTATGCGACCGAGGTGATCCGGGGTGCTGTTCTCGCCGTGCCGAAGGGACAGATCGAGGCGGCAAAAGCCTGTGGCATGAGCCGGTTTCTGCTGTTCCGCCGGATCATGGTGCCGCAGGTGGCGCGGTTCGCGCTGCCGGGGCTTGGAAATGTCTGGCAGCTCACTCTCAAGGACACGTCCCTAATCTCCATCGTCGGTCTGGTGGAGATCATGCGACAGGCCTCGGTCGCCAGTGGCTCGACCCAGAAGCCCTTCACTTTCTATCTGGCGGCGGGCGTTCTGTATCTCGTCCTGACGGCCTTTTCGAACAAAGGGTTCGGGCTGGCGGAGCTTTGGTCCAACCGTGGCGTCAGGAGGGCCTGAGTCATGGATTTTGAGTTGATGGCGGAAGCCTTCCCGAAAATCCTGAGCGGCCTGCCGGTCACTATGATCCTGGCGGCATCGTCGCTCTTCCTCGGCTTCTTCCTCGCGATTGTCATTGCGCTGCTGCGGACCTCCCGGTTCCGCCCTCTCGCAGGTTTTGCCTACGGCTTTGTCTATGTTTTCCGCGGCACGCCGCTGCTGGTGCAGATCTTCCTGATCTATTACGGGTCCGGCCAGTTCGAGGCCGTGCGCGATAGCTTTCTCTGGCCGGTGCTGCGTGAAGCCTGGTGGTGCGCAATTCTGGCGCTGACGCTGAATACCGGCGCCTATACCAGCGAGATCATTCGCGGCGGCATCCAGGCCGTTCCGTTCGGCCAGATCGAGGCCGCCAAGGCCTGCGGCATGAATGCGGTCATGCGGTTTCGCCGGATCGTCTTTCCGCAGGCGATCCGTCAGGCTCTTCCGGCCTATGGCAACGAGATCATCCTGATGATCAAGTCGACGTCGCTTGCCAGCACAATAACGCTGCTGGAGATGACCGGCATCGCCCGCAAGCTGATCTCGCAGACATACAAGCCGTTGGAAATTTTCCTGATTGCCGCGGTCTTCTACCTGGCGCTGGTTTTCATCGTGACCCGTGTCGTGGCTTTCATTGAATACAGGCTGAACCCGGAACAGCGTGACGCAGCCCGTGTGCCCACGGCCAAGGACCTGCAAACAGCGCCGGTTGGTGATATCGATGCTGGATTCCGGTAACGGTGGAGACATTCTTTTTCGCCAGGCAGAGCCTTCCGACGAGGAAACAGTCCGCCGGTGGCTTTCAGCTCCTCATGTAACGCGCTGGACGCATCGGATATTCTCGACGATCTCCGGGGCACTTGATGGCGGGTCATCGGACCCGGCATCCACACTTTACATCTTGGAATTTGCCGGCGGGGAGATTGGGTGCGCGCATGTCTACAGCGCTTACGGCGATCCGAACTGGACCGCCATCCCGGATGTCACCGCGCAAACCCGCGCCGTGGATTTCCTGATCGGTGAGACCGATTTCCTGAACCGGCAAATCGGACAAGCCATGCTCCGGTCACTGGCCGGAAAGATATTCAAGGAAACGGATGCGGACCGCATCGTCGCCTGTCCGCATCCGGACAACTGGCCGGCCGTCATTGCTCTCAAGCGGGCCGGGTTTCGCGAGAAAGGGCGTCATCCAATCCCGACCATGAACGCGATGTACCTGACCGTGGCGCGGCAAACCTTCAAGGGGTAGGCCTAAGGAGGTCTGTATTAAGGAACTCGCCCTGTCTCTGGGCCGCTTCCGGGCCTGACGAGGCCTCATTCATTCTGGGTTGGAATTTGTTTTGCCGGTGTCGCAAAAGTAGACTGCGAACATGGCAACAAACGCTGAGGCAGCCGCCTCCAAATCCCTTTCGAGTTCTTACGGCACGGCCGTTCTCTTCATGCTTGGCGCAATCACGGTGCTGCCCTGCATGAACGTGCTGGCGCGCTATCTTTCCGCCGAATACTCGACAACGCAGATCGTCTGGGCGCGCTATACTGGGCATCTGCTGTTCGCGTTGATCCTCTTCATGCCG
Organism: Nisaea sp.; assembly: GCF_034670185.1. Classification (NCBI taxonomy): domain Bacteria; kingdom Pseudomonadati; phylum Pseudomonadota; class Alphaproteobacteria; order Rhodospirillales; family Thalassobaculaceae; genus Nisaea; species Nisaea sp. The sequence continues at coordinate 41,399 of NZ_JAXMNY010000003.1, forward strand.
AAGCATGGGATCGGGTTGCTGCGGGCGCAGAAGCCGGGCGTTCACATCATCCGCTCCGTGCTGATGTTCTGCTGCACCTGCATGTTCTTCCTGGCGGTGCGCTATATCGAAGTGCCGATCGCCAGCGCGATCAACTTCACTTCGCCGATCATCGTCACGGCCCTCGCGGTTCCCTTTCTTGGCGAGAAGGTTGGTATCCGCCGCTGGATTGCCGTTCTGGTTGGCTTCTGTGGCGCGCTGATCATCATCCGGCCGGGGGGTGCCGAAAGCCACTGGGCGATGTTCCTGGTTATCGGCACCGCGTTCTTCTATGCGGTCTATCAGGTGCTCACCCGCAAGTACGCGAGCAGCGATTCCGCTGAAACCTCGATCACCTATATTGCCTTGATCGGTGCGCTCATGACGACTGTTGCGCTGCCGTTCGATTATCGGCTGCCGACCAGCGCGCTCGACTATGGCCTGTTCATCCTGATCGGGTTTCTCGGTGGGCTCGGGCACTTCCTCGTCATCAAGGCTTTCCGGCTTGGCGAGGCTTCCTTGCTGTCGCCGCTCAATTACGGACAATTGCTGATGGCGACGCTGCTGACTTTCCTGATCTTCGGAACTCTGCCGGATGCCATCACCTGGCTCGGTGCCGGGATTATCGTCGGGAGTGGGCTCTACATCACCTATCGCGAGGCGCAGAGAGCACGTTCCAGCCGGATCGCCGCCGAGGCGGTCGCGGAGCGCTAGCTCAACGGCGTTGTTACCCTAGGAATTGAGGTGGGATCGTATCCGCTCGGCAAGGCGTCTCATAACCGGCTTCCAGTCCACACCCTCGTCCTCTCGCCGGATATCGACTTCAATCGAGGGGAAGAACGGCATGCGGCTGGTTCCGAGCGAGACCCAGGTCAGGACATGGGGCATGGAATAGCCTTTTTCCCCGAGAGCGCCTGCCAGGCTAAGCACCAGATTTTGTGGTGAGACCACGAGATCCAGCGCGGAGATCAGTGCGGTGACCCCGTCCAGGTCATTGGTCAGGTCAAGGCTCTCGGGCCGCAGGATGCGGACATCGTTTCCCGCTTCAATCCGGGCCAGTTCTTCCGCGTCCTCGTCATATTGCAGGGTCACGAAACCGGCGCCGGGGATGTCGAGAATGGGGCCAAGATTTCCTGGTCCCGGATAATAGACCGCTTCGAGATTGCGCTTGGCCCGTGATCGCCAGGACAGCCCGATCCAGGGACCGTCTCCTTTGCTCGAGAGCCAGCGCCTCCAGTACGCGACCTTGACCGGATCGGGCACCAATATGGCGGACGTGTTCGGGAAGCGCGTTTGATCCGGGCGGAAGAGTTTCGGCAGACTGCCTGTTGCTACTTCATGGGTGCATCCCCGTTCGCCGACAATCGTCCCGTAGTCGGCAGGGTGCAAGCGCTGCTCCTGCTTCCGGATGCGGTCAAAAAAGCGAAACTCGGGGAAGGATCGCTCAAACAGGGCGCGGAGCCGGTCGGTGCATTCGATCGTGACGCTTCCCAGCTCACCCCGCGCCAAACGCTCCTGCAATTCTGGAAAACAGGTGGCGAACATGACTTCGTCACCGAGCCCCTGTTCGGCATAGACAAGCAGATGGATATCAGGTCCGGAAATATCCGGTGCCCAGCGTTGTGGCGGAAGATTGCGGGTCATTTTCCGGAGCGAGATCAGGCGAGCCTCATAAAGCGGCCAGCCGCGCGCCATATCGCCGCTGCTCAGAAGATAGATCGCCAGATTGAATGTAACGATCGGGTTCTGGGGATTGAGGCGCATGGCTTGCGCGCCGCTCGAGATCGCAGCTTCAAGCTGGCCGGACCGGTAGAGCGCCTGTGCGAGATTTCCGAAAGCCTCGCTATCCGCCGGTGCCGCTATCGTTGCCCTGCTTCCGAACCGCATTGCCGACGCGACATGATCTGTCTCAAGAAGCGTGGCGGAAAGGGAAGACCAGAGACGCCCAGCCCCGGGATTGATGAGCAATCCGTCCCGAACGGCGCGCTCTGCATCCGCGCGGCGGGCCATTCGGCGCAGCAGAGTGCCAAGATGTTCCCAGTGCGTTGAATCAGCCGGGGCACGCCTGCATGCCTGCTTCAGGCAGGTAAGTGCTTCGGCATTTTGGCCAAGTCGGATCGCGCAACTTGCCTGGCGTGCCCAATTGTCGGCGCGCAGAGGCTCTGTTTTTGACGCGCGGCGAAACCACAAGAGAGCTCTGGGGTCGTCAGTGGCGTGCACATAGAGTGTTGCCAGATTGCTCAAAACGCTACCGCGCCCGGGCTCGAGCAACAGGGAGCGCCGAAAGGCACGCACAGCTTCCGGGCCGTGCTCAGGCAGACCGGTACAGGCGATGCCGAGATAATCATATACGGCGCTTTGACCAGCATCTGAGGCTAGGCAATCCCGATAATAACCGATGGCGGCCTCAAGATTACCGGCCCTGTGGGAGGCGAACGCGGCCTGAAGCAATGTCGCGCTCATTTCGCTGCCTTTGATCGGAGTGCAGTAGCAATTTGGGAGATGGTGTGCTCCCAGCTTTCCTCAAACGGTTTTGCGAAGCTTTTGATGCTCGGGAATCCGGGAAAGCCGTCCGCACCGTACTGCACGAAGAGCGGTTGAGGATGGAACAGCCAGGTCTCCTTGCCGAGCGCGCCGCCGATCCAGCCCAGCGTGCTGCTGGGGCAAATAAGCACGTCGACAGAAGAGATGAGCGCGAGGATGTCGTCGAAATCGTCGGTGAGATCCAGTTCGGGCAGAATTGTCGGGCCGTGCCCGGTTTCTCGTTTGAGCGTTTCGATCTCCGTGTCCCAGTTTTCGCCGTACTGGATCGAGAATACCTGCGCTTCCGGCAGGGCGAAAATCGGTACCCAGTCTTTCAGGGCGGTGTAGTGAACGTCCCGGAAAGCCGTGCTTTTACGGGATCTCCAGGCAAGGGCGATTTTCAGACCGTCACCAGTCTTATTGAGCATGTCGCGGACTTGGAGAACCCGATGCGGATCGGGCTCCAGATAGGGGCGCGTCTTTGCGAAATCCTCGAGCGTTCGACGGAAATAGAAGGTGAGACTGCCGGCATCGATCGCGTAATCGACCGGCTTGTCCTGCGGCAGCCAATCGTATTTCTGCACCGGCCGGAAGCCGTCTCCCGCCCTGGCGTAAGCATGCACCAGTGCATCGGGGAACGAGCGCCGGAAGACCGGTAGCAAACGCTCGTCGCACTCAAGCACCAGCTCGGCACCGAGTTCCCTGATTTCCGGCAGAATGGAGGCATAGAGGATCTCGTCCCCGACACCTTCCTCGGCGCAAACCAGTAAGCGCTTCCCGCTCAGCGGCTCACCATGCCAGATCGGGGGGAGACCGAGCCTCCGGACCCGGTCCGGCGCCTTGTGTCGCCATTCCCGTTCCCGCCAGCCTTCTTCCAGACGGCCTGCCGCCAGCAACCGGATGGAGTGGCGCAGGTGGATTTGCGGCTCGTCAGGGGCGAGGCGGAGTGCGTTTTCAGAATGAAGAAGTGCTTGCTCCAGATTGCCCGAGAAATAAGCGAGTTCGGCGAGACCCGTATGGGCCGCGGCATAACCGGGCGCCAGCAGAATAGCGCGTCCGAACCATGCGCCGGAGGGCGTGTATTTCCGCTGATTGAAGAGCAGAAACCCGAAGCTGTTCACCGCCTCGGCCAGTGCAGGATTAAGAAGGAGAGCACGTTTCAGTGACCGGTCGGCTTCTTCCAGCTTGTCCTGATCGATCAAGGTCGTGGCAAGGTTGGCATGAGTCTCCTCGCTGAGAGGAGCAAGGGAGGCAGCTTGCCGGTGGGCTGCTTCGGCATCCTCGATACGGCCGTCTTTTCGATAGGCGTTGCCGAGATTCATATGCGCATTAGCGTGGCCAGGCTCTTTCCGGATTGCCTGCTGCAGGAAACCGATAGCCTCGGCCATTGCGCCGCGTTCCTGCAACAGCGCTCCAAGATTGGCGAGGGCATCGACAAAGCCCGGCGATTTGGCGAGGGCTTGGCGGTAGGAGCCTTCCGCCTCGTCCGGTTTGCCCAAGGCCTTCAGGATTTGACCAAGATTGCTCAGGAAGTCCGCCCGCCCGGGCACGATTTGCAACGCTGCCTCGACAAGTTGGCACCCGGTTTCGTGCTGACCGCCCTGATGCATCAGCACACCGAACAGATGAAGCGCGTCCGGCTCGCGCGGGTTACGCTGAAGGACCTGCTGATAAAGCACGGCCGCTTCCGGCAGACGGCCCTGCTGGTGATGTGTGAGTGCCTGCTGTAGCAGGTTCTGGATTCCAGGAGTGGACATGGTTGGCGTTCTAAACGTCCATTATGGCCGCGGGTTTGTTGCGTTGGGTAGCTTAACTGCTTGGTGCGGTGCTGAGAATGCCGTGCCAAATGCGCCCGATGGTGTTTTCGCGTTCATCAAAGTCGCTTGGCCGCTGCCGTCACAGCTTCCGTCACCGGACTCCAGGGCTCCGTCACCAGTTTGAGAAAGCCCGTCATGCTCGGAAAACCCGGATAACTTTCAGTCCCGAGCCGCAAGAAAGTCGGAGAGATGCCAAACGTCCAGGTCGGTTTTCCAAGGCTGGCGCCGACCCAGCCCAGAGTGCTGCTTGGGCAGATCAGGCAGTCAGCTGATGCGGAGAGGGCGAAAATATCCTCGAAATCATTGGTCATGTCGACGCTGTCGAGTACGTGCAAGCGAGCCCCGAATTCACGCCTTGCACCAGTAATTTCCTGTTCCCAGCCGGAGCCGTATTGCATCGAGACGATCTGCAGTTTCGGATCGGTCAGCAGGGACCGCCAATCCTGGAGGCGTGTGTAGTAGAGGTCGCGGAATGGGTTCACGTCCTTTGAGCGCCAAGCAAAACCGATCCGCGGTCCCGGCGGCAGGGCGGCCAGCTTTTCCTCTATACGTCGAACGCGCTCGGGCGATGCAGAGAGATAAGGGCGTTGGTGCTTATAGGATGCAGTATCCCGGCGCAGCAATGCGGGCAGGCTGCCGCCGGCAATGGCATAATCGACGGGCGGGTCCTGCGGCAGCCAGCCATACTCATGCACCGGCCTGAACCGGTCGCCACTCCGTATATAGGCGTGCACGATGCAGTCCGGGAAGGAGCGCCGGAAGACTTCCACCAGACGCGGCGCGCATTCGATCACAACAGAGGCGCCGGCTGAAATCAGGTCCGGTATCAATGAGGCATAGAGGATCTCGTCGCCAACACCTTCCTCCGCGCAGACAAGGATTCGCTTGCCGGAAAGCGGCTCGCCCTGCCAATGCGGGGGCAAACCGGGTCTCTGGATTGCATCCGGTCGCTTCAAGCGCCATTCGAAATTCTTCCAGCCCTCTTTGATGTACCCGGCTGTGAGTTGGCGCATGCCGTGCCGGACCCGGATTTGTGGGTCGTCCGGGGTAAGGGCGACAGCCTGTTCGGAAAAGCCTAGGCAGGCATCCAAATCGCCTTCGAAATAACAGACCTCGGCCAGCCCGGAATAGGGCGCAGCATAGCGCGGTTGGGCTTTAATGGTTCGCATGAACCATCGGCGTGCTTCGGCGAAGGTGAGGGCGGTGATGCCGAGAAAAGCGTAGCTGTTGGTTGCCTCGATCAGGGCGGGGGCGACCAGCAGGCACTTTCGCAACAGGTGACGTGCGGTGTCATGCTGGCCGAGATCGATCCGGCTTGTTGCCATGGCAAGCAGGGCAACCGGGTCAGCGGGACTCAAGCAGAGCAGGCGGCGGAAGAGTGGAGCCGCCGCGATAACCTGACCGTTCGCGCGCCGTGCTTCTGCAAGTTCCCGAAATGTGACGGCGTCGGAAGGATCGAGCGTTAGTGCCATTCGGAAAGCGGTATCCGCTTCCGTCTGGTGTCGGAGGCGCTGAAGAATCCGTGCCTTGTTACTGCGAAAACTGGCTTGTTGCGGCGCGATGGCGATGGCGGCATCGACGAGTTTCAGGCCCTCGGCGGGCTTGCCCGCCTGATGCAGCAGGAAGCCAAGCAGGTGCAGGGCATCGGGATGTTGAGGGTTTGCCTTGAGCACCTGCTGATAAAGCGGAGCTGCTCCCGCGAGATCACCGGCTTGATGCTTTTGCAGCGCCTGATGAAGCAGAGCCTGCGGGCTTTCGTCCGTCATATCAGCCCGTGAAACCCCGGATCATATCCGCTGCCAGTGGTTCTCCGCGTTTCAGGGCTCGGGTCGCTGTCTTTCCAAGCACGCTCTTCAGATGTCTTGGCAGCATGCCGTTGGAGGGGCGGATAGAGCGAATATTCTCCCGGTTGAGGACCTCCCCCTCCGCGATGTCATCAACCACATAAAGCGAGCGACGCATCGGCAGTGTAATCAGCTCGGCTTCTGTCGGCCGGTAGTTCGGCTGGCCGATGGCCGCATGCACGGAGCGCAGATCCTTGACCAGCTGCTCCAGCTCCGTCGGTTCCAGCGAGAAGGTGCTGTCGACCCCGCCATCGGCGCGGCTCAGGGTGAAATGCTTCTCGACCAGCACGGCGCCGACTGCAACGGCGGCAGCGGCGACGATATTGTCGAGTGTGTGATCGGACAGGCCAATTGCAACGTCGAGCCGTTTCGTCAGATCAGTGATGGTCGAGAGATTGGCCTGATCGACTGGTGTCGGGTAGCCGCTGGTGCAGTGCAGGACCAGAATCTCCGTCGCTCCGGCTGCACGTGCTGTGGCAACCGCTTCCTCGATCTCTTCGAAACTGGCCATGCCGGTCGAGATGATCAGCGGCTTTCCCGTTCGCGCGCATAGCTCGATCAGATCGAGGTCGACAATCTCCGGCGACGCGATCTTGTAGGCGGGTGCGCGCAGCTGTTCCAGCAGCTCGACGGCCGTCGGGTCGAACGGCGCGGAGAACAGTGTGATGTCCAGATTACGGGCATGGGCGAACAGCTCCGCATGCCAGTTCCAGGGAGTATGGGCTTCCTCATAGAGCTCATAGAGCTTGCGGCCCTTCCAGAGCCCGTCCGTGAGCATGAATTCCGGCCCGTCATGATCGATGGTGATGGTGTCGGCGCGATAGGTCTGGATCTTCACCGCATCCGCGCCCGCCGCCTTGGCGGCATCGATCAGGGCGAGGGCTCGGCCGATATCGCCATTGTGGTTGCCGGAGAGCTCCGCCACGACATAGGGCGGGTGATCCGGGCCGACCGGGCGTCCGTTGATCTCGAAGGTGCTGGCCATGGTTCCCGTGACTTGGCGATGTGAAGTCGCCAGAATAGCTTCTTTTACCGGGGGATAGAAGGGCTGGGGGGATATGAAAGGGATGAGTCCGGGGATGCTGGCTATTCGGGCCGATGCTGACGCACGGATCGGGCTCGGCCATGCCATGCGCTGCTTCGCGCTGGCGGAAGCGTGGTGCAAACAGGGCGGTGAAGCGGTGTTCTTTTCCGGCGCTGCGCTGCCCGATCCGGTGTTGGCGAGACTTGATGATGCAGGCATCGAGCACCGGACGTTTGCCGCACCGGATACCGGCGATGAGTTTGCCGCGGCGGCAGCCGGGATCGGCGCTCGCTGGCTAGTCGTCGACGGTTCCTTCGTGACGCCCGGCTATCTCGACAAAGCTCGCAACGCGGGCCTGCCAGTCCTGCTGCTTGATGATGCGGCGACAGGAGGGCGCTATCCCTGCGATCTGTTGCTGAACCAGAATGTGCAGGCGTTGCCGGAAAATTACGCCGGGCATACCGACGCAACGATTTTAGCTGGGCCCGGTTTCGCCCTGATCCGTGCCGACATGCGTGAGAGCATTCAGCCCCGGATGATCCCCGAACGGCCGCAGCGTATTCTCGTGCTGGTCGGCGGAGCGGACCCTGGCGGGCATCTTGAAGCGCTGGCGCAGGCGGCGGCACGTGCGCTGCTGAAAGCCGGTTTGGGAGATGGCCATGTCGATGCGGTGATCGGCCCGGCAAGCAGCTGGAAACCGCCGGCGGATGCAGGCCCGATAATCGCCTATCATCGCGGCGTGAAGGATATGGGCGCCTTGATCGCCGAGGCGGATCTGGCGATTTCATCCGCGGGCTCCACGGTGTGGGAGCTGTCCTTGCAGGGCACGCCGATGATCCTCGGCGCCAGCGTTCCAGTAGAAGAGCCGGTGGGTGCGGGCATGGCGGCCAAGGGGGCGGCGCTTTATCTCGGCCGTTTTTCGGACTGTCCGGCAGAGCAACTGGTGGCGGAAACGGTCAGGGTGTTGCAAGATTCAGCTGTGCGCCGAAAGCTCTCCACTACCGCATCGGCCCTTGTGGACGGGCGCGGGGCGGAGCGGGTGATCGATGCCATGCTGGGAATTGGGGCGGGGACAGGAATTCCGTGAAAACTGTTGTGATCATTCAGGCGCGCATGACATCGACGCGCCTGCCCGGCAAGGTGCTGAAGCAAGTCCTCGGGAAACCGTTGCTCGGATACCAGCTTGAACGTGTCGGCCGGTGCCGGACGGTGGACGAAATCGTCGTCGCCACCACGGTGAACGCGACGGACGATCCGGTGGCGGAGTTCGTCGCGGGCGAGGGGCTGCGCGTCTGGCGCGGCTCGGAAGCGGACGTGCTGTCGCGCTATGCCGAAGCGGCGGACATGGCCGGTGCCGATCTTGTCGTGCGCCTGACCGCCGATTGTCCGCTGATCGACCCGGTGCTGGTGGATCAGGTTGTCGAGACGCTGCGGGACAGCAGCCCGCCGCTCGATTACGTTTCCAACACCACGCCGCGCACGCTGCCCATGGGGCTCGATGCCGAGGGGATCCGGGGCGCGGCCCTGATGGCGGCGCACCGCGAGGCCGAGGCACGGCAGGAGCGCGAGCATGTCACGCCTTTCCTCTATAACCACAAGGACCGGTTCGCCTGCCACTACCTGTTGCACGAACCGCCGATCACCGGCCATCGCTGGACGGTGGATCATCCGGAGGATTTCGAGCTGGTCCGGCGCATCCTCGAAGCGCTCTATCCGGTGAGCCCGGCCTTCACCTATCAGGACGTGCTGGCTTTGCTGGAGCAGCACCCGGACTGGCCGTCGATCAATCGCGGGGTTTATGAACGCCCCCAGCCCGTGAAGAACGACAGCGGCGCCTATCCTGAGCAGGCCTGAGCCGCCGCTAAACCGGAGTAACCCGATGACGGACACTTACCGCACCGAGCAGGAAGCCTTCTGGGCCGGGTCGTTTGGCAATGGTTATATCGACCGGAACAGGGACGCCGCCATCCTCGCCTCCCGCACGGCGATGTTCACCCGCATCCTGTCGCGGGCGGGGACGGTCGGCTCGGTGGTCGAGTTCGGCGCCAATATCGGCCTCAACATGCTGGCCCTGCGCACGCTGCTGCCGGAAGCGAAACTCTCCGCCATCGAGATCAATCCCGAAGCGGTGAAGATCCTGCAGACGCAGGAGCGGCTGAATGTCCATCACGGCTCGATTCTGGAGCCGCAGGTGGAGACGTCGCACGATCTCTCCTTCACCTCCGGTGTGCTCATCCACATCAATCCGGAGGCGCTGCCGAGCGTCTATGACAATCTCTATGCGGCGAGCGGGCGCTATATCGCGCTGTCGGAATATTACAATCCGGCACCAGTCGCGATCCCTTACCGCGGGCACGACGACCGGCTGTTCAAGCGGGATTTCGCCGGAGACCTGATGGACCGCTTCCCGGATCTCAAGCTGATCGATTACGGGTTCTGCTATCACCGGGACCCGAATTTCCCGGCGGACGACATGACCTGGTTCTTGTTGGAGAAGCGGGGATAGGTTTCGAGTTTTTTTAATCAACGATCAATTGATCTTGATGGGTTGTGTTTGGGGGTTGTAACTTTCTCGTAAAGGGGGAGTTGTGATGGAGATTAGCCTACCTCATCAGGTAATTTACGATACTGAGGAGGCCTCCTCAGTATCAGATGTCGTTGACTCTCTCTTGGCGACAGAGCAAGCGGCAAAAGAGGCGGCGGTAATAATATCGGGATTAATAGATGGATTCAGAGTTCGGCGTGTAAGTATTTCGGTAAATCATATATCCCAGAAGAGCCCTCTACGTGAGTTATTCACTGTTGCTTTACTAATTGCTTATCAAGACGACCTAAATGCCGCTGTTCCGAAAGGAATCGAAGAAATGCTTGGCGTGGATCTTCCAGGTGATCACAGCACGCTCATAACAGTAGTAACTCTGGTGGTTTTATTTTACGGGGCAGATTTCTTGATTAAGCGACTCGGTCGCGTGCTTGATTCAAACGGAGTCCGGGCGCAGTTGGATCAGCTTATAGGGGAATTAGCGGAAGCGACTGGAAAGCCTGAAGAAACAATCCGCGCTACGTTAGAATCGAGATATTCAGGAAGGCGAATGGTTAGCCTCAGCCGGACAGCTTTGAGATTTTTCGCTCCGAGTAAAAACCAGCGAAATGCAAAAATAATCGTAGGTAATAGATCAATTCCTTCAAATATTGTCGCTCAAGTTCCGGGTGATACCGCTGAAGAGGTGCTTACGCCGGATGAAACGAGCGAGCAGCTTCAAGATGTTGAAATAGAATTGCACGCGCAAGACGTCGATTATTCGAAGCGTGGATGGGCAGCCGTAATTCCCGAACTATCTCCAGACCGAATGCAGATGCGAATTTTTCCGCCGACGCGTCCAGAAGATATTTGGACAAAGCAGAAAATTCGAGGCGATGTGATTGTTGTCTACCAAGTAATCGGAGGAGAATCGAAACCCAGAGAATGCCACTTAGTAAGGCTAACGGGCTGAGGTTTTTAAAAAATTTCTAAGCACAGGCCCCTCTTCAACAAGAGGGGCCTGTTTGGTTTACTCGGCCGCCTCGATCCGGACTTCGGAGCTTGGGGCGGACGGTTTGCCGTTGATGATCAGCTTGCCGTCTTCCGCCGTCACCTTCACGTGGCTGCCATCGAGAATGCTGCCTTCCAGGATCTGGTTGGCCAGCGGGTTTTGCAGCGAGCGCTGGATCACCCTTTTCAGTGGCCGGGCGCCATAGACTGGGTCGTAGCCCGTGTCGGCGAGCCAGCGCAGGGCCGCATCGTCGAGATCGATCGTGATCTTGCGGTCCTCCAGCAGCTTGCGCAGTCGTTCCAGCTGGATGTCGACGATATGCGTCATGTTCGCCCGGTCGAGCCGTGAGAACAGCAGCACCTCGTCCAGACGATTCAGGAATTCCGGCCGGAACGCCCGGCGCACAACTTCCATCACCTGCGGGCGGACCGCATCGACCGTCTCGCCCTCACCCTGGGCCGCGAGGAACTCGGAGCCGAGGTTCGAGGTCAGGATGATCAGCGTGTTGCGGAAGTCGACCGTCCTGCCCTGGCCATCCGTAAGGCGGCCGTCGTCGAGCACCTGGAGCAGCACGTTGAAGACGTCCGGATGTGCTTTCTCAACCTCGTCGAACAGCACGACCTGATAGGGCCGACGCCGCACCGCTTCGGTCAAGGCACCGCCCTCGTCATATCCGACATAGCCCGGAGGCGCCCCGATCAGGCGGCTGACCGAGTGCTTCTCCATATATTCGGACATGTCGAGCCGGACCATGGCCTGCTCGTCATCGAACAGGAACTCGGCAAGCGCCTTGGTCAGTTCCGTCTTGCCGACGCCGGTCGGGCCGAGGAACAGGAAGGAGCCGATCGGGCGGTGTGGGTCCTGCAACCCGGCACGGGCCCGGCGGACGGCATTGGAGACGGCCGATACCGCTTCGTCCTGGCCGATCACCCTTGCATGCAGGTTCGCCTCCATCTGAAGCAGCTTGTCGCGCTCGCCTTCCAGCATCTTGTCGACGGGAATGCCGGTCCAGCGGGAGACGACGGAGGCAATGTCGCGGTCCGTTACCTCTTCCATAACCATCTTCTCGGCCGATGCGTTCTCGGCCTGGCCGATCGTGGCTTCCAGATCGGGGATAACGCCGTACATCAGCTCGCCGGCCTTCTCGAAATTACCCTGCCGCTTCGCGTTCTCAAGCTCCTGCCGGGCTTTTTCCAGCTTCTCCTGCATCTTCTGGACGCCGACCACGACTTCCTTCTCGGATTGCCAGCGTTCGGTCAGTTCCGAAGAGGTTTTCTCAAGCGCCGCCAGCTCGCCCTCGAGTTTCGAAAGGCGATCCTTGGAAGCCTTGTCGGCTTCCTTCTTCAACGCTTCCTGTTCAATCTTGAGCTGGATGATCTTGCGGTCGAGTTCGTCGATCTTCTCCGGCTTGGAATCAACTTCCATGCGCCGGCGCGATGCGGCCTCGTCCATCAGATCGATGGCCTTGTCGGGCAGGAACCGGTCGGTGATATAGCGGTTGGAGAGGTTCGCCGCCGCGACCAGCGCGCTGTCGGTGATCCGCACACCGTGGTGCAGCTCGTACTTTTCCTTAAGGCCGCGCAGGATCGAGATCGCGTCGACGACGTTCGGCTCCTCGACAAAGACCGGCTGGAAGCGTCGGGCCAGTGCCGCATCCTTTTCGATGTGCTTGCGGTATTCGTCCAGTGTGGTCGCGCCGACGCAGTGCAGCTCGCCGCGAGCCAAGGCCGGCTTCAGCATGTTGGACGCATCCATCGCGCCTTCGGCGGCACCGGCACCAACCAGCGTATGCAGCTCGTCGATGAAGAGCACGATGTCGCCTTCGGAGTGCGAGACTTCCTGCAGAACGGCTTTCAGCCGTTCCTCGAATTCACCACGGAACTTGGCGCCGGCGATAAGCGCGCCGAGGTCGAGCGTCAGCAGCCGCTTCTGTTTCAGCGGTTCCGGCACGTCGCCATTGACGATGCGCTGGGCCAGGCCCTCGATGATGGCGGTCTTGCCGACGCCGGGCTCACCGATCAGCACCGGGTTGTTCTTGGTCCGGCGGGACAGCACCTGGATGGTCCGGCGGATCTCCTCGTCCCGGCCGATCACAGGATCGAGCTTGCCCGAGCGGGCAGCCTCGGTCATGTCCTGGGTATATTTGTCCAGCGCCTCGTAAGCATTCTCGGCGGTCGCGCTGTCGGCCTTGCGGCCCTTGCGGACGTCGTTGATGGTCTGGTTCAGGGCCTGCGCCGTGAGGCCTGCATCCTTCAGGATGCGTGCCGCCGCTGTGCCTTCCGCCATGGCGATGGCGAGAAGCAACCGCTCCACCGTGATAAAGCTGTCGCCGGCCTTTTCGGCTACTTCCTGCGCCTGGGTCAGCAGACGTGCGGTTTCGGGGGCGAGATAAACCTGCCCCGCACCGCTGCCTTCAACCGTCGGCAGCTTGCTGAGTTCGGCCTCGACCGCGAGCTGAGCCGCCTTCGCATCACCGCCCGACGCGTCGATAAGCTTGGCGCACATGCCTTCCTTATCGTCGAGCAGGACTTTGAGCAGATGTTCGGGGGTCAGGCGCTGGTGTCCGGCGCCGGTAGCGTAGGTTTGCGCCGATTGTATGAAGCCGCGCAGGCGCTCCGAGAGTTTTTCGAAATCCAATGGTCGTCTCCTTCGTACCGCAAGGTTGCCGATACAGCTCCACGCGCTCCATTATGGCGGCACGCAAGCCTATTTCCGGAAAGCACAGACGATCTTTTCAGCATCGCCGATTGCGTTCCGGCTTGGAAGAGGGCCGAACCCGATAATGGCATCCGGAACCCACATCACAGATATGGTGAGCGGCCGCGTTATCGCAAGAGGTGGGAAAGCGAGTTGACAGGCTTTCGAAGCTATTTATTGTGCGGTGCACTATGGGAAAAATAAGTGCGATTTACAGGTTTCCGGTCAAGGGTATGACAGGGGAATCTCTGGAGAGCGTGCCGCTGGAAGCGGGGCGCATGCTTCCGAACGACCGTCGTTTCGGAATTCTGCACGGCGCCTCGGCGCGGCGTGCGGAAGCCGGAGACCGGGATTGGAAGGCGAAAGCCAATTTCCTTCAGCTTGCACAGGTCGAGAAGCTCGCTCAACTGGAAGCGCGTTTTGACGGCGAGAGCGAGATCCTGCAGATCTGGCGCAAGGGCCGGAACGTCTCCAGCGGCAAGCTTACCGACGTCAATGGACGGACGGTGCTGGAGCAGTTCTTCGCTGCCTTCATGACGAAGGAAAGCCGGGGCCAGCCGCGTATTGTCGAAAGTGGCGATCAGCCCTATTCCGACGTGAAGGTTCCTTTCGTCTCGATCATCAATCTGGAAAGTGTCCGGGATCTCGAACGCGTGGTTGGCCAGCCGGTCGATCCGCTGCGGTTCCGGGGCAATCTCCTGATTGAAGGTGTGCCGGCTTGGGAAGAATTCACCTGGGTCGGAAAGACGCTGAAAATCGGCGATGCCGAAATCCGCGTTGCCGAACGGATTGGCCGTTGCCCGGCGACCAATGTCGATCCGGCAACGGCACAGCGCGACCTGACGATCCCGCGGGATCTACAGAATGGTTTCGGCCATACCGATTGCGGCATCTATGTCGATGTGACCGGTGGCGGCACGATCCGTGTCGGTGACGAAATCACTGTTCTCTAGTCTCTGGGCTGGTCATTCGTCTTGAGGCCGGAACGGTACCAATGCCTTTTACGAACGCATCGGATATCAGCGTTCTTAGCCATCCTATTCGTTCCGGAAGCAGATCCAGGCACGAAGCAGATACAGTCGCTGACCTGACATTTCCGCATAAAAAAACCGGCCATCATCACTGACAACCGGTTTTCTCAAAATGGTGTGCCTATAGGCCGATCAGTCCTCGCCGGCCAACGGCAGAGCGGGCTCGACCGCTTCGACGACCTTGCGCGGGCGACCTCTGCGACGGACCGGCTTTGCTTCCGGCTCAACACTGTCGGCGGAAGCTTCTTCCGGCGCAGCCTTTGGTGCACCGCTTTCACTGGCACCGAGCATTGCCCGAAGCGCGGCATCATTATCCGCTGCCGGAGCGGCGGTATCCTGTGGAGCAGGTGCGCTGCGGCGGCGGCGCGGCTGACGCGGTGCGCGTTGTTCCGGCTCGCTGGTTTGTTGTTCGCCGGTTTGCTCTGCGGCTTCAGCGTCCTGACGGCGCTCGCTTCGTGTCCTGCGTGCCGGAGCAGACTCTTCGTCCGAAGACGGTGTCGCCTGAGGCTGGGGCACTGGAGGCTGGACCGACCGCGCTTCTACGACATTACCCGCTTCGTTTTCGTCGTCTCTGCGGGAGTCGTCGTTACGCGGCGAGCTGTCAGACTGCTGTTGCCCGCTATCCTGCTGCGCATTTCTCCGGGCTTCACGGGCTTCATTCTCTTCGTTGAAAGCGCTGTAGATGCGGAAATAATGATCCGCATGCTGGAACAGGTTTTCAGCCAGCAGCCGGTCTCCGGCGGTCGAGGCATCCCGGGCAAGCGTCACGTATTTTTCATACACCTGATGCGCATTGCCACGAATCCGCACGTCGGGACCGTTGCTGTCGAAGGTCTGGTTTCTGTTGGGGGTGCTCGGGCGACGATTATTGTTATTTCCGCCGCGACCCCGCCCACGTTTCTGATGGGGACCTTGTCTCATGTTTGATTCTTTGCCGTTTTAAAAGGGCGCCAAATGGGCTCCCATGCCAAAACACCGATCCACACCACGTGCGTGATCGAAACATCCGGAGCATCCGGTAGGACCAGGTCCAAGCCGATGCATTCATCTCATAACCAGGATGGTTTCCTGCAACAGACCTGCCCCCTCCGGCCTCTGTTGCATGAAGGGAGACTACCGGGTTGGGCGCGGCATTCCAAGTTCTAATTCCCCGCAGCAACGCAGCGACGGAGTAGGGCCAGGCTAGGCTCGCCGCACCAGAATGCAGCGCTCGATGCCCGCCAGATCGTTCCGGAAACCGTCCACGATGAGGTCTGATGCTTCCACGATGCGGGAAATTGCAGGCCCCTGACCTTCTCCAAATTCGAGAGCTGCGAGACCGTCTTCGCTGAGTAGGGAAGGCAAGCATTCCGCGATGTTACGGTAGGCGGTCAGGCCGTCGGGGCCACCGTCCAGTGCTTGCATGGGGTCGTGTACTTTTACTTCTGGTTGCAGTGAGGCGATGTCGGATGTGGGAATGTATGGCGGGTTGGAAAGCACGATATCAAATGGTCCGTTCACATTGTCCGCCCACCGGGAACGGATCATTCGTGCGCGGCTGGAAAGAGATAGTTTCTCTGCATTTTGGCGAGCAACTTGGACGCAGTCCGCGTCGATATCGACACCCACACCTTCTGCATTCGGAAATTCAGACAGCGCCGCCAGTAGAAGGCAGCCGGTTCCAGTGCCGAGATCAAGGATGCGATAGGCTCGATCGCGATCCGGATGAAGCTCCAGAAGGGCGTCGATCAGAGTCTCGCTGTCCGGGCGCGGGTCGAGGGTGGCAGGTGAGAGATCGAATTCCAGGCTCCAGAATTCGCGGGAGCCGAGAATGCGGGACACGGGCTCTCCACCGATTCGGCGCGCCAGAAATGCGGCAAAGCGGGTGCGCTCCTCCGCCGTAACCGGATCGTCTTCCCGGCCATGCAGTCGTCCTTCCACGCCGAGGGCATGGGCAAGCAGTAATCGCGCGTCGAGCCGGGGATTGTCGTTGCCTTCCGCAGCCAGACGTTGCGTCGCGGCCTGCAGCAGAGCGCCGATGGTCTCGGTCTCGCCAGGATCGTTCGCGTCAGGATCGTTTTGGGTCATCAGCTCATCGAGGCGAGGCGCGCGGCCTCGTCTTCGGCGGTCAGGGCGTCGACAAACTCGTCCAGAGCCTCGCCGGCAATCACCTTGTCTATTTTGTAGAGCGTCAGGTTGATGCGGTGATCGGACACTCGCCCCTGCGGAAAATTGTAGGTCCGGATGCGTTCGGAACGGTCTCCGCTGCCGATCTGATCCTTGCGGTCTGCTGCCCGCTCGCTGGCGAGGCGCTGGCGCTCATGATCGTAAAGCCGGGCTCGCAGGATCTTCATCGCCTTGGCCCGGTTCTTATGCTGCGACTTCTCGTCCTGTTGGGAGACCACGATGCCCGACGGAATATGCGTGATGCGGACCGCGCTTTCGGTCGTGTTGACATGCTGGCCGCCAGCGCCGCTGGCCCGGAACACATCGACCCGGAGATCCTTGTCTTCGATGTTCAGATCGACATCCTCAGCTTCCGGCAGCACTGCGACAGTGGCGGCGGAAGTGTGGATACGGCCGCCGGACTCGGTGACCGGCACCCGCTGAACCCGATGCACGCCAGATTCGAACTTGAGGCGCGCGAAGACGGAGCGGCCGGTGATCTCGGCGGTAGCTTCCTTGTAGCCGCCGATATCGTTCTCGGAGATTTCCATGACCTCGAACTTCCAGCCCTTCAGGGCCGCATAGCGCTGGTACATGCCGAACAGATCGGCGGCGAAAAGTGCCGCCTCGTCCCCGCCTGTACCCGCCCGGACTTCGAGGATGGCGTTCTTCTCGTCCGCCTCGTCCTTCGGCAGCAGCAGGATCTGGACGTCGCGCTCAAGCTCCGGCAGCGCTTTCTCAAGCCGCTGCACCTCGTCGGCGGCCATGTCCGCCATGTCCGGATCTTCCAGCAGCTCTCGGGCGTCGGTCAGCTCCCGGCGCATGTCGTTCAGCTCCGTCACCTTCTGGGCGATGGGCGCGAGTTCCGAGAGTTCTTTCGACAGCTTGGCTATGTCCGAGCTGTCTCCGGATGCCAGAATAGCTTCCAGTTCCTTGTGACGGGCCAGCACGCGTTCCAGATTTGCCTGCAAGCTCACAGGTCGTCTCCTTGTTCTTGGTCAAGACCGAACAGTTCCTCCAGCGTGGAGAGTGTCCGGTCGTCCAGATTGTCCGTTGCCGCCAGGCGCCGGAGATGTTCCGACGGGCCGTGCATGATGCGTTTCAGCAACAAGCGGGTTGCGTCTTCCGCGGAAAGGTTTGGCTGCTCCGCGTGTAATGTCTCGCGCATGCCTTCTAGGTGAGCCCGGAGGCGCGCGATGGAGGGAGCGGCGATGCGCCCGCTCTGGTCCGAGAGGAACCGGGCGACGGCGGCGTCGACCATCTCGCGGGCTGCTTCCGCCTCGGCCCGGCGGGCATTCTTGCCCTCGGTGGCGGACCGTTCCAGATCCTCCAGATCGAACAGGAAAGCTTCATCGATCCTGTTCACCGCCGGGTCGATATCGGCCGGAACCGATAGATCGACCAGAAAGATCGGGCGATAGCGGCGCTTCACCAGCGTCTGCCGGATCATTTCCTCGGTCAGCTGGGTGCGGCCTTCCCCGACGGCGGAGATGACGATATCGGCATCGACGAGTGCATCCGCAAGAGTATCCATGGTGCCGTGGTGTGCCCCGATGGATTTGGCTGTGGCCTCGGCGCGCCGCGCAATGCGGTCGAGCACTGTGACCGGTGTGCCGTGACTGTTGTGAAGTTGTTCCGCCAGAATGAGGCCGAGCTCGCCCGAGCCAAGCAGCACTGCGCGGGTCCGTTCCAGCGCGCCGTGGACGTCGCGGGCGACGGAAAGGGCAGCGGCGGCAATGGAGACTGGCCCTTCGGCAATACGGGTTTCCCGGCGCACCTGGCGGGCGGCTTCGAAGGCGGCGCTCATGGTTGCGTCGAGCAGCGGGCCGGAGGATTTCAGGCTGCGTGCCAGCCGGTGTCCCGCGCGCATTTGCCCGAGGATCTGAGGCTCGCCGATAACCTGGCTGTCAAGGGAGGCGGCGACGCGGAACAGATGGCTCACCGCGTCCCCGCCGACATGCCGGTAAAGCAGCGGCTCCAGCAGGGCCGGGTCGAGATCAACCGGGGCGCAGAGGATCTTCGCGATGATGCTGCGGGCTTCTTCCGGGTTTGGAAAGACACCGGCAACCTCGACCCGGTCGCAGGTTGAGAGCGGCATGGCTTCCTCAACGCCGAAGACCCGAAGCGAGCGAAGCACGACCGGCAGCTCTTCGTCGGCGACGAAAAGTTGTTCACGGATCGCATCGGGACAAGTCCGGTGGTTGACGCCGACGACGGCGAAGCGGTGCAGATCCTGAAAAAGCGGGGAAGCGGAGCGGTCCGCCAACGCGCGCCTCGCTAGGCCTCGGCGCCGAGATGGTCCCCGATCTTGCCCAGCGCGACTTCGAGCTGCGTGCCTGTATCCAGGTCGCGGATCGTCGCTACGCCCTTTTCGAGTTCCGTCTCGCCGATAATGACGGCGTGGCTGGCATTGAGTTTGTTGGCCCGTTTCATGCGCTTTCCGAGATTGCCCGAATAGCCCATTTCGACAGAGTGGCCCGCCTTGCGCAAGTCGTGCGCGAGCTTGATCGCCGCGATGGTGGCGTCCTCGCCGACCGGGATTAGGGATAGCGGCCGCACTGGAGCCGCGGGGGCCTCGATCATCATGGCGATACGCTCGATACCGGCTGCCCAGCCGACCCCCGGCGTTGAGGGGCCACCCATGGTCTCGATCAACCCGTCATAGCGTCCGCCGGCCATCACGGTGCCCTGGGCGCCAAGCCGGTCGGTGACGAACTCGTAGGCGGTGTGGCAATAGTAATCGAGGCCGCGCACCAGCCGGTCATTCTGCTGATAGGGAATGCCGACCGCATCGAGCCCGGCTTTTACCGTGCCGTAGAAATCTTCGGAAGCCGCATTGAGGTAGTCGCCGAAGGAGGGGGCGTCCGCGACGATCTTCCGGTCACCCTCATCCTTGCTGTCGAGGATGCGCAGAGGGTTTGCGTCCAGCCGCCGGAGGCTGTCCTCGGAGAGGCCGTCCTTGTGGCCCATCAGATACTCGACCAGCGCGCCGCGATAGGCTTGGCGGCTTTCGGTGTCGCCGAGGGTGTTCAGCTGCAGAACGATGCCATCGAAAATGCCGAGCGCATCGAGAATATCGGCGCCGACCGTGATCACCTCGACATCGGCCTGCGGTGTCGGCACGCCGATCAGCTCGACGCCGATCTGATGGAACTGACGCTGGCGGCCTTTCTGCGGGCGCTCATAGCGGAACATCGGGCCCTGATAGAACAGCTTCAGCGGCAGATCCTGGGTCAGGCCGCCGGAAATGAAGGCGCGCGCCACGCCCGCCGTACCTTCCGGGCGCAGCGTTATGCTTTCATCACCCCGGTCGGTGAAGCTGTACATCTCTTTCGAAACCACGTCCGAGGTCTCACCGAGGGTGCGGGCGAAGACTTCGGTGAACTCGAAAATCGGTGTCTGAATTTCGCTGAAACCGTAGCGACCCGCCGTTTCGAGGGCCGTTTCGACCACATGGCGATGCCGCCGCGCATCCTCACCGAGGAGGTCGTGGGTGCCGCGAACGGGCTGCAACTTGGCCATGATTGAGGTCCTTTCAAACATCCCCGAAACCGACAGAATGCCGGGGAGGCTCGGTTTATGCCGCGTTTCCGTCCCGGATTCAAACGGATGCGGTGATTTTGCGTTGGTTGGAAATTCCGGAGGGTGTCAGGAAGCCGCCGGAGAAATGATCTGTGCTGGGCTTTCGTCCGCTTCGGCCAGCTCCTTCTCGATCTCCGCCGCCTTTTCCTCGACGAGAGAGACCAGATGGTCGACGACATTGTCGTCCTTCAGGCGGTGGTGCGGCAGGCCGGCGATATAGACCTGGTGAGTTCCCTTGCCGCCGCCGGTGAAACCGATATCGGTCTCGCGCGCTTCGCCCGGCCCGTTCACAACGCAGCCGATTACCGAAAGGGTCATCGGTGTGGTGATATGGGCAAGCCGCTTCTCCAGAACCTCGACAGTCTTGATGACGTCGAACTGCTGGCGGGCGCAGGACGGGCATGAGATCACGTTCACGCCGCGATGGCGCAGGTTAAGCGACTTCAGGATGTCGAAGCCGACTTTCACCTCGTCCACGGGGTCCGAAGAGAGCGAGACCCGGATGGTATCGCCGATACCGCTCCAGAGCAGCATGCCCATACCGATGGAGGATTTGACGGAGCCGATGCGGAAACCACCAGCCTCCGTGATGCCCAGATGCAGTGGGTAATCGCAGGCGTCGGCTAGCCCCTGATAGGCGGCGACTGCAAGGAATATGTCGGAAGCTTTTACGCTGACTTTCGTCTCGTAGAAGTCGTTGTCTTCCAGGATGCGGATGTGATCGAGCGCGGATTCGACCATCGCTTCGGGGCAGGGCTCGCCGTATTTTTCCAGCAGATGCTTTTCCAGGCTGCCGGCATTGACGCCGATCCGGATGGAGCAGCCGTGATCTTTGGCGGCTTTCACGACTTCGCGGACGCGTTCGGCACTGCCGATATTGCCCGGATTGATCCGCAGGCAGGCAGCGCCCGCCTCGGCGGCTTCAATGGCGCGCTTATAGTGGAAATGAATATCCGCGACGATCGGTACCGGGCTGGCCTTGCAGATTTCCGGCATTGCCGCCGTCGAAGCTTCGTCGGGGCAGGAGACGCGCACGATATCGGCACCGGCATCGGCGCATTCCTGGATCTGCGCAATGGTCGCCTTGGCATCCGATGTCAGTGTGTTCGTCATGGTTTGCACTGTGATCGGCGCATCGCCGCCAACCAGCACATTGCCGACAGAGATCTGACGGGATTTTCGTCTGAAGATGTCGCGGTAGGGCCGCACGCTCATGGGATCGATCCGCTCGCTGTACTCGCCACTGCGAGATGGCGTTCCGGGTCTTATAAAGCAAGCAGACGCCGCGGGTAAACGCCGCCTTCGTGACGATTGAGGATTGTTGGCGTCAGTCGGTGACCGAGTAGGTCAGCAAAGTTTCGTCCAACGGGATGTTCCGGGCGATTTTGCCGAACGGGCCGAGGCTCGGAACTTCCGCTCCATTCACCGAGATTTTCAAGGCTCCGGCATTCCCGGTAAAGAGCTTCAGCCCGGTGCGGGCCGGAACCTTGTACTGCTCGCCTTTGCGCAGGATGCGAGTCAGCAGCGGAGTCGCATCGGTGCCGCGGACCTGGACCCAGCTGTCGTCTGTTGCGCTGATCACGATAAGCGGTCCGGCGGCGGCTGAAACAGGTTTCGGTCGGCTGTCGATGGCTGCCGCTTCGGCTTCCGAGACCGACCGCCCGGCCGTCGCGACTTCCTGCCGCGGCATTTCGGGAACGTCCGGGATTTGGGCCGTTACGGGTTCAGGAGCGGATGCCGGTACGCTGGCAATCTGTTCCGCCGCCGCTGGCTCTTCGGGCGCGGATAAAGGCAATGCTGTGCTGTCGGCGCTGGCTGTTTCGGCTGGTGCCGGCGTTTCCGCGGCAGGTTCGACAGCCGCGACCGGCTCGCTGCTTGACGGAGCAACAGGTATCTCTGTCTCGGTGCTTGTCGCTGCTGCCGTTTCAGGCGCGGCCGGAGCCGTTGCAGATGCGCTTACCGCGACCGGTATGTCGTCGGACTGGGGCGCGGGTTCCGGGCTTGCCGATGCCGCGACGGGTGTTGTGGCGGCCGGTGTCGTGACAACTGGTGCCACGGTTGTCGCCTCGGCTACCGGTTCGCCTGCCGGCTCTGGCTGCGCTGAAGCGGCTTCAGTCTGCGTTGGGGCGGAAGGCTCTTTGCTGGAAGCCTGTGCCGTAGTGACGACGCCAACTGCGGTAGGCTGCGGCGCGGCCGGCGCGCTTTCCGTTGTTGCCGGGGTGTCGATTGCAGGCTCTTCCAGAAGGAAGGCCAGCCGGTCCGGCACTTTGGGTGTGAGATCGGAGACCGCGGTTTCCGAGGTCGAGAAATAGTACCAGCCGCCGTAGCTGAGAGCCGCGAGGAAGACACCGACAAATACCAACGCCCCGCCGGGTACTTTTCCTTCGGGCGCCGGTGACGGGAACGAGAGTTGCGTCGGTTCCTGCAGCTTTTTGGCTTCAGCCTTGAAGTCAGTGATCAGCGTCGCTGCGTCGAGATCAAGAAGTTGTGCGTAGCTGCGAACATATCCGATGGCATAGGTCAGTCCGGGAAGACTGTCGAAGTCCCCGTTTTCCAGTGCATCAAGATAGCTGCGCTGGATGCGCAGTTGCTGGGCAATGTCCTGAAGAGAGAGATCTCTTTCAATACGGTGCCGCTGCAAGATTTCGCCTACTGCAGACCCGTGTTCGGCTTGTTCAACTTGGGGGAGCGGATTTCGCTCAGCAGGTGTAGTGCTTTTCGTTTTGGAGACAAGGCTTGGCGACGCAAAAGGTTTCACCGTCGCTGCTTGCGGCGTAGTGTTTGCGGTCTTTGACTTTGCGGCATCTTCGATATGCCGGAGTCTTAACTTTGCTTTTGCGCTCATATCATCCACGACCTGGTTGCCCGCGAATATTGCGTCTGTTTGGCTACACAATTTTTGCAGTTATTATTCCGAAAAACGCACTGCGACACCATGGAGTAACCAACCATCAAAGCCAAGTTAGATTAAATTCTCCAATGAATCAATGATCTATTCGGATTTTTCGATCTGGAGACTCAGGTTGGGATTTGATGATCGCGTGCGAAAGCCTTCAAATGATCAGTGATGCGACCTTCCTGCGTTTCCAGTAATCTAGACATAAGTACTTGCAAGTCGCTGTAATTTAACGATCTTACAGTTTCTTTGATCGGGCCGATCGAGGCTGCCGCCATGGATAAACGGTGATAGCCGATTCCGATGAGGGCCATTGCTCCAATTCTTGATCCGGCCATCTCTCCACATAAAGTCAATGGCTTATCGTGCTTTTTACATGCATTGGATATATCTCTGAGCAGTCGGAGAAAGGGAACGGACACGGCATCGTACCGATGGGTCACGCGTTGGTCTCCCCTGTCCGCTGCGAAGAAGAACTGCTGTAGATCGTTGCTGCCGACAGAGAGAAAGTCGACTCTGCTCAAGATTTCGGGAAGTTGCCATGCCAGAGACGGAACCTCGAGCATGCTGCCCAGGCGTAGCTTCGACGGCAGAATGTCGCCGCGCCGCACCGCCCGTTCGAGTTCGCGGTCGAGAATAGAGCGGGCCGTATCGAACTCCGCGACGGTGGAGACCATTGGAAACATCAAATCGACCGGCTTGCCGGCAGAGGCACGCAAAATCGCGCGGATCTGGTTGCGCAGGAGGCTGGGGTGATCGACGGATATCCGGATCGACCTCCAGCCGAGGGCTGGATTGTCTCCGGGGTCGTGGTCGAACGCTTGGATGTGTTTGTCGCCACCCGCATCCAGGGTGCGGAAGGTGACGGGCCGTCCGCTCGCAGCGTCGAGGACACGGCGATAGACGTCGGTCTGTTGGGGCACGTCTGGGATGTCACGACGGACCATGAAGGGGATCTCGGTCCGGTAAAGCCCGATACCCTCGGCCCCGGTGGCATCGAGCTGCTGCAGGTCGAACATCAAACCGATATTCAGCAACAGGCTGATATCGACACCGTCCAGCGTGCGGGCCGGCTGGTCGCGGAGTGCCTGATAGCGCGCCTTGGTTTCGGCCTGGGCACGCAGACCTGCACGGAAAGAATCCTGAACGTCTTCTGTTGGCCGCAGCAGGACCTGGTTGTTGTTGGCATCGATAATCAGATGGTCGCCCGGGTTGACCTCGCTCAGCAGTCCAGGAATGTTGCCGAGGACCGGGATGTCCAGAGCCCGTGCGACGATGGCGACATGCGCTGTTGCCGAGCCTTCCTCGAGGACGAGGCCGGCAAGGTGTGTGCGGTCGTAGTCGAGCAGCTCGGCGGGCCCCATTGACCGGGCGACGACGATATAGGGCTGATCGTCGTCGATACTCCCTGCGACATCGCCATTCTCTTCTTCGTCGGCGAGCTGGGCGAGCAGGCGGTTCGTCAAATCCTCGAAATCGGCGAGGCGTTCGCGCAGATAGGGGTTTTGCACCGAGCTGAGACGGGCCCGCATATCGGCTCGCGAACGCTGAACCGCAGCCTCCGCTGTCAGGCCGTTATCGATCGCGTCGTTCATCCGTGTCAGCCAGCCACGGTCGTGGGCGATCATCCGGAAGGTTTCGAGCACGTCCCGATGCTCGCCTGCCTCGGCGAGGTCGGGAGCAGAGAGCAGTGTATCGATGCGTGAACGCACCCCCTGCATGGCATTATCGAGCCGCTCCTTTTCGACCGCCGGATTGTCGGCGACGACACGGCGGATCGCGGTGCTCGGTCTGTGGAAATGCGCGATCCCGATGCCCACGCCGGGCGCGACTGCCTGACCGGCGAGGCGGACAGGCGCATCTTGCTTGTTCTCTTGCCCGTCGAGAACGCCATTGGCGAGCAGCTCCGCCAGCACCATGGCGAAGGTCTCGAGCGTCTCGATCTCTTCGTCGGAATATTGCCGTCGGGAGCGATTCTGGACCACCAGCACACCGAGAACGCGGTCGGCACGCATCACCGGTACACCGGCGAGGGATTGATAGATCTCTTCGCCGGTTTCCGGAAAATAGGCGAATTTCGGATGGGACTGGGCGTCCGACAGGGCGAGAGACTGGGCGCGGGCGGCGACGTCGCCGACAAGGCCCTCGCCAAAATGCATTAGCGTGCGGTGGACAGCGTCTTTATTCAGGCCCTCGGTGGAGCAAAGCTCCAGCAGGTTGTCGGAGCGGCGGACATAGATCGAGCAAACCTCCGCCGCCATGTCCGCGCCGATGATCGAGGTGATGCTGTCGAGGCGTTCCTGCGGTGCGCGCGTATCCGCCATCACATCGCGCAGTCTGCGCAACATGGTGCGGGAGTTGCGGCCGAAGCCGTTTTGCTCGACCGCCGGTGTCATGCTTCAGCTCGCTGGCGGCCCGTCGAGGCCGTATGCGGTGTGAAGAGCCCGGACCGCAAGCTCGGTATACTCGGCGGCGATCAGAACGCTGACCTTGATCTCCGAGGTCGAGATGACCTGGATGTTGATGCCCTTGTCGGCCAGGGTATGGAACATCGTCTTGGCAACGCCCGGCTGCGAGCGCATGCCGACACCGACGACAGAGACCTTGGCAACGTTCGGGTCGGCGTTGATTTCCTTGAAGCCGAGTTCGTCCTTCAGCTTTTCCAGCACCTGGCGGGCGCGTTCGAGATCGGTCTTGCCGACGGTGAAGGTCATATCGGTGGTGTTGCCGTCCTCGGTGACGTTCTGGACGATCATGTCGACGTTGACGGCAGCATCGGCAAGGCTGCCGAAGATTGACCCGGCAACACCCGGCCGGTCCGGTACGTGGCGCACGGTGACCTTGGCTTCTTCGGGGCTGTAGGCAATGCCGCTGACAATTTGCTGTTCCACGATCTCATCCTCATCACAGACCAGGGTGCCCGGAGCTTCGATGAAGCTGGAGAGTACCTGGAGCCTGACATTGTGCTGCATGGCGAGCGCGACGGAGCGCGTCTCCAGCACTTTGGCCCCTTGAGAGGCCAGTTCCAACATTTCCTCGTAGGTAATCCGGTCGATCTTCCGGGCCGACGGTACGATCCGAGGGTTGGTCGTATAGACGCCGTCAACATCCGTGTAGATATCGCAGCGGTCCGCATTGAGCGCCGCGGCAAGGGCAACGGCCGAGGTGTCGGAGCCGCCACGGCCGAGCGTGGTAATCCTGTTGTCCGGCCCGATGCCCTGGAAGCCCGCGAGAACGGCAACCTGACCTTGCTCGAAGCGTTTGACGATCTCGTCGGTCTCGATGTTCTCGATCCGGGCCTTGCTATGCACACCGTCAGTCCGGAATGGTAACTGCCAGGCAAGCCAGGAGCGGGCGTTGACGCCGATATTCTGCAGGGCCATGGCTAGCAAGCCGCTCGTCACCTGTTCGCCGGTCGAGACGATGGTGTCGTATTCGCGGGCGTCATGCAGGACGCTCATCTCGCGGGCATAACCGACCAACTGATTCGTGACCCCGGCCATGGCAGAAACAATGACGGCTACTTCGTTGCCGGCATCGACCTCTTTCTTGACTCGCTGAGCCACATTCTTGATGCGTTCAATATCGGCGACGGACGTGCCGCCGAACTTTTGCACGATACGCGCCATTTCGTTCCGCTTTTCAGGAGTGTATCCCCAATGCCCAAAACCGGAACGCGAGCGTTCCTAATGGCTCCCGGCGGGGCTATACATAGCGACACGTCGCGGTCCCGGCAAGACCGGGCTCGGTGTTGAACGGAGCGCCCATGAACCAGAAGAACGCAGTCGCAAGCACGATCGATCCGGAAGATGTCGCACGCTTCTCCGCCGTGGCGGCGGAATGGTGGGATATGCAGGGACCTTTTGCCCCGCTGCATAAATTCACACCGGTCCGGCTCGGATTGATCAGGGAATGGTTGAGCGACCATTTCGTTCTGCCCGAGGCCGCAGGGACACCGTTCGATGGTTTGAAGGTGCTCGACATCGGATGCGGCGGTGGCCTGATCTCTGAGCCGCTTACCCGACTCGGCGCCACGGTGACGGGAATTGACGCGGACGCACGAACCATCGGGACAGCGCGGCTGCATGCCGAGCAGACAGGCCTTGAGATTGACTACCGGGTTTCTCTGGCGGAAGACCTGGCTGCGGAAATGCCGGGAGCATTCGATGCGGTGATCGCCTCTGAAGTGATCGAGCATGTTGCCGATCCAGCGCTTTTTGCGGGATCTCTTGCCAAGCTGGTTCGCCCGGGTGGCGCAGTTTTCGTCACCACGCTGAACCGCACGATGAAATCGCTTCTGTTCGGAAAGTTCGCGGCCGAATATGTGCTGCGCTGGGTGCCAGCTGGCACCCATGACTGGTGGCAATTCCTGACACCGGAAGAGTTGGGGGCGTTGTTGACCGAGGCTGGGCTGGTGTTGGCAGAGAAGACCGGGATCCGTTTCGATCCGCTGGGCGATTCGTTCGAGCGCTCATCGGATCTGGGAATTAATTACGCGATGCTCGCGGTCCGTCCGGAAGCTGCCTGATCAGGCGTCGCTTTTTGGCACCCAGGGGATGGCACCAAACTCGATCCCTTCGTCTCGCAGGGCCTCAGCTTCGGTGGCGCTGGTTTCTCCGTAAATGCCGTGCGGATCTGTTTCGCCGTAGTGGATCTTTCGTGCTTCCTCGGCGAAATCCTTGCCGACATAGTCGAAATTACTCTCCACCTCGGAACGGAGCGCGGCGAGCTTCTGACGAATCTCGATCATTTCCGGCGGCACTTCGTTGATCGCAGGCACGGTATCGGTATGTGGTGGCTCTCTGTCGCTCTTCTTCTTGGAGGAGGAGACATTGGGGGCCATCAGGGCTTTGGAGACGGAGGACGAGCCGCAGGTCGGGCAGGCCAGCAGACTCGCGCCCGCTTGTTTGTCATAGGCGGCACTATCGCGAAACCAAGCGTCGAAGCTATGGTCCTTGTCACAACGCAATCTGTATTTGATCATCCAACTGACCCACTGTCATCCTGTCAGCTATCAGGTAGCATGCTGTCGAAATAGTGTAATATTCACTAATAAGCCAGTGTGTCGTTGCGCGGGGGACAGAGTGTGAGCGATCCGGACGGCAAGACCCTGGGGCAGCGAGACGCCGCCCATCATTTGCATCCTTTCACGGATAACCGGGAACTCGCGGATGCGGGTGGGCCGACCGTGATCGAGCGGGGCGAGGGCTGTTACCTCTGGGACGATCAGGGGCATCGATATCTCGACGCGCTTGCCGGTCTGTGGTGCGTCAATGTCGGATACGGCCGCAAAGAGTTGGCCGACGTAGCTGCCCGTCAAATGCAGCAGCTTGCCTACTACAACACCTTCTTCAACACGACGACGGCGCCGACGGTTGAATTGGCGGAGACCCTGGCGGCCTTGATGCCTGGGCATCTCAATACCGCCTTGTTCGCGAATTCCGGCTCCGAAGTCTGCGACAGTGCGATCCGTCTGGCGCGCTTTTATTGGCAACTGGTCGGCAAACCGTCGAAGCGGATCGTGATCGGCCGGGAGGAAGGGTATCACGGCTCCACTTTGGCCACGATCAGCGCCGGCGGGGTCGGGGCCATGCACGCGCAGGGCGGCATCGGCATGCCGGATTTCGCTCATATCGAGGCGCCATACAAATTCCTGCACGGCCCGGACATGTCCGAGGCGGCGTTTGCGCAGCAGGCTGCGCACGCCCTCGAGATCAAGATCAAGGAACTCGGCGCCGAGAATGTCGCGCTCTTCATCTGCGAGCCGATCCAGGGGGCAGGCGGCCTGATTTTTCCGCCGGAAGGCTATCTCCAGGAAGTTCAGAGGATTTGCCAGCGCCATGACGTGCTGTTCGTCCTGGATGAGGTGATCAGCGCGTTCGGCCGGCTCGGCGCCTGGTCGGCGGCGGAACTGTTTGGTCTCAGCCCCGATTTCATCACCTTGGCGAAGGGCCTGTCTTCCGGTTACCAGCCTATTTCGGCGCTGATGATTTCGGACCCGATCGCGGACAAGCTGCGCGATGCGGAAGGCGGACTTGCCCACGGTTTTACCTATTCCGGGCATCCGGTTGCAGCCGCCGTGGCGCTGGAGAACCTGAATATCCTGAAACGGGAAAAGCTGGTTGAGCGGGTCGCGCAGGATATCGGCCCTTATTTCCAGCGCGCGCTTACCCGCCTTGCAGGCCATCCACTGGTCGGCGAAGTGCGCAGCCTTGGGCTGCTTGGAGCGGTGGAGCTGATCCAGGACAAGGACCGGCATATCCTGTTCGATCCGCCCGGCGTGGTTGCCGCGGTTTGCCGTGAGAACCTCAGGGAGCGGGGCATCATTGTGCGCGCCGTGCGGGATACACTGCTGATCGCGCCGCCTTTCGTGGTCACGCACGATCAGGTCGACGATATCGTGGATACGCTTGAAGCAGCTCTGGAATACATCCGCAAAGAGCTGGGCATTATCGCCGAGGAGCAGAAGGTTGCCGACGTGGTTGAACACACGGCGCAACCGCTCGCCGGTAAGGTAGCGCTTGTCACGGGTGCTTCCCGCGGGATCGGTGCCGAGGTCGCCCGGGTTTTCGCCCGTGCAGGCGCCACCGTTTTTCTGCTTGCGCGCGATGCAAAAGGGCTCGCCGCACGGCAGGCGGAGATAGAGGCGGAAGGAGGTACTGCGGTGTCAGTTCCAGCCGACCTCAGCCGCCCCGAAGGGATGGCAGTGCTGCTGGAAGCTATCGAGAATGGCGGCGGGCGGCTTGATGTACTTGTTCTCAATGCCGCGGTGCTGGGGGATCTTAAACCCTTGCCGGATATTGAAAACGCATCCTGGGACAGGGTGATCGATCTCAATCTCAGCGCGGCGTTCCGACTTTTGGCTGCGCTGCATCCGCTGCTGTCCGCGTCCAATGCCGGTCGGTGTATCTTCGTCACTTCCGGGGCTGCCCGGGGGGCGCATGCGAACTGGGGCGCCTATGCGGCAAGCAAGGCCGGTATTGAGGCCATGATGCGTGTTTACGCCGCTGAGAGCAGGAAGTTCGGCATCCGGGCAAACGCCGTCGATCCTGGTGCGATGCGCACAGGCATGCGCGCCGCAGCTTTTCCTGATGAGGACCCGGGCTCGGTCTCACCGGTCAAGGCGGCGGGTCCGGTTTTCCTGCGGCTCGCGGTTGCGGATTGCTCGTTCTCCGGCGCGGTCATCCCTGTGCTTGATAAAGCCGAGGCAGCGGAATGAGCGGGGCGCGCGCCAAAACGGGATCGGTCCAGGCGGTATCAAGTTGGGTCGAGCGGTTTGCCGATCTGGTGCCGAAAGACGTTGAGGTCCTCGATGTCGCCTGCGGCGCGGGGCGTCACGGCCGGTTCTTTCGCAGCCGGGGGAACCCGGTTGTCATGTTGGACCGGAACATCGCGCCCGTCGCCGATATGGCCGCCGACCCGGACGTTCAGCTTGTCGCATTCGATTTGGAAGCCGGACGACCCTGGCCGCTTGCCGACCGTCGGTTCGGCTGTGTTGTCGTGACGAACTATCTGCACCGGCCGATCATGCGGGATATCGTTGCGGCTGTTGCTCCGGGTGGGATGCTGATCTACGAGACTTTCGCCAGAGGTAACGAAGCTTTTGGCCGGCCGAAAAATCCGGATTTCCTGCTGCACAATGAAGAACTCCTGATTTTATGCAGGCCTGAACTCAGGGTTATCGCATTTGAAGACCTGACGGTAACCGTTCCGGCGCCAGCCTGTATCCAGCGGATCGCGGCGGTCAGAAATATGCCCCAGATAGCTGATAATTAATCTCACCGCGGTTAGGTATGGTTGGGCATGGTGAGAATTCATGATTGAAAAACGCGCATACGCCCTACGGGACGTTGCGGGGCTTGGCCTTGTCACATACGCTTTGGTGCTATGCTGCAAGAATAATCAGCGCCTAAAATAGCGCAAACAGAGCGAGGCGGGCCGGATCTGGGTGACGGCTGGAACCGGAACGAAAGGAACAAGGGGGTGGCTTGGAGTTGTGTCGGACGATGAAAAATCATCGTCGGCCATCCATAGCCACGGCGCATGGCAACGCCGATGGAGGGGAATATGATATTGGATTTTAAACCGGACAGACGTTTCGCGCAGGCGGAGCCGTTGTCCCCGGTATTACGGGATCTGAGACTCTATTGGGACTTCTCCCGTGCTCAGCTGACCCTTCCACTTTCCGAGAACCTGTTTATCTCCGATCTTGTTGACGAGATGCCCTATGTGCTGCTCGTCTATGGAGAAAATTCCAGATTTCAGGTTGAGTTCGCAGGCGATACCGCCGGCGGTTTGCTGGGCGGGACCCCGATCGGCGCGACAACCGAGCCTGACGGCGGTTTGCCGGGCGAACTAACCCGCTGTATTCTCGCGGCGGTAAAGAGCCAGGAACCGGCTTCGGGTTCCATAGGCGGAATGCAGATCCTTTGCCTGCCATTCAGCGGAGAATTCGGCGCGGTCGATGTCGTTCTGGTCGGTCTGGTCAGTGTCGACAACGAGGCAGCCCGCACTGGCGGGACGGTTATTTCACTCGTTCGCTAGGCCGTATGACGCTTTTCCGCTTCTGCTGCACGATCAGAGTTTACCGTGGCACTGCTTGAATTTTTTACCAGATCCACAGGGGCATGCAGCATTCCGCTGAACCTTGCCCCAGGTCGACGGGTCCTGTGGGTCGACGCTGACCGCACTTTGCCGGGACCGGACCATGGTTTCCCCGTCCGCTGAATCGCCTTCTGCGCCTTTGGCAAGGGCAGGATCTTCACGGCCCTCATGCATTTCCGCTGCGGCACGCTCCGCCGCCATGCGCGCTTCCATTTCCTCAGGTGTCGCCTGGATGCGGATCTCGAGATGGGAGAGCACACCACAGACAGTCTCGCGCAGACCGGTCAGCATGCCGTCGAACAGATTGAAGGCTTCGCGTTTGTATTCGTTCAGCGGGTCCTTCTGGGCATAGGCGCGCAGATTGATACCCTGGCGCAAGTGGTCGAGAGACAGCAGGTGCTCTTTCCACTGCTGATCCAGGATCTGCAGCAGCAGGCTCTTTTCCGCCATGCGCAGGACTTCGGGGCCGTAATTAGCGGCTTTTTCGGCCATTGCACGGTCCGACGCTTTGGTGATCCGCTCGAGGATTTCCTGATCGGCGATGCCTTCTTCCGCGGCCCATTCAGTCACGGGAAGGTCGAGCGCGAGCAGCCGCAGGCATTCCTCATGCAGGGCTGGAATATCCCATTGCTCGGAATAGGCGCCTTCCGGAATGCAACGGGCGACCATATTCTCGATCACCTCGTGTCGCATGTCGGCGACCGTCGCGGCGATTTCCTCCGCGCGCATGATGTCCTTGCGCTGCTCGAAGATCACCTTCCGCTGATCGTTCATGACGTCGTCGTATTTCAGTAGCTGCTTGCGGATGTCGAAGTTACGGGCTTCGACTTTCTGCTGGGCTTTCTCGAGGGCCTTGTTGATCCAGCTATGGACGATCGCCTCGCCCTTCTCCAGGCCGAGACGCTGCAGCATGCCGTCCATGCGCTCGGAGCCGAAGATCCGCATCAGGTCGTCTTCGAGGGACAGGAAGAACTTGGAGGCGCCCGGATCGCCCTGACGGCCGGAACGGCCACGCAGCTGGTTATCGATGCGCCGGCTTTCATGTCGCTCGGTGCCGATGACATAGAGGCCGCCGGCCTCCAGAACTTTTTTCTTCGCCACCTCGACCTCGGCTCGGATAGCCTCGACCTTTGCCGGAACGGCGTCTTCACCGAGTTCCAGCGCGATCCGCATGTCGGCGTTGCCGCCGAGCTGAATGTCGGTGCCGCGGCCCGCCATGTTTGTGGCGATGGTGATTGCGCCCGGCTGACCAGCCTGGGCGACAATCGTCGCTTCCTGCTCGTGGAAGCGGGCGTTCAGGACCTTGTGCTCGATCCGGCGCTTGTTCATCAGGCCGGAGAGCAACTCCGATTTCTCGATGGAAACCGTTCCGACCAGCACCGGCTGACCCTTTTCGCGGCATTCCGCGATGGTGTCGATGATGGCGTCCCACTTCTCCTCGGCCGTGCGATAGACCTCGTCATCATAGTCTTTCCGCGCGATAGGAACGTTGGTCGGCATCTCGACGACTTCGAGATTGTAGATTTCAGCGAACTCGGCAGCCTCGGTCATGGCCGTGCCGGTCATGCCGCCCAGCTTCGGATAGAGGCGGAAATAGTTCTGGAAGGTGATCGAGGCCAAGGTCTGGTTCTCGTTCTGGATGGTCACCTGTTCCTTGGCTTCAAGCGCCTGATGCAGTCCCTCGGAATAGCGTCTGCCTTCCATCGCCCGGCCAGTGAACTCATCGATGATGACGACCTTGTCGTCCTTGACGATGTAATCCGTGTCCTTGGCGAAAAGATGGTGCGCGCGGAGCGCCTGGTTGGCGTGGTGCACCAGTGAGATGTTGTTGATGTCGTAGAGCCCGCCATCTTCCAGCATGCCGGCGTCGCGCAGCAGCTCTTCGATATGCTCTTGGCCGACCTCGGTGAAGGCGACGGTGCGCTGCTTCTCGTCTTTTTCGTAATCTTCCGGAACGAGCCCGGGGATCACGGTGTTCATGGCTGTGTAGGTGACTGAACTGTCCTCGGCCGGGCCGGAGATGATCAGCGGAGTCCGCGCCTCATCGACCAGGATCGAGTCGACTTCATCAACGATGGCGAAATTGAAGTCGCGCTGGACCATGTCCTCCAGCCGGAATTTCATATTGTCGCGCAGATAGTCGAAGCCGAATTCGTTGTTCGTGCCGTAGGTCACATCGGACGCATAGGCCGCCTTGCGCTCCGCGTCGTTCAGCCCGTGCACGATGCAGCCGGTCGACAGACCGAGGAAGTTGTAGATCTGGCTCATCCAGCCGGCGTCACGTTTGGCCAGATAATCGTTCACGGTAACAACGTGGACGCCCTTGCCCTCGATGGCGTTCAGGTAGACCGCAAGCGTGGCGACAAGAGTCTTGCCCTCGCCGGTCTTCATCTCCGCGATCCGGCCCTGATGCAGCACCAGGCCGCCGAGCAGCTGAACATCGAAATGCCTTTGTCCGAGCGTCCGCTTGGCCGCCTCGCGGACGGTCGCGAAGGCTTCGGGCAGGATGTCGTCGAGACTCTCCCCCGCTTTCAGGCGTTCCCGAAAGGCATCGGTTTTCGCGGCCAGCGCCGCATCATCGAGCGCAAGAAAATCCGGCTCAAGCGCGTTCACCGCATCGACGGTTTTCTGTAACCGTTTGAGTGTCCGCTCGTTTTCGGAGCCGAAGAGGGCCTTGGCGAGTGAGCCGAGCATGCCGACCTCTGAAAAGGTAAAGAATATCCGGGACATTCCCGGCTGGCTGACAGATAGGGGCTAGCGCAAACTCTGTCAACGCGGGCGGTCCGCCGCGCCCGTTGGCGGGCGGCGCAATTCGTCGGGGCTGCGGCTTTACGCGCCGATTGGTGCTCGGAACGGAATTGGCAGAGTGGCGATGCTAAATGTCCGTTCTGTCTTCTTCAAACCTTGGTCCTGGCCCCATGTGTCGGCATCAAGCGGGCAGATTCCGATTACAAGATTCCCAGCCATGTACTAGCACTGTCCGAAGCTGTTAGTGCCGATACGGGGAGCAGGGACGGATGAGACTTTCGGATTGTCACAATTTTCATGATTTTCGCGCGTTGGCTCGCCGCCGCCTGCCCGGTCCGATCTTCAATTATATCGATGGGGCCGCTGATGACGAGGTGACCTACCGGCGTAATACGGAGAGTTTCGAGCGCTGCGACCTGGTGCCGAACATCCTGCGCGGGGTGGAGGATGTCGATATGTCGGTGACGGTGATGGGGCAGAAGCTCGCCATGCCGATCTATTGCTCGCCAACGGCCCTGCAGCGGCTCTTCCATCATGACGGTGAGCGGGCTGTGGCCGCGGCGGCTGCGAAGTTCGGGACCATGTTCGGGGTCTCCTCCCTCGGCACGGTCAGCCTCGAGGAATTGCGCCGCAAGCACGACAACCCGCAATGCTACCAGTTCTACTTCCACAAGGACCGGGGCCTGAACAAGGCGATGATGGAGCGGGCCAAGGAAGCCGGCGTCAATGTCATGATGCTGACCGTGGACAGCATTACCGGGGGTAACCGGGAGCGCGATCTCAGGACCGGCTTCTCCATTCCCTTCCGTCTGACCCTCGGCGGCATGCTGCAATTCGCCATGAAGCCGATGTGGGGCATCAATTACGTCACGCACGAAGCCTTCAAGCTTCCGCAGCTGGACGAGCATGTGGATATGGGGGGCGGGGCGATGTCGATCGGGCGGTATTTCACCGAGATGCTCGATCCTTCTATGACCTGGGACGATGTTGCCAAGATGGTAGAGCTCTGGGACGGGCAGTTTTGCCTGAAGGGCGTGATGTCGGTCGAGGATGCGAAGCGCGCGGTCGAGATTGGCTGCACGGGGATCGTGATCTCGAACCATGGCGGCCGGCAGCTAGACGGCTCGCGCGCGCCGTTCGATCAGCTGGACGAGATCGTGCAGGCGGTTGGCGACGAGATAGACGTCATCATGGATAGCGGTGTGCAGCGTGGCACTCACGTGCTGAAGGCGCTCTCGCTCGGTGCCAAGGCCGTCGGCGCGGGACGCTTCTATCTGTATCCGCTCGCGGCGGCCGGGCAGGCCGGTGTCGAACGGGCGCTGACGCTGATGAAGGCGGAAATCGAGCGCGACATGCGGCTGATGGGCTGCAGCAGCGTCAAGGACCTGACGCAGAATTCCGTGGCATTTCGCTGAGATAGACACGGCTGCGCTGTGTTCTGTCGGGCGGTTTGCTGCCATTAATCGCGCGGCGCAACGGGGTGTTCGTGGTATGGGTGTGAAATAAGCCGCAATACGTGATAGATTAGGCATTCATTTTAAAGAAAATCAATTTCTGGAGATAATCGTAAATTACGATTAATTTAGATTAAAATTCGTTAATGCATTTGATGCATTGCCTAGAAAGGGTGAGCGCATGATTGATCGGATCACCGGATACACGTCCGGGGTGATCGCGCCGACAGCAGGGCGGAGAAGCCGCCAGGTTGCTGGAGAGGCGCTCAATCAGAGAGTTTTGCCGCGCCGTGAAGAACGGCGCGGCCGAAACAGTGCGAGCGATCAGGATTCCAATCATAACCGCAGGCAAAGCGATGCGGACGAAAGCGTTGTAGAGGTCCGTCTCTCCGGTGGGGCGGGTTCCACGTCAACGTATCCGCAAGCCCGGTCGCGGTCGCCCTATGCGGCAAATCCTTATGCGAATGCGACGGCCCCGTCTTCGTCATCGAGTTCTGACGGTGTGCTGATTTCCCGGTCCACTGCGGTCCTGCTGACGGAGGATCTCAGCAGCCTGATCCGCCGCGCGGTCACCAATGTCGGGCTGCTCGTGCATGGTCTGATGCAGGTTCCGGATAGTGCCTCCCACGATGTTGAACGGCGTTTTCATATCGCCGCGCTGAGTGCGGTGCGGTTGGGGCGGGAGCGGTATCTTCGGAAGGCCGGCAGCGCGAACAGCAATCCGCGCGGGCTGGCGTTCGAAAACATTTCGGTGCGCTATGACGGGCTGCGCGGTACGGCGACAATCGAGATCGGTGCGGCTGATTTTCTGGACCGCATCGACATGCGGGCGACCGGGGTTGTGTTCGATGTGCGCGGCAACGCCGCGGTGCATGATGCGCGTCCGGGAATTTTCGTCGATACCGGCGCACACGGAGCGGCCATCGCCAACAGGATCATCGAGACGGTCCGGCGGGATTTGCCGCTTTTTGGCGGAAGCGATGACACAGAAGGCGCCATTGTCCTGATCCGCGCCGATAACAGCGATTTCTCGGATCACCGCGCTCCGGCGGAATGGCTGCGCTTCGATCTGATCCTGCCGTTCCGCAAGCCCTGATATTCAGCCGCCGTTACCCGCGCATTTGTCATATTGCAGGCCGCAAACGCGTCTTGCCGCTCCCTGATCGATCTGATAGGGCTGCTCGTCGCGCGGAAGCCGGGCTCCCGCGCTATTTCAAGAACAAAGCGCGGGCCGAAGGTCCGGTGAAAGGCGCCTTAATGAAACATCTCCGCTTCCGGTCAGCCCTGTGTGTCCCGGCTTTGCGTTTCTCGTTGACGGCACTGCTTCCAATCCTGGCCCTGAGCGCGATCCTGTCGGCCTTCCCAGCGGCCGCGCAGACCACAAATGCCGCGCCCCAAACCAAACCGGCCGAGCAGGTAGCGATCGATCCGGCGACCACCGTCGTTGCGACCGTTGGCGGCGAGCCGATTTTTCTTTCGGAAATCCTTCAGCAGATCCAGCAGCTGCCGCAGCAGTATCAGCAGGCGCCGATGGAGCAGATCTATCCGCCGATGCTGGACCGGGCGATTGATTCGCGCCTGATCGCGGAAGCGGCGCGCAAAGCGGGGATTCAGGACCGGGACGAGGTCAAAGTCCGGGTGAAACAGGCTGAAACTGACATCATCTCCGAGGTCTATATGACCGATATTGTGAAGGATGCGGTGGACGAGGACGCGTTGCGCAAGCGCTACGAAGAGACGATCAAAGGCGATGCCGATGCAGGCGAGGAAGTTAAAGCCCGCCACATCCTGGTCGCCAATGAAGACGATGCGAAAGCCATTATCGAAGAGCTGAAGAAAGGCGCCGATTTCGCCAAGCTCGCAGAGGAGAAATCCACCGGACCGTCCGGTTCCAGCGGTGGCGATCTCGGTTACTTCACGGCCGATGCCATGGTCCCGGCCTTCTCCGAGGCAGCCTTTGCCATGAAGGCGGGTGAATTCACGGAGGTGCCGGTGAAAACCCAGTTCGGCTGGCATATCATCAAGGTCGAAGACCGTCGTGCCGTGCAGCCGCCGAGCTTCGAGCAGGTGCAGCCCCAGCTGGCGCAGGACATGACCCGCGAAATCCTGACCAAGGCGGTCGAGGAGCTTCGCTCTGGTGTTGATATCAAGCGTTTCGGGCCGGACGGCTCCGAACTTCAGACGAAATAGTCTTTTCACAGGACCCCGATCATGACCGACCAGGTTTCGCCGCTCGCTCCAGCCTCTTTTCCAACACTTCCGGCAATTGCCGGCGTGCGTACAGCCACGGTTTTGTCCGGGATCAAATACAAGAACCGGGACGACGTGCTGGTTGCCGAGCTTGCGCCCGGCACCACCGTCGCCGGAACGCTGACGCGTTCCACGACACCGGGCGCGCCCGTGACCTGGTGCAGGGACATCCTTGCCAAAGGCAGTGGGCGCGGCCTCGTCGTCAATGCCGGAAACGCGAATGTCTTCACCGGTGCCATTGGTGATGCATCGGTGCGGGAAACCGCATCTGCGGCGGCGGGTGTGCTCGGCTGCGCGCCGGATGAGGTGTTCATCGCCTCAACCGGGGTGATTGGCGAGATCCTGCCGCATGACAAGATCATCGCCAAACTGCCGGATGCGAAAGCCAAGCTGACCGAAGGTGGCTGGGACGCGGCGGCGGGCGCGATCCGCACGACGGATACCTTTGCGAAGGGCGCTAGTGCCACGGCCGAGATCGGCGGCAAAACGGTAACCATCGCCGGTATCGCCAAGGGCTCCGGCATGGTGCAGCCGAACATGGCCACGATGCTGAGCTTCGTCTTCACCGATGCGGCGGTTCCGGCGGCAATCCTGCAGGAGATTCTTTCTCCGGCGGTCGACAGGACCTTCAATTCCATTACCGTCGACAGCGATACATCGACCAGCGACACCCTGTTGCTGTTCGCGACTGGTGCTGCCGGGAACGCGGCTCCGGCCTCGGCGTCGGATCCGGCACTTGATAGCTTCAAGCAGGCCTTGGAATCGGTCCTGCGCGAGCTGGCCCTGCTCGTGGTGCGGGACGGTGAGGGCGCGCAGAAGCTGATTGAGGTGCGCGTTACCGGCGCTGTCTCCGATGACTCCGCGCGCAAGATCGCGCTCTCGATTGCCAATTCACCGCTGGTGAAGACGGCCATCGCGGGCGAGGACGCGAACTGGGGACGAGTGGTCATGGCCGTCGGCAAGTCCGAACAGCCGATCGATGTCTCCAGGATCAGTATCGGCTTCGGCGGTGTCGATATTGCCGTCGATGGCAAGCGGAACCCGAATTATGACGAAGCGCCGGTCGCCGCCCATCTGAAGGGGCAGGAAATCGGCATTGATGTTTGCGTCGGTGCCGGAGACGGTACCGCGACCGTCTGGACCTGTGACTTGACCCACGGCTATATCAGCATCAACGCGGATTACCGGAGCTAGGGTTCCGTCCGATGGAAAGCGTGACGACGGAACGGCTCGCCTTCCGGGCTCCGGAGCCTAGTGATGGCGATGTGCTCTACGCGCTGATGAACGATTTCGGCATCGTCAGATATCTGACCTCTGTTCCGTGGCCCTACACGCGTCCGGATGCCGATATCTATATCGAACGTGCGCGGGCCGGGCGTGCGGAGGAAAAGGGACTCTATTACCTGATCCTCGACCGGGATGCGTCGGAGCCTGTCGGCACCATCGACCTGCGTTTCGACCCGGAAGAAACAGCTCATTTCGGCTACTGGCTCGCCACACCGGTCTGGGGGCGGGGCTATGCCAGCGAAGCGCTTGCAGCCCTGCTCGATTTCGGCTTCGGTGCGCTCGGGCTGAGGCGGATCTGGGGCGCGGCGATGCCGGACAACCCGGCCTCGATCCGGGTGATGGAGAAATGCGGGCTTGCCCATGCCGGCACAATGCTTGTGAAGCGCCCGAATTTCGGTGATGAGGTTGATATGATGCAGCTCGACATGCTGCGTTCCGACTGGCAGGCGCGCGGCGGGAAGGTTGTGCCGGTATGAGTGACACCACAGCGAAACCGATTGTCATGGTGGTTGCCGTCGGCCTGATCGATGCGGACGGACGTATATTGCTGGCACAGCGTCCCGAGGGCAAATCCATGGCCGGGCTCTGGGAGTTCCCGGGAGGTAAAGTGGATCCGGGAGAAAGTCCCGAGGACGCGCTGATCCGGGAGTTGCAGGAAGAGCTCGGCATCGACACGAAGGAGAGCTGCCTGGCGCCCTTTACCTTCGCGTCACATGCCTATGAGGATTTCCACCTGCTGATGCCGCTCTATCTCTGTCGCCGCTGGTGGGGAGATATCACGCCGCAAGAAGGGCAGGCGGTCAAATGGGTGCGTCCGATGCGTCTGAAGGACTACCCGATGCCGCCGGCCGATGTGCCCTTGGTGGCGATGCTGCAGGATTATCTCTGAGCCAAATCAGCCCCGCCCGACCCAAGTCAGCCCCGCCCGACAAAGGGCATCTTGGTTGCCATCACCGTCATGAACTGGACGTTCGCGTCGAGCGGCATGCGGGCGATATGGACCGCCGAGCTGGCCACATGTTCCACATCCATGCGCGGTTCGATCATCATCGAGCCGTCCGCTTGCGGCACGCCTTCGCCCTTGACCATGCGCTCGGTCATCGGCGTCACCGCATTGCCGATATCGATCTGACTGCAGACGATGTCGAAGGCGCGGCCATCGAGGGAGATCGATTTCGTCAACCCGGTGATGGCGTGTTTGGTGGAGGTGTAGGGCGCTGAATTCGGCCGCGGCGTATGGGCTGAAATCGAGCCGTTATTGATGATCCGTCCGCCCTGGGGCTTCTGGGCTTTCATCATCGCCATGGCGCGCTGGGCGCACAGGAATGAGCCCGTCAGGTTGACGTCGACCACGGCCTGCCATTGCTCGACGGTCAGCTCGTCCATCGGGATCGCCGGTGTGCCCATCCCGGCATTGTTGAACAGCAGGTCGAGCCGGCCGAAAGTCTTTTTCAGTGCATCGAAAAGTGCATCGACCTCGGCCACCTTGCCGATATCCGCCGGCACCGCGCGCATTGCCCCGCCGCCTTCATGGGCCATCGATGCGGTTTCCTCTAGCGGCTCCAGCCGGCGGCCGGCGAGAACGACATTGTAGCCTTCTTTCTGGAATGCCAGTGCGACTGCACGACCGACACCTGTTCCGGCTCCGGTTACGAGTGCGGTTTTTCCACTCCCCGACATTTTTTTCCTCCCATTTTATTCGTTTGAGAGCGGGAGTGTGTCGCGCGTGGGGCGGCTTGGCACGCGGAAAAACGTAAAGGCTGTCGTGTCAGCTCGGATCGGGTTCCCGCTCGTCTGCGGGGATCTCCGGCAGGAAGGGACTGATCATGAGGTCCGGGTCCTGCGGCTCTTTGCCTGTGGGTTCCACGCTCGCGTCCCGATAGAGCCGGTTACGGGTCTCGTTCAGCTTCATGGCAAGATAATTCCCGTCGGCCCGGGTCATCTCCAGAAGCCGGTTCTTCAATTCGATCTCGATGTTATGCACTTCCTCGATCGATGCCTTTGTCGCGGGCATTTTCTCAAGCCTATCGGTTGTCTCCTTGATCCAGTCGATGGATTTTTGCCGCGTTTGCTGCGCTTCGAGAACCAGTACCGAGAGGCGGTCGAGGATGTATCCGATCTGTTCTGAGTTCTGGTTTCCACAATAGGGGATCAACTTTTTCAGGTAGTCGAAATCTTCCTGGGCCAGCTCGTGGAGCTTTTTCGTGAAGTAGGTGAATTCCAGGTTTTCGACCGCCATGCCGCCTTTCAGCCGGGCCAGAATATTGATGGGCGCATTGCCGCCCGGGATTTTCGAGCAGTCTTCGTCGTTGACGTCCTTCGGGGGCTCATCCGGCTGCGCTTCCTGCGCTCCGGCCAAATGCAGCGCGAAAAACTGCAGGCACAGCGCCGCCAGGATCGCGAGGACAGCCATGCGGGCCGATTTCCCGTAGCTGGTCATTGGAACATCACCCTTTCTGACGTCCGAATTGCTTTTTACATACCATCGATATCACACTCAGGGTGTCGCACCCTCTTGCGGCAATGCAACCTTCATGCCCGGAGTACTTCTGATGAGCGTTCCCGCTTCCGTTGCCGCGTTCGAGCGGACCTACGAGACATGGCAATCGGACAAGCCAGCGGCAACCGGTGCGCGCGGTGCCGTGGCCTCTCAGAATGTCGAAGCGGCCGCCGTCGGGCAATCAATCCTCAAGGACGGCGGCAACGCCATGGACGCGGCAATCGCGACGGCCTTTGCCCTGACCGTCGCCGAGCCCTGGATGAGCGGTCTTGGCGGTGGCGGCTACATCACGCTGTATTCGGCGAAGGAAAAGGCGGTCCGGGTCGTGGATTTCGCCATGAAGTCCGCCAAGGGGCTGAACCCGGCTGATTATCCGCTGGCCGAGGGTACCGGCGCCGATCTCTTCGGCTGGCCTGCCGTAGTGGATGACCGGAACGTGAACGGCCCCTATTCGATTGCGGTCCCCGGTTCGGTCGCCGGTTATGCGCTGGCGATGGAGAAATACGGCACGAAGAGCCTGGCCGATGTCATCGCGCCTGCTGCCGCCCTCGCGCGGCGCGGGCACCGGGTGACCTGGTGGACCATGTTGATGTGTGGCGCCGATATGCCCGCGCTGCAGAAAAGCCCGGCGACGGCGGAAACCTGGCTGCCGGGAGGCTTCCCGCCGGCGATGGGCGCGGACCCGGCACCGAAATTCCTGAAACTCGGCAAGCTCGCCGATACGCTTGAAGAACTCGCCCGGGATGGGGCCGACAGTTTCTATCGCGGCGCCATCGGGGAGCGCATTACCAGGGATGCCGAGCGCTTGGGCTCCTCCGTCCGGATGGCGGATCTGGAGGCCTATGAGGCGGAAATCCAGGAGCCGCTGTCGATGACGCGCGGTGAGGCGACCTATCATGTGCCGGGTGGTCTGACCGCCGGTCCGAGCTTCGTCGATGCACTGAAAGATTTGCCGGCCTT
This sequence comes from Nisaea sp., assembly GCF_034670185.1. NCBI lineage: Bacteria > Pseudomonadati > Pseudomonadota > Alphaproteobacteria > Rhodospirillales > Thalassobaculaceae > Nisaea > Nisaea sp. The sequence goes on from NZ_JAXMNY010000003.1 coordinate 84,312, forward strand.
CTCTGGTGAGGCACCGGACGCGGACACCTATGCCGCCTATGCCCGCACCCTGAAGGCCTCCTACGAGTACCGGATGGAAAATCTCGGCCATGCCGGGGATCACGGCGACCGGAGCTGCACCAGCCATATCGCCGCCGCCGATGCCGAGGGCAATATCGTCATGATCACGACGACGCTGCTGTCGCGCTTCGGCAGCCGGGTGCTGTTCCCGGAAACCGGCATCATGATGAATAACGGCATCAACTGGTTCGATCCGCGCCCGGGCCGTCCGAACTCGCTGAAGCCGGACACCAAGCCGCTCTGCAACATGGTCCCGGCTGTGGTGACGAAGGACGGCAAGCCCTGGTTCGGTTTCGGCGCCTCCGGTGGCCGCAAGATCATGCCGGCCGTCTACCAGCTCTGTTCCTTCGTCAACGATTTCGGCATGGACATGGAGACCGCACTCAACCAGCCGCGGGTTGATCTGGGCGCCATAGACACAATCTATGCCGATGCCCGTCTGGATGCGGCAACCATGGACAAGCTGAAAGCCGTGGCGCCGACCGAAAGCTGGCCGCCGACCACCTACCCGATCATGTATGCCTGCCCGCTGGGCGCCATGGTCTCGGAAGACGGTGTTTCGGCGGCGGCGCATCCGATGGTGCCGCTCGCGGCCGCATTGTCGGCCTAGCCCAAGTCGGCCTAGCCCAAGTCGGTCTGGCCCAAGTCGGTCTGGCCTAAGCCGCCGCGATCGGGCTCAATGCATTGATTGCGGCGCGCACTGATGTGCCCGCACACGCCGGGGATAAGAGATGGCAGGTCGGGTGGCGAGGCAACGTCTGCTGGTGGCAGAACGGCAGGGACTGAAACTGGCGGTCGTCTGCCGGACTGCCGCGGTGGCTTTTGGCATGCTCTGGCTGACGGTCGGCTGGAACCTCGCCGGATTCGTGCCCAGCCCGATGGCCATGACGGCGCTCGCCCTGTTCGGTGTGATCGGCGTTGCAAGTTATACGGTGATCGGCACGCGGTACGAGCGGTGGTGGCTGAAATATGCCCTGTACGCGATTGACATCCTCGCGGTCTGTGCCGTCTTCGTCGTTATCCCGGTCAGCCGGTTTGCGCCGGAATTGCCGCAGGTGTTGGCTTTCCGAGCCTTCGGCGTCCATTACCTGTTCCCGCTGGTCGCCATGGCGTGCCTGACTCTGTCCTGGCGCCTGGTGGCCTGGTCCGGTGTGATCGCCGTCGCTGGCTGGTGGGCCGCCTTCGGTCTCGCCATTGCCAACATGGAACAGCGGCTTTCCTGGCGCGACCTGCCGGCCGAGCCGACGGCAGACGCGTATTTGAAAGTGTTCCTCTCCCCGGATTTCGTCGGCTATGGGAGCCGTCTCCAGGAAACCGTCCTTCTGATGATCGCGGCCGTCATTCTTGCGCTTGCGGTTTACCGTGCGCGTTGCGTTTTCGTGGCCCAGGTGGAAGCCGAGCAGGCACGAGAGCGAGCGGTCCGGACATTCGGCCGGTTTGTTCCCGAAACCATCGCCGAACGACTTGCCTCGAATCGGGGGGCTCTTGCGCCACAGGTCCGGCACGGGGTGGCGCTGGTGCTCGATATCGAGAATTTCACTGCCTATGCCGATGGCCGCCCGCCGGAGGAGGTCATCGAAACGCTGGGCGCTTTCCTCGCCCGCTCCGCCGAGGCGATTTCGAGGCGGGAAGGGGTGGTGATCAGCTTTACTGGCGACGGCCTGCTCGCCGCCTTCAACACGCCTCTGGAGATCCGCCAGCCAGAGCGGGCCGCGCTGGATGCCGCGTCGGACCTATTGAAATGCGCCGCGGCGGCCGGGTTCCGGGTCCGTATCGGCCTCGCCGCCGGCCAGATCGCCTCGGGCCGCGTCGGCTCTGAGCGGCGGCAGGCTTTCACCATCTATGGCGATACGGTGAACCGGGCGGCCCGGTTGGAAGTTCTGGCGAAGGATGTCGGCGCGACCGTGCTGGCCGATGCCGGTGTGGCGGGGAAAGCAAGGCCGGACGATCTGCTGAAGCCGCTCGGCGAACAAAAAATCCGCGGCTTCGAAGCCCCGCTGGCGGTCTGGTCGAAACAGGTGACGGCTTTGCCGGGCGCGGCGGGTTAAGCCGCGAGTTTGGCGAGTGCCGGTTTGAAGTCGGTGCTCGGTATGTCCAGAAGACCGGATGCTCTGAGGTCCGGATGGTCTTCGAGATATTGGCCGACGATTTCGTATCCGAGCGTATAGCCCAGCCAGCGAGGCATTGTCCCGGATGCGAACATCCACTCATACATGCTGATTTTCTCCTGCCTGTAGCCAGCTCTCTTGTTGAAATCATCCATCGCTTGCGGGATGTATCTCTGGAACTCTGTCTTCGGTATCGCCTGCTCCCACGGTTCAGGGCTATTGCCGAAAAGCTCTTGGACAAAACGTCCGGCAAATCCCTCGCAGATTAAGTGATCACCGAGAGACTCCGGGCCGCCTACAGATCGGAACCGCATGACATGGTTCATCTCATGCGCAATCATTCGGGCTAGAGGTTCCCCGAGGTTTTCGTCGAGTTTCGGGTGCTCCGGGGCTAGCCAGAGTGTGACGAGGTCTTCGTTCCCGTATCCCACATGACCACGTTCCGGAATGACGGAGCTGTTCCAGACGGCCTCGACCAAGATATCGACGGCGGGCGGCTCGCATACTTTCGAAATGCGCGGATAGACGTCTTCCAGTGCCGCTTCGACATGTGGCTTCAACCTGTCGAGCTTGCCGCGCGCATTGACGTAATGGACATGCCAGTTCGCGGTTGCCTCGGTGCCGCTCATCCCGCGTGCTCTCTCGTCTCGGGGCGATCCGCAAACGGCGCGCCGAAACTCTCCGTCGTATAGCGGAACACCCGCAGGCTGTCGGACCAGTGGTCCATCGGCAGCCCGGCCTTGCGCTTCAGGTTGCGGATAAAATCTTCCGCTTTCGGCAGGCCTTCCCAGACGCTCGGCAGGAACAGGCCGCGCTTGTTGCCCTCCTGCATTATCAGCCCGTCCACGTCCGGCCGCGCTTTGGACACCAGATCCTTCTCGCTGGTGAAGGGCAGGGCGTGCGGGGTGGAGAGGATGGAGACGTGCAGGTCCGCTGTTGCCAGCTCCTCGGCCGTCAGCGGCGGGAAGCGGGGATCGCCGAAACCGGCCTTGTAGGCATTGGTCATGACATCCAGCAGCAGCGGCTGATGCGCGATCACGCTGCCGATGCAGCCGCGCAGCTTGCCGCCGATATTCACGGTAACGAAGCTGGCCCGCATGGCCGTCAGGCTGGGGGACAGGTTTTTGCCAAGCTGCGCGTCCGGCGGGCGGCCATGCTCGGCACCGAAGCGCAGGGCGAAGCGGGCGGCCTCAATCATCTGCTCCCGGTCGGCTTCCGGAATCCGCGCGCTCCCGGCATATTCCATCGCCGCCGCGCCATAGCCGACCACCCGGTCCTTGGGACCATGCGTGTCGCCTGAATTGCGGGTGTCGAGTGCCGTCACCCGCATGTCCCGCCGCCGGGCGAGGCTGAGCGCACCGGCAATCGCCCGGTGCCCGCAGGCGCCTTTGCCGTCGATCTCTTCCAGCTTCAGCAGCTCGATCCGCTGCATGGTGCTGGCGTCGAGCGTGCGGGCGCTGTCGTAATCGAGGAAATGGGACAGGTCGGAGGAGACCGAAATCAGTGTCTCGGGCCCGCCCCAGACCGCGTCGAGCGCCCGCGCCACCTCGCCCGCCCCGGCATCGCCGACCAGGATCGGCACGATCTCGAAATCGCCCAGCACCTGCTGCAGGAAGGGCACATGCACCTCAAGGCTGTGCTCCCCCTCGAACACCCGGTCGGAGACGTGGACGTTCGGCAGGGTCAAAAGCGTGCGCAGGGCATCCCAGGCAACCGGCACGGTGCCGAGCGGCGTCGCCCAGGCATCGGCACTGGTCGTCGCCAGCCCCTTGAACCCGACCCGGTGGGCCGGGCCGACGATAACCACGCGCTTGATGGTATCGCGGCGTCTGGCGAGCGGCTTGAACGCGGTCCCGGCGATGGGGCCGGAAAAGACATAGCCTGCATGCGGCGAGATAATGATCTTCGCATCCGGCACCGGCGTCTCCGCCGCGCTGGTGAGGCACTGCGTGACGATGTTTTCCAGCGCGTCCGGTTCGGCCGGGTAGAAGGCACCGGCGACATGCGGCGCGCGGAGGGCGGTGGTTTTGGTCGATCCCTGTGTCATTGTTTGAATATAGGGACGGACTGGCGCGAACGGGAGGGGTTATTGCCCGATCAAATACTGCGCCAGCAACAGCGTCGCCGGCATCGTCACAAAGGACAGCGCGGTCTGGATCGTCACGATCCCGGCCATGGCCGGGGCGTCTCCGCCCATGGCGCGGGCCAGCGTGTAGGCGCCCGCTGCCGTTGGCGAGGCGCCGAACAGCATGGCGGCCAGGAACAGGGTGGGCTCCAGCCCGATGGCGTAACCCGCAAAGGCCATTGCGGCCGGGAACACGATTATTTTGCCGGCGACGCAGAACACGGTCGCCTTGATATTGGTCGCCATGGCCCGGATCCGGATGTTGGCGCCGACGCAGAGCAGGACGATGGGCAGGGCGGCGGCACCGAGGATTGTCGTCATGTCGGTCAGGACCGGCACCTCGGTCCAGCCCATGAAGTTGAACACCAGGCCGAGCCCGATGGCGAGCAGCAGCGGGTTGCGCGCCAGATCCCGGAAAATCGCCGCCGTCAGGCTGCCGCCGTCCTTTTCGGCCAGCGCGGTTGCCATCAGGCAGACAACCACCACATTGGTGACAGGGATCAGCAGGGCTGTGACAAGCGCTGCGGTGCCGAGGATTTCGGCGCCGAAGACCTGCTCCCCAACGGCCAGCGCGATGAAGGTGTTGTGCCGGGAGCAGCCCTGCAGCACGGAGGTCCAGAGCGGCCGCTCCGTGCGGAACAGGAAGAACAGCAGCAGAGAGAACAGCACCGCTGCGCCGAACCCGCTATAGACCGCGACCGCCAGCCCGCCCAGATGCACGCCGGAAAAATCGATGGTGGCGATCTTGTTGAACAGCAGGCAGGGAAACAGCACCCAGTAGACCAGCTTGTCGTTCAGGTTCCAGAATTCCAGGCTCGGAATACCGCCCCGGCGCAGTAGGTGGCCGAGAACGATCAGCAGGAAGATCGGCGCGATGGGCAGAATGAGGGTGGTGAACAAGGAGCGGTCCCGGGTTTGGGGAAGCGGTCGAAAACGGGGCGGAGTATAGTGCGTTAGGTGTCCGGGCGAGAACCCGGCGAGAGAACATTGCTGGTGAGCGATATGGTCATGCACGAAGCACCAAACCTTGCCGAAAGCGCGCCTCCCGCGCTCAAGGGCAAAGGTCCGATCGTCGAGACGGAATTCTGGAGCCTGCTGGATGACGGGCGGGTACAGTGCGAGCTGTGCCCGCGGTATTGCAAGCTGAAGGAAGGCGCGCGCGGGCTGTGTTTTGTGCGGGCGCGGCAGAATGACCGGATCGTGCTGACCACCTATGGCCGGTCCTCGGGCTTCTGTGTCGATCCGATCGAGAAGAAGCCGCTGAACCATTTCCTGCCGGGGACCCCGGTACTGTCTTTCGGCACGGCGGGCTGCAATCTGGCCTGCAATTTCTGCCAGAACCACGACACCTCGAAGAGCCGCGAGATGGACTCGATGCAGTCCGAGGCGCAGCCGGAGGCGATTGCCCGGGCCGCCGCCAAGCTCGGCTGCCGCTCCGTCGCCTTCACCTATAACGATCCGATCATCTTTCATGAATATGCCGACGATGTTGCCATCGCCTGCCGGGAAGCGGGGGTGAAGACCGTCGCGGTGACGGCCGGATATCTGACGGACAAGGCGCGGCCCGCCTTCTTCCGCAATGTCGATGCGGCGAATGTCGATCTTAAGGCCTTCACCGAAAGTTTCTACAAGTCGGTGACCAAGAGCGAGCTTGGCCCGGTGCTGGATACGCTGCTCTATCTGCGGCAAGAAACCGATGTCTGGTTCGAGATCACCAACCTGATCATCCCCGGCGAGAATGATAGTGAGCGGGAGATCGACGAGATGACCGGCTGGGTGGTCGAGCATCTCGGCCCCGACGTGCCGATGCATTTCTCAGCCTTCCATCCCGATTACCGCATGCTGGACAAGGAGCGGACGCCGTTCGACACCCTGGCCCGGGCGCGCCGGATCGCCCGCCGCAACGGCGTGCGCTACGCCTATACCGGAAACGTCCACGATCTTGGCCGGCAGAGCACCTATTGCAGCGGCTGCGGCGAGCGTGTGATCGGCCGGGACTGGTACTTGCTGTCGGACTGGAACCTGAATGAGAAGGGCTGCTGTACCGGATGCGGCACGAAACTCGCGGGCGTGTTCGACCCGAAACCGGGAAATTGGGGGCAGAAGCGCCTGCCCGTCGATATCTCCGCTTTCGCCTAGGCGATCAGCTCGCGTGCCGTTTCCGTGAGTTTCGCGAGGCTGGACACAGGCGTTTCACCCGCGGTGTCGAGGCTCGCCTCGGCACGGTCATAAAGCGGGGCGCGGGCCTCGAGGATGGCGCGGAGGTCTGACATGGCTTCGCGATTCTGGGCCATCGGGCGCATGTCGCCCTGTTCGACAACGCGCTGCATATGCTCTTCCGGACTTGCCTGCAGCCAGATCGTGTGCGAGCGGCGCAGCAGCATGGTGTAGGTGTCCGCATTGGCGACAATACCGCCGCCGGTGGAGATCACCGCTTCGTCATATTCGTTCAGGATCGCGTTCAGGCAGCGGTTCTCGTAACGCCGGAAAGCGGGCTGGCCCGAGAGGGAGAGCATCTCGCCGATGCTGGCGCCGTAATCCCGCTCGATCTCCCGGTTAAGCTCGATGAAGGGAAAGCCGAGGGCGTCTGCCAGTGCCTTGCCTAGCGTGGTTTTCCCGGCGCCGCGCAGGCCGATCAGCGAAATACGCCGTCCCCGTGTGCCGCTGCCAGCAAAGCGCCGCTCCAGAATTTCAGCCGCTTCAGACAGTTCCGCCGGAGCGAGAGGCGCGAGCAGGGCCTGAATTTCGGCGAGCGCCGGATCGGTGCCGCCATGCGGGTCCGCAAGCTCCATCACCGACATGTCCATGGCGTCGGCAACCTGATGCAACACCGCGACGGACGGGTTGCCGCGGCCGCTTTCGAGCTGGGCGAGATAGCGCTCGGAGACACCGGAATCCCGGGCCAGGATTTTCCGGGACATGCCGCGCTGGGCTCGCGCCGCGCGCACCCGGTCGCCGAGACGGGTGAGGTAATCCTCGATCCCGAGCGTATTGCGGCGCTGGTGCGGCACGTCGCTGTGCGTTCTCTGCCTCATGGCACTTTCTGACTCATTACGCTCTCCGGCTCTTCGAGCTGGGGCGGTTCCTCGGCTTTGTGGCCCCGGTTCGTCATAAACCGGATGAACCTGAATTATCATTCTTTGCGCCTTACGATAACATGAATTATAGTGCGTGTCTGATTTAGCTCATATTACCAAACCGGGACCCGGCCGAAGAGGAGTGTTCGAGGAATGAAGGTAAAGATTCTCGTTGCCACACAAGGCGGTACGGCGGACCTCTGCGCTCAGGAGATGGTCGATATCCTGGAAGACCGGGGCTATGAGGCGGAAGCGACCCTAATGGGGGATTTCGGCCTCGAGGTTCTCGATGAGGGCGGTCACGTCATCATCTGCACCGCGACCTACGGATATGGCGAGATCCCCGATAACGGCACCGAATTCTACGAAGCTCTGGTTTCCGAAAAGCCGGACCTCGCGCGGGTCAGCTTCGCAGTCTTCGGCCTTGGCGATACGACATACGAAGACACCTTCAATTTCGCCGGCGCGAAATTCGACGCTGTTCTGTCGGAATGCGGGGCGGAGCGTGTGATCGAGCGGCATATCCATGATGCCAATTCCGGCGCGCTCGCCGAAGATGAAGCCATCGAGTGGATCGAAGGCTGGATTGGCGCGCTGCAAGCAAAAGCCGCTGCCTGATTTCAGGGCGCGGCGCCTCTTTAAATAAAGAATGGAGTGCCGGTAAACGGCACCCGGTCAATTCGGCCATATCGGCCAAACTGGGAGGGACATATGGCGGAGAACGCCAGTGCCGCGTGTTTCTATAACGCGGCAGAAGACTTGATCGGCCGGAATCTCAAGGCGGGTCGCGGGGGCAAGAAAGCTGTCATCGACAGCGGTGGTTCATATACCTACCAGGAGCTCGCGGACCGGGTTGAGCGGTTCGCAAACGCGATCCGGGCAGCGGGTATCCTGCCGGAGCAGCGTGTCATCCTCGCCCTGCACGACACTATCGATTTTCCCGCAGCTTTTCTCGGCGCGATCTGGGCCGGGGTAATCCCGGTGCCGATCAATACGCGTCTGGCGCCAAGGGACTATGCCTATATCCTGGCGGACAGCCGGGCCGAGGCCCTGTTCGTTTCCGACAATCTGATCGAGTCCGTTCTCTCTGAAGTCGCAACGGAGCCGCGCCATGTTGTGGTTTCCGGTGCTCAAGTCGCCGGGCGGCAGTCCTTTGCGGATTTCGTCTCGGCGCCGGGAAGCGATACGGCGCCGGCGAAAACAACGACGGACGATCTTTGCTTCTGGCTCTACACGTCCGGCACCACGGGCATGCCGAAAGGCGCGGTGCATCTGCATTCGCATCTGATGGAGAGCGCCAATCTCTATGCCGTGCCGATGCTCGGCATTTCCGAGGAAGATGTCGTCTATTCGGCGGCCAAGCTGTTCTTCGCCTACGGGCTCGGCAACGGGTTGACCTTTCCATTCGCGGTGGGTGCGACGGCAATTTTGCTGGAGGGACCGCCTGCCCCAGCCACGGTCTGCCAGATCATCCGGGATCACAAGCCGACGCTGTTCTTCGGGGTGCCGACGCTGTACGGCATGCTGCTCGCGTCAAAGGATCTACCGGCAGCGGAAGAGCACGCGTTGCGGCTGTGCGTCTCGGCCGGAGAAGCGCTGCCGGAAGAGCTGCTCAATCGCTGGAAACAGAGAACGGGCACGGAAATTCTGGACGGGCTCGGTAGCACGGAAATGCTGCACATCTTCATCTCCAACCGGATCGGGGAGATCGTGCCGGGGGCGACCGGTAAGGCCGTTCCGGGCTATGAGTTGCGTCTGGTCGACGAGAACGGGGCGCTGTGCAAGCCCGGAGACATGGGCATTCTGGAGGTGTCCGGTCCGACAGCCGCGGTGATGTACTGGAACCAGCGGGCCAAGAGCATCGATACGTTCCGGGGCACGTGGACACGGACCGGCGACAAGTATGTCGCGGATGAGAACGGGGTCTATACCTATTGCGGGCGAAACGACGACATGATGAAGGTCGGCGGCATCTATGTGTCGCCGTTCGAAGTCGAGGGCGCGCTGCTGAAGCACGAGGCAGTGCTTGAGGTGGCTGTGGTCGGCCATCCGGACCATGACGGTCTGATCAAGCCGAAAGCCTATGTGGTGCTGGCGGAAGGGATCGATGCGTCAGACGCGCTGACGGAGGACCTGACCGCTTTCGTCAAAAAGGACCTGGCGAGCTTCAAATATCCGCGCTGGATTATCTACGCGGACGAGCTGCCGAAGACGGCGACGGGAAAGATCCAGCGGTTCAAGCTCCGGGAAACCGCCTGATCGGCGATTTCCCGGTCTCGAACTCGGGGGTAGTCAGATCAGTGCTTCGGGGCGACTTTGATGGTCGGCTCGAAGCTGACCTTCTTCTGCATCGCTGCATGAAGGTCGAAGAGTGTCGCGATGTTCCGACCGAGAGCGCGCAGCGCTGCGTGGACGGCTTTGGACCGCTCGGCGCGACCGGCGGCGACATAGCGCTCAACTTCGCTGAAGTTGATGGTTTCACGTTTGATGAGAGTTTTTGTAGCAGTCATAACAGTGCTCCTTTTGCTCGGCGAGCCCGCTGATTGTTGCTGCTTGGCCATTTGCGTTTCCCAGTGGCTGACAATTTAGGTCAGCTTCACTGACGTTTCAATGTTGCAATGCAGCAAGGCTGGTATGCCATTTTGGAAATGATGCAGGTGCGAGATGCCGCGCAGTGGCGAATACCTGCCCGTTAACTAGCAACTGCAATCCGGGCACCGGGCGGAAATGGCGGTGCGGCTCATGTTTTCACGCCACTCAAAATGCATCCGGACAGTACTAATGATTCCGGAAGTAATTGATTTTATTGCCATTGCACGCTCGCGCTTGCCGTTGGCGATGCCGGCATTGATTTCGGCGTCACTCGGAGTGCGGATCAGGGTGGTTTGCATATCGGCCTCCTTTTGATTGGCTATAAACACAGAATAGAGATGTCTCATTTGTGGGTAATTAATAATTTTATCATCAAATTGATGCCGAATTGGATCTAATGGGCGGCTGCTATGCAGCACGCGATTGGATCCTGCGCTGCGCGAATATGCAATATTGTTCATGTTGCGTTGCAATATATTGCGCGCTCATGGCGCGCCCTATCGATCGTTGATGGCCTCGAGGCGAGTTTCACATCGACAAAGCGCAGTGAAAGACCTAAGAGCTGCCCCACTGTTTGGCCGGTGAGGCTTCCCACACCGGCAGAAGACATCGTGCTGATGTGGCTTCCCGCATCGGCAAGAACAGAAAAAGGACATGGTCCATGACCACCACAGAAACAGCCGCTTTCAGCCGTACAGGGCTTTTGGCGGGTATGAGCGCCATGGGCGTTGTCGTGCTCGCCTCTAACATCGCGGTCAATTACCCAATCAATGACTGGCTGACCTGGGGCGCGCTGATCTATCCGATCGCGTTTCTCGTTACCGATCTGGTGAACCGGATCTTCGGCCCGAAACCCGCCCGCAAGGTTGTCTATGCCGGCTTCGCGACCGGTGTCGCGCTGTCCCTTTGGTTCGCCGATCAGCGCATTGCGCTCGCCTCCGGCACCGCCTTCCTGACCGCCCAACTGCTGGACATCTGGGTGTTCGACCGGTTGCGCCAGCAAAGCTGGTGGAAAGCGCCGGTGATTTCCTCGTTGCTGTCCTCCGCCCTCGATACGGCGCTGTTCTTCTCTCTCGCCTTCTACGCCACGGGCTTGCCGTGGGTGACATGGGCGATTGGCGATTACGGGGCGAAGCTGGCCATGGCAGCGGTCCTTCTGGTGCCGTTCCGTGCCTTCATCTCGCTTCTGCCGCAGCGCTTTGCGCAGGAAGAGACGGCGGCGGACGCTGCCCAGTAAGGTCTCCGCATGCACGTCGATCTGTTCGACTACGAACTGCCCCAACACTTTATTGCCACGGAACCGGCGGAGCCGCGCGACAGCGCGCGGCTTCTCGACCTGACCGGGGCGGGGCTGGCGGATCGCTCCATCTCGGATTTTCCCGGTCTGCTGCGCGCGGGCGATATTCTCGTCTACAACAACACCCGTGTGATCCCGGCCCGGCTGACCGGGCGCCGGGGCGAGGGAAAGATCGAGGCGACGCTGCACAAGGCGGAAGCCGACGGATCCTGGGCTGCTTTCGTACGCCCTGCGAAACGATGCCGTGTCGGCGATATCATTCTCTTCGAGGGCGAACTCGAAGCCGAGGTTCGCGAAAAACGAGACGGCGGCGAGGTCATTCTGGCTTTTCCGGAAACTGGCGCGGCCCTTATCGAGACCCTGAAGCGCGTCGGCCGGATGCCGCTGCCGCCTTATATAAAGCGCGATGGCGATGCCGCCATTGATGACGCGACCTCGTATCAAACCATGTTCGCCGCCCGCGACGGTGCCGTCGCTGCGCCGACCGCCGGGCTGCATTTCACCGACCGGTTGCTGGCGGAGATCGATGCCGCCGGTGTGGAGCGCGCGGAGCTGACCCTGCATGTCGGTGCCGGAACCTTCATGCCGGTGAAGGCCGAGGATACGGACGACCACAAGATGCACCTCGAATGGGGTGAGATTTCGATGGAAATGGCGCGGCGGATCAACCGCGCCCGTGCCGCGGGTGGCCGTGTCGTTGCCGTCGGCACCACGAGCCTGCGCCTTCTGGAAAGCGCGGTACTGGAAGATGGAACCGTGCCGGCTTTCTCCGGCGAGACCGGGTTGTTCATCACGCCGGGCTATCGCTTCAAGGCGGTCGATATGCTGCTGACAAACTTTCACCTGCCGAAATCGACCCTGCTGATGCTGGTCTCGGCATTGGTCGGGCGCGAGCGCATGCTCGCCGCCTATGAACACGCCAAGCGGGAAGGCTATCGCTTCTTTTCCTATGGCGATGCCTGCCTGCTCGAACGTTCGGATAATGTGACATGACACTCGGCTATGAACTGATCACGACCGACGGCGCCGCCCGGCGCGGCCGCCTGACCACGGCGCATGGCAGCATCGAGACGCCTGCGTTCATGCCGGTCGGCACGGCGGCGACGGTAAAATGCATGATGCCGGAATCGGTGAAGGCAACCGGTGCTGAAATCCTGCTCGGAAACACCTATCACCTGATGCTGCGTCCCGGCGCGGAACGGGTGGAGAAGCTGGGCGGGTTGCACAAGTTCATGAACTGGGACGGCCCGATCCTGACGGATTCCGGCGGGTTTCAGGTGATGTCGCTCTCCAAGCTGCGGAAGATCACGGAACAGGGCGTGACCTTCCAGAGCCACGTCGACGGCAGCTCCCACGAGCTGACCCCGGAAAGCTCGATCAAGATCCAGCATCAGCTCGATTCCAACATCACCATGTGCTTCGACGAATGCACGCCCTACCCGGTGGAGAAGAAGGAAGCCGCAGAGTCCATGCGGCTTTCCATGCGTTGGGCGCAGCGCTCCCGCGATGCCTTTGTCGACCGTGACGGCTACGGCCTGTTCGGTATCGTGCAAGGCAGCGTGTTCGAAGATCTGCGGCATGAATCCATCGAGGCGCTGACCAAGATCGGTTTCGACGGCTACGCGGTCGGCGGTCTGGCTGTGGGCGAGGGGCAGGAGATGATGTTCTCGACCCTCGATTTCACCACGCCGTCGATGGTGGCCGACAAGCCGCGCTACCTGATGGGCGTCGGCAAGCCGGACGATCTGGTCGGCGCGGTGGAGCGCGGCATCGATATGTTCGACTGCGTGCTGCCGACCCGATGCGGGCGCACGGGCCAAGCCTTTACCCGGCGCGGCACGGTCAATATCCGCAATGCCCGCCATGCGGACGACCCGCGCCCGCTCGACCCGGGCTGCTCCTGCCCGTGCTGCAGTAGCTACAGCCGGGCCTATCTGCATCACCTTTTCAGGACCGGCGAAGTGCTCGGGTTGATGTTGCTGACCTGGCATAACCTCTCTTACTTCCAGGAAGTGATGGCCGGATTGCGCGGCGCGATCGAGACCGGCACTCTGTCGGCACATGCTGCGGCCTTCCGGGCCGGGCAGGCAGAGGGCGATATCGAGCCTCTCTGAGGTCTCCGGACGGAAAGGGCTTATGCAGCCGGAACAGCGGATCAGGCAGGAAGCGGCGGAGATCGGATTTTCCGCCGCCGGCATCACCGCCGCCGATATCGGCACGCGGGAGCAGGATCGGCTGCGTGAATTCGTCGATAATGGCGAGCATGGCGATATGGGTTGGATGGAAGCCCATATGGAACGCCGGATCGCCCCGAAGGGCATCTGGGAAGACGCCCGGTCCGTCATCGTGCTGACTCAGAATTACGGCCCCGATCACGATCCGATGGCCAATCTCGATGCTACCGACCGGGCCAACATCTCCGTCTATGCCCGGAACAAGGATTACCACGACCTGATCAAGAAACGCCTGAAGCGGTTGGCCCGCTGGATGGTCGCCGAGTTTGGTTGTCAGGTGAAAGTGTTCGTTGATACGGCGCCTGTACTGGAAAAACCGCTCGCCGCCGGTGCCGGTCTCGGCTGGCAGGGCAAGCACACCAATCTGGTCTCCCGCGAGCACGGCTCCTGGATCTTTCTTGGCGAAGTCTTCACCGACATGGAGCTGGTGCCGGACGCGCCCGAGATAGACCATTGCGGCAATTGCACCCGCTGCCTGGATATCTGCCCGACCAACGCCTTCCCGCGTCCCTATGCGCTCGATGCAAGGCGCTGCATCTCCTATCTCACGATTGAGCATAAAGGGCATATCGCGGAGGAATTCCGGGTGCCGATGGGCAACCGGATCTATGGCTGTGACGATTGCCTCTCCGTCTGCCCCTGGAACAAGTTCGCCGAACAATCCGCCGAAGCTGCTTTCGCCGCGCGGGACGATTTGACCTTGCCGCCGCTTGCCGAATTTCTCGATCTCGACGACGCGGCTTTCCGGGAGCGGTTCCGGGGATCGCCGGTCAAGCGGATCGGCCGGGACAGGTTTCTGCGCAATGTACTGATCGCCTGCGGCAATAGCGGCGATGAGCGTCTTGTGCCGATGATTGAGGCGCTTCTGACGGACCCGTCCGCGATTGTCCGCGCCATGGCTGTCTGGGCGTTGTCGCGGCTGCTGCATGCGGAGCGGTTTTCAGATTTGGCAAAAGAGCTTTCTGAAGACGAGAACGACCTGGAGGTCCGGGCAGAATGGTTGAGGCGGGAAGGTGGCTTCAGCAGTCCGTCATGACCAATCCGGAAATAGCCCGAGGAAGACCTGATCCGCTTCCTGGCTACCCTTGTCTGCAATAGGCATCAGCAGTCTGGTGCCGGATTTATACTCTTTTTGATAGATCTTCACATGACCCAGCAATGGGGTGCGGGTTCGGCGCACCTCGCACAATTCATAGTGAAATGTCGAGCCGAACTCGTTGTCGACATCTGAGGCGAGCTTGCCGGTCCAGTCCTGCCCGGTGATTTGCGAGATCAGGGTGCCCTCGAGCGCATTCACGAAATCGTCGAGCTCTTCGACATATTTATAAACGCTGATGAAACCTAGCCATTTACGGAGGGCTTGAGGGTCGAATGCATTCCGGTCCGGGATGCCGTCACCCTCGCAGCTGGCGTGCCAGTAGGCGAGGAGGCCCTCCGCCCGATTGCCGGCATGCTTGTGATCGCGTCGGTATTTATGATCGGCTCGATAATGACCCAGGATCATGGTGCGAACGCTTTTCCGGCCCCGTTCTGAAGCCTTGATTGATGCCTGAAACCGGCCAGCAGGCGCTACCTTGGCGCGGACAGCAGGGGAGGCGGGTAGCTGGCTAAATCTGGAATCTCGAATTTCGTATATGGAGCGACTTCCTTAAAAATCGATTAATTTTTTTAGTTAATTGCGGCCTACATCGCGTCGTGTATTCGGTAATACCTGTGCGGGGAGCGCTACTGGTGCCGGAAAGCTCATCGGTCTAGTCTGACTTCGCCTGATCTTGAACCCTGGATGTCTCATGTCTCCTGAAGATTTTCGCCGTCACGCGCACGACCTTGTCGACTGGATGGCCGACTACATGGAAGCGGTGGAGGAATACCCGGTGCGCGCGCAAACTGCGCCGGGCGAGATCGCGTCAAAGCTGCCCGAGACACCGCCGGAAGCGGGTGAGCCGATGGAGCGGATCTTCGAGGATTTCAAATCGGACGTGATGCCGGGCATTACCCATTGGCAGCATCCGCGCTTTTTCGCGTATTTCCCTGCCAATAGCTCGCCACCTTCCGTACTGGCTGAAATGCTGACGGCAACCCTCGGCGCGCAATGCATGCTGTGGCAGACAAGCCCGGCGGCGACCGAAATGGAAACCAGGGTGCTGGACTGGCTCCGGCAGATGACGGGATTGCCGCAGGGTTTGACCGGCGTGATCCAGGATTCTGCTTCCGGGGCGATCCTCTGCGCCCTGCTGACGGCGCGGGAAAAGGTTACGAGCTGGAAAGCGAACGAGCAGGGGCTCGGCAAACAGCCGGTGCTGACCGTCTACACGTCCAATCAGACCCATTCCGCGACTGAGAAGAATGTGAAGATCATCGGTCTCGGGCGGGAGAATCTGCGGCTGATCGATGTGGACGATAATTTCGCCCTGCGCCCGGATGTGCTGGAGGAGCGGATTCTGGCGGACAAGGCGGCCGGATGCATTCCGACATGCGTTGTCGCTTCCATCGGCGCCACCGGCGTCGGCGCCGTCGACCCGCTCCGGGCCATTGGCGAGATCTGCGAGCGGCATGGCATTTTCCTGCATGTGGATGCTGCCTGGGCCGGGACGGCGTGGCTGCTGCCAGAGCAGCGCTGGATGCTGGACGGTATCGAATATGCCGACAGCATCGTCTTCAATCCGCACAAATGGATGCTGACGAATTTCGATTGCTCGGCTCATTTCGTGCGCGATCCCGATGCGCTGATCCGCACACTTTCGATCCTGCCGGAATTCCTGAAGAGCAGGGAGCAGGGCGCGGTTATCGATTACCGGGATTGGAGCGTGCCGCTTGGTCGCCGGTTCCGGGCGTTGAAGCTCTGGATGGTGATCCGGTCCTATGGCGCCGAGGGCTTGGGTAAAATCATCCGCAAACATATCGATCTTGCAGCGGAGCTTGAGGAATGGATAGAGGGCGAGCCGGATTTCGAAATCGTGGCGCCGCGCTCTCTGGCGCTGATCAATTTTCGCTATCACCCGGCCGGCGTTCACGAGCCCGAGGTGCTTGATCGTCTCAATGCGGCCTTGCTGGAGCGGATCAATGACGATGGGCGAATCTACCTCACCCAGAACAAGGTTCGGGGGCGGGCGGCCATCCGCTTTTCCATTGGGCAGACGAACACCGAGCAGCGTCATGTCCGCGAAGGCTGGGATGTGGTCACCGAAATCGCACGCAGTCTGAAAACGGGACTCTGAACAACAGGAGTCAGGGGGACTTATGGGGTTGTATGGAACCGGCATGCTGATGACCTTCACCGAGGTCGCGCCGGAGGACGAAGACGAATACAACGAGTGGTACAATCGCGAGCATATCGACGAGCGCGTCTGGATGCCGGGTTTCCATCGTGCCCGGCGCTATGTCGCGGCGGATGCAGATGCCCGGGTGAAGTATTTCGCCAGCTACGAGACCGGGACGGTGCAGGATCTGTCAGATCCGGATTATATGGCCCGGCTCGCAGTGCAGAGCGAGTGGAGCCAGAAGGTCATGGCAGGCTTCACCAAGTTCGACCGGCTGACAGCCGATATCACTGTCGATCAGACCCATGGGTTTTCCGGCTGGCTGGGAGTTACCCGGTTTTTCCCTGACCAAGGCGTGCGCGACCGATTGCGCGAAACTCTCAAGACAACGGTGCTGCCTGAGCTGGGCAAGCGCCTGAACATGCTTGGTGGCTGCCTTGCCGAGAACAACATTGATGTCAGTAACGCCGGCCTGGTTGCGCAGGGGAAACCGGTGCCGCCGGGACAGACACCTGAATGGGTTGCGCTGCTGGATGGCGCTACGGAGGCGTCGGTACGGGACGCAAATGATGGACTTATGCAGGCTCTGGAAGAAGTCGGTGTCGCCGCGGCCAGCCTGGATCAGACGATTTACGGTTTTCTTTTTGGGAACAACCGGTAAGCGCGGAGCGTCTTTCCTTGAGCGGTGTATGCCGGGCGCGTAGTCTGACCCCATGATAAGTTATGCGATCCGTTGTTGCGCCCTGTCCTTGTCGGCCTTTTGTCTGGCCGCTTTCATTCCGGCCGCGTATGCGGAACCTGTTGAGGGCATGAACAGCCTCGCTCAAGGCATTTCTTCAAACCCGTTCACAGCAGTGGTTCTCGCTTTTGCGCTTGCCTCTGCTGTCGCACTGGGCGCTATCCAGTTTTTGTATCTTAGCCGTTTCAAAGCCTTGCGCGCGGAGCGCGATGCCCTTGCCGCCGCGCTGGACGGACGTGATGCTGCGCTCCAGATGCCATATGTCGGAGTGATCGGACTGATCACGGACAATATGTCGGGTGACGAGTCCGTGCTGCGCTATGTCAGCCCGTCCGTCTGCACGTTGCTGCGCGCCGACGCTGAACGTCTTCAGACCATCGATGATATCGCCGGCTATCTCGCCGAAGGTTCGGGGGTCACGCTGGGGTCGGCGGTCCGCGCATTGATGGCTGAGGGGAAAGCCTTTTCATTCGTTGCGGAGATCCGCAACGGATCGCGCGCTCTCAAGGTTTCGGGCATTCCGGTGGAAGTTGGCACGGGCGCGTCCCCCCGGGCGGCTCTGGCGATGGTTGATATCTCCGAGGAAGTGCAGAGCCGTGCGGCCGCAGAAGAGGAAGCGCGCAGCAGAAGGCGCCGGAACGAGGATTTGCTCGCCTCGATCAATCTGCAGACCACTCCATTCTGGCGGCGCGACGAAAACCTGCATATCCGCTTTGCGAATATCGCGGCGGATATCATCGATCTGGATTCAGAATCGGCGCGGGATACCTCGCGGCGCGCCCGCCGGCTTGGGGCACCCTATTCGGAAAGCCGGTTTATCGTGGTTGACGGCGAACGTCGGCTGTTCGAGGTGACCGAAGCACCGAGCCCGGATGTGCGCGGGACTGTCGGCTGGGCCATTGATGTAACGTCTCTGGAAGAGTCGCAGGCCGAGATCGCGCGGCATATCGCAGCGCATGAAGACGTCCTTGAGGGGCTGTCCACGGCGATCGCGATTTTTGGCCCGGACAAGCGGCTGAAATTCTTTAACAGCGCTTTCGCGGAACTTTGGCAAGTCGATCCGGCGCAGCTCGACGCCGACCCGACCATCACGGAGTTTCTTGAATTGCTGCGCGAGTTGCGCCGGCTGCCGGAGCAATCGGATTTCCGGGCTTACCGGGATCACTGGAACGGGCTCTTCACGCGCCTGATCGATCCGATGGAGGATTTCTTCTTCCTGCCGGATGATCGGACATTGCGCATGGTGGTGATGCCGCACCCTTTCGGAGGGCTGTTCCTGACCTTCGAAGATGTGACCGATCGGCTTGCCCTGGAGCGGAACTACAACACCTTGAACGAGGTGCAGCGCGAGACCATCGACAATCTTGCCGAAGGCGTTGTCGTGTTCGGCGCGGACGGGCGCATGACCCTGTCCAATCCGATCTTCCTCAGTATGTGGGATCTCGACCCGGATTTCCGGGATCAATCTCTTCATGTGTCGGAAGTCCTTGATGCCATGCGGCCTCTTTTCCCGCCTCTGGAGGAGCGTGACTGGGACGACTACAAACAGGAATTCTCTGCCCGGTTTGCCGACAGGGTGTCCGAGCATGGCCGCACCGAGCGCCCAGATGGAACCGCCCTTGAATACTCTTTCGTCCCGTTGCCCGATGGCGCGACGCTGGTCAATTTCCTGGACGTGACGGATACCCTGAATGTGCAGCGTGCCTTGCAGGACCGGAACGAGGCGCTGGAAACGGCGGACCGGCTGAAGAGCGAGTTCATCGCGAATGTTTCTTACGAGCTGCGCACGCCGCTGAATGCGATCATCGGATTTGCCGAGATGCTCAACGATGGCTATGTCGGTGACGTCACCGAGAAGCAGCGGGAATATCTGAAAGCCATTCTTGATTCATCAGGGCGGCTCTCGTCATTGATCGGCAACATTATTGATCTTGCCTCTATTGAGGCGGGCTACCTGACACTCGATCCGCAGGAGCTTGATGTCCGCGAGGTCGCCGATGCGGCGATCTTGCTGATAGAGGAAAGAGCCCGCAGCCAAGGCGTTGAGATTGAAGTAGATGTCGATGAAGCGGTGTCCGGGATCGAGGCGGACGACCGGCGGTTGCGGCAAATCCTGTTCAATCTGATGTCCAGCGCGCTGCAGTTTACGACGCAAGGGGAGCGCATAAATCTCTCCGTACGCGCACAGGGCGACGATATTCTGTTTTCTGTCATGGATGAGGGCAGCGGCGTGCCGGACGAAATGCGCAACCTGATTTTTGAAGCCTTTTCCGGACCTGATCGGGGTGGCAGGGCGCAGGGGCCGGATCTGGCGCTGCCACTTGTCCGGCGTCTGGTCGAGCTGCATGGCGGGGCCATGTCGGTGGAGCCGGTCGAGGGGGCAGGTCTGTGTATTCAGTGCCGTCTGCCGCGTCATGCCGCCACGCCGGACGAGACGACAATATCGGCAGGTGAGCTGGTCCTATGACATCAGGCGCAGAGTTGGTGCGCCTTGTCCTCAGCGGGCAATCGGCAACGGAGCATCTGGCTCGCGCCTGTGCCGGCTTCGCCACACCGGGCTGTGTTTTTCTGCTTTCTGGCGGTCTCGGCGCTGGCAAGTCGACATTCGCCCGCGCCTTCATCCGTCGTCTGATCGGGGCGGACGAAGAGGTGCCAAGTCCGACCTTCACCCTGGTGCAGCAATATGGTCCGTTCGATCGTGATGGTGCAGAGCTTCAGGTCTGGCATGCCGATCTCTACCGGCTCGGCGATCCGGATGAAGTTCTTGAGCTGGGGCTGGATGAAGCCTTCGCAACAGCGATCTGTCTTGTCGAATGGCCAGACCGTCTCGGCTCTTTTGCCCCGAAAGATGCCATTGAATTGATTTTCGACTTTGCAGCGGATAAAGCCGCGGGGCCGGAAGTGCGCGATGTCACCGCGCGGGTTCCGGCCAAATGGCGCGCGGCCTTTGTGGCCGCCTGTGACGAAGCCGGAGTGACGCATGCGGGGACCAGATGAGTGAAATGAATGCGGCGGATGTGAGAGAGGCGAAGCGTCGTGCATTCTGGCAAGAGGCCGGGTGGGACGGCGCAACGGAAGCGCCACTTGCGGCTGACGCTTCCTTCAGACGCTATTTCCGCCTGAAACATACGGATGGCCGGGCAGCGGTCGTTATGGACGCTCCACCCAACAAGGAAGACGTCCGGCCGTTCGTCTCTGTCGGAGAAATTCTCTCGGGTTTCGGTTACAGCGTCCCCCGGCTGTTGGCCGCCGATGAAGCGGAGGGTTTTCTGCTTCTGGAGGACCTGGGTGACACCACCTATACCCGCGCGCTGGCCGCGGGTGAGGACGAACATGCTCTCTATGGTCTGGCGGTCGATTTGCTGACTGATCTGGCCAAGCGCGGCGTTGACGGCGTCACGGGGCGCGTTCCAGTCTATAGCGATGAAAAGCTTCTGCAGGAAGCGATGCTGTTCGTCGACTGGTATCTTCGCCCTGGTGTCGGACTTGAGATCGATGACGCGGCGCGTGAGAGCTTTGCCGACGCATGGCGTGCCTGCTTGCCTGCTGCCCGCTGCGGGGCGGAAGTGTTCGTTCTTCGTGACTACCATGTCGACAACATGATGCTGCTTCCGGGGCGCCCCGGCATAGCGGCCTGCGGGTTGCTGGACTTTCAGGACGCGGTGATCGGCCCCGCCAGTTATGACCTCGTGTCGCTGTTGCAGGATTGCCGCCGGGACATCTCCGAACCTGTCATCAAATCGACCATGGAGCACTACTTCGCCGCCATGCCGGAGATCGTGGACCGGCAGGCGTTCCTCAGCTCCTATCGGGTGCTGGGAGCGCAGCGCCATCTCAAGGTATTCGGGATCTTTGCCCGGCAGACGGTACTTTACGGCAACCACGGCTATCTGGCGCATATGCCGCGGCTCTGGAGGCTGACTCTGGAGAATTTATCCGACGAGGCTCTTGCGCCCGTCCGGGAATGGATCGAAAAACACGTGCCAGAGTCCCATCGCGTGACACCGCCGCCGGGCGGATGCGCTGCCTGAGGAAGTTCCGAACACAATGCTGCTGACCCGACTGAAGACGAAAAAGACGACGATCCCCGAGACCGCGATGGTACTTGCGGCCGGGCGAGGCACACGGTTGGCGCCGCTGACCGATACGGTTCCGAAGCCGCTGACTGAAGTCGATGGCAAGGCCCTGATCGATCACATCCTGGAGCGGCTGATCGCGGTCGGGGTGAAGCGCGTGGTGGTGAATACCTTCCATCTTGGCGAGCAGATCGAGTCGCATCTCGCCGGTCGGACGGATGTGGAGATCGTCATCAGCCGCGAGGACAGCCTTCTCGATACAGGCGGTGGTGTTGTGAATGCCCTGCCGCTGCTGGGCACGGAGCCGTTTTTCGTCATCAATGGCGACAGTCTTTGGGTCGATGCGATGAAGCCGACGCTGGAGAGACTGGCCGAGGCTTGGCATGAGAAGACCATGGATGTGCTGCTGTTATTGCATCCCTCTGCCCGCGTGTCAGGCTCCCTTGGCCGGGGAGACTTCACCATGGGCCCAATGGGTAATTTGACTCGCCGGGAAGAGCGGCGGGTTGCGCCCTATACCTATATGGGTGCCTCGATCCTGCATCCGCGCCTGTTCGAAGGGGCGCCGGACGGGGCCTTCTCCCTGAACCTGCTCTATGACAAGGCCGAGGAGGCAGAGCGTCTCTTCGGTGCCCTGCATGACGGGCTCTGGTATCATATCAGCACAATCGATGACCTGGAGACGGCGCGGAGATTTTATGCGCAGGGCCACGTGCCCGACGTGCCTTTCTTCTGAGGTTCGCTAACAAGGGAGACGGCATGGGCATCGGCGGGCTCTACGCCATTGAGGCGACAGACGGTTTCGCCGACACCTTGGCGCGGGGGCTTTGGCAGGAGGCCGGTGAGGACCCGATGGTTCTTGCCCGGATGTCCGTCCTGGTGCCGACCCGCCGCGCGGTCCGGACTCTTCGCGAAAGCTTCCTTCGCCTCGGTAATGGCCGCCCGATGCTGTTGCCCTCGCTCCGGCCGGTCGGCGATATCGACGATGACGAAGCCGGGTTCAACGGGCTGGATGGGGCCGCCGCTGCTGGCGACCTGCCGCCCGCTATTCCGGGGCTGCGCCGTCAGCTTCTGCTGACCCAGCTGGTTCAGCGCTTTCTTGAACGGAAGGACAGCGGGACCGCGATTCAGGCTGCGAGTGTCGATCATGCGACTTTGCTGGCAGGCGAACTCGCGGGCTTCCTCGATCAGGTCCACACCGAGCAGGTGCCCTATGAGGGCCTCGCAGGCCTTGCGAAGGAGCGTTACGCGTCGCACTGGCAGGAAGTGCTGGAGTTTCTGTCCATCGCCACCGAATTCTGGCCGGCGCTCTTGGCGGAGGAAGGAGCGGTGGAAGCACCGCTCCGGCATTCTGCTCTGGTTGATAGGCTATCGGCACGCTGGGCGGAACAGCCGCCGGAAGACCCCGTCATTGTCGCTGGCTCGACCGGTAGCATTCCAGCCACCGCACGCCTCATGGGCGCGGTGCTGGATCTGCCGCTCGGTGCCGTGGTGCTGCCGGGACTGGATCGGGATGCGGATGAGGTAACCTGGGCCGCCATCGGGCAGGACCCGGGCCATGCCCAGCATGGATTGGCTCATCTCTTGAAGAGTCTTGGTCGCGACCGGTCGGACGTGCGCGAATGGCCGTCGCCCGGAGTCGGTGCGGTGCGGTCACCGCGCCGCCGGTTGATCCAGGAGACCCTGCGCCCGGCGGAAACGACGGAAGCCTGGCGACGGCTCCCGGAAGAACATACGGAGCTTCTCTCCGGCGGCATCGACGGTCTTTCCATGCTGGCCTGTCCCGGCCATCACGAGGAAGCGGAAACCATTGCCCTTATGCTGCGTGAGGCATTGGAGGACGAGACCCGGACGGCGGCCCTGGTGACGCCGGACCGGGTGCTGGCACGCCGGGTGAAGTCGGCGCTCCGGCGCTGGGATATTGAGGTGGACGATTCCGCCGGGCAACCACTGGCCGCGACCGGTCCCATGACTTTCTGGCTGGCGACCGCCGAAATGGCGGCCAGCGGCTGCGCACCGGTGCCGCTGCTCGCTGCCCTGAAACATCCGCTTGCCGCAGGTGGCATGGAAACGCCGCGTTTCCGTCGCCGCGTGCGCACATTGGAGCGCAGCGTCTTGCGCGGACCGCGCCCTGCACCGGGCATCGAAGGCCTTCTGAATGCGGTGCGCTCTTCATACCCCGAAGAGGAACAGCAGGATGCACTCGGCTGGATTGACCGGCTGGCGCCGTCGGTCAGGCATTTTTCGGAGCTGCTGGACAGTGATGCGGTTTCCCTGATCGATCTGCTCTCCGCTCATAACGCCGTGGCTGAAGCGCTTGCGGCGACGGAGGAGGAAACTGGCGACCGCAGGCTTTGGGCTGGAGAGGCGGGCGAGGATGCGGCGAATTTTCTTGGAGAGCTGGTCGAAGCGGTCCGTGATTTCCCGCCCATAGAGGGCCGGTCCTATGGCGCTTTCCTGGAGGCCCTGATGGTTGGCAGGGTACACCGGCCGCGTTACGGCACGCATCCGCGCCTCGCCATTCTCGGTCCGCTCGAAGGCCGGTTGCAGCAGTTCGATCTGATGGTCCTCGGCGGCCTGAACGAGGGCACCTGGCCGCCGGATCCCGGCGCCGATCCCTGGATGAGCCGTCCCATGCGGGCCGAGTTCGGTCTGCCGTCGCCGGAGCGCCGTATTGGCCTCTCGGCGCACGATTTCCAGATGGCGGCATCTGCGCCGGAAGTGGTGCTGACGCGGGCCGAGCGGGTCGATGGTGCGCCGACGGTTGCCTCGCGCTGGTGGCTGCGCATGGAAACAGTTCTCCGGGCCTTGAGCTTGCAGGACAAGATCAGCCGGCCGGTCTCTACCTATCCGCATTGGCAGCAAGCACTGGATGCGCCGAAAAAACTGGAGCCGGTTCGTCCTCCCGCGCCTTGTCCGCCGGTCGGTGTCCGGCCCCGGAAGTTCTCCGTCACTGAGATCGAAACCTGGGTGCGTGACCCCTATGCCATCTATGCCAAGCGTATCCTTGGCCTGAAAAGCCTGGATGAGCTCGACGAGGATCCGGGCGCTGCGGACCGGGGCACGATGATCCATGATTCGCTGGATCTTTTCGTCCGGGAGTTCCCGGAAGAACTTCCACCAAAAGCCCTGGAACGTTTGCTGGAGATCGGCCGGGAGCAGTTCGCCCCGGCTATGCTCCGCCCCTCGGTGCACGCGTTCTGGTGGCCACGCTTCGAGCGGATCGCCGAATGGGTGATGGCGATGGACGGACCGCGCCGTGCCATGCTTTCCCGGATCTGGACCGAACGTAAAGGGCAGATCATGCTCCGCGGCCCTGTCGCACCGGTCGAGCTGACCTGCAAGGCGGACAGGATCGAGCGGCAGGCGGATGGCAGCTACGTCATTGTCGACTACAAAACCGGTGCACCGCCAACCGACAAGCAGGTCCGGGCCGGGCTCTCTCCGCAGCTTCCGCTGGAAGCGATGATGCTGGCCATGGACGGGTTCGAGGAAATTCCGGCAGGCGCCATCGGTGCGCTGGAATACTGGCGGCTGAGTGGGGGGGAGCCAGCAGGTGAGCGCAAACCCCTGAAAGGCAATCTTGAAGAGCTGATCGAGGAAGCAGAGGATGGTCTGCTGAAATTGATTGAGGCTTTCGATGATCCCGTGACGCCCTACCGTTCCCGCCCGGCCCCGGAACACGCGCCGCGCTATTCCGATTACGAGCATCTGGCCCGGGTCAAGGAATGGTCTGCGGCGGGGGAGGTTTAGGTGATGGCGGAGCATGATCCGAATGCGGTGATCGCCGAGGCGGACTTGGCTCAGCGCCGTGCCGCCGATCCCGCCGCCTCGGTCTGGGTCGCGGCCTCTGCCGGAACCGGCAAGACCAAGGTGCTGACGGACCGGGTGCTGAACCTGCTGCTGGCGGGCGCCGATCCGGGCCGTATCCTCTGCCTGACCTTCACAAAGGCGGCGGCAGCGGAAATGTCCGCCCGGATATCCGCGAAGCTCTCCGAGTGGGCCGTCATCGGCGAGACGGCATTGACGGAGCAGCTCGAAAAATTGCTCGGACGGCAGCCGATGCAGGACCAGATCGCCCTTGCCCGGCGCCTCTTTGCCCGCACTCTTGACACACCGGGCGGCCTGAAGATCCAGACCATTCATGCTTTCTGCCAGGCCGTGCTGAAGCGCTTCCCCCTGGAGGCCGGTCTGCCGCCGCATTTCCAGGTAATGGATGACCGGACGGCCGCCGAACGCCTCTCAGACGCCCGTGATCGGGTTCTGAATGCGGCGTCCGCCGCGCCAGAAAGCCCGCTCGGCGAGGCGCTCCGCCTGATCAATCAGCGTTTCGCGGAAGAAACCTTCGACGGTCTCGTCTCAGAGCTGCTGATGGAGCGTGCCCGGCTTGGCCGTTTCTTCGAAGGCATCGGCGGGCCGGGACAGATCACACCGGCCCTGCTCGCCCATCTCGATCTGCCGGAGGGGGAAAGCCGGGAGAGCGTGATGCGGAACGCGGTGTCCGACACAGCGTTCGATGCCGTCGGCCTGCGCCGCGCCATGGAGGCTCTTTCCGGCAGCAGCAAGACGGACGTGGACCGGGCGGAAAACCTTGCGACGTTCCTGGCATCTGACCCGGATACCCGGATCGATCTCTTCGAGAGTTACGGCTCGGTCTTCCTCACTGGTGACGGTGATATGCGGAAGCGGCTGGCCACGAAGAAAGCCGTCGAAGCCTTTACCGATATCGAGACTGTCATGGCGCGGGAGGCAGAACGCCTGATCGCTGTGCGCCAACTGCTGAACACCATCGGGCTGGCGGAGCGAACGGCCGCCGTGCTGCGCATCGCTTCCGCCGTACTTAAGGAGTACGAAGGAGGAAAGCGGCGCGGGGCGCTGGTGGATTTTGAGGATCTCGTCGCTACCGTTTGCGAATTGTTGCGCCGCCCCGGTGTGGCTGCCTGGGTGCTGTTCAAACTGGATGGAGGGCTCGACCACATCCTGATCGACGAAGCGCAGGACACTAACCCGGAGCAATGGGATGTGGTCCGTGCCCTGACCGAGGAATTCTTCTCCGGTGAAGGCGCCTATGAGGAGGTGCGTGGGGCCGGGCGCAGCATTTTTGCTGTGGGTGACGTCAAACAATCGATCTTCAGTTTTCAGCGGGC
Organism: Nisaea sp.; assembly: GCF_034670185.1. Taxonomy (NCBI): domain Bacteria; kingdom Pseudomonadati; phylum Pseudomonadota; class Alphaproteobacteria; order Rhodospirillales; family Thalassobaculaceae; genus Nisaea; species Nisaea sp. Next base: position 111,027 of record NZ_JAXMNY010000003.1, read on the forward strand.
CGACCCGGAGGGCTTCCTTCGTATGCGCCGGCATTTCGCGGCACGGGTGGAGACTGCTTCCAAGAGCTGGGCTTCGGTCGATCTCGAAGTGTCTTTCCGCTCGGGCGCCGCCGTGCTCGGGCTGGTCGACCGCCTGTTCAATAGCCGTCCCGCCGCCGAGGGTGTGCTGGAGGCAGGTGCGGATGGCGAGTTTCTGTCGATCCGGCATGGTGTTTCCCGCAGCGGCGATGCCAGCCTGGTTGAGCTCTGGCCGCCGTTCGAGCCGGTGGAGAGCGAGGATGAAGGCGCTTGGGCCGTGCCGGTCACCCAGCGCGGTCTCGACAACCCGGCCTCCCGTCTCGCCGGTGCCATCGCCGGGCGCATTCACCAGTGGATCGACCGGGGCGAAATCCTGGCTTCAAAAGGACGACCGGTCGGGCCCGGCGATATCATGATTCTGGTGCGCCGCCGAGGTGGCTTCGTGCATGAGATGGTGCGTGCCCTGAAGGAACGCGATATCGACGTTGCGGGTGTCGACCGCATGGTGCTGAGTGACCAGATCGCGGTCATGGACCTGATCGCGCTCGGCCGATTCCTGCTGCTGCCGGATGATGATCTGACCCTGGCGACAGTGCTGAAAAGCCCGCTGATCGGACTCGATGAGGACGAGCTGTTCGATCTCGCCCATGGCCGCAAGGAGCATCGGCTCTGGCGCGAGTTGCGCCGCCGGGCGCCGGAAAACGTGTCATTCGCCCGCGCCGATCGGCTGCTGTCGTCCTACCTCGCCCGAACTGACACCACACCGCCCTATGAGCTTTTCGCCGGCATTCTGGCCGAGGGCGAGCCTAGTGGCCGGCGCCGCATCCTCGAAAGGCTTGGCATTGAGGCCGCCGATCCCTTGGACGAGTTCCTGGCGCAGGCGCTGGAATATGAGCGCGGCCATGTTGCCTCCCTGCAGGGCTTCCTGCATTGGCTGGAAGCGTCCGAGAGCGATATCAAGCGGGATATGGAAGGCGGCGAGGGTGGCCGTGTCCGGGTGATGACCGTGCATGGCTCGAAAGGCCTGCAGGCCCCCATCGTTTTCATGCCGGACACGCTGCAGCTTCCACGCGGCACGGCGAAGATTCTCTGGGGCGAGCGGGAGGACGGCGTGCCGGTGCCTCTCTGTGCTCCGGCCAAGCCTGAGGATGCACCCGCCAGCACGGCGGCGAAGGAAGGGGCGGAGCGCAAGCGGAACGAGGAATACCGCCGTCTGCTCTATGTCGCGATGACGCGGGCGGAGGACCGGCTTTATGTCGGCGGCTGGGCGACAAAACAGCGGGCGCCGGAAGGCAACTGGTACGAGTTGATCCGAAATGCGTTGAGCGAGATGGCAACGCCAGTGGAAGATCCCGTCGTTTCCGGAGCTGCCGGGTCCGACCTGCCGGTGCTGCGCTATGAGACGCCGCAGGAGCGGACGGTGGAAGCAAAGGCTACGGAGGCGGCTAAGGTCTCCGAGAAGCCGCCATTGCCGCTCTGGGCGCTGGCACAGCCCGCGCCGGAGCCGGTACCGCCGCGTCCTCTGATGCCGTCCCGTCCGAGCGAGCAGGAGCCGGCCACCCGCTCGCCGCTCTCTGCGGCCGACGAAGGCCGGTTCAAGCGTGGGCAGTTGTTGCATCGTTTGCTTCAGGTACTGCCTGATCTTCCCGCCGAAAGGCGCAAGGAGGCAGGACTGGCATTCCTGCAGCGTCCCGTTCACGGGCTCGCGCCGGGGCTTGCCGCGCGTTATGTCAACGAGATCATGACCGTGCTGGAACATCCGGACTGGGCCGGACTGTTCGCACCGGGCTCACGCGCGGAAGTGCCGATTGTCGGACAGGTCGGGACCGGGGGGAGCGAGGTGACGGTAGTCTCGGGGCAGATTGACCGTCTGCTGGTCGAGGAGGGCCGGGTGACGGTGGTTGATTTCAAGACCAACCGGCCGCCGCCGGAACGGCTGGAGGACGTGCCGGTAACCTATTTGAAGCAGATGGCAGCTTATCGGGCGCTGCTTGCCCGAATGTTCGAAGGCTGTGAGGTACGATGCCTTTTGCTCTGGACGGACGGGCCGTTTCTGACCGATTTGCCGGGTGATTTGCTCGACGGATATGGTCCGGGCTCCGTCGCTGGGTAAGGCAGCCTTTGATTTCATTCCGGAAATTTGAACGCGACACCCGTTGCCTTGACGCGGGTGTTCCGGCTTCCTAGATTCACTGTCCATGCGAGGGTCGAGCCCGGCATGTGAGATGAGTCAAACGAGGATTGCCCCATGTCGACGGTTAAAGTCACCGACTCCAGCTTTTCCGACAGCGTTCTGAATTCCGACAAACCGGTTCTGGTCGATTTCTGGGCCGAATGGTGCGGCCCCTGCAAGGCCATTGCCCCGGCTCTTGAGGAAATGGCGCAGTCGATGGGTGATCGGGTTACCGTCGCCAAGATCAATATCGACGAAAACCCGCAGATACCGCAGCAATACGGCGTCCGTGGCATCCCGACCCTGATCCTGTTCAAGGACGGCCAGGTTGCCGCGACCAAGATGGGCGCGATGCCGAAAGCACAGCTTCAGCAGTGGGTCGACGAAGCGCTCTGACGCAAATCAACAGACCAGACTCAAGAAACGGGCGCCTTGAAGGCGCCTGTTTTTTTATGTGTAGCTGGATGCTCAGGTGCTTTCTCGCCCGCCGAAAATGGAGAAACTGCCGATCTGTTTTTTCGGGGTGTCCTGTTCGACGACGACAATCAGGAGCACGAATTGGTCGATCGCCGATCCGTGGGAGCTGTAGGGCAGGATCAGACGATCGTAGCGTAGGCTGCTGCTTCCATCGCCGATGGGATAAACCCGCTGGGAAAAGTGGGCTTGCCCGTTCTCCACGATCTCAAGATAGGTCTGGTTCGCTGTCTCGAGATAGCTTCCTTCATAGAGTTCCTCGAAACTCTTGCCGGTCGGGTCTCGTCCCGCCCGCCTGACGATTTCGGTCCCTGCAAGGCGATAACGGAAGATCGGGGCGTCCTTCGTGCCGCTCCGTTCGATGATCGCCATGCGAGGCATCGAGCGGTGAAAGGTGAGCGGATCGAAACTGCCGCGTAGGGGGACCTTCTCGCCGCTCCTATTCTCAGCCCAATGATCGAACAGTGCTCGATGTTCCGGGTGAGTCAGGAGTGAGGCGTCCGCTACGGAGCTGGCATAATGTCGTTCGTCGTTCGGCATAAAGGCGCCAAAAAAAGTAAAACTAATATTTCTATTTTCGTACCAAGAATAAGTGAAGGAAGTCTTTCGACAAGCTTAAATTGATAGGGTGGCGCGAAACGTTAATGTCTTTGGGTTTTCTAAAATTGAATCTGAATTATCAGTAGTGGCGGGATGGCAACGATTCCAAACTCTATTGCGGACTTTGAGTGCGTGTCTCCTTGTCGAGGTGACGCAATATAATATTCATTAGCGCTTCAGTTTTCCGAATGATTCGTCGCCAATTGGTATGTGAGCGCCAAAGGTTTTAGCTAGAGCTCCAATAAGCTGATAGAACCTGGTCCTTCACGACATTGCCGGTCAGGTGACGTAAGGTTCAATCGCCCGCGTCGAGGAACTGGTTCGGCTTGTGGAAGATGCTGAGCATGAGCGCGCCCTCCGGGGCACGCGCGACATGTCTGCTGCCCGTCGGCCGCCAGGCGTACTCTCCCGGGCCGATCGACCCTTGCTCGTCCTCGAGGCGGCCTTCAAGCATATAGGTCTGCTCGATCTCGACATGTTCATGGAAGGGGAGAACCGCTCCGGGCTCCCAGCGGAAGAGCGCCGTCATCAGGCCGGTCTCTTTGTCCTCCATCAAAATCTTCATGTCGACGCCTTCGAAGCGCGTCGGAGTCCAGGACAACCGCTCCGGGTCCACCATCCGCGAGTCGAGAGGTCCCAGCCCCGCATGGTCGGGATAGTTCGGCGTTTCGATAGCCATTGTGCTTCCTCCTCTTTGTTCGCTTGTTCGCGACTTTGAGGATGGAAGCATACCGCAAACGAACAGCGTGTGGCGCGAGTCCGATCAGATCCCGAGATTGTCGATCAGACGGCAGTTGCCCAGCAGGGCGGCGGCGAAGATCCGTAAATTCTCCGCAGGTGCTTCCGCGGGGGCGAAACTGTCCTGATTGCGAATGTCGATATAGATCACGTCGTCGAAACCGGCCGCGAGGACGTCTTCACGCGCTTTGGCCGCTGCGGCGCGCGGGTTGGCCCCGGCGTGGACCGCCTCGGCCGCCGCGATCATGGCGCGGTGAAGGGCCGGGGCGATGTCCCTTTGTTCCGGATCGAGATAGGCATTGCGCGAGGACAAGGCCAGACCATCGGCTTCACGGACCGTCGGCGCCCCGAGAATCTCGATCGGCAGATCCAGATCGCGGGCCATTGTTCGGATCACGGTCAGTTGCTGGAAGTCTTTCTCGCCGAAAATAGCGATGTCCGGAAGCGACTGGATCAGGAGCTTGGAGACCACGGTCGCCACCCCGGTGAAGAAGCCCGGCCGGCTCGCCCCTTCCATGACCTCGGAGATGTCGTGCACAATGACTTCTGTCTTGTAGCCGGTGCCATACATCTCGCCTGGATCCGGCATATAGACGGCATCGCAGCCCGCGGACCTGAATTTGGCGAGATCGCCTTCCTCGTCACGAGGATAGGTCTCGAAATCCTCGTTCGGGCCGAACTGGCGCGGATTGACGAAGATTGTGGCGACACAGCGCTCGGCCCGTTCCAGACCAAGCCGGACCAGTGACAGGTGGCCTTCATGCACGGCCCCCATGGTCGGTGTCAGAGCGACTGTCTCGCCTGCGCGCTGCCACGCGGCCACCTGCGCGCGGAGCGCGGCTTTAGTGCGTATGACATCCATTTCCTACTCCTTCGTCTCCGGGGATCCGGCATGGATGTTCTCTTGACCCGGAAATCCAAGCTTTCCAACAGTTATGCTGCGATGCGGAAAAATCGGGCGTAGAAAATCTCCGACACGGCAACCGTTGCTGACTCAAGTTGTGCGAGGAATACGCGGATGCCGCGAAGCCGCTGGAGGCGACGCGCTATACGAGCTTGATTTTGCGTAGATGATTTTGGCGATGGGGAAGGGGGAAGTGGTGCCCAGGGGCGGATTCGAACCACCGACACGCGGATTTTCAATCCGCTGCTCTACCAACTGAGCTACCTGGGCACACTGTCGATGCCGCTGCGCAAGCGCCGCAGAACCGACGAGAGGCAGGTGTATAGAAGATATCTTTGGGGCTGTCCAGCGCCCAATAAGTGCTTTTTTTCGTGGCCCGCTTGATGGCGCGGCACATCGGCGCTATCCAAGGATCAGCTTGCCGGGGAGTGGCGTATCGATGCAGTTATCCGAGGCTTTATCGCTTGCGATTTCGCACCAGAATGCCGGCCGCGATCAGGCGGCGGCGGAAATCTATGACCGGATTCTGGAAATCGACCCCGGCAATCCGCCTGCAGCCACGCTGCGCGCCCGAATTCACCTTAAACGGGGCGAGCTTGAAGATGCCGACAGGCTGACATCAGCGGCGATCCGCAGCGCGCCGGACTTCATGCAGGCGTGGAATGCACGCGGGGATGTTCTGGATGCCCGCCAGCAGCCGGAGGCTGCTACGGCCGCCTGGCGCCGCTCCCTGATGACCGGCCCGGCCAATACCGGCCCATTTGTCGGCATCGGCAATCAGTTACAGCTGGATAAGAAAACGGATGCAGCGACGAGCGCTTATGCCCGGGCCCTGATCGGGCAGCCGGGAAATGTCTCGGCGGCGAACAATCTGGCCCAGGCATTGTTGATTGAAGACGATGTGAATGGCGCATTGGCGGCGACTGAGCGTGTGCTGGAGCGTCACCCCACTCATGTCCGGGCGACGGCTTACCAATCCATAGCGCTGGAGGAACTCGGGCGGTATGACGAGGTCGACCGGCTGATCGCCCAGGGCAGTGCGACCCGGCCGATCCGCTTCCCAGTGCCGGCTGGCTATGCCGATCACGCGGAGTTCAACGCGGCGCTGTCCGAGGAAATACGCAATCACCCGAATATCTCCGGCGAGCTTGATCCGTTGCGACGGGCGATTCGGGGTGGTGCCTTCGTGCCGCAACTCTTTGATCACAAAGGCCCGGCCATTGCCGCGTTCGAGCGTATGCTGTCGGAAGGCCTCGACTCCTATATCGCCGGTCTGGCGAAAGATCCGTCGCATCCTTTCTTCGCCCGCATTCCCGAACGCTATGCCGTCAATATCTGGGCAAACATTCTCGGGGACGAGGGGCACCAGAGCGCCCATATCCATAATGCGGGCTGGCTCAGCGGGACCTATTACGCGGCGATCCCGGAGACGGTCAGCCCGGAGGACGAGGAGCGGGCGGGGTGGCTCGAATTCAACCGGCCGGGTTATGGCATTCCCCATCGCGGAACGCGTCCGCTTGATGCGGTCTGTCCGGAACTCGGCATGGCCGTGGTCTTCCCCTCCTATGTCTGGCACAGCACCGTTCCTTTCCGGGGCGGTGGAGAGCGGATCAGCATTGCCTTCGACCTGCATGTCGATGACTGAACAATGATGGTCTCCGATCCGATGGTGCGGTTACGCGAGGCATCCGCTTTGATGCGGCAGGGGCGTGCCGGAGAGGCGGCCGAGATCTTCGCCGAAGTTGCGCGCGCAAATCCCCGTCAGCCGGAACTGCAGAATAATCTCGGCGTTGCACTGAAAGCAGCCGGGCGTCTGAAAGAGGCGGCGCAAGCCTATCGCCGCGCCCTCAAGCTTGCGCCGGACTATGCCGTTGCGGAAGGCAATCTCGCGCGGGTACTGGGTGCACTCGGCGATGGTGCCGGAGCGGCGCGGCATTTCGAAAGCGCGCACCGTCGTGCCCCCGACGCGGGCTATCTGGGGGAGATGCTGGATGCGCTCGCCGGTCTGCGCTTCACGGCCCCGGACGCGAAAACGAAGGCTCTGATGTCCAGCCTGTTCGCGCGCCGGGATATCGATCTTCAGCGGCTGGCCCCGGCTGCTTTGTCCCTTGTGCTCGCGAATAAGGCCTATGCCAAAGGAGCGGACACGGCCTGGCGCTGGCTGCGTGAGGAGGGAGAGGCCCCACCGCCTTTTCCGGATGATCCTTTGCTGGGGCTTCTGCTTGTCTGGACCACGCTGCCTGATCCTCGGCTGGAAGCCTGGATGACCGCCGAGCGTCGTCGATTGTTGCTCGAAGGAGTGGGCGCGGCGAAAGCAGGCAAGCTTGCCGCTCTGGCGTTGCAGGCGATGACTGCGGAATATGCCTGGATGGAAGCGGCGGATGAAACCCAGGCGGTAGCCGCGTTTCTTTCACAGGATGCGCTTAACCTGGAACAAGCGCTGTTGATTACCCTGTACCGGGATCCGGCGAGCATTCCGGCCGCGATCGAAGCTCTGAGGGATGGCGCAGAGGGCGGTACGGCAGCGCTCGTATTCGAGCGAGCCGTCACGGAGCCGACGGCGGAAAAGGTGCTGGCGGGCGCACTGCCCGCGCTGACCCCGATGGGCGAGGATGCGACTTCGGAGAGGGTGCGCGATCAGTACGAGATCCATCCTTATCCGCGTTGGCGCAGTGTCGACGGCCAGATCCGGCGCAAACCGCTGGATGCTCACCTTCGTGAGCGCTTTCCAGCCATCCGGTTCGACAGCATTGATACGGCCCATCCAAGGCTGTTGGTTGCCGGTTGTGGTACCGGGCGGCATGCAATCCAGACAGCGGCGCGGTACGAGGGCGTCGAGGTCACGGCTATCGATCTCAGCCGCCGGTCGCTCGGCTATGCGGCGCGCATGGCCGAGGAGCTGGGGCGCACGAACATCCATTTCGCCCAGGCCGATATTCTGGGACTGGGCGCCCTCGAGGAGCGCTTCGATGTGATCGAGTGCTCCGGCGTGCTGCACCATATGGCGGACCCGATGGCGGGCTGGAAAGCCCTGCGCGGTTTGCTGAAGCCGGGCGGCCTTATGCGGGTCGCGCTTTACAGTGACATCGCCCGTGCCCGTTTCGCCAAATTGCAGGCAGAGATCGAGGCTGAAGATGAAGCCGGGATTTCGGCGGAGATTCGTCGTCGTCGGAACGAGATTCTGAAACTCGGGGAAGACGATCCGGCAGCCATTGTCTGGCAGACCGGTGATTTCTACTCTCTGAGCGGCTGCCGGGACCTGCTCTTTCACCGGCGTGAGGTACGCTATGGCTGGCCGGAAATCGGCGTGGCTGTTGCGGAGCTGGATCTGAAGCTGGTTGGAGTGGAAACGCCGACGGACGCCCTGAAGGCGCTGTACCGGGAGCAGTTTCCGAACGATCCGGCGGCAACGAGCCCGGCCAACTGGGATATGCTTGAGCGGGAATACCCGGACAGTTTTCTGGCGATGTACCAGTTCTGGTGTCAGGCCTGACGCGCTAGCGTTCTTTGCGTTCTTCCATTGCCCGGGCGAGATCGAGCAACTCACCTTCGTCGGGAACCTCGTTTGTCTGCAGCCGGTAATCGCCACCGAGCCAGCGGCCGAGATCGATGGTCTTGCAGCGGTCCGAACAGAATGGCCGGAATTCGGTCATCATCGGTTTGCCGCAGATCGCGCAGCCGGCCTTGCGCTTGCGCTTCTTTTTGTCGAACGTGCTGATATCGCCCATGGACCCGTTCCCCCGTTTTATCGCCGCGCCGGGCCGATTTCGATCTGGTCCAGCCGGAATGCCGGATCGGGCGTCAGTTTCAGGAAACCGCCCAGTTTGTCTTTTGTCTCTCCGAGAGCCTTGCGGCCGGGTCCGTCGAGCCAGTCCGCTACGTCCTGAGCGCAGATCATTTCCGGCTGTGCGATGCCCTGCGTTTCACGCAGCAGCCGACGCAATGCCTCAAGCGCAATCGTGGCGGCGCGCGGGTGCTGCTCGACGGGGCGCATCATATCGTCGCGCAGCGACCGCCCGGTCCGGGTCACGGTGATTTCCAGCACACCGCTCCGGGTCCAGCCGAGCACCTGTGGAGGTTGTTCCTGCATCTGGGACGGCCAGTCTTCGAAAGCGGCCTGCATCGCGTCGGCGACACGGTCCCGGTCGGATTTCAGCGGAAGTTTCGGGAAATCCACCAGAACAAGGCCTGAGAGGCGGCGTAACCGGATCTCTGCTGCAAGGTCTCCGGTCATGCCCTCGAAAAGCTGGGGCCACGCCTTCGGGCTGGCTGAAGCCCCCGCGATGTCTACGTCGATGGCGACCAGTGCTTCTGTCTCATCGAAGGTGAGCGCAATGCCATTGGAGAGTTGCAGGCGGCGTGCAAGCGCCCGGTCGATCTGGCTGTCAATATCCTCTTCAACGAAGAGTGATCCGTCGCTGCTTTTCGCAAGCTCGGCGCTGGGGAAGGCTGTTCGGATCCGGGACTCAAGGTCGGGTGCCGCACGTACAATTTTAGGGCCGTCGCCTGCGGCAAGCGCATCGTCGACCGCTTTCCATTCGGTCAGCAGCGCGGTCAGGTCGGTAATCAGTTGAATATCGTCGGCTTCGGCGGCTTTTGCTGAGACCAGCAGGCCGATATCGGGTGGCAGGAGGGGCTGCAAAAGGGTTTTCAGCCGTTCCCGCTTGCCTTTGGCTTTGAGTGTACCGGCGATTGCAAATTCCGGCTCGTCCGGCCGCAGACTGACAAACCGTCCCGCAAGCACGATCTGCCGTGCTGCCTGGGGCTGTTTGCGCCCTGCTGCGTCGGTCGTCACCATAACGGCGACGAGTGAACCTTCCGGCGGCGGCGCCTTCTTGCCGAGCTTCAGGAACGCCTCGCCATGGCCGAGATCGACGAAGGCTGCGTTCAGCTCTGGCCGGACGGCGGTAACGCGGGCAATGACGATTTCGCCGGCCCGCCGGGCCGCGCCTCCAATACGGTCGATCCATAGATCGGTCAGGGTGCCGTCCGCGAGCCCGGCAATCCGGGTCTCGCCAGGCGAGCGGTCGATGATCAGGCGGTTGGGGTCATGCATGGCTCCCACCGTAGCGGAAGCCGAGCCCGGCCAAAAGAGCATGGGTCTCATAAAGGTCGAGGCCGACCACGTTCGAGTGGGAGCCGGAGAGCGTGCGGATATAGATCGCTGCCATGCCCTGGATGGCATAGCCGCCAGCCTTGCCGTCCCATTCGCCGGACGCGATATAGCTGTCGATTTCCATGTCGGTCAGCCGTTTGAAGGCGACCGTCGTGGTGGCGATCCGGCTGCGTGTCTCACCACCGGGTGCGATCAGCCGAATTGCACCGATGACCTTGTGACGGCGTCCGGAAAGGTGCCCGAGGCATTTGCGAGCCGTGGCCTCGGTCTCGGCTTTAGGCAGGATGCGGCGCCCGCTGGCGACAACTGTGTCGGCGGCCAGGATAAAGGCATCCGGATGCGCGACCGCGACCGCGTTCGCCTTTTCCCAGGCGACACGTTCGGCATAGGCATCCGGCAATTCGCGGGGCTTCGGGGTCTCGTCGATATCGGCGGGACTGACGGCATCTGGGACAAGCCCGATGCGGGCGAGCAGATCCAGCCTCCGCGGCGAGGCGGAGGCCAAAACGAAATGCGCGCCGGAAGGGGCGCGCAATCGAAGGGGGCCAGACATGGCCGTCACCTCTGAAGACTTACTTGAAGCGGAAAGTGATACGACCTTTGGTCAGATCGTACGGGGTCATTTCCACGTTCACCCGATCACCGGCCAAAACCCGGATCCGGTTCTTGCGCATCTTGCCGCTGGTATGGGCGAGCACTTCGTGTTCATTGTCCAGCTTCACCCGGAACATGGCGTTCGGAAGGAGTTCCGAAACGGTTCCGGAAAATTCAATAACGTCTTCTTTCGGCATTCCTGCTCCTTCAAGTCTTAAAAGTCGGGCAACTAAGTGCGCCGTGGAGTGCAGCGGGTCAAGGCCTTTTCTGAGCATGACCGGGCTGCGCACGGGTTATTCCGCTGTTTTGTTTTCATCCAGCAACGCCGCGAACCGCTTCCTGATGCGCCGCATCAGCTCGTCGCGAACCTGCCGGTATGCGTCGAGACGCACGTCACGCGAGCCCTCGATGATGGTGGCGTCCAGCATTGGCCAATATTCGATATCGCACGCCATGGTCCGTGTCATTTCGATGGCCCGGTGTTGTGCCTCCGGCGACAGCGAGACAATGACATCGAAGAAATCGTCCTCCATCTGATCGAAACTCTTCGGCGCGTGGCGCGAGATATCGATCCCGACTTCCTTCAGAACCTCGACTGCGAAGGGGTCGAGATCGCCATTTCGCACGCCGCAGGAATCCACATAGGCCTTCATACCGATCAAATGCTTCATGATCGCTTCGGCCATGGGGGAGCGGACGGCATTCTGGGTACAGGCGAACAAGACGGCGCTCGGTTCATGAATGGGTTCGCCCAGAGGTGACGGGGCGTTGGGGAGTGAGGGTCGATCCGTCATGTCCGGCTCACCCCCGGATATGAAGGACGCAGATGAGGGTAAAGAGCCGCCGGGCAGTGTCGAAATCGATATCGACCTTGCCGGACAGCCGTTCCATCAGAAGCGTCGAGCCATCGTTATGAAGTCCGCGCCGCCCCATATCGATGGCCTCGATCTGGGACGGGTTCAGCCTTTTGATGGCGTCATAATAACTCTCGCAGATCTTGAAATAGTCCCGAACCACGCGGCGGAACGGCGACATCGCGAGCCAGATCTGGTAATTGCCGCCCCGCTCCGGGTCGGTGATATCGAACAGCAGGCGATTTTCCTCGATCCGCAATCTCAGCTCGTACGGACCACCCTGATCGTCGCCGGCCGGGGCAAAGCAGTTATCTTCCAGCAGGTCGTAGATTGCGACGGCGCGCTCGTGCTCGACCTCGGGACTGCGCCGGATTACGGCCGGTTCATCAAGCTCGATCTTGGAAATGCGGGCATCGGTGCGGCCCGCATCCTCGTCTTCCTCGATCGGGCCGTCGCCGAAATCGCGCGCCATGGCTTGATGCCGCCTACTCGGCGGCTGCTCCAAGACGGATAGCAACGGAACGGGCGTGCGCACCGAGCCCTTCCGCTTCCGCCAGGGTTACGGCGGCCGGGCCGATCGCGGCGAGACTGGCCGGATCGCATTTCACCCAGGTGGTCCGCTTCAGGAAATCCAGCACGCCAAGGCCGGAAGAAAAGCGCGCGGTCCGTGCCGTCGGCAGCACATGGTTCGGGCCGGCGACATAATCGCCGATGGCTTCCGGCGTGTGGCGGCCAAGGAACATGGCCCCCGCGTGGCGGATCTTCGCTGCCATGGCATCCGGATCGGAGACGGCAAGCTCCAGATGCTCCGGTGCCAGCCGGTCCACCAGTGGGATCGCGTCCTCAAGATCCTCGACCACGATGACCGCACCATGGTTGTTCCAGCTTGCGCCCGCGATGTTGGCGCGGGGCAGGGTGGAAAGATGCTCGGCAATGGCGGCTTCGACGGCGGCTGCGAAATCCGCATCGTCGGTAATCAGGATCGACTGGGCGACTTCGTCATGCTCGGCCTGGGACAGCAGGTCGATGGCAATCCAGGACGGGTCGTTCTCGGCATCGGCGACCACCAGGATTTCCGACGGGCCGGCGATGGAATCGATGCCGACCTTGCCGAACACCTGACGCTTGGCCGCGGCGACATAGGCATTACCGGGGCCGATGATCTTGTCGACCGGCTTGATGCTTTCGGTGCCGTAAGCCATCGCGGCCACGGCCTGAGCGCCGCCCACCCGGTAAATCTCGGTGATCCCGGCAAGCTCGGCGGCAGCAAGCACCAGCGGATTGATCTCGCCCCCCGGCGTCGGCACCATCATCACCCGGCGCTGCACGCCCGCGACCTTGGCCGGCATGGCGTTCATCAGCACGGAGCTCGGATAAGCGGCCTTGCCGCCTGGCACATAAAGGCCGACCGCGTCCACCGGCGTATGGCGCAGGCCAAGGCCGACGCCATCGGCATCCGTATAATCGATGCTTTCCGGCAGCTGCGCTTTGTGAAAAGCCTCGATCCGTTCCGCTGCTTTTTCCAGCGCGGCGAGCGTCTCGGCTGAACAGGCAGAACGTGCTTTTGCTATCTCTTCGGCCGAGATCGCAATGCCGGTTTCGGCGAGATCGATATTGTCGAACTTGCGGCTGAGATCGATCAGTGCAGCGTCGCCGCGCGCAATTACATCGGCGATAATACCGGCAACGGTATCGGAGACATCGCTGTCGGTTTCCCGCTTGGAGTCGACCAGCTCTTCGAATCCAGCGTCGAAATCCGGTGTGCCGGCAGTCAGCTTATGCGGCAAGGGCTGCCTCCCCGATGCGATCGACCAGATCCTTTACCGGACCGGGACGGGTCTTGAGAGCTGCGCGGTTGACGGCAAGACGGGCACTGACGGCGGCGATCTGTTCGACCTCGACGAGCCCGTTCGCTTTCAGGGTGGAGCCGGTCTCGACCAGATCCACGATACGGCGGCAAAGGCCAAGGCCCGGTGCCAGCTCCATGGCGCCATTCAGCTTGATACATTCCGCCTGCACGCCACGGGCGGCGAAGTGGCGCCGTGTGACGTTCGGATATTTCGTGGCGATCCGGAGGTGGCTCCAGTGCTGCGGATTCTCTTTCGCGGCAAGCTCCGCCGGCTCGGCCACGGCAAGGCGGCAGTGGCCGACATTGAGGTCGACCGGGGCATAGATTTCCGGATGGTCGAATTCCATCAGCACGTCGCTGCCGGCAATGGCGAGATGGGCGGCGCCGAAGGCGAGGAAAGTCGCTGTGTCGAAGCTGCGCACGCGGATGACTTCAAGGTCCGCCTGGTTTGTATGGAACTGAAGGCGCCGTGAAGACTCGTTGAAAAAGTCGTCCTCAAGCTCAATCCCTGCCCGTTTCAGAATGGGCGTAATGGCCTTCAGGATCCGGCCCTTCGGCAGGGCGAGGATCAGTGGCTGGTTCGCGGTCACCGCGTCTCTCCTGTTTTAACCCGACAGCCGCCGCCGTGCCCGGCTGGCCGTTCGATCAGGCGCCCGAGGCTTCGTCCGCCGGAGCCGTCTCATCGTCGGAATCGGGATGGGACGGAGTGAAGACGGTCGGCCAAGGCTCGCCGAGGTCCTCGATATGGCACAGGATGCGGTCAACTGCGAGTCGAATGGTCACGTTGTCGGCAAAGGCGAGGTCAATCTGTCCCGGAGATGCGTGTATGGTGAGCAGGTTCAGGATGCGCTCCCGCTTGCCCCGATCAAGGCCATGGGTGCGTACCGCGCCGACCCCTTCGAAACGGACGCCACAATGCACCCTCTCGCTGTAGAGCGTGTCGCCGTCAGCGGGGACCGTATCTGCTGATGGCGCGGTCTCCCATTTGTAGCGCTGGACGACCATGGCAAAACGGCCGTCCTTTTCCTCGAACGTCATCTCACGGACCGGCAGCAAGGCGTCCTGCAGCAAACTCGCTGCCACAGCCAGGTCTTCGGCATCCTCGGCCCGGACCCGGAACGGCTTGTCGCCCACTTCAAGCAGGCTGATATCTCTAGGGGCCATGGATCCTGCCAATCAGACGGTTTCTTCTTCCGCGGATGCATCCGCATTCGTCGCGACACGGCGAATGTTGGCGCCGCAGGCGCTCAGTTTCTCGACCAGATTCTCATAGCCGCGGTCGAGATGATAGATCCTGTTCACTTCCGTCTCCCCGTCTGCCGCCATGGCGGCGAGCACGAGACTGACCGATGCGCGCAGATCCGTCGCCATCACGGGCGCGCCGATCAGGCGGTCGACCCCGCGCACTAGGGCGGAGGAGTGATGCACATTGATGTTCGCCCCCATGCGGGCCAACTCGGGCACATGCATGAAGCGGTTCTCGAAAATCGTCTCGGTGATCATGGAGGCACCGTTCGCGACGCTCATCAGGGTCATGAACTGGGCCTGCAGATCGGTCGGGAAGCCCGGGAAAGGCTCGGTCATCACGTCGACGCCCTTGAGGGCGCCGCGCTTCGCCGAGACCCGGATGGAACGGTCACCTTCCTCGATGGTAACGCCGGCCTCGCGCAGGATCTCGAAGACGCTCTCGAGCAGTCCGGAGCGGGTATTGGTCAGCTCGACATCGCCGCCGGTGATGGCTGCGGCCATGACATAGGTGCCGGTCTCGATCCGATCCGGCACGACCTTGTGGACCGCGCCGCCGAGGGCGTCCTTGCCCTGGATGCGGATGGTATCTGTGCCGTGGCCCTCGATTTCTGCACCCATGGCGATCAGGCATTCCGCGAGATCGGTGATTTCCGGCTCGCGGGCCGCATTGACCAGCATGCTCTCCCCGTCCGCGAGGCAGGCTGCCATCAGCAGATTTTCGGTGGCGCCAACGGAAACGACCGGAAACACGACGCGTCCGCCATGCAGACGCCCGGACGGCACTTCCGCTTTCACATAGCCGCCTTCCAGGGCGACTTCCGCACCGAGCTCGGCAAGGCCTTTCAGATGCAGGTCAACCGGCCGGTTGCCGATGGCGCAGCCGCCAGGCAGGGAAACCGTGGCTTGTCCTTCCCGTGCCAGCAGGGGGCCGAGCACCAGGACGGAGGCCCGCATCTTGCGGACGAGATCATACGGCGCGGTTGTGCTTTCGATGGTCTTTGCATGGAAGTCGACGGTTTGCCCGCCGCTTGCTTCGTCCTGGATCTTCCGCTTTACGCCATGCTGATCCAGCAGGGCCGCCATGGACTGGATATCGGCGAGTTTCGGCATGTTGGTCAGGGTGACCGGCTGGTCCGTCAGCAAGGTTGCCGCCATCAAAGGCAATGCGGCATTCTTCGCTCCGCTGATCGGAATTTGCCCCTTGAGCGGCGTGCCGCCCCTGATCACCAATTTGTCCATCAAGGTCCCCAGTTTTCATGCGGGCCGATCCGATCCAATCCGAACGGAACCGAGCCCCGATTTGTTTTACTTTATCCCCGCACGCTCTCACAAGCCCGCGTAAGCAGAGCTTTTACCGAGAATGCGGCAGGATTTTGGGCCTTTTGCAGTGGCGGCGATTAAATCACGGCCTGTCAGGGGCGTTGCCCCTCGGACAGCCGTGCGTCACTGCCCGTTATCTTTCTTCACGCCGGATGAAGAAGCGTCAGCTTCGTCAGTGCGCTGGCGTGCCTGGGCCTTGCGGCGGTGCAGATTCGCACGCAGCGCGGCGGCGCGGCGCTCGGCGCGCAGATCGGCCTCGGTCTTCTGGTCGCCGGAAGCGGCTGTTTTCGGGGGCTTTGCCATGGCCGAAGAATGCCGCGAGAGGGCCGTGAATTCCAGTCAAGAAACGTACTTGCACCTCGGGAGTCCCTGTGGCATGTTCCGCCGCGCTTTGCGAGGGGCCTTCCTCGCTGCAGGCTTTTTCGCCGCAAGATGCTGCCGTAGCTCAGGGGTAGAGCACTCCCTTGGTAAGGGAGAGGTCGAGTGTTCAAATCACTCCGGCAGCACCAGTTTTTCAAAGACTTAGATAGCGATAGCCGGTTTTCTCCAGCGTAAAAACGCGAGAACAATCGAGGAATTCCGGCGACGAGCCGTGAGAAATCCCTTTTCGCAAAGATCCGGGCTTTTTTCCTGCACGGCGCGGTACGCCGTTGATCGTATGGAGTCACCGGCTGGCATCCGTGACAGATGCGGAGACGCCTGTTAAAGACAATTTTGTGGCCGCCCCATTGCCGATTCCTCGGGTGAACGGCTCCTCATTCACACATACGACAAGGCTCACGCCGTGACTGATCTGCTGAAGCGCTTCGCTGCCTATTATCGACCGCATCGGGGCCTGTTCGCGCTCGATTTTTCCAGTGCGGTGGTGGCCGGGGTGCTGGAGCTGGCTTTTCCGATCGCGGTAACGATCTTCATCGACCGGCTGCTGCCTACCAACCAGCTCGGGCTGATCTCGCTGGCGGCTTTGGGATTGCTCCTTATCTATATGCTCAATGCCGGGCTTCAGGTCATCGTGACCTATTGGGGGCATATGCTGGGCATCAAGATCGAGACGGAGATGCGGCGGAAAGCCTTCGACCATCTGCAGAAGCTGTCCTTCGGCTTCTTCGACAATCAGAAGACCGGCCATCTGGTGGCGCGGCTGACCAAGGATCTGGAAGAGATCGGAGAGGTTGCCCATCACGGCCCTGAAGATCTGTTCATCGCGCTGATGACATTGATCGGCGCCTTCTTTCTGATGCTTTGGGTACATGTGCCGCTGGCGATTCTGACAGCCTTGATCGTTCCTCTGACAGCCTGGGTGACGACACGTTACGGCCGACGGATGACCAGGACATGGCATGCGCTCTACGGCCGGGTCGCTGACTTCAATGCCCGCATTGAGGAGAATATCGGCGGCATTCGTGTGGTGCAGGCCTTCACCAACGAAGATCACGAACGCAAGCTGTTTGCCGAGAACAATGCCGGTTACCTCACCACCAAACTCGAAGCCTACAAGGTGATGGCGGCCTCGATGTCGCTCTCTTACCTGTCCATGCGTTTCGTGCAGGTCGTGGTCATGTTGGCCGGCGCCTGGTTCGTCGTGCATGAGGAACTTACGGCAGGCGGTTTCGTCGGCTTCCTGCTGTTGATCGGCGTTTTCTTCCGGCCGGTCGAGAAGATCAACTCCGTCATCGAAACCTATCCGAAGGGCTTCGCGGGCTTCCAGCGTTACACGCAGTTTCTCGACACGCGGCCGGACATTACAAATCGCGATGATGCGCAGAGCGTCGACCGTCTCAAGGGTGATATCGAATATCGTGCCGTGCGGTTCGACTATCAGCCGGGCTCCCCGGTTTTTGAGGATCTGAGTCTTTCCATCAAGGCGGGGGAGACCATCGCCTTTGTCGGACCTTCCGGGGCGGGCAAGACGACGATCTGCTCGTTACTGCCGCGCTTCTATGAGATCAGCGGCGGGACGATCACGATCGATGGTATCGACACCGGCGCCCTGACGCTGAAATCGCTACGGTCCAACATCGGCATCGTGCAGCAGGATGTTTTCCTGTTCGCCGGTACAATCCGGGAAAACATCGCCTATGGCAGACTGGATGCGGCTGAGAAAGATATCACAGACGCGGTGCGGCGCGCCCGTCTGGATGATGTAATCGCGGGCCTCCCGAACGGTCTCGACACCGTTATCGGCGAGCGCGGAGTGAAACTCTCCGGCGGGCAAAAGCAAAGGCTCGCCATTGCCCGGATCTTCTTGAAAAATCCGCCGATCCTGATCCTCGACGAGGCAACCTCCGCTCTCGATACCGAGACAGAGCGCGCCATTCAGCAATCTTTGGCAGATCTTTCCGAGGGTCGCACGACGCTGGTTATCGCCCACCGCCTTGCAACGATCGTCAATGCGGACCGTATTCTCGTTATTGAAGAAGGCCGCATCATTGAAGAAGGCAGCCACGCCGAGCTGCTCGCTCGGCCGCATGGCCGTTATCGCAGCTTGCATGCCGTCCAGACGGGTGATGGGTCGATAGCAAACGGTCAGGCCCAGACTGGAACCTCCAGCACGCTGGCCTGAGAATAGTATTAAAAATCAATCGTCTGGCAGGGTTGCGCATCGGCGAGGTGATCTCGCAGGATGGACTATTTTGTCCTTGTACAATTCCGTCAACACCTTGGTCTTGGCGAGACGCGGGCTTGTGTCTGGACTGATAGCGCTCCTTCGAAATCGTGTCATATGCGATTTCAGGCCGACATGTTTTGATTGAATGGTGGGTAAAAATAAAACTCGTATGGTGTTTCCAATTCCCTATTATTAGGTAACTTCGATTTTGCTGAGCTGCGGGACTGGTAATGTCTGATATTTACAGATTTTTCAATACAGAGAGCGGCGTCCATTTTTATACGTCATCGACCGTTGAGCGGGATAACGTAATCTCGAACCTGCCTGTTTACACATACGAAGGTGTGGCTTTTTCCGTCTCTGAGTCCGATGCGACAGCGTCTTCCGTATACCGCTTTCTGAAAAGCGACAATACTCACTTTTACACTATCAGCGATCTGGAAAAATGGACAATACAGACGTCTAATCCATCATATCAACTTGAAGGTGTGGCGTATGAAGCGGCGACTGTTTCGAACAGTTATAACGACACAGCTCTCTACCGGTTCTTTAACACTCAAACCGGGACGCATTTCTATACAGTCGATACAAATGAACGCGATAGTGTTCTCGAGAATTTGCCTCAGTATAGTTACGAAGGTGTGGCCTACTATGTTGATGAGGCATCGACTTCCTCATCCAGTTTTAGCGAGAATTGGTACCTTGAGGCTTATCCCGACGTCGCGGATGCGGTGAGTGCCGGACTGTTTGACTCGGGCAGTGCCCATTTCGAGGCATTTGGTGCGGCGGAAGGGCGGCTGGGATTCGATGATCCAAGCCTGGCTGGGGGTGGCATCAGCATAAACGGCTTCGTGATGAATGGAGGGAGCGGCGATGACAGACTTTGGCCTGGCCATAACGATGCGCACAGGGTTTTCGGGGAAACTGGAAACGACACTCTGCACGGTTACAACAACGGTGACATCCTGAACGGCGGTTCGGGCGACGATCTGTATGCCATCTTTGACCCCGGGGTTGTTATTACCGAAGGCGTGATCAATGGAGGTAGCGACACCGCTGTTTTCCACCTTGATACCAGTACTGATTCACTGGATCAATTCACGACGCCAGCCAACGTCGAGTTCTTGAAATTGGAACTCACTCTTGAAAATGGAGACAGTGTCTCGGCGGATCGGTTTTTTGATCATATATCGGTTTATGGGGATGGCAGTTTCACCGGGACAGCGGCGGCCGAGAGTATCTATTTTTCCGGCCCTCTGTTTGTTGATGGTGGGGCAGGAAACGATACCATATCGGGAGTGGGTTCTTACCCGAGCAATGTCCCAAGCACTGTTTTGCGCGGCGGCGATGGCGTCGATCTTTTCGAGTTAAACTCGTTAGGAAGTGCACACGGCGGCGCCACCTTCGGAAGCACGGTGATCGCGGATTTTGATCCAAATGCAGGAGAGCGGATCGATTTGAGTTGGGATCGCGATGATATGATTCTGACGGTGGCTGATGGTGTAACGGGCGCAGTTGTGACTATTTCGCGTGATGTTATTTACTACAGTTTAAGTGGAGAAGTCACTCTGACCGGGATCTCTGCATCTGAATTCCAGGAAGGCTGGTTTATCTAGCCGAGCCTCTCCGGGGCCCGTGGCAGCATAGGATCAACGCATCGAGAATAACGACACCGATACCTTCTTGCATGACCAATACCGGATTTGCTTCGGCCTCCTCAATCCGCTCATCATTGGCGAGCAGGGAGAGAGTGGCGACCGCTTCGGCCAGCGCCTCAAGATCACCTTTCGGGCGTCCACGGAAGCCGCGGAGTAGCTCGAACCCTTTCACTTCCCGGATCATCTCCCGTGCGCTTTCGAGTGTCACCGGTGCTGGACGCACGGCGCTATCGCGGTAGATCTCCGTCATCACGCCGCCCATGGCGACGGTTACCACAGGTCCGGCGACAGGGTCGCGGGACAGGCCGATCAGGGCCTCACCAAGGCCTTGGGCGAGTTCCTGCAAAAGGATGCCGGTAAGCCTGAAACCAGGATGATAATCATCGGCGGACGCCCGCATTTCGGCAATGGCGGTGACGAGTTCCGCACGGTCCGCGATGCCGACCCTGATGGCGCCAGCGTCGGTTTTGTGGGGCAGGTCCGGCGAGACCAGCTTGGCGACAAGCGGATAGGCGAGAGGAAGAGTGTCCGGCACCGTCATTTCCGGATCGAGGACGATCTGAGCGGGCCCCTTCAGCCCGAGTGCATCGAAAACGGCACCTGAGGCGACTTCGTCCGCCGTCCCGGACGGGAGGTCTGCGATCAGCCGTGCCGCGTGCGCGGGCAGGTCTGATAAGGGGCGTTTGGCGGGAGCAGCATCCGTCATCAGCATGACAATCGTTTCGGCGCAGCTTTCGACCGTGCGGAATGTCGGCACGCCGGCGGCTTCCAGCAGACGCATGCTGTCCGGCGCGTGCGGCAGTGGAAAGGCCAGCACCGGCGCGGCATCGGCAGGCGCTTCTGCAACGGCGTCGGCAATGGGCTTTACCGCAAGCTCCGGGTCAAACTGGGCGGAAGAGCCGATGGCGACGATCAGCACGCCTGTTTCCGGGTCATTGATCAGGGTGGAGACGGCTTCCTTCATCACTTCGTAGCGCGCGCCGGCGAGGGTGACATCGACAAGCTTGCCGTGGCCGCACGGGATCTTGTGTTTATTGAAGTGCGCGCGGGTTGCGGCGCTGGCGCCGGCGATGGTCACGCCGCGCGCGCTGAGCTGATCCACCACCATGGCGCCGCCGCCGCCGGTCGTGGCAATCACGGTCGCGCTTTTCGGGCGGCCAGGTTTGAGGCGTGCCTTGAAGAGGGCGCCGGGAGCTTCAAGCAATGTTTCCAACTGGTCGGCCTTGCGGATCCCGATACTGCGCAGCAGGGCATTGGCAGCCTCGGTCGAGCCGGTGAGAGCGCCGGTATGGGAGACCGAAAGCGCCTGGCCTTCCTCCGATTTGCCGATCATGTAGGCGACCACGGGTTTCTCTGCTGCGTGGGCCTTCGCTGCGAACCGGCCGAGTGCTTCCCGGTCACGGATGGTTTCCATGAACAAGAGGAAACCGTCGATTTCCGGATGATCGACCAGAATTTCGCCAATCGTACCAATGCCCGATGCCGCTTCGTTGCCGACCGAGACAAAAGTCGAGAAGTCGATGCCCCGTGCCGCCCCCCGGCTGAGCAGGGTGCCGATGACGCTGCCGCTCTGCGAAATCACGGCGAGCCTGCCGCGGCCGATCTCCTCCGCCCCGAAGGCCGCGTTTGTTGTTGCGGCAAAACCGGCGGGCGTATGCACGACACCCATCGAGTTGGGGCCGATCAGCAGCATGCCCGCCTCGCGAGCAATGCGCTGGACTTCCGCCTGGCGCCGTTCGCCTTCTTCCCCGGCCTCGGCAAAGCCGTCGGCGAGAATAGCGGCAACCTTCACGCCCGCCGCCGCGCAATCCTTGAGGGCCTCGATGGCCGGATCGGCATCGACCAGAATGTAGGCGAAATCCACTTTCTCCGGGATGGCGCTGACCGATGGCCAGGCTTTCTCGCCGAGCACCGTTTCGCGAGCGGGGTTCACCGGGTAGATCCGGCCTGCATAACCATGGCGGCGCAGAAAACGCATCGGGCGCGCGGTGAGCTTGCCCTCCGAGTTCGAGGCGCCTACCAGGGCAATGGAGGCCGGAGAGACGAGAGCGCCAAGCAAAGTGTCGCGCATGAATTTATTCCGATCGGGGGCAGAAATGAGGATAGCTCAGGAGTAACCTCAATCATGCAGCGCCATTAGGACCAATGACAAGCTGCTCTCCCGTCTGACAGAATCCTTCTGCCAACTTTTCCTCATCACGGTAAAAGATTAGGCAGACTGTAACGGGTGCGTCGCTACGGGGGACGAGCAGGGTGGATTTACAGGCGTGGGTGAACGAGGCTTTTGCACGGCATCAGTCCGGGCAATTGAATGAGGCCACGCTTCTCTATCGGCAGGTCCTGGTCGTGCATCCGCCGATCGCGCTTGTGCAGTCCCTCGCCGGCGACGTTGCGACATCAAACGGTGATCCGGCATACGGTGGGGCTTTGCTGCGCAGGGCTCTTGTGCTTGAGCCGCGCAAAAGCTCGTTCCATCAGCTTCTGGCCTTTGCCGAGGCCTCGCAGGGAAATCTCGAACAGGCCGCGGAGCATTACGCGTCGGCTGTGACTCTCGACCCCCTGAATGTTTCAGCGATGAGCGACTGGGCCAATCTGGTGCGCAGCCGGCATCCTGATATTGCGCGGGCGCTGGCTCGCAAAACCATCTTGATCAATCCGGAGAATCCGGGGCATCTGAAGTTGCTGGCTGAGATGACTGTTTCGGGAGAACGGCTGGCTGGCGCACGATTGATGCGCCGGGCGATCTGCGGCAATCCCCTGGACGCGACTGCCTGGAAGGCGATCGGTCTGGTGGCGCAGGCCGAGAAGGAAGTTGCTTCCGCCGATCAAGCCCTAAAACGCTCTCTTCTTCTTGTCCCGAGCGATACAGTTGTTTGCGCCAGGTTGGGCGGTTCTTTGTCCGAACAGGGCTATCACCGGCAAGCAGTGTCGATGCTGCGACTGTGTGTGACGTTGGACCAGACAAGGGCGGAAAACTGGCTTGCCTTGGCGAACGCATTGCACGAGAGCGATCTGTCGGCGGCGGCCGAAATCGGATTCCGGCGATCTCTGATGCTGGAGCCGGGAGGCTTGACCGCACTCGAAAACCATCTCGTGCAGCTGGCCAAGGTGGATGTACCAGCAGACCGCATTCGAGCCGGATATCGCCGCGCGCTTCGGGTTAACCCGAAAAGCACCCGAACCTGGGCGAACTTCAGCAAGTATTTGCTTGAGCGAGGTGCGTACAGTGCTGCCGCTGACGCGATCAAGTCGGCCCTCGTCAGCGGAGACACCGACCGGGATATGCTCGTCGGGCTGGCGAATGCATACCGACAATCGCGAAAGCACCCGATGGCGGAACGTTATCTGCGTTGGGCCCGATCCGCCTTTCCGCAGGATCGGACGATCCAGTCTGGCCTCCTCATGGGGCATAATTATGAAAGTGGTGTTTCTGCGCGATCTCTCTATCAGGATCACAAGGCATGGGCGGCCGATTGGGCGCCGCTTGAGGAGCCGCTTGGCTACGATGTGGACCGGACGCCTGGTCGCCGGATTCATCTTGGTTTCGTCTCGCCAGACCTGAAGCGGCATCCGGTGGGTTTTTTCCTGCTGCCGGTATTAAGGCACCTCGATCGTAATCGGTTTCGGATATCGGTCTATTCCGATGCCGGGAAAGGCGATTTGTTCACGCTGGAGCTCCGCCGTCACGCGGATCACTGGTTCGACGCGACAGGCAAGGACGACGATGTCTTGCGGGACCGGATACTGGAAGACCGGGTGGATATCCTGTTCGACCTCGCCGGCCATTCGGCCGCAAACCGCATGGGGATGTTTGCCCGGCGCGCGGCACCCGTCCAGATGAGCTGGATGGGGTATGTCGGCACGACCGGTCTCGATACGATGGACTATCTCGTTACCGACCGGTTCCAGACCCAGCCGGGGACGGAAGAGTTTTATTCCGAGCGCTGGCTGACCCTGCCGAACGATTATATCTGTTTTCTGGCTGCGCCGACGTCGCCGCCGGTCGTGCCGAGCCCCGCGCTCGCCAACGGCTTCATCACCTTCGGCAGCTTCAATAATCCGGCTAAACTGACCGATGAAACACTGGACCTGTGGTCCCGCGTTCTCGTTGCCGTTCCTGAATCAAGGTTGCTACTCGCCTATCGCGGTTTCGACGATCCGGGGATTCAACACGATGTCCGGTCCTGCCTGAGTGCAGCCGGTGTCGCGCCGGAGCGTGTCGAGTTCAAGACTTTCACCTACCACGAAGAATTTCTCGGCGGCTACGGCCTGATGGATATCGCTCTGGATACGATGCCGTATTCCGGTGGATTGACGACCTGCGAGGCGCTCTGGATGGGCGTTCCGGTTATATCGCTTGCGGCGCAGAGCCATTTCGCCGGCCGCCATTCCCTCAGCCACTTAAGCAATGCCGGCTTTCCGGACTGGGTCGGTGAGAGTGCCGAAGAGTTCGTCGCTATAGGGGTGGATCTGGCTTCGGATATTCAGCGTCTGGCTCATATCCGCAAGACGCTGCGCCAAAGGGTTTCTGTGTCGCCGCTGTGTGATCAGGAAGGATATGCGCGCGGTGTCGAGGAGAAACTCACCGCAGCGTGGGCGACTTACTGTGACGAATTGTGAGGCGAAGGCCCCATCTTGATCTTGTTCGGGGAGACATCTGTCCGTGGAGCGCAACAAGGATTACAGAGTCTTTCTGCCGCCGATGTTAATCGTTAGTTCAGAATTCCAAGGTATCTCTAGTCATATTGAATAAAGGGGTTCTTTCAATTGACCCTGAGGAGTTGAGGGGAGTTGCGCCGAGCATGAATGTGTGCGGTGCACTGGTAGCGGAATGTCCGACGACGATCTGAATATCATGGAATTTCTGGTCGAAGAGCACGGCGTGTCAGCTTCTTGCGCTGAGCCCTGGAAAGTTCTCATCGTGGATGATGACCGCGATGTTGCGGCGACGACCACTCTTGTGTTGCGCGACGTTGAGGTCGAGGGCAGGCCGCTTAACCTCCTGTCGGCTTACTCGGCGGCGGAAGCCAAGCAGGTCCTTGCCGAACATCCCGATATCGGCCTTGCCTTGATCGACGTGGTCATGGAAACGCCGAATGCCGGTCTCGATCTGATTCACTACATTCGTCAGGATATGGGCAACAAGCTGATCCGGCTGGTGGTGCGTACCGGTCAGCCGGGGCATGCGCCGGAACAAAGCGTCATCATCGATTACGATATCAGCGATTATAAAGAAAAGACCGAGCTCAGCGCACAGAAGCTCTTCTCGCTTGCTTACGCGGGACTGCGCTCCTACCAGCAATATCTCTCGATGGAGCAAAATCGCCGTGGCCTGATGAAAGTGTTGCAGGCCTCTACCGCACTGTTCGAAAAACCCGGACTAGACGATTTTGCCGACGGGATTCTCGAGAATCTCGGAGACATCGCGAACATGAACCGCGATCCGAAGGACAGACTCGGATCATCCGGCGTTCTCGCGGTGGCGGATGCAGATTCCAGCTCGGCGCAGGATTTCGAGATTGTGGCCGGGCGGAGCGGGAATGGAGAGTCACGGAAACTCTCGGACCTGTCGCTAGACGAGGAAACGAGACAACTGGTCGGTGAGTTGGCCGGGCGCGGGCCGGGTATTCACACCAGCCGAACCGAAAACGCATTGATGACCGGGATCGTCGGACGGAATGGTCAAACCAGCCTTCTTCTCTTGCCGGAGCTGCAAGGGTTGAGCGGGTCGGATGCCCAAATTGTCGATATCTTCATTTCCCAGGTTTTGACAGCCTTCGATAATCTTCGTCTGCATGATCAAACCGAACGCGCGCAGCGCGAAATCGTGCTGCGTCTGGGAGAGGCTGTCGAAACCCGGTCCGGTGAAACCGGGCGGCATGTTTCGCGAGTTGCTCTCTATGCCCGCGAGATCGCCGACAAGCTGGGGTTCAGCCAGTCTGATTCCGAACTGCTTTTCCGCGCTGCTCCTCTGCACGACATCGGTAAGATCGGCATTCCTGACGCCATCCTGTGCAAGCCGGGCAAGCTCGATCCGGACGAGTGGCAGGCGATGCAGGAGCACACGACGATAGGCTACGAAATGCTGCGGTCATCGGACATGCCGATCCTGAAGCTGGCAGCGCGGATCGCGCTTGAGCATCATGAAAAATGGGCTGGTGGCGGCTATCCCCGCAACATCAAGGCCGAGGATATCTCGATCGAGGGGCGGATCATCGGGCTTGTCGATGTCTTCGACGCGCTGACCTCGGAGCGGGTCTATAAAAAAGCGTGGCCGGTGGAAAAAGCCGTGCAGCTTATTCAGGAGGAAAGCGGCCGTCATTTCGATCCGATGGTCGTCGATACATTCCTGAAAAACCTGACCACGATGATCGATATCAGAATGACCCATGCTGATTAGAAGGTGACGCTGATCGAAGCCTGGCTGGATCAGCCGCCGGAGAAACACCGGAATGGATAGCCCAGAGGCTGCCGAACCGTATTCGGTAAAAGCGGAAGAATTTTTCTTTCACTGGCGGTGCGACCGGGACGGTACGGCGACAACCCTTTCGGATAATTTCGGAGCACTCACCGGTCTCAATCCGGCAGTCCTGTCCGTGCGACCGCTGCTTGGCTGTTGCAAGGATATGGAGCAGGTCCTGGCTATCTGGGGTGAACATGCTCTGAGAGGCGAAGCGTTCCGCAATTTTCCACTGACGATTTCTGACGGGGCCAGGCAGTGCCAGGTCCTTTTGAGCGGCAAAGGTTTCCCCGCCGGCGTAGCTCCGTCAGAAGGTTTTTCGGGGTTTGGCTCTTGTGTCGGGGTGAGTGATGCGGTGCCATTCCTGCAACAGGAGCCCGCTGCCGACAGGCTCTTCGAGATGGTCAAGGAAGTCGGGCAGGCCGGCTATATCCTGCGCGATGCGGAGACCGGTCGGTTCCGGCTTCTCGGACCTCTCCGTCAGATCGTCGATCCGGACAGTGACACCGTTTCGGTGGAGGACATTCGGGCTGGGCTGCTTGCCGCAGACATTGAGCGCTTCGATGCTGTTTGGGCCAAGGAATGCGAAGTAGGCGTAACGGAAGAAGTCGAACTCCGGTTTGGACGAGATTTTTACGACTGCCGTCATGTTTTGTTCGAACTGCAACCGCCTGCCGTGAGCGAAACTTCCCCGGACGGATTGTTCGCTGTCTACCGTGATGTGACGGAACAAAGGGGTGCCGAAACGACGCTTGAACAGGTCGAGAAGATCGCCGGAATTGGTCATTGGTATAGTTGGGAGGCGACCCAGTCGACGTACTGGTCCGAGGCTCTGCGGGAAATGTTCGGGATCCTGGAATGGTCGGCGGAGGCGCGGAATAGGCATTATTTTTGGGATAGCTTGATGCACCCGGAAGATGTGCCGCGCTGCCGCGCCGAGCGTGAGGCAGGAATAAAGGAAAAACGGGACTACGGCATAATCGCTCGGGCGCACCGCCTGGACGGCAGGATGTTATGGGTGAAGATCAGCGGCCATCCACTCTTTGACCGTGATGGTGGTTTGATGGGAACGATGGGGACCATTCAGGATATCACGCCTCTCAAGGAGCTTGAGGGGCAGGTTTTGCAACGTGACAAGTGGTTCAAGCGTGCGCAGCGTCTTGGCGGTATTGGCCACTGGACCTTCGAGCGCTCGGAAAGGCGTATCCATTTCTCCGAACAGGCACAGGAGATTTTCGGTACGGAAGGAGTTGACCGCTTCACTTTCGCGGAGGCGCGAAAGCGCATCCATCCTGACGATCGTGAATTACTTCGGGTGATACAGCATAAAGCCAGCGCAGGAGATTCAGGGTTTGAATGTCAGGTCCGCATCTTCCGTAAAGATGGAAGCATCGCCCATTTGCTGGTTGCCGGCGAATTTGACTCCTCTGAAAGCGGTGGGCTGGAGCGTACATTCGGGACGATAGCCGATGTGAGCTCACAGGTCGTTGTGGAAGAGGCTCGTCGCGATGCCGAAGCTCTGATGAGCGATGTTTTCGAGAATGCTGATTGCGGCATTCTTGTTCGGGATCTCAC
Organism: Nisaea sp.; assembly: GCF_034670185.1. Taxonomy (NCBI): domain Bacteria; kingdom Pseudomonadati; phylum Pseudomonadota; class Alphaproteobacteria; order Rhodospirillales; family Thalassobaculaceae; genus Nisaea; species Nisaea sp. Next base: position 139,216 of record NZ_JAXMNY010000003.1, read on the forward strand.
CGGCTGCTTTATCCGCGTCAATACGAGGGCCGCAATCCAGCTGGGCTTGCGCGTCAGTGATGTGCTCGGCCACACCGTGGAGGAGGTCATCTCTAAATGTGATCGCATGGAAGACGCGGAGCTTTTGTTTGACGCGGCCAGCAAGATTGTCGCGACGCATGGGTCGGTGACCTATGACTATTCTTACCGGTCAGGTGGCGATGCGCGGGCAACCGAGTTCCGCGTGGTGAATTTTCCGATAGCGGGTCCAGACGGAGCTGTCCGGGCGGTGGCCAGCATGCGGTACGACATCACCGATTTTGTGAATGCGCAGGATGCTCTCAAGCAATTGAATGAAGATTTGGAGAGCACGATTCGGGCGCGCACGCTGGAATTGCGGCAAAGTGAAGAGCGGTTCCGGAATATCGCTTCGGCGTCAGCCGATTGGCTATGGGAACTGGATGCCGATCTGAATTTCATCTGGTGTTCGGAGACCTTTTTTGAAGCGACCGGCCGAAAGCGCGAAGACTATATCGGTAAGTCCATGGCTGCGCTGGTGACGGATGAGGAACGCCTCGTCGATCAGCGGGATGTCTGGTCGACGTTTCTGGGAAAACTGGAAGCCAGGGAACAGGTCCGGGGATTTGAGATTGAAAGGCATCATCCGACTGGTATTCGGACCATTCGGATCAATGCGATGCCGGTCTGGAGTGATGGCGTGTTTGCTGGGTTCCACGGCTCGACTGCGGATATCAGCGAGCTTAAACAAACCCAGGCGCAGCTCATCGAGACTGATCGGCTGGCATCCCTTGGCGGGTTGGTCGCGGGGATTTCTCACGAGATCAACACGCCTGTAGGGGCGAGCTTCACGGTTGTCACCAAATTGATGGCCACCTTGAGCGACATTCAGGCGTCGTTTTTGAAAGGTAAGGTCTCTCAGAAGCATTTTTCGCGATTTCTCGCGGAATTGGATGAGGGGCTCGGCATTATTCATCGCGGGATGGAGCGTACGTCCGAGCTGATCACTCACTTCAAACAGGTCGCAGTCGATCAGACCAGTCTCAAAAGACGCGAGTTTGAACTCTCGGAAACTGTCAGCGATATCGTCACGACCATGGCGGCGACGATCGGGCGCCGGTCGGTTAAGATTGAAACGCATGTGCCGGAAGGAATTCGCCTGGATTCATATCCGGGCCCGCTTGGGCAGGTTTTGATCAACCTGATCCAAAACGCCATCTTCCATGCGTTTGACGAAAACAGCGTCAAGCAAGATGAAATCGACCGGATTGTCGTGGCCGGTGATTTCGGGAGGAGCGGAACTGTCACGCTTTCGGTAACGGATAATGGCAAGGGTATGGCGCCGAACGTTGTGCGTCGCGTGTTTGAGCCGTTCTTCACGACGAAGTTCGGGAGTGGTGGCAGTGGCCTCGGCATGCACCTGGTCTATTCCATAGTGCACGGGGCTCTCGGCGGCACGGTTTCCGTGTCATCCAAGCAGGGAAAAGGCACGGTGGTCACCGTCATGCTTCCGATCATCGCGCCGGAAAATGTGGGCCGGGAAGCCGTGATCGAATCCTGATTGAATCGAACTCTAATCAGTTTTGGCCGCAGCAGGTTTTAAGCGGCGCGGCATCCATGCCACGAATACCGCATACTGCCTTACGCATCAGGATTGCCAACGGCGAAAGTATAATGCACTTTCGTATGAAGGTGTGCACTATGTTGCATGTACTTGTTGTGGCATAGTTGCCGCATCATTCTGGGAGGCTTGTGCAATGATCAAAAAAATAACGGCCCTCGCGGCCATGGGAGCTTTTCTTGCTGCTCCGGCAATGGCGGCCGATAAAGTTAAAATAGGTTTCGTTACCACCATCACCACGCCGGCTGGCGTCATCGGCCAAGACATGGTCGATGCGGTTAATCTTGCGATGGAAGATATCGGCGGCAAGATGGCCGGCCTTGATGTCGAGCTCATCATTGAGGATGACGGTTTCAAGCCTCCGGTGGGCAAGCAGAAGGTCGACAAACTCGTGAAGAAGGACGAAGTCGATTTCATCGGCGGCTTCATCTGGTCTCACGTTCTGCTGGCCGCGAAAAAGTCCGCACTTGATGCAGGCACTTTCCTGATCAGCTCGAACGCCGGTCCGTCTCAGATTGCCGGCAAGCAGTGTGACAAGAATTTCTTCTCAACCTCCTGGCAGAACGACCAGACGCCGATGGCCATGGGCGAGGTCCTGAATCAGAACGGCGTCAAGTCTGTCTATGTCATGGCTCCGAACTATGCCGCCGGCAAGAACATGATTGCGGGCGTGGAGCGGACCTTCAAAGGCAAGATCGCCGGTCGTGACCTGACGAAATGGGGCAAGGACGCGCAGCTCGATTTCTCTGCAGAACTGGCAAAAGCGAAAGCCTCCGGTGCTGAAGCCCTGTGGGTGTTTTATCCCGGCAAGGCCGGCGGTGCGCTGATCAAGCAGTACGAGCAGGCAGGCCTGCGCGATACGATGCCGCTTTACACTGTCTTCACGGTCGACTCGATTGCTCTTCCGAAATTGCAGGCTGGCAATCTTCAGGGTGTTCTCGGCTCCCGCAATACCCAGCATTGGGGGCCTGACCTGGACAACCCGCAGAACAAGAAGTTTGTCGAAGGCTTCAAGAAGAAGTATGGCCACTATCCGTCCTTCTATGCTGCCCAGTCCTACGACACGATCTTCCTGATCAAGAGCGCGGTCGAAGCGGTGAATGGCGATCTGTCGAACAAAGACGGCATGCGCGCCGCCATGAAGAAGGCTGACTTCCCGTCCACCCGCGGCAAGTTCAGCTATGGGAACAACCATTTCCCGATCCAGAACTTCTATCTGCGTGAAGTCGTTGCGGATGCAGACGGTGTCTGGACAACCAAGATCGTCAGCACGGTCATGGAAAACCACCAGGACCCGTACGCAGCCGAATGCAAAATGTAATCATCCTCCTTGGATGACGGAAAACCGGCGGAGCGAGAGCTTCGCCGGTTTCAGTTTTCGCCTCTGGCGCAAAAACAAAGTTTGAGTAGGACGGCTGGGTGGACTGGGGACTTTTTACAATTCAGATGCTGAACGGGGTGCAGCTTGGCGTGCTCCTGTTTCTGCTCGCTGCGGGCCTGACGCTGGTCTTCGGCATCATGGACTTCGTGAATCTGGCGCATGGCTCGCTCTACATGATGGGGGCGTATTTCTGCGCCACCCTGGTGCAGGTCACGGACTCCTTCGTTCTCGGCGTCATTCTGGCGCTACCGCTGACCGCCTTGCTGGGCTGGCTTGTCGAGCTGATCGTCGTCAGGGCGCTTTACACGCATGATCATCTGGATCACGTGCTGGCGACCTTCGGGTTGATCCTCTGCTTCGATACGGCCGTTGATTTCATCTGGGGGCCGACCGGCATGGCCATCCCGCTGCCGGAAATTCTCGACAGCCATATCGACCTTATGGGTGGCCATACATTCCCGGTGTTCCGGATCCTGATCATCTGCACGGGGCTTGCCGTCGCGGGTTTCCTTTATGTCATGGTGGTGCATACCCGGATCGGCATGCTGATCCGCGCCGGTGCCTCGAACCGGACCATGGTGATGGCGCTTGGGGTCGATATCGGCAAACTGTTCGCGCTGGTTTTCGCCGTTGGCGCCGCGCTTGCGGGGCTTGCCGGTATGCTGATCGCGCCAATCACGGAAGCGAGTATCGGCATGGGGAACGAGATCATCATCGTGGCCTTTGTCGTCATCATCATCGGCGGTATCGGCTCCATCAAAGGCGCCTTTGTTGCCGCAATGCTGGTCGGCTTGATTGACACGATGGGGCGTTCCTTCCTCGACCAGCTACTGAAACTCTTCATGTCGTCCGAGAGCGCCGAGACATCGGCGCCGGCCTTGTCCGCCATGGCGATCTATATCCTGATGGCCATGGTGCTGGCCTTCCGGCCGCAGGGCCTGTTCCCGCCGAAGGTGCGCTGACCCATGACATTGCTGTTCAGAACGGGCCTTCCGGCCTTCGTCATGGTCGCTGGGCTCGGGTTCCTTGCCCTGCTGCCGTTACTTGCCGAATGGGTCGACAACATCTTCCTGATCGATCTGTTCATGCGTCTGATGATTCTCAGCATCGCCGCGGTCGGGCTTAACCTGATCCTCGGGTATGGCGGGATGGTCAGCTTCGGCCATGCTGCCTATCTGGTGATTGGCGCCTATGCCGTCGGTATTCCTGCCTATTACGATGTCTATGACGGCTTTCTGCAGTTCGCCATCGCCATCTTCGCATCGGCGGCAGTCGCTCTCGTCACTGGCGCCATCGCGCTGCGTACCAAGGGCGTCTATTTCATCATGATCACCATGGCCTTCGCGCAGATGGTGTATTTCACCTTCGTGTCGATCGAGGAATATGGCGCCGATGACGGCCTGACCATCAACATGCGCAGCGAGTTCGCGGGGCTCCTCGATATCGAGGACAATTTCACCCTCTATTACTTCGTCCTGGTCTCTCTGATCGCAGTGCTGGGGCTGGTCTACAGGATCGTGCATTCCCGTTTCGGCATGGTGATTTCCGGCGCCAAGGGGAACGAGCGCCGGATGCAGGCCGTCGGGTTTCCGACCTATCGGTATCGCCTTGTCTGCTACGTGATCTCCGGCGCTATCTGCGGTTATGCCGGGGCGCTGCTCGGTAACTTCACCAACTTCATCACGCCCGAGATGGGCGATTGGGTGCATTCAGGCGAGCTGATCTTCATGGTCGTGCTCGGTGGCGCGGGGAGCCTGTTCGGGCCAGTGCTTGGGACGGCGGTCTTTATCCTGTTGGAGGAATATCTCTCCCGCCTGACCCAGTACTGGCACTTTCCATTCGGCGCGATGCTGATCCTGGTGGTGATCTTCACCCGTGGGGGCATCAACGGAATGTTCCGCTGGATCGGTATGAAATCCGGTATCGGAGGACGGTCATGAGCGGCGCGTTTCTCGAGGTTCGGAACCTCTACAAGAGTTATGGCGGGATCGCCGCGACGGATCATGTCGACCTCGATGTCCGCAAGTCCGAGCTGCATGCGATCATCGGCCCGAACGGCGCCGGCAAGACCACGCTGATCTCCCAGCTTTCGGGCGAGATCGATCCGGACGGCGGGACGATCCGCTTCGACGGTCGCGACATGACGCGCACACCTGCTTACAAGCGCTCGTTGCTCGGTCTTGCCCGGTCTTTTCAGATCACCAGCCTGATGCTGGACATGACAGTGCTTGAGAACGTCTCACTCGCGGTTCAGGCCCATGCCGGACACTCGTTCCGGTTCTGGCGGGCGGCCCGTAAGGATCCGGCTCTGACGGAGCCTGCGATGGCCGCGCTTCGGGCTGTCGGGCTTCAGGATCGAGCCAATGACGTTGCTCAGGCCATGTCTCACGGTGAGCATCGCCAGCTTGAGATTGCCATGGCCCTGGCGACAAAACCGGTCCTGCTGCTGCTCGACGAGCCGATGGCGGGGATGGGGGTGGAGGAATCCAAGCGCATGGTAGAGATCCTGCGCAGTCTGAAAGGCGAAAAGACCATGCTCCTGATCGAGCACGATATGGACGCGGTCTTCGCATTGGCGGACCGGATTTCGGTATTGGTCTACGGTCGCGTCATCGCGACCGGGACACCCGAGGAGATTCGCGGTGACGAGGCCGTGCGCCGGGCCTATCTCGGCGACGAGGTGGCGTGATGCTGAGAGTAGAACAGATCGAGACATTCTACGGCGCCAGCCAGGCCCTGTTCGGAATGAGTTTGAAAATCGGCTCGAACGAGGTCGTAACGCTGATGGGGCGGAACGGCATGGGCAAGACCACGACTGTGAACTCGATCATGGGCATCGTTCGCCCTTCGTCAGGCCGTATCGTCTTCGAGGCGGACGACATCACCAGGGCACCGGCATACCGGATCGCCCGCTACGGCATCGGGCTGGTGCCGGAAGGCCGCCAGGTTTTCCCGAATCTCAGTGTGCGCGAGAACCTTGTGGCGACCGCGGCGAACCGCTTCAATTCCCGTGACCCTTGGACCGTCGAGAGCGTGCTTGCCATGTTCCCGGAACTGGAAGTCCGGATGACGTCGATGGCTAATCTTCTGTCTGGCGGCGAGCAGCAGATGCTCGCCATCGGCCGGGCGCTGATGACCAACCCGAAGCTTCTGATCCTGGACGAAGCGACCGAGGGCTTGGCCCCGCTGATCCGTCAGGAGATCTGGCATTGTCTGGAGCGTTTGAAACAGGCGGGCCAGGCGATCCTTGTCATTGACAAGAACATCGATGATTTAAAGCGGATCGCGGACCGGCATTATGTGGTCGAAAAGGGCCAGGTGGTCTGGACGGGGACGACTGCCGAGCTCGATGAAAATGCGGCGCTGATCCAGGAAAAGCTCGGGGTTTAAACAGGCCCTTCAACCATTGTCCCATACTTAGCCGTCATCCCGTCGAAAGACGGGACCCAGGGATCATAAAGCTGAGTTCAATGATCATCTGGGTCCCTGCTCTGCGGCAGGGATGACGTCATGGGAGGCTCGTTACGCGCTCTTCCGGATCCCCGCTTCATTGAACATCGGCACCAGAATATCCACCAGCTCCGCGATCATCGCGTCGGTATGGCGCGGCGTTGGCGTGAAGCGCAGGCGCTCCGTTCCCGTGTCCACGGTGGGGTAGTTGATCGCGGTCACGTAGATATTGTGATCGTAGAGCAGCCGGTTTGAAAACTCTCGGGCCTTGGCCGCGTCGCCGACCAGTAACGGCACGATATGGCTTTCGGACGGCATGACCGGCAGGCCAGCCGCGCGGAACGCTTCCTTCAGACGGGCAGCCTGCCGTTGCTGCATCGCTCGTTCCTGGCTGCTTTCCTTCAGGTGCCTGATGCTCGCGGTGGCCGCGGCAGCGACCATCGGGGGCAGGGAGGTGGTGAAAATGAAGCCGGGGGCGACGCTGCGGATGTAATCCAGCACGTGGGCCGGACCGGCGAGATAACCGCCATGCACGCCGATGGCCTTGCCGAGCGTTCCCTCAATCAGGTCAACCTTGTCCAGCACATCGTCCCGCTCGGCGATGCCGGCGCCGCGTGGCCCGTACATGCCGACCGCATGGACTTCGTCGAGATAGGTGATCGCGTTGAATTCATGCGCGAGATCGCAGATCTCCTCGATCAGGCCTATATCGCCATCCATTGAATAAACGCTCTCGAAGGCGACCATCTTGTGGCTTTCGGGATCGGCCGCTTCCAGCAACTCGCGCAGATGCGCGAGGTCGTTATGCCGGAAGATATGTTTGCGGGCTTTGCCCTTGCGAATGCCCTGAATCATCGAGGCATGGTTCTTCTGGTCGGAGAACACATCCATGTTCGGCGACGCGCTGAGCAGGGTGGAAAGGCTGGCCTCGTTGGCGATATAGCCGGACGTAAAGAGCAGGGCCGCTTCCTTCCGGTGCCAGTCCGCGAGTTCTTCCTCAAGCGCGACATGATAGTGACTGGTGCCGGAAATGTTGCGTGTACCGCCGGCGCCGACGCCGGTTTGTTCCACGGCCTCATGCACTGCGCTTCGCAGCACATCGCTCTGCCCCATCGCCAGATAATCGTTCGAACACCATACCAGCACCTGTTCCACGTCGCCGTCCCGGTGGTGCTTGTAGTAGGGGAACTTGTCCGCCTGCTTCTCCAGATCGGCGAACACGCGATAGCGGTCCTCGGCCTTGATCCGGTCCAGCTCGTTGCGGCAGATATCGAAGAGGTTCACAGCCTCTCTCCCGGTTTTTGCAGCTTAAGTCTCTTGCGTTTTTCGACCAGGATTAATGATCCAGGTCAAACTGCACGCTCTTAGCTTGACTGGTATACCGGATTCTGGCTATTTTTCGCGCGATATGTTGACGCACACGCACCTCAGCTTCGCGCTACGACTTAGGATCCCGGCTCTTTAGAGAGTCCGGGTCACGTCGCTCGTCTATGCTTGAGCCGTGCTGATGCGTTGCCGATGGATCACCATCCCGCCTCACACAATCGAACAGAGACTCTTCTCCGTCGGCCTTTTTGCAGGCACGGTTCGAAGGACGCGCGCATTCAGGAATAGAATTTGAATGTTGAAAACGGGCAGGCGCTCACAGGAAAATGCGCCGCCCATGGGAGTTGAAGTGATGAACCACATGCCGATCGAAAAATACCGCGCCTATTCCCGGGTCGATCTGCCGGACCGGACATGGCCCTCGAAGATCATCGACAAGGCACCGATCTGGTGCAGTGTCGATCTGCGGGACGGTAATCAGGCACTGGTCGATCCGATGGACAGCGCGCGCAAGCACCGGATGTTCAAGACGCTGGTCGAGATGGGCTTCAAGGAAATCGAAGTCGGCTTCCCGAGCGCGTCAGACACCGATTTCAATTTCGTCCGCGAGATCATCGAGGGCGGCCTGATCCCGGATGACGTGACCATCCAGGTGCTGACCCAGGCCCGCGAGCATCTGATTGAACGGACCATCGAAAGCCTGATGGGCGCCAAGAGCGCTATCGTCCATCTCTACAACTCGACCTCGGAGCTGCAGCGCCGGGTTGTGTTCAATGAGGACCAGGCAGGAGTCAAGAAGATCGCCGTCGAAGGCGCGACCATGGTCAAGGAGCGGCTCGCCCGCCTGGAAGAGGCCGGCACCCGGGTGCGCCTGCAATATTCTCCGGAAAGCTTCACCGGCACCGAGCTGGAATACGCGCTGGAAGTTTGCGAAGCGGTGATGGATGTCTGGCAGCCGACGCCGGAGAACCCGGTGATCATCAACCTGCCCTCGACGGTCGAGATGTCGACCCCGAACATTTATGCCGATCAGATCGAGTGGATGCATCGGCACTTCACCCGCCGGGATTCAATTATCCTCTGCGTCCATCCGCACAACGACCGGGGAACCGGGGTTGCCGCTACGGAAATGGCGATCATGGCCGGTGCCGACCGTGTCGAAGGCACCCTGTTCGGTAACGGCGAGCGGACCGGCAACGTCGATCTGATTACTCTCGGCCTGAATCTCTTCACCCAGGGCATCGACCCGGAGCTGGATTTCTCCGACATCAACGGCCTGATGGAGACAGCGGAATATTGCAACCAGTTGCCGATCCATCCTCGCCACCCTTATGCGGGCGAGTTGGTGCACACGGCCTTCTCCGGCTCGCACCAGGATGCGATCAACAAGGGCATGCAGGCGATCCGAAAGGCGAACGATCCGCATTGGGAAGTGCCCTACCTGCCGATCGACCCGCAGGATATTGGCCGTGATTACGAGGCCATCATCCGGGTCAACAGCCAGTCTGGTAAAGGCGGGGTTGCCTACCTGCTCGAAACCGACCACGCGATCAAGCTGCCGAAGCCGGCACAGGCCCAGTTCAGCCAGGCGATCCAGAAGATCACCGATGCAACCGGCAAGGAGATCGACAGCGAGACTATCTGGTCGACCTTCGATGCGGAATTTATCCATCAGCCGGACGCGCCTTTCAGCCTGGTGTCCTTCAAGTCCAGATCGCTGGAAGGCTCGAACGAGCGCGAGCACATCACGGCGGTGGTAAAGCATGAGGGCAAGGATCATGTGGTCGAGGCCGAAGGCAACGGTCCGATTTCGGCTTTCGTGAACGGATTGCGCCATGAATTCGGGCTCAATTTCCGGCTGAAGGACTATACCGAGCACACGCGCTCGGTCGGCTCGCGGGCCGAGGCGGCCGCTTATATCGAGCTCAATGTGCCGGATGCGAACGGCCGCAGTGTGTTCGGGGTTGGTATCGATACCTCGATCACCATGGCCCCGATCCGGGCTGTGATGAGCGCGGTCAACCGCATCTAGAAGAGCTGCAACAACACCCAGCCGAGCGCGGTCAGGACAACGACCGCGCCGGCATTCATCCAGATCCCGGCGCGGACCATGTCCGCGACACGCAGCCCGCCGGCGCCGAAAACGATGGCGTTCGGCGGCGTTGCCACCGGCATCATGAAGGCGCAGCTCGCGGCCAGGGTCACCGGAGCGAGCAGGGCGAACAGGGGCAGCCCGAGCGCTTGGGCCAGCCCGGCCATGATCGGCAGGAAAGCAGCCGCTGATGCGGTGTTGCTTGCCAGCTCCGTTGTCAGCAGAACCGTGAGAACTGAAAGCCCTGTCGCCGCGGCAGCGGGCAGGTCCCCGGTTATATCCGACAGAGAAGCGGCTAGTGTCGCGGCCAGGCCGGTTTCGGTGAGGGCCGAGGCGAGCGAGAGACCGCCGCCGAACAGCAGCAGAACGCCCCAGCGGATGCCGCGTGCTTCCTCCCAGGTCAGCAGCGGACGGCGTTCTTCTCCCGAGGGAATTGCGAACAGGACAAGACCGGCGGAGAGCGCGATCGCGGTATCGCTGAGCGCCGGAAAATAGACAGCGATGGCTGGTCGGAAAACCCATGCCAGCGCTGTCAGGGTCAGGATGACGAGCATGCGCTTCTCCCGGACTGTCATTGGTCCCGGCGGCGAAGGCATAGCCTCCGCTTCAAGCTGCTCGACCGTGCCGAAGGCAAGCCGGCTCAGGACTAGCCAGGCCAGCGCAAGCAGCAGGAAACTGACTGGAAGGCCGACCAGCATCCATTCCCCGAATCCGAGCGCCTGGCCATGTGCCTGATCGAGATAGGCGGCAAGCATCGCGTTCGGCGGGGTACCGATAAGGGTTGCGACACCGCCGATGGAGCAGCCGTAGGCCACAGCCAGGAGCAGTGCCTTCTGGCATCGTGGCGGCGCCCCGGTGAGAACTGCCTGGGCGACGGGCAGCAGCATGATCGCGCTGGCCGTGTTGCTGATCCACATCGAGGGCAGGGCTCCAGCCAGGAGAAACCCGGCGATAAGCCGGCTGCTTCCGGTCCCGGTCAGCCGCAGGATGGTGAAGGAGAGCCGCTTGTGAAGCCCCGAGCCGGAGATTGCCGCGCCGAGCAGAAAGCCCCCGAGAAACAGGAACAGCAGCGGATGCGCGTACGGCGCGGCCGCCTCTTTCGCACCCGTGACCCCGAGCAAGGGGAAGAGCAGAGCGGGCAGAAGGGCTGTCGCGGGCAACGGCAATGCCTCGCCGATCCACCAGACCGCCATCAGGACAGCGACGGCCATGGCGTGCCACCCGGCGGGACTGAAAGCCGCCGGCGGGTCTGCCAGCAGCATGATGCAAAAAAGAACGAGGCCTGCCAGAAGCGGCACTTTTCGCACAACCGGTGTCCCGTAATTTTCCATGCGATCAAAGCTCTGTCCGTGGGCCCGGCGCATCATAGCCATTATGGGGCGGTGCCGTCCCTCTCTTCGGTGCGGCACCCGGACGTGTCGATTTGCGTTCTGGACACGATGGTGATCTGTCGCCCTAAGATGTCCTTTGTCGAAATCAATGCCGGAGAGCCAACTGGACTCGCAACTTGAAATACGCCGCTATGAATGGCGCGAAGTACCGCGGCAGGTCAGCAACGGGCATATGGTGGTGGCGATCGGCGACGTGCATGGCCGGGCCGATCTGCTGACCGCGCTCTATGGAGCGATTGCGGAGGATGTCGCCCGGCTGAAACCGGAGCGGGTGACGGCGATCCTGCTGGGCGATCTGATCGACCGCGGGCCGGACAGCCTGGAAGTGCTCGGCCTTGCGCTGGGCGGTCTGAGCGCGTTCACCAAAAAGCCGGTCGAGGATATCTGCCTTGTCGGTAATCACGATTACTGGCTGCGTCAGGCGGTGGACGGCACCCTTGAGGATGAAGACCTCCGGTTCTGGGGCGCCAATGGCGGCGAGGAGACCTGGCACAGTCTCGGCATCAGCCGGCTGGTCGGCGCCCGCGACATGATCATGCAGACCCGGCGGCGCCTGCCGGAGCCGGTGCTGGACTTCATCAGGAATATGTCGGTCACTTACCGCGTCGACGATTACCTCTTCGTCCATGCAGGTATCGATCCGCGCCAGCCACTCAATGCGCAGACCCTGAAAACGCTTTGCTGGATTCGCGATCCCTTCCTCCACCCGGACGTCTGGCCGTTCGAGCTGACCGTTGTGCATGGCCACACGGTCGAGTGGAACCATGGGGAGCCGCTGGTGCACGATCACCGCATCGGTATCGATACGGGCGCGGTGAATACGGGTGTGCTGACGGCGCTGGAGATCAATTCGAGCCAGATGCGCTTTGTTCAGGTCTGGGACGAGAAAGCCCTGGAAGAGGATCGGCGCCGCTCCGGATAGTGTCAGGCCCGGTTAGCGCTTCAGGACAAGCACGTTGCCGGTCAGGATCATGGCCGTGCCGCCGACGATCGCTGCGGTCAGCGCCACGTCTTCCAGGACGGTCGAGATCAGCAGCGCCATCACCGGCACGACGGTGAAGATATAGGCTGCCCGACCGGGCCCGATCCGGGTGACCAGGCTGAAGAACATCAGGAAGGCCACGCAGGACGCGGCGATCCCGAGATAGAGCAGGGACCCGACATAGCGCAGCGACCAGTCGAAGGTGAAGGGCTGGCTGGCTACGCCGGCAACCGCGAGGCAGATCATGGCGCCGCCGAGGGCGCCCCAGAAATTCGCGGCGAAGGGTGGGACGCTGGCGCGGTGGTTGCGGGCGCCGATGACGGTCCCGACCGCGGTGCCGAACGACGCCCCGAGCCCCCAGAGCATGCCGAATAGCAATGTTGACCCGCCGGAGAGACCGGCAATGTCCGGTGCGACGATCACGCCGAGCCCGCCGATACCGATCACCATGCCGAGGACGGCGCGTGGTCGCACGGTCTCTCCAAGCATCAGAAAGCCGATGATGGTGGCGAAGATCGGCGAGGTGGACAGGGCCAGCGTCGCAACGCCGCTCGGGATATAGGTCGTGGCGTTATAGAAACAGATGAAGTTCAGGGCGAAGAAGGTCGCCGCGTGCACCGCCAGCCAGGGCAGGTCCGCGCGGCGTACCCGGAGCGGGGTGCGGGTCACAACGATCACGCTGAGCATGGCGACGGTCATCAGCAGCATGCGATAGCCGACCGAGACCGGAATCGGCACGATACCGGCCTGCAGGGTTGTCACAAACGCCCCCGTGGCCCAGATCAGGGCGGTGCTGACAAACAAGAAAAGGGACACGCGGGATCCAGACGTGTGGAGGTAAGAGCCAGTAGCAGTTAGGCCGTATTCATGGCTTTACCGCAAGCGCGACCGAGACCAGCAGCAATATCGCCATGACGATGTTGAAGGCCCTGCCGATCTTCGGGGATCGGATAAAGCTGGCGAACACACCGCCGAACACCAGCCAGGTGCCGTTCACGAACAGCATGATACAGGTCAGCACGCCAAGCTTGAACAGCGTGTCGGTAATCGGGTCCGTCTCGATAAGAACGTTCCCGGCATAGAGCGCGCTGAATACAGTATAGGCCTTCACATTGATCATCGACACGGTATAGCCAGAGGCAAAACCCGGCGCGGCGCCTCCCGCATCGGCATGCATGCCGGGCAGAGGCGCCGTGGCGATCCTGTAGGCGAGATAGAGCATGTAGAGGATCGCGGCACCGACAAGAACCGGGCCGGCACCGGGCACGGCGAGCAGCAACCCGGTAACACCGGACGCGGTTAGGCACAGCACAGTAAAGACTCCGGCATAAATGCCTAACAGAAATGGCAGACTGGCCCGCACCCCGAACGCCGCCCCGTTCGCGGTGACAGCGACGATGGCCGGGCCGGGGCTGCCCATCAGCGGCAGGGCCATGGTGAGCAGGGCGAGGATACTGTCGAGTGTCGGTATCATTTTGAAAGGCCTCCCCGGGGCCCGAGCCAATTTTCGTTTGAGTGTATTCTGGCGGGTGAGCGCGCGTCGATAAACGGGGCGCGGAGAATGAATAGTGGAGCGAATGGCCGTTAGTGAGGGCTGCGTTGAGAGTGATTTGGAGCAGAGCCGTGCCGTATAACCCGGACTTCAGAGTCCCGAATTGCAGAACCGGAGCATGGTTTCTTCAAGTCAGAAAAACGCGATTAATCTGATATTCATGCTTCGATGTTATTCGGGTTCTCACCCATACGGGCGGATCGCTTCGTGTCCGGAGACTACGTGACTTAAGAATGAGGCTTTGAATAAATGAATCGAAGCACGACGGCGGCGGGAAATGCTACTTATCGCGGAGCCACGCCCAACGATATCGCCACTTATTCGAGGGCGGAGTTCTTCGATCTCTCTCTGATAGCCGAACCCAATCTGCGCCGGATCGCCGACTATTGGTTATCGAAGTGTAACGGGCGTCGAATGCCGAGCCGTCTCGATATCGATCCGATCGACATTCCTTGGGCCTTGTCTCGAATTTTTTTGGTCGATTACGACCGTGAAACCGAGAAATACAGCTACCGGGTTGCTGGAAATGAGGTTGAAGAAATCTTTTCCCAGTTCACCAAAAAATTCTCGATGCGGGACGTCAACCTTGACGAGATGTTGCCTCCGGGATCAGCGCCTATCGTTCACGAGCGTTGGCGCCCACTCGCCGAGAACGGCGACATCGTCTACATGTCCGGTTTGGTCTATGCCGCGGTTGAACGGGTTCCTCTTGGGGCGCGGATTCTTCTGCCGCTGTCAGATCGGGAGGACGGCGAGCCGAGCGGGCTGATTGGCTACACCGAATGCGAATGGGTCCAGCGCGGCGATGGCCTGGATACGACCGGGCTCGACATTCACTACATCCCGCTTCCCGACCCCGACTGATTCAAGTCGGGCGGATTGCGGTGGGTGGTTATAGTGGGCGCGTGTTCCCCAAAACCGTCATCCCGACAAAAGTAGAGACCCAGAGATCGCAGAGCGTTGTCCGGTTTTCCTGGGTTCCTGCGTGCGCGCGAATGACGGCGTTTGTTGGTTGAGTGGGGTGGCTGAGGGTGGAAAGAGTTCCGCCTCAAACCGGCAGGACCGCGCTTTCCTTCGGTGACTTCAACGCGATAACCGTCTGGCTCCTTGTTACCCCCGGCAGCAGCTTGATGCGGTTGGAAATCACGTCTTCCAGCGCGTCGTTGGAGCGGGTGCGGATTTTCAGCAGGTAGGACCAGTCGCCGGTGACATGATGGCATTCGAGCACTTCGGGCATGGCGAGCACCGCTTCCAGGAAGGCTTCGTTATGGACGCTCCAGTCAATCAGCACTGAGACATAGGCGAGAACTTCGAGACCGATGGCTGCCGGTTCCAGGATGGCGCCGTAGCCGCGGATCGCACCGGCGGCCTGAAGCTTCTTCAGTCGCTCATTGACGGCGGAGACGGACAGGCCGGCATGGGCGCCAATATCGGCGTAGGCGGCGCGGCCGTTGCTCTGGATAAAGGTCAGGATGGCGCGGTCGATGGCATCGAATTTCGGCTCACTCATCGCACGCCTCCTGTGGCTGCCGGGAGGGGGGCATAGAGCGCGCGCTCGCCCTTCACGCCGCGTAACTCCGTCCGGGTCAGCAGCCTGGTTTGCTCAGGCAGCAGGGCAGCGATGGTCTCCGACAGGATGACGTCGGTGCCCAGCGAACGGCAGAGACTCTCCATGCGGCTGGCCTCGTTCACAGCGGGGCCGATCACCGTGAAGTCGAGCCGGTCGCGGGAGCCGACATTGCCGAACATGACCTCGCCCAGATGCAGCGCCACGTTGAGACCCATGGCCGGACGTTCCAGACCCGCCTCGGTTTCGGCCAAGGCATCGACAGCGGCCAGTGCCTCGGTCGTGGCCTGCAGCGCCTTACGGGCGACCTCCCGCTGCATGCCTTGCTCGAACGGGAAGATGGCGAGGAACCCGTCGCCGAGGAATTTCAGCACCTGACCGCCGGCGGCATGGACCGGCGCCAGCATGGCGTCGAAATAGCGGTTCAGCGCCGAGACCATCTCCTCTTTCGAGACGATGTCGCTGACGCTGGTGAAATCGGACAGGTCGGCGATCATCAGCACGGCATCCAGGCTTTCCGCCATGCCGCGCCGGATCTCGCCTTTCAGGATGCGGCTGCCGACCAGCGGGCCGACATAGGCATCTAGCAGGTTCGCAGATATTTCCTGATCGAGATGCGCCTGAATGGCCGAGGTCAGGGCCGGCACGATGCTGTCGATGAAGGCGATGTCATGCTCGGAGAAACCGTCCGGATGGCGGGTCAGCCAGCGCAGCAGAGCGCCGCAACTGCGTTCCCCCTCACGGATCAGGCGCAGCGCTTCCGCGCCGCCAAACATGCAGGCGTAATAGTCGGTGAAACCCTCGTCGCGGAATTCTTCGAAGGCAGTGAAATCCAGTTCGGCATCGGACCCGGTGAGCCGCCGCCGGAGGCGCAGCGTGCCGGTCGCCATCATGTGCCGCAACGGGCTGGCTTTCCATTCCTCGGATTCGTCCCGGCTATAGGCAATCTCGTGCCGGTGGCCGGTGACGGCGGTATTCTCCGCCCGGTCCCAGTCGAACATCAGCGAGCCGATTTCCGGATGCAGCGTATACATCGCCACCCGGCAGCGGTCGAGCGGCACCCCGGCCTCAACGATCCGTTCCGCCGTCGCCGCGACCAGCTCCTCGTTCGGCGCTTTTTCCCATGCCTGATAGATCAGCCACTGGATCAGCGCCGTCGCTTTTTCATCCGGGATCGCAGGGCTCGCGAACATGATCTTTTTTCCTCACTTCAGACGGGCACAGAATGCAGGCTCCAAGCACTTCTGGCAAACCCGGCGCGGCCTTGATAAAGGGAGGGGATGACCTCCTCCGAGCGCGAGATCCGTATACCCTCATTGCCGAGCCTTGTCCTCGCCCCGCGTTTCGCGGTCTGGCTCGGGACGGACGGTGATCTGGAGCAGATCAGCCACGAGGAAGCGGCTGGCCGGCTGCGCGCCGGGCCGTGCCTCGTCGCCCATGCCCGTGCGATATCCCGGCGGCTCCGGCTCGACGGAATCGCGGCAGTCGACGTTCTCGAACTTTTCGCCTTCGTCCGCCCCGCCCAATTCTGTCTGCCGACACCGCGCGGCCTTGCCGACGCGCTGATGCTGGCGCCGCCGCAGGATCATGAGGACGAGGCGCTGGTGCTGTCATCGGCCGCAGCCTCCCTCCTGGCGGAGCTTGCCGACAAGGACCGGGACCCAAGCGCCCGGCCGATTGCCGAGACCATGCGCAATTGCGGCTGGGCCTGGGGCGATGCGGTGCTGCATGCGCTGGGTGCCGGGGAATTGCCGCCACCGGGCCCGGTGCGGCCGAGCGGATTGCAGGTCTGGCGCCGGCTGGAGGAATGGTCCGAACATGCGCCGGAGCCGCCGGCCGGTAACAAACCGGTTGGCGATGCGGAAGCGCGGGAGAGGCTGGCGACGTTGCTCGGAGATGGAGCGGAAGCGCGGCCGAGCCAGGCGGACTATGCCTCCGCCGTCTCCGCCGCCTTCATGCCGCGCGAAGAGGAACGGCGCCCGAATGTGGTGTTGGCGGAAGCCGGCACCGGCGTCGGCAAGACCCTTGGCTATATCGCGCCCGCCAGCGTCTGGGCGGAGAAGAACGAGGGCGCGGTCTGGGTTTCCACCTACACCCGCAACCTGCAGCACCAGATCGACGGCGAGCTTGACCGGCTTTATCCGGACCCGGTGCGCAAGGCGCTGAAGGCGGTGGTGCGCAAGGGGCGGGAGAATTATCTCTGCCTGCTCAATCTGGAAGAGGCGGTGAACACGCTGCCGACCATGCCGCAATTCGGCACCGCCCTCGGCCTGATGGCGCGCTGGGCGGAAGTGACCCGGGACGGGGACGTGCAGGGCGGGGATTTCCCGGCTTGGCTGGCCGATCTGCTTGGGCGGGGCCGCACCGTCGGGCTGGCGGACCGGCGCGGCGAGTGCATCTATTCCGCCTGCCCGCATTATTCCAAATGCTACATCGAGAAATCCGTGCGCCGGGCCCGGCGGGCGGAGATCGTCGTCGCAAATCATGCGCTGGTGATGATCCAGGCGGCGCTTGGCGGGATCGACGACGGGGCACTGCCGACCCGCTATGTGTTCGATGAGGGACATCATGTCTTCGATGCGGCCGACAGCGCCTTCTCGGCGCATCTGACTGCGATCGAGACAATTGAGCTGCGGCGCTGGCTGATCGGCGCCGAGGGCCGCCGTTCCGGCCGGGCGCGCGGTCTGAAGAAACGCGTCGAGGATCTGATTGCTGACGACGAGAAGGCACTGGAGGCTCTTGAAGAGGTAATCCATGCCGCCCGCGTGCTGCCGGGCGAGGGCTGGTTGACCCGGATCGCCGAGGGAGAGACGCGGGGCGAGACGGAGCGTTTCCTGGCACTTGTCCGCACCCAGGTCTATGCCCGGACCGAGCAGCCGGATAGCCCCTATTCAATGCAGACGGACACCCATCCGCCGGTAGACGGTCTGCTGGATGCGGCCGAAGCGCTCGACACCGCGCTGGCCCGCATCCTGACCCCGCTGAAGGCGTTGAAGAAGCGGCTGGAGAGCCGGCTGGACGAGGATGCGGACGAGCTGGAAAGCGCCATCCGCCTGCGCATCGAGGCGGTCGCACGCTCCCTGCAGCGGCGCGGTGAGATGACGCTGGGCGCCTGGCGCGACATGCTGAAGGCGCTGGCGCACGAAACCCCGGCGGAATATGTCGACTGGCTCGAGATCGACCGGATGGACGGCCGGGACATGGATCTCGGCCTACACCGGCACTGGATCGATCCGGGCCGGCCCTTCGCCGAAGCGGTGGTGAAACCCGCGCAGGGCGTGGTCATGACCTCGGCCACATTGCGGGACGGTACCGGCAACGATTTCCGCGACTGGCAAGCGGCGGAAGAGCGGACCGGGGCGGTCTGGCTGGATGCGCCGGCGGTGCATGCGGCCGTTGCCTCGCCATTCGATTATCCGTCCCGGACCCGCGTCTTCATCGTCAACGATGTGCGCAAGGACGACATGGCGCAGGTTGCGTCGGCCTATCGGGAGCTGTTCCTCGCCTCCGGCGGTGGCGCGCTCGGCCTGTTCACCGCAATCCAGCGCTTGCGCGAGGTGCACCGGCGGATCGGCGGCGCTATCGACGAGGCCGATCTGCCGCTCTATGCCCAGCATGTGGATGGGCTCGACCTTTCCACCCTGATCGACATCTTTCGGGCAGAGGAAAACGCCTGCCTGCTCGGCACGGACGCGGTGCGGGACGGGGTGGATGTGCCCGGCAACGCCCTGCGCCTGATCGTCTTCGACCGGGTGCCCTGGCCACGCCCGGATATCCTCTATCGTGCCCGCCGTTCGGCTTTCGGCGGTGGCAGCTACACGGACATGCTGACCCGGCTGAAGCTGAAGCAGGCCTTCGGGCGCCTTGTGCGCAGGGCGGATGATCGTGGTGTCTTCGTGCTGCTCGATCCGATGATGCCGACCCGGCTGCTCGGGGCCTTCCCGGAGGGTGTCGAGGTGCGACGCTGCGGCCTTGCCGAGGCGGTGGTGGAGACCCGTGCCTTTTTCGGGACGGCACCTGTTCCAACACCGTCAGTTGACGCGGACGAGGTGCCGTTTTAACCCCATAATCAATCAATAAGGCCGTCATCCCGGACCCGATCCGGGATGACGATCAAGAAAATGCTGGAGGAACAAGGCGTGTCGGAAGCTGTCGACGCAGTGGTGATCGGGGCGGGTGTGGTTGGCCTTGCGGCGGCGCGGGCGCTGGCCATGGCCGGGCGCGAGGTGATCGTGCTGGAGCAGCATGATCTGATCGGCTCGGAGACCAGCTCGCGCCATTCCGAAGTCATCCATGCCGGTATCTATTATCCGCCAGGCAGCCTGAAGGCCGATGTCTGTGTGCGCGGCAAGGAATTGCTGTACGAGTATGTCGAGAGCCACGGGGTGCCCTACAAGAAACTCGGCAAGCTGATCGTCGCAACCTCCGAAGACCAGATCCCGGCCCTGCAGCAGATCAAGGAGCGGGCCGAGAAGAACGGCGTCAACGACCTCGAGTTCCTCTCCCATAATGAAGTCACCGCGCGCGAGCCGGACCTGCGCTGCGTCACCGCGCTCTGGTCCCCCTCGACCGGGGTGATCGATAGCCATTCCTACATGCTGGCCCTGCAAGGCGATCTTGAAGAGCATGGCGGCATGATCGCCTTCCTTTCTCCTGTCGAAGGCGGGAAGGTCACGGAAGGCGGTATCGAGCTGCGCGTCGGCGGGTTGCACGGTATGACGATCACCGCGAAGACCGTCGTAGTCGCCGCCGGTCTGCACAGCCAGAGCATCATGCGCACCATCGAGGGCTTCCCGGCAGACGCGATTCCGGCGCAGCATTTCTGCAAGGGCAATTACTATCAGCTCACCGGCTGCGCGGCGCCGTTCAGCAGTCTGATCTATCCGGCTCCGGAAGCAGCAGGCCTCGGCGTCCACCTAACCATCGACCTCGGCGGGCAGGCCCGTTTCGGACCGGATGTCGAGTGGATCGATGAGATCAATTACGACGTCGACCCGAGCCGCTCCGACAGCTTCTATGCAGCGGTCCGGAAATACTGGCCGGGTCTTCCCGACGACAGCCTGACGCCGGCCTATTCCGGCATCCGCCCAAAAATTCAGGCCGAAGGCGAGCCTGCCGTGGACTTCATGATCCAAGGACCCGCCGACCACGGCGTGCCCGGACTGGTCAGTCTCTATGGCATCGAGTCACCGGGGGTTACATCATCGCTCGCCATCGCTGAAGAGGTTATGGGGCGATTGAGTGTCTGATCTGTTCGCGGACACTGAGTGCTTCTGAGGCGTGAAATCGTCTTCCACCCGCGTTTACACCTATTCGGCCGCCCCCTAGTCTTCTGCAAAAGACCAAAGGGAGGATGCTTGATGAACCGGATGACGGAACCCGATGTCACGGGGGTGCTGGAGGGCTGGCTCGCCGGTTTGAATGCGGCCCTGACAGCGTCGGACGCCGGCGCACTGGCCGATTGTTTCGACCCGAGCGGCTACTGGCGTGACGTGTTGATCCTGTCCGGTCAGCAGCGGACTGTCCCGGGCAATGTGGCGATCGCCGAGCGACTTCTGGCGGAAGCGGCAGACGAAGGCCTGGGCAGCTTTTCCATTGCGGAGGATCATGTCGCCCCCCGCATCGTCGAGCGGGCGGGAGCGTCCGTGATCGAGGGTTTCCTGTCCTTCGAAACAGACAAGGGCACCGGCCTTGGTCTGGTGCGTATCAAGTACCCGTCCGATACGCCGCGCGCCTGGGTCTTCATGACAGCGCTCGAGGATATAAAGGGCTTCGAGGAAGCTCGGATCTTCGAGCAGAATGACGATCCTGCCTTCAACCCGAAATTCCACGGCCCGAACTGGCTCGACAGGCGCGAGAAGGAGCGGGCCTATGCGGACCGTGATCCCGAAGTGCTGATTGTTGGCGGCGGCCATGCCGGACTGACGGCGGCGGCCCGGCTGAACCGGCTTGATGTCGATACGCTCGTGGTCGATCGGATGAAGCGGGTCGGGGACAATTGGCGGCTGCGCTATCACGGACTCCGGCTGCACAACTACATTCACAGCAACCATCTGCCCTACATGCCCTTTCCGGAGGGCTGGCCGACCTACATCCCGAAGGATCGCATCGCCAACTGGCTGGAAGCCTATGTCGACGCGATGGACATCAATTTCTGGACAGAGACCTCCTTTGAGGGCGCGGAATATGATGAACAAGCCGGCTGCTGGAACGCCCAGGTGACACTGGCGGACGGAACGGTGCGGGAAATGCGACCGCGCCATATCGTCATGGCGACCAGCGTCAGCGGCACCCCGAATATCCCCACCATCCCGACCCTTGAGCGGTTTGACGGGCCGGTGCTGCATTCGAGCCAGTTCACCGCCGGATCGGACTGGAAGGGCAAGCGGGTGACCATCTTCGGCACCGGTACCAGCGCGCACGACATTGCGCAGGATCTCGAAGGCAACGATGCCGACGTCACCATCGTCCAGCGCAGCCCGACCCTGATTGTGAATATCGAGCCGAGCGCGCAGCTCTATGACGGCATCTACTGGGGCGAGGGGCCGAGCTGGGAGGACCGGGATCTGATTAACCTGGCGACGCCCTTCGATCTGGTCCGCGTTGCCCACAAGATCATCACCGACAAGGTGAAGGAGATCGACAAGCCGCTGCTCGACGGTCTGGAGAAGGTCGGCTTCCGGCTCGACTTCGGCGAGGGGGGCACCGGCTGGCCGCTGAAATACCGCACCCGTGGCGGCGGTTACTATTTCAATGTCGGTGCCTCGGACCTGATGGCGGCGGGCCGGATTGGCCTGATCCAGAATGCCGATATCGAGCATTTCGAGGCAGGCGGCCTGCGCATGAAGGACGGCACACCGCACGAGGCGGACCTGATCGTGCTCGCCACGGGCTATAAGGGGCAGGATCACATGACCCGCGTGCTGTTTGGGGACACGGTGGCGGACCGGGTCGGCAAGGTCTGGGACATCGATCCGGAGATTCAGGAGCTGAACAACATGTGGACCCCGACCCGGCAGCCGGGCCTCTGGTACACCGGCGGCAGCTTCGCGCAGGCGCGAATCTATTCGAAGTTCCTGGCGCGGGCGATCAAGGCGGAGCTGGTGGAGTGAGTGGCGGCTGAGCAGCTTGCCACTCGCTCATTTTGCTCTGCCAGTTAACTGATCTGGGTCAGTTAACTTATTAAGGAATAACGCCGTTTTAATTTCCGCTGTTGATCTGTGTCAAAGCCGCCCGCGAAAGCGGGGCGCAATTTGCCGCCAGCAATTTTGATACAAGAGGACGGACGGATGACATTCTCCGGGAAAGTGATGGCGGCGGCAGCCACATTTGCCGTACTGGGTTCACTCATGACTGTAAGCGGTACGGCGCTGGCCCAGTCTGACGAATTCAAACCAAAGCAGGCTGGTGATTTTGTTATCCGCGCCCGTGGCATCGCCATGGTTCCGGATGAAGAGACTTCTTCCAATCAGCTTACGACCGGTGGCGGCGAGCTGAACAACGACTATGTTCCGGAAGTCGATTTTTCCTACTTCATCACCGACAACATTGCGCTGGAATTGATTGCGGCAACGACAGAGCATGATTTGGATTGGAAGAATCCGAATGTTGATCTTGGCTCTGTCATGCTGCTGCCGCCAACCCTGACGCTGCAGTATCACTTCATGCCCAAGGAGCGCTTCAGCCCGTATCTCGGCGCCGGAATCAACTATACTTTCTTCTATGACGAGAAGCCCGGCGCGGCGCAGTCGATCTCCTACGACGATGGCTTCGGCTACGCACTTCAGGCTGGTTTCGACTATGCGATCTCCGGCCCGTGGTCGCTTAACGTCGATGTCAAAAAGATATTTCTCAACACCACGATCACGACGAATGTCGGTAGTGGCCCGATCAATGTCGACGCGGATCTCGACCCTTGGGTGTTCGGTATTGGTGTCGGTTACCGGTTCTGATTGAGGCGCAGCTGCTTAATATGAAAACGGCCCTGTCAAGCAGGGCCGTTTTTATGTTCGGGGAAGGGTTTTCTGCTTAAGCCGCCAGATCCTCGCCCGCCAGTGCCTTCTCGATCAGCGATACCGTTTCATCCCGTCCGTAGAGCGCAATGAAGCTGCCGAAACGCGGGCCCTGGTCCTGGCCGAGCAGGACCTGGTAGAGCGCCTTGAACCAGTCGCGCAGGTTCTCGAAATCGTGGCGTTTGCCGACCTCGTAGACCTGGGTCTGGATGGTTTCCGCATCGGCGTCTGCCGGGAGGGCTTTGAGCTCGCCGACCAGATCCTCGAACGCGGCGCGTTCCTGCTCCGTCGGAGCGCGGTACTGCTTCTGCGGCCGGGCGAAGTCCTGATAGTAGTTCACGGCGTAGCCAGCCATCCGGTCCAGCACCGGGTGGGTTTCCGCAGTCGCGCCCGGCGCGTAGCGGGCGATATAGCCCCAGAGGACAGAGGTGTCTTCTGCATGGCAGACGGACGCGAGGTTCAGCAGCAGGCCGAAGCTGAGCGGCACCTTCTCCTCGTCGCCGCGACCCTTGCCCTGCGTGATGTGCCAGACCGGGTTTTCGACCTTTTTGGCCTCGTCACTCTCTTCTTCCAGCTTGTCGAGGAACTGGAAATACTCGTCCGTATTCTTCGGAATGACGTCGAAATAGAGCCGCTTGGCCCTTTTGGGCTGCTGGAACATGAACAGCGACAGGCTTTCCGGTGAGCCGTAGCGCAACCAGTCCTCGACCGAAAGGCCGTTGCCCTTCGACTTCGAGATCTTGCCGCCCTCCTCGTCGAGGAACAGCTCATAGCTGAGGCTCTCCGGCGGCCTGGAGCCGAGGGTGCGGCAGATCTTGGAGCTCTGCTTGACGCTGTCGATCAGATCCTTGCCGGACATTTCGTAATCGACGCCGAGCGCGTGCCAGCGCATGGCCCAGTCGCACTTCCATTGCAGCTTGCAGTGCCCGCCCGTAACCGGCACCTCAACCTTGCCGCCGCCGTTCGGATCTTCATAAATCACAGTGCCCGCATCGGTGTTGCGCTCGGTGATGGCAACCTGAAGGACATCTCCGGTGGTCGGGCAGACCGGCAGGAAGGGCGAGTAGGTTGCCTGCCGCTCCTTGCCGAGGGTTGGCAGCATGATCGCCATGATCTCGTCGTAGTGCTGCAGGGTTTCCAGCAGCGCCTTGTCGAACATGCCGCTCTTGTAGCATTCGGTCGAGGACATGAACTCGTACTCGAAGCCGAAGCTGTCGAGGAATTCCATCAGCCGGTTGTTGTTGTGCGCACCAAAGCTCTCATGCGTGCCGAAAGGATCGGGGACCTGGGTCAGAGGCTTATTCAGATACTCCGCCAGCATCTCCTGGTTCGGCAGGTTGGTCGGCACCTTGCGGAAGCCGTCCATGTCGTCGGAGAAGGCAATCAGCTTGGTCGGAACATCCGGCATGAGCTGTTCGAAAGCGCGACGCACCATGGTAGTGCGGAAAACCTCGCCGAAAGTGCCAATATGCGGCAGGCCGGACGGGCCGTAGCCGGTCTCCAGGATGACATGACCTTGTTCCGGTTTCTTGCCCCCGAGCCGCGCAACGATCTTTCGCGCTTCCTCGAACGGCCAGGCGCGGGCGTTCTCGGCGATCTCGGTGGGGATAAGGGAGGTCATGTTTTTTTCCTTGAGCTTGCAATAGTGCGCGGGAAGCTAGGGCGCGGCGCGCCTGAGGTCAACGATTCGCGCGAAGCGGGGCCGTGCCTTTCGGGCGCCCGCAAGTCACGGATGCAGTGTTTCCCTGTTTTTAGCATTTAAATGGAATTTTATGGTTTAATCGATTTGGGGTCGGTGCTGTATAGGGCTGGAGTTACGCTTGATCGATCCGAGCGAATTTTCGATTTGGTATCCTGAAACGGATGAAAACACGCCGGTGCATGAGCGCTCGGTTTCGTTTCTTGAATATTGCCTCAAGGTGAAGCCACGCGAAGGCATGGCGTCCAGGAGCGATTTTGCTCTTGAGACCCTGAAGCCTTGGCTCGGCAATATCATGATTCTCGAATTTGATCCGCCCCGGGAAGATTTTCGGTATCGACTTTATGGAAGCGAGATCGCGAACCGCACGGGGTTCGAGATGACGGGCAAATGGGTTGCCGATCTGGGGCCCGATGTCGGGGACATCCTCAGGGAACAATATATGAGGGCCATGAGGGAGGAACGTTTGATCCTCTGCCGCAACCCCTATGTCCATTCGCGTGCGCCCTGCGACTGGGAGCGTGTTGTGTGTCCCGTTGCGGACGGAGAGAAGCAGCAGGTTGTCGTTTCCAATCACATGGTGGAGCTGACGGGCCAATTGCGAGAGCTGCGGTTGGCCGCGAACGGGACAAAGACCCACTAAATTCGCAACTGTGGTCTCAGTCCCTGTTATTGACGGAACGGCGATCCCGATGGTGGCTGTGATCGCGTTCTGCGCTGCGGTGTCCTTTGCGCTCACTTTATCTGGTGCGCGCACGTTACTGACTAGTTTGAAATTTCATGCGCGAGGCAGGCCTAAAAAGGCCGTTTGTCGGTTTGTTGGCGTCGGAAAATCATGCCACCCCGGCCTGCATTGCGCAGCCGCTGTCCCAAGGTCAATATGTGATACCTCTGGGGATCGGCTGGACAGACGTCATGGATAAGAGTTTCGCCCGTTTACATGCGGAGATGACAACATGGCGGCGCCACTTGCACCGTCATCCCGAATTCGGTTTCGAGGAGACGGGGACGGCTGCGTTCGTTGCGGAAAAACTGAATGAGTTCGGCTTCAAGGAGGTTGAGCAGGGTGTCGGAGGGACCGGGATTGTTGCCACACTGCGGCGTGGTGACGGGAACCGATCGATTGCCTTCCGCGCGGATATGGACGCTCTGCGTATCGAGGAGACCGGGTCGCCAGCCTATAAATCCGTCGCTCCCGGCCTGATGCATGCGTGCGGTCATGACGGTCACACAGCCATGCTTCTGGGCGCGGCCAAGGCATTGAGCGAGAGCGGGGACTTCAGCGGTACCATCAGGTTCATTTTCCAGCCCGCCGAAGAGTGGGGCAAAGGTATGCAGGCGATGCTGGATGACGGATTGCTGGAGCGCTTCCCGTTCGAGGAGGCCTATGGTGTCCACAATATGCCGGGATTGCCGGTCGGGCATTTCGCCACCCGGAAAGGCGCCTTCATGGCCGCCGAGGACAATTTCCGGATCACGTTGACGGGCAGTGGCGGTCATGCGTCACGACCGCATGAAAGCCAGGATGCGCTGGTTGCCGCCTGCGCGACTGTTCTGGCGCTGCAGACGGTTGTCTCCAGGCAGATCGACCCGTCGGAACTTTCCGTATTGTCGGTCACGGAAGTCACGACGAACGGCACGCGCAATGCCATCGCCGGAGCGGCGGAAATTCTTGGAGATGCCCGCAGTTTTCATCCCCGGATCAGTGAGCGTATTGAACAGGGGATGCGGCGCGTTGCACGGGGGACCGCCGAGGCGCACGGATGCGATGTCTCGATCGACTACAGCCGCGAATTTGTTCCATTGCTCAACGATGCGGAGCTGACGGCCGCGGCCGTTGAAGCGGCGTCGTCGGTGACCGGCGATCCGTCCCGTGTTGATGGCGATGCGCCGCGGATCGGCGGATCGGAGGATTTCGCGAGGCTGCTGACCCGTGTGCCGGGGAACTTCATGAATATCGGTAACGGCGACACGGCTTCGCTGCACAATTCCGCTTATGACTTCAATGACGAAGCGTTGGCTTACGGGCTCCAGTACTACCTGAGTCTTGCGCGCGAAAGATTATCCGCCGGGTAGAGCTTCACTCAGAGATATCAAGGTGAGAACCTCCACGCGATCCGTTCTATAACCATCCGGAGCGGCGGCACGTGGAGACGTCCAGATTGCCGGAGCCTGTCCGTTAACGGTCAGGCAGGTATGCGGGGCTCACAGACCGCTTGATTCTCCCGTTCCCGCTCTGTATAAACCCGCCTCCCCATGAGTGATCGTGGGGGAGCGCCGCGTCATGGCTTGTAGGGCATGCCAGGCCGGCAGGTAGTAACCGCTAAAACGGAGATCGAAATGCCCAAGATGAAGACCAAGAGCGGCGCCAAGAAGCGGTTCCGGCTCACGGGCAGCGGCAAGGTGCGTGGTAACGTCGCCTACAAGCGCCACCAGCTGTCGAACAAGTCCCAGAAGATGAAGCGCAAGGCCCGGGGGACGATGATCCTGTCCGATGCCGATGCGAAAATCGTCAAACAATTCCTTCCGTACGCTTAAGAAAGGGCACCAGAGATGGCACGTGTAAAACGGGGCGTCACGGCTCACGCCCGTCATAAGAAAGTTACGGACAAGACCAAAGGCTATTACGGCCGCCGGAAGAATGTCTTCCGCGTTGCCGTACAGGCGATGGAGAAGGCGGCTCAGTACGCCTATCGTGATCGCCGGGTCCGCAAGCGCGATTTCCGCGCTCTCTGGATTCAGCGTATCAATGCCGGTGCGCGCAGCTACGGTCTGACCTATTCGAAGTTCATGAATGGTCTGAAGAAGGCCGGTATCGAGCTCGACCGCAAGGTGCTCTCGGATCTCGCGATCCACGAGCCGGCGGCGTTTAAAAGCCTGGTCGATCAAGCCCAGGCCGCGCTCGGAACTGCCGACTAAAAGTCTTTCCGGAACCTGTTCCGGATGTCTTTCGGTAAAAGAGTTGAAAAGGGGTCTGGCCTTAGCCGGGCCCCTTTTGCTTTAAGGAACCCGCGCTGGACCGGAACCGGCACCGATTTGGGGTGAAAGAGGATCATGCAGGACGTTGAAACACTGAGAGCGGAACTCGCCGCCGCCGTTGATGGCGCGGGAGATCTTGCCGCACTCGAAGAGCTCCGTGTCGGCGCTCTTGGCAAGAAGGGCCGGGTCACCGGCCTGATGAAGCAGCTCGGCGGTCTCGATCCGGAGCAGCGCAAGGAAGCCGGCCAGGCCCTGAACCGTCTGAAGGACGAGATCCAGGCGGCCATCGAGGCGCGCAAGACCGGGTTCGAGGATGCCGAACTCGATGCCCGCCTCCTGGCCGAGCGGATCGATGTCTCCCTGCCAGCCCGCCCGGAGGCGACCGGCCGGGTGCATCCGATCACCCAGACCATCGAAGAGCTGACCCAGATCTTCGCCGAGATGGGCTTCTCCGTCGCCGAAGGGCCACATATCGAGAGCGACTATTACAATTTCACCGCACTCAATATTCCGCCCGAGCATCCGGCCCGTCAGGAACTCGACACCTTTTATCTGCCGCCGGACGAGAGCGGTACGCCGCGCGTTCTGCGCACGCACACTTCCCCGGTACAGATCCGCACCATGGAGAAGAAGACCCCGCCGATCCGCATCATCTGCCCGGGGCGAACCTTCCGCTCGGACCATGACGCCACCCACTCACCGATGTTCCATCAGGTCGAGGGGCTGGTGATCGACAAGGCCACCCATATGGGCCACCTTAAGGGCTGTCTGATCGATTTCTGCCGTGCCTTCTTCGGCGTGGACGATCTGCCGGTGCGCTTCCGACCGTCCTACTTCCCGTTCACGGAGCCGTCGGCCGAGGTCGATATCGGCTGCACCCGCAAGGGCGGCGAATTCAAGATCGGTGCCGGCGACGATTGGCTGGAAATCCTCGGCTGCGGCATGGTGCACCCGAAGGTGCTGGAATATTGCGGCATCGACTCGACCGAATATCAGGGCTTCGCCTTCGGTATGGGGATCGAGCGGATCGCCATGCTGAAATACGGCATTCCCGACCTGCGCCCGTTCTATGACAGCGACCTGCGCTGGCTGAAGCATTACGGCTTCATGCCCTTCGATGTTCCCAATCTGGCCGGAGGGCTCAACCGATGAAGTTCTCGCTGTCCTGGCTGAAAGAGCATCTCGAGACCGAGGCCACGCTCGAGCAGATCTGCGACACCCTGCCGATGCTCGGGCTTGAGGTCGAGGAGCTGATCAATCCGGCTGAAAAGCTGTCGCCCTTCACCATCGCCCATGTCATCGAGGCGGTGCAGCATCCGAACGCGGACCGGCTGCGCGTCTGCAAGGTCGATACCGGCACGGAGACCATCCAGGTGGTCTGTGGTGCGCCGAACGCACGCACCGGCATGAAGGGCGTTTTCGCCCCGTCCGGCAGTCATGTTCCCGGCACCGGCGTCGATCTGAAGAAGGGCGTCATTCGCGGCGAGGAGAGCAACGGCATGCTCTGCTCCGAGCGCGAGCTGGGCCTCTCCGACGAACATGACGGCATTATCGATCTTGCCGAAGACGCGCCGGTCGGCATGTCCTACGCCGAATATGCGGGGCTGGACGATCCGGTGATCGATATCGCTATCACGCCGGACCGGGCCGATTGTCTCGGTGTGCGCGGTATCGCCCGCGATCTTGCAGCGGCCGGTCTCGGTACCCTGAAGCCGCTCGATACCAGTGAAGTCAAAGGCACATTCGCAAGCCCGATCGGCTGGGATGTGGACGTGCCGGAGCCGTCGCTGGTGCCCTATGTGGTCGGCCGCTATTTCAAGGGCGTGAAGAACGGTCCGAGCCCGAAATGGATGCAGGACCGACTCGTTGCCGTCGGTTTGCGCCCGATCTCCGCGCTGGTCGATATCACCAACTACATGATGCTCGATGTCGGCCGTCCGCTGCACGCCTATGACGCGGACAAGGTGTCAGGTGGCAAGATCCGCATCCGTCTTTCCAAGGCGGGTGAGAGCTATGAAGCGCTGAACGAGAAGACCTACACCTTCGAGGACGGCATGCTGGTGCTCGGCGACGAGCACGGCATCGACGACATGGCCGGCATCATGGGTGGTGAGCGGACCGGTTGCGGCGACGATACCGTGAACATGTATCTCGAGGTCGCGATCTTCGATCCGATTTCGGTCGCCATGACGGGCCGGAAGCTGAACGTGCTGAGCGATGCCCGTTATCGCTTCGAGCGCGGCCTCGACCCGACCAGCCCGACCTGGGGTGTCCATCTTGCCTCAAAGCTGGTGCTGGATATCTGCGGCGGTGAGGCCAGCGAGCTGGTCGTGCATGGTCAGGAAGAAGACTGGAAACGCACCATCACGCTGCGGCATTCCCGCATCAAGGGCCTCGCTGGTATCGATGTTCCGGAAGAACGCGCGAAGGATATCCTGACGCGGCTTGGTTTCGAGGTATCCGGCAGCGGTGAGGCGATCAGCGCGGTCATGCCGTCCTGGCGCTATCGCGATGTCGAGGGCGAGGCCTGTCTGGTCGAGGAAATCATCCGGATCAACGGCTATGACGAGATCCCGGTGGTCTCTCTGGAAACCGGCCATGTTGTGCCGGAGCCGGCGCTCAGCAAGGCGCAGGTCCGCGAAGGCACGTCGAAGCGCCTGTTGGCGTCCCGGGGCATGATGGAGGCGGTCACCTTCTCCTTCCTGTCGCAGGATGAAGCCGAACTCTTCGGCGGCGGTGCGGACGAGCTGAAGCTGGTCAACCCGATCTCCAGCGAGTTGGACGTGATGCGTCCCTCGATCTTGCCGAACCTGATCGCGGCCGCTGTCCGGGGCGCGAATATGGGGATTGGCGATGCGTCCCTGTTCGAGGTCGGACCGCAATATGCGGATGCGACGCCGAAGGGCCAGTCCACGGTAGTGGCGGGCCTGCGCGTTGGCCGTACCGGCCCGAAGGACTGGGCCAGCTCGACCCGTGCGGTCGATGCCTTTGATGCCAAGGCGGACGTCATGGCGCTGCTGGAGGCTCTGGAGGCGCCGGCGGGTAATCTGCAGGTCTCGACCGATGCGCCTGCCTGGTACCACCCGGGCCGCTCCGGTGCGCTGCGCCTCGGACCGAACGTGCTGGCGACCTTCGGGGAGCTTCATCCGAAGGTGCTGAAGGCGATGGACCTGAAAGGCCCGGCTGTGGCCTTCGAGATATTCCTCGCCAAGGTGCCGACACCGAAAGCCAAGGGGCCGGCCAAGCCGTTCCTTAAGCTCTCCCCGTTCCAGCCGCTGACCCGTGACTTCGCCTTCGTGGTGGAGAAGGACGTGCCGGCGGAAAAACTGGTCCGGGCCGCAGCCGGTGCCGACAAGGCTCTGATCTCCGGCGTGCATCTGTTCGACGAATATCAGGGCAAGGGTCTGGAAGAGACGGAGAAATCCATCGCCCTCCAGATCACCCTGCAACCGGTCGACGCGACCCTGACGGACGAGCAGATCGGCGAGGTCACCCGCAAGATCGTCGCCCAGGTCGAAAAGGCCACCGGCGGCCGCATTCGCGGCTAAGGACAGCTTTCACCCAAACGCGAAAAGGCCGGGCATATACCCGGCCTTTTTCTTTCCATTGTCATCCCGGCCGGAGAGCCGGGAGCTATCTTTTCGTAAGGTAGAACGCCCGCCCACATGGATCCCGAATCAAGTTCGGGATGACGGAGATGAGGGCAGGAACGGGACAGCGAGCTTTTGTTCGCCCCTATGCCTGAGCCAACTCCGCGCCTGCCATGTCCTCCATCAGCATATCTCCGGGCTTCGCCCTTGTCGGCCCCTTCGCCTTGACGCCACCGGAGAACAGTGCCGTTTCCAGCATGCGCTCGCATTTGCGTCGGAACTCTTCAGGGGCTTTGTATCGGATGGCG
Organism: Nisaea sp.; assembly: GCF_034670185.1. Taxonomy (NCBI): domain Bacteria; kingdom Pseudomonadati; phylum Pseudomonadota; class Alphaproteobacteria; order Rhodospirillales; family Thalassobaculaceae; genus Nisaea; species Nisaea sp. Next base: position 171,163 of record NZ_JAXMNY010000003.1, read on the forward strand.
CCGGCCAGTTTTTCGCGGGCTTCCTTGATCTTCATCGCGCGCCGCTCGATCTCGTCTTCCATGGCGGCTTCGATAGCCGCTCGGGAGGCGATCGAGGTCGCTTTCATGAAGGCCTGAAGCATGATGGCATCGACGGCACCGGTTGCCTCGTCGGTATAATCCTTCGGGAGCTTGGCGCTCTTGATGGCTTCCTTCAAGCATTTGGCAGACGCTTCGCAGCGGTCAGTGCGACCGCTTTCTGCCTGCTTCTTGATCTGGAAGAGAGCTCCGTTGACGGCGGGCGCCAACTCGTGGATCCGGCGGATTGCCGCTTCGTCCTCGATAGTTCCGGTATTCGTCTGACTAAACATCGGCAGCCTCCAACTTTCTGTTGATGGTGCGTGGTTAATGATCTGTAAAGATTAAAATGCTTTTTATGTAATTGCTATACAAAAATGCAATCCACACGGATTTATTGTGTTTGAGCGTGGGGACAGCGCGCCTGATGGCGCCCGCAAATGCAAACGCCGCCCTGTTGGGCGGCGTTTCTTATCCGGGTTCTGTCAGCGGTGCCAAACGGCGTTACGCTCCGACAGGCTTGGCGTAGGTCTTGAGCTTTTTGGTCTCCGGTTTTTTCGCCGGTGCCACCGCTGTCGGCGCAGTGTCAACAGGTTTGGCTCGGTTCTCAACCCTAGGGGCCGTGTCGCGAGGCTTGGCCTTGGTCGGCCCCTTCGCCTTGACTCCGCCTGAAAGCATGGCAACCTCAAGCATACGCTCGCATTGCTGTTTGAATTCCTGAGGAGCCTTGTTCTTCATGGCTCCGGACAGTTTTTCGCGCGCTTCCTTGATTTTGGCGGTACGCTTCTCACTGTCGTCGTTCTTGCCTGCATCGACAGCCTCTTTCGCAGCAAGCGCTGTTGCTTTCATGAAGGCTTGCAGCATCAGTCTATCGACGCCTTCCCGGACCTGCTTGGCGTAATCTTTGGGAAGTTTGGGATTTTTCAGAAATTCGGTGAGACGCTTTGCAGATGCCTCGCAGCGATCGGTGAGGGCGGCATCCGCCTGCTTCTTCATCTGAACAAGAGCTGCTTCGATCGACTGCTTCATCGCTTCGATGCGGCGTTCTTCAGCTTCCTCGTTGGCGCTCTTTTCTTTACCGAACCCGAACATTGGCGTTTCCTGTCCTCACTTAACGGAGGATCTCTCAGTTATCCCTATTCATAATAGTGTAAAATTCGAAACTATCCATAAAAAAGAAGTTCGAATACTTGAGGTTTTTTCAATATTTTTTATTGGATTTGATGTTTTTATTTTTCATGTATCTGATGATTCGCTGATTGTTCGAGCGTTTCAGCGTGAGTAGAAAATAAGTGAAAAAATTCAACTTAAGTATTACCAAAGTTAACGAATCGGTTGATGCGATCCTGGCGGCATGCTGGTCGGAGAGGGCGCATTTACGACTTGGATGCAGAAGAACCGGTGGCACATCCAGTCCCGCAGGTGCCGGAAGGCCCGAGGGGCGTTAACATCGACAGACCGTGGTTTTGGCGTAACTGCCGTTTTTTGCGTGTCCGGAGAGAACGGATGAAAGGGCTTAAACCCAGCCCATCAGTTCCCGTTCGACCACGGCTTCAATCGCCTTCATGCCATCATCACTATCGTTCAGGCACGGGATGTAGGTGAAATTCTCTCCGCCCGCTTCCGCGAAAGTCTCGCGAATGCCGATATTGATTTCCTCCAGCGTCTCGACGCAGTCGGAGGAGAAGCCGGGGCAAATGATGGCGAGGTTCTTTACGCCTTTTGCAGGGAGCCCTTCGACCGTGTCCTGAAGATACGGTTTCAGCCACTCTTCCTTGCCGAAGCGGGACTGGAAGGCGACCATCATCTTGTCGTCGTCCCAGCCGAGTTTCTCGCGAACCAGCCGCGTGGTCTTGAAGCAATGGCAGTGATAGGGATCGCCGTTCAGGAAGTAGCGCTCCGGCAGGCCGTGATAAGAGGTGATGAGGAGGTCGGGCGTCCAGTCGAGGCCCTTCAAGTGCATATCGATGGAGTTGGCGAGGCCCTCGATATAGGCCGGCTCGTCATGATAGGCGGGGGCGGTACGGACTGCGGGTTGCCAGCGCAATTTCATCAGCGCTTCGAAGCTTTTGTCATAGGCAGTCGCTGTCGTGCTTGCGGCATATTGCGGGTAAAGTGCGACCAGCAGAATGCGCTCGCATCCCTTGTCCTTCAGCTCGCGGATCTTGCTTTCGGTGCTCGGGTTGCCGTACCGCATGCCCCAGTCGACAATGACATTCGGATGCTTCGCCGACAGCGTGGCTGCCAGCTTCTCCGACTGGTTACGCGTGTAAAGGCGCAGCGGGGACTCGTCTGTTTCCTTTACCCAGATCTGCTCGTAGGCGTGGCCGGTCTTGGAGGGGCGTGTGGGCAGGATAAACAGGTTGAGGATCAGCTTCCACAGAAGCGGGTTCACCTCGATGACCCGCTCGTCCGAGAGAAATTCCTTTAGATAGCGCCTGATCGACCAATAGTCCGTCGCGTCCGGCGTGCCGAGGTTGAGCAGCAGAACACCGATCTTTTCGTCTGGCAGGGCGGGATGGTTGGAAGGCAGCTGTCTGGGGGCGAGGGCCATGAAGCGGTCCATTGGTTATACTTGGAACGGTTCCAACATAGGACGCTTGGCGTCGGAAACCAGTCCCGTCTGATCCCGAAAATGCCAAGGCCCCGCCAGAGCGGGGCCATCGGACCATATGGGGACGGAATGTCGCGGCGCAGAAGAGACTGTGCCGGTGGTTAGCGGGGCGCGATGACCATGATCATCTGCCGGCCTTCCATCTTCGGATAGGACTCGACCTTCGCCGCTTCTTCCATCTCGTCGCGGACCCTGTTCAGCACGTTCATGCCGAGGTCCTGATGCGCCATTTCACGGCCACGGAAACGTAGGGTGACCTTCACCTTGTCCCCTTCAGCGATGAATTTGCGAACGTTCTTCATCTTCACTTCGAAATCATGATCGTCGATATTCGGACGCAGCTTGATTTCTTTGATCTCGATGATCTTCTGCTTCTTCTTGGCTTCGTTCTTTTTCTTCTGAGCCTCGTACTTGAATTTACCGTAATCGAGGATCTTACAGACGGGCGGGTCCGCATTCGGGGACACTTCGACCAGATCGAGGCCAAATTCTTCAGCTTTTAGAATGCCTTCGCGAACAGTCAGTACGCCGAGCATTTCCCCGTCGGGATCAATGCAGCGGACTCGTTCTACGAGAATGTCGCGGTTCACCCGCGGGCCATCCTTGGCCGGCGGTTGATTGAATGGTGGTCTGGCGATCTATCGCCTCCTTCGTTATCTGTTTCTGTTGTGTGGGGAGGTGCCGACCCGGATCAGAGGTGATCCGGAGCCAGAGCCTCTTCTTTAAGTCTAGTAATGGCGTCGTCGAGTGCAAGCACTTCTTGCGCTTTTCCGCCGAGTCGCCGCAGCGCGACCTTGCCTTCTTCCGCCTCGCGACGGCCGACGACGAGGATTGCCGGGATCTTGGCCTCGCTGTGCTCGCGGATCTTGTAGTTGATTTTCTCGTTCCGGCGATCCATCGCAACCCGCAATCCGGCGGCTTTCGCGGCGGCCATCACTTCGGCTGCGTAATCGTCCGCATCGTTGGTGATGGTCGCGATTACGGCCTGAACCGGCGAGAGCCAGAGCGGGAAGCGGCCGGCATATTGCTCGATCAGGATGCCGATCCAGCGCTCCATGGAGCCGAAGATGGCACGGTGCAGCATGACCGGACGCTTGCGGCTACTGTCCTCGTCAATGTATGAGGCGTCCAGCCGCTCTGGCAGGACAAAATCGACCTGCAGGGTGCCGCACTGCCAGTCCCGACCGATCGCGTCGGTCAGCACGAATTCGAGTTTCGGGCCGTAAAAGGCGCCTTCGCCGGGGTTCAGCGTGGTATCGAGGCCCGCAGCGTCGCAGGCATCGCTCAGGGATTTCTCGGCCTTGTCCCAGATTGCGTCTTCACCGGCACGCACTTCCGGGCGATCGGAGAATTTCACCCGCACGTCGGTAAAGCCGAAATCCTTGTAGACCGCCGAAAGCAGCTCACAGAACTTCACACTCTCTTCGGTGATCTGCTCTTCCGTGCAGAAGATATGAGCGTCGTCCTGGGTGAAGGCGCGCACCCGCATGATGCCGTGCAGTGCGCCGGACGGCTCGTTCCGGTGGCAGGAACCAAATTCGGAGAGGCGCAGCGGCAGGTCGCGATAGCTTTTCAGCCCTTGCTTGAAGATCTGCACGTGGCCCGGGCAGTTCATCGGTTTCAGGGCGAGCACCTTGTCGTCCTCGGCATTGGCCGTGAACATGTTCTCGCGAAATTTTTCCCAGTGCCCGGATGCTTCCCAGAGGGAGCGGTCGATCAGCTGTGGGGTTTTAACTTCCTGATAGCCAGCGCGATCCAGCTTACGGCGGAGATGGTTCTCGATCTGCCGGTACAGCGTCCAGCCTTGCGGATGCCAGAAGACGGAGCCGACGGCTTCTTCCTGGATGTGGAACAGGTCCAGCTCGCGGCCGAGTTTGCGGTGATCGCGTTTGTCGGCTTCCTCAAGCATGTGCAGGTAGGCGTCGAGCTGTTTCTGGTCCGGCCAGGCGGTGCCGTAGATCCGCTGCAACTGTGGCCGGTTGCTGTCGCCGCGCCAGTAGGCGCCGGCAACGTTCATCAGCTTGAAGGCATGGCCGGTATATTTCGTCGACGGCATGTGCGGGCCGCGGCAGAGATCAAGGAAATCACCCTGGCGGTAGAAGCTGATGGCCTCGCCCGACGGAATGGTTTCAACCAGCTCGACCTTGAACGGCTCATGCACTTTCTTGTAGTGCAGGGCTGCCTCGTCCCGGTCCCAGACCTCCCGGGTAATGGTCTCGTCCCGGTCGACGATCTCGTGCATCCGCTTTTCAATCTTTTCCAGATCGTCCGGCGTAAAATGTTCCTCGCGGAAGAAGTCGTAATAGAAGCCATTCTCGATGGACGGGCCGATGGTGACCTGTGTCTCGGGATACAGCTCCAGCACGGCTTCGGCCATGATGTGGGCGCAGTCGTGCCGGATCAGCTCGAGCGCTTCCTGGTCTTTCTTGGTGACAAGGGCGACCTGGCTGTCTTCAGCAATAGGCAGGCTGAGATCGCTGAGTGCGCCGTTGATGCGAATGGCGATCGCTGCTTTGGCAAGACCCGGCCCGATATCGGCGGCGATTTCCGCGCCGGAAACGGGGGCATCGAAGGAACGGACGGAGCCGTCGGGAAGTGTAATGGCAGGCATGATGTAGGACCCTTTTGAGGGGTGGCGTCGTGACAGATTTTTCGCAAGGCCTTTGGACGGGAGCGTTCCCGATCCGTATGCCGTCTCGGCCGGCCAGGCCGAAACGGCTAACTAGTCACGATTGTCTGGGTCGGATACCACATGGGTCCGTAAAATTCACCGTTGCGCATGAGTGGCTATGTAGCGCCGGAATGGCTCTACCGCAAGGAAAGACTGGAATGCTGTATTGCTAGGGATGGCAATGGTGTGAGGGTGCACCATGCCGGTGTGGCGTACATTGTGCCAATGTGGAGGCGAAACAATGGCGCCACGAATTTTTACATGATACGCGAACAGCATGAACTGTCCGAACTCCATTTTCGTCAATTGCCTAAGCACAAAATTTCGGTACGGGAAAATCACATTCCCGGCGGCGGATCGCTATTTGTGCCAGACGCTGGCCGAGTGCGGTGATTATTGCCGTGGCGAAGTCATTGTCTATGAACGACTGCTCTCTAAGGGTGATTTGGTCGTTGATGTAGGCGCCAATATCGGCGCGATGGCGCTGGCTTTCGCGAATGCGGTGGGGCCGGCCGGAAGCGTGCGCTCATTTGAAGCCAGTCCCTTTGCCTTCGATCTACTGAGACACAATCTGGACCAGAACGGTGTCTGCAACGCGGCAGCAACCAGGGCAATCGTTTCCAGTACGTCAGGAACCGCGCGCTTTGTGGATCCCGATGTAGAAAAGATTGATAGCCTCGACTTCGGGTCCATGTCTCTTTCAGTTAATTCAGAACGGGTGCCTGGACGTTTTGTTGAAACGCAGCAGGTCACGCTCGATGGTCTAGCGCTCGATCAGTGCAATCTCATCAAGATCGATGTCGAAGGACATGAAGCTGCGGTCGTGGCGGGTGCATTGGATACGATTTCCAAATTCACGCCATTTCTGAGCATTGAAACCGGCCTAGAAGACGATGATCTGTCCTGGATCTATCCACTGCGTGAATTGGGGTATCGGATTTTTATTTTGGCTTACAAAGTCGCGGCATGGCCGAACTTCAAAGGTCGGAACATTTCGGATTTGACGACAGAAGTTTCGGTGAACGCTGTCTGTATTCCGCCGACTGAGAGCCACTTCGATCATCTCGGCGACATTCCGCGGCGTGAGGTGCAGACGCTAGATCATCTTGTCGCGGAATGCCGCCGGTACCGGAAGAGGGCGCGGTACTAGAATTATGCCGGGGTCACCGTCGAAGTGTATCCCAGACGAAATCAGCTGACAGTTTCGCGAGAGTCTCTTCTACCAGAAGGATGACATTCTCTCCGCGTGGTGCCGCTTTCTCCGGGAAGCTTTTTGTCGAAAAAATCGCGATGGTTTGGCAGCCGGACAGGGCGGCCATATGCATCGGTCCGGTGTCATTGCCGATAGCAAAATCGGCTGAGCGGGCCAGTGCGGGGATGTCATAAAGCGTGGTTTTGCCGGACAGATCGCGCGCTTTGGGACAGATGTCCTTGATGGTCTGGATGGCGTCCTGATCTTCCATGCCGCCGAGTAGCACAGGCGTGGTGCCCGTCTCATACAGGCGCCGTGCGATCTCTCCGTAAGAAGGCGCCGGCCAGCGCTTTATCGCCATTTTCAGGGACGATCCCGGGATCAGCAATGCGAAGGGGGCGGGCAGATCGAACCGCCCGATGTCACTGTCCATGAAGGAGAGATCCGACGGTCGGACATCCTTGATCCCGGCTATTTCGAGCTGGGTCCGTTGCCGGTCCTGGGTGTGGGTCAGGGTCGGGCGTGTGTAGTGGTGATAGTGGCTGCACCCGGGGACGATGCCGGACCATTCGGGTTTTGGGCCTGGCCAGAACAGCCGGTAATAAAAACCGGTTCGATCCGATGTCTGCAGGTCATAGACCCGCTCGAATGCCGTGCCGGTCAGTCTGGCGCGCAGGGCAAGGATTCCCGGAATATTAAACAGTTTGGGTTCGCTGTCGCTCCAGACCTTGTCGAACAATCCACTGCGTTCGCCGAGCTCGGCATAGGCGGGGCGCGTCAGCAGGATGATCTCCGCCTCCGGGTGATGACGGCGGATCGCCTGCATCGGGCCGAGCGCGTAGATGAAATCGCCAAGCGCACCGAGCTTGATGACCAGAATGCGCGGGTGGCTTCGGCCAGGCCCGGATGGATTTGTCGACTTATCCGGCATTTGGCGAGAGCGGCAGAACTTCTTCATAGACGGAGAGGGTCCGGGCGCACATGTCGCTGGTCGTATAATTCTCGCGGACATGCGCAACGGCAGCCTCGGTGACCACCGCGCGCTGTTCGGCCGTCAGGGCCAGCGCGGTGCGAATACCTTCGGCGAGTGCCTCCGCATCGTTCGGTTTGACCAGGAAGCCGGTTTTTCCCGGAATCACGGATTCCCGGGCGCCGCCGTGATCTGTCGCGACAATCGGCCGGCCCATCGCTTGTGCCTCGATCATCACCCGGCCGAATGGCTCGGGGTCGATGGAGGCGGAGACCACGACATCCGCAATCTGGTAGACGCACGGCATATCCACCACGGAACCGGTGAACATCACCGACGCGCTGAGTCCGGCCTTGGCGATTTTTTCTTCAAGCTCCGCCTTGTAGCTTTCCTTGCCCTCATACGACCCGGCCATGATGCAACGGACCGGCTGATCGCCCAGCTTGGTCAGGGCATCGATCAGGACGTCGTGCCCCTTCCAGCGGGTGATCCGCCCCGGCATGACAATAACCGGCACGCCGTCCGGCAGACGCCATTCGCGGCTGAGCTTGATCATCCGCTCGGCGGAAACAGCATCCGGATTGAACAGGCTTATATTCACGCCACGGGGAATGATCCGCAGTTTGTCGCTGCCTGTACCGAAGCGCGTCTCGATCTCATGGGCGACAAAGTGCGAGATGGCAATTACCCGGTCTCCCCGCACCATCACTGAGTTATAGAGCTTTTTCAGCGGGTTGGTGTCCGGAAAGCGGCCATGAAAGGTAGTGACGAACGGCACCTTGTTCTTGCGCGCCGCGCGCCAGGCGATCCAGGCTGGCATGCGCGAGCGGGCATGGACGATGTCTACATTTTCCTGATGGATGACGTCGACCAGCCAATCGAAATTCTGCCGCCAGCTCAGCGGATTCTTCGAGCCGAGAGGGTGCTGGATGTGACGCGCGCCGACTCGGGTCAGGTCATGCACCATTGGTCCGCCGGCGGAAATCACCAGGGCGTCCCAGCCCGCTTCGACAAGCGCGCGGGCAACGTCGATCGTACCCCGTTCCACACCGCCAGAGACCAGGGCGGGAAGAATCTGGAGAACGACCGGCTTCTTGTCTTCTGGCGGTCGGCGGAACATATCGTAATCACCGCTCGATTGGCGGAGGTTCGGTATGTTAGGCCTCATGGAGGGGCCGTCGTTCACCGGCGTTCCAAGCATGTTGTTTTCATTGTCATGAAGTTTACCACAATGACCGAGCAAGCCCAGCAGTCGCCGGACCCCACGCCCCTCTACATTGAAAAGCCGGATGGCGCACGCCTCGCTTATCACAAACTGGACGGGCGCGGACCCACAATTGTCTTCCTTGGCGGCTTCATGTCCGACATGACGGGCACAAAGGCCTTGACGCTTGAGGCTCTGGCGCGTGAACGGGGACAGTCATTTCTTCGGCTGGATTATCAGGGACATGGCCAGTCCTCGGGAAAGTTCGAGGATGGCTCTATCGGGATCTGGCTTTCCGACGCGCTCACTCTGATCGACCGGGTCACGGACGGCCCGCTGGTTCTCGTCGGCTCCTCCATGGGCGGGTGGATCATGCTGCAGGCAGCCCTGCAACGGCCGGAGCGGCTTGCAGGACTGGTCGGCATTGCCGCCGCGCCGGACTTCACCGAGGATCTGATGTGGGCGACATTCTCCGACGAGATCAAGGAGACGCTGCTGCGCGATGGTGTTTATTATGAGCCCTCCGAATACAGCGACGAGCCCTACACCATCACCATGAAGCTGATCGAGGATGGCCGCGAGCATCTGGTCATGCGGGAGAAGATGCCGATCAGCGTGCCGGTGCGGTTGCTGCATGGCATGCGCGACGAATCGGTGCCCTATGAGCTTTCCCTGCGCATTGCGGAGAATGTCGAGAGCGAGGACGTTCAGGTCCGTTTCATGAAGGACGGCGATCATCGGCTCTCGACTGATCGGGATCTCGAAATCTTGTCCCAGACAGTGGCCGCGCTGTGCGACGCGGCCGGCTGAGCCTCGCGGGCATATCGCTCGCCGGAATCGCATTCCTCGTCACGATCCTTCCGGCCACAGCCGCCGAAATCGATCATCAGCAGGAATATGAAGCCTGCATGGCGCTCACCCGCGAGCGACCGGAGGAGGCCTATAGCAGCGGTCTCGCCTGGTACAAGCAGGGTGGCGGTATTCCGGCGCGGCACTGTCTTGCGGTGGCTTTGTTGCAGTTGCATCAATATGACGAGGCCGCGGCACGGCTGGAGCGTCTGGCGACCGATCTCGGAACGGCGCGTACGGCCCTTCTGGGCGGCATTCTGATGCAGGCGGGGCAGGCCTGGTATCTCGCCGGACGGCCCGACAAGGCGTTCAATCTGCAAAGCAAGCTGCTGGACCTGGCGCCGGGCGACCCGGAGCTCTGGGTCGACCGTGCCGTCACGCTGATGGAGCTGGAAAAGTACGATGCAGCTCTCGCCGATCTGGACGAGGCGATCGGGCGTAACCCGGATCTGGCCGAAGCTCATATCTACCGGGCGGTGACCCTGCGCCAGCTCGACCGTCTGGAAGATGCGGCAAGAGAAGTCGACATCGTTCTGGAGCTTGCGCCGTTCAATCCGGATGCGCTGCTTGAACGGGGAATCCTCCGCCAGTATCAGGGCGATCTGGACGGTGCGCGCGGTGACTGGCTGCAGGTCATCAGGCTTGCACCCGACTCGCGTGCCGCAGCTGCCGCACGCGGGCGTATCGAGGAAATGGACGTAGTCGTCCGCTAACCGGTTTTCGCGCTTCAGAAATCCAGGTTGGCGTAGTGCGCCGGTGGGCGGACGCCGGGGATGTGGTCTGACAGCAATGGCCGGAAGCTCGGGCGGGACTTGACCCGGGCGTACCATTCCTTGGCCTCCGGATACTTCTCCCACGGTACGTCGCCTATATAATCGACGGTGGATATATGGGATGCGGCGGCGATGTCGGCGAGGCTGAAATGGTCTCCACCGAGCCAGTTCCGGCGCTCCGCCAGAAAGCCGATATAGGCGAGATGGGTGGCGATGTTCGTATGCCCCGCACGGATCGCCGCGCTTGAAGGCTCGCCGGTGCCGAGGAAGCGTTTCATCAGCTTCTCTCCGACCAGCATCTCGGTCACTTCCGCGTTGAACTTGCGGTCGAACCAGGCCACCAGCCGACGGATTTCGGCGCGTGCGGCGGCGTCGCCCGGGAGCAGCGGGACTTCGGGACGGGTTTCTTCGAGATATTCGGATATGGCGCCGGAGTTGGCGACCGTGGTGCCGTCATCGTCGACGAAGACCGGCACCGTGCCGTCGGGGTTCTTGGCGAGGAATTCCGGGCGCCGGTCCCAGATCTGTTCGACCTTGGTTTCGGTCTCGATTTTCTTCTCGCCGAGAGACACGCGGATCTTCCGGCAGAAAGGCGAAATCCAAAGGTGATAGAGGGTCGGCATTCAATTCACCGTTAGGTCTGGGGGATGCCCTGTGGTTGGCGGCGCTAAACTACCAGAACCTTGCCGATGCCGACAATCGCCAGCGCGCCGAGCAGGATAATCGCTGCCAGTTTGACGGTTTCAGGCCGGGCAAGGCCATACAGCCGGTGTCCTATTGTCGTGCCGATGGCCATGAGTGGGAACAGGAGTGCACACCTCAGGAGCATGTCGATGCTCATCAGATCCTTATAGGCGGCGAGGCCAAGAGCGAAAATATCGACAAATATAAAAAAGGCGATGGCGGTCGCGCGGGTGGTCGAGACAGGTAGTGGAGACGACAGATAAAGCAGTATCACCGGAGGGCCGGGGACGCCGGACGCTCCAGACATCAGGCCCGCAACGACCCCCGTTCCTGCCAGCATGCCATTGCCGGGCACCGACGCGAGCTTGAAACCCTTGGCGATCAGCAGGACTGAGACCAGGATTCCGAAATAGATCGCGATTTTCATCGGCTCCGGCGCCACCAGGAGCAGGCAGGCGAAACCCGCTGGCACGCCAATGGCAGAACCGATGAGAAGTTGCCGGATGCCGGTCCAATGCACTTGTCGAAAGGTGCGTGGCAACAGGGTAAAGCCTGCGAGCAGATCGAGGATCAGAGTCAGGGGGACCACGGCAATCGGATCGGCTACCAGCAGCAATGCACTGATCAGGATCAGTGCGAAACCAAACCCCGTGAAGCCCCGGATGACCCCACCGATCAACGTGGCTGTGACGGCGACGGCCCAGATATGCAGGTCCCACCCGATATACGCGCTCTCGAACATAGCGTGGCGGAACCTTTGTCAGCGTCAGAAGCTCAGGCGGCGCGGAATGCGTCCTTGGCACCTTCTACGCCACTTGCCTTGCCGCTCCAAGGCAGCACTTTGCGGACCATTGGTTCCTCCGCGAGGCCTTGCAGCAGGTCCGGTGCGGCGCGCACCTGGAAGCGCGGCTGGTCGACCGGTCCCGGCAGCTCGAACCCGTAAGGCTCGGCCAGCACAAAACCGTAGGGGCTGTAGTAGGAGGCCTCTCCGACCACGAGGCAAAGACCCCAGCCTTCTTGATCGGCTTCTTCAAGCGCCCGGGCGACGAGCGTCCGACCGAGCCCCTTGCCCTGCAGAGAGGGATCGACCACCAGCGGGCCAAGCACCAGCGCCGGCAGGATTTCGTCGCCGTCGCTCTTCACATCGCAGCGCCAGAACCTGATCGAGGCGCCGAGTTTGGCGTCGAACCCGGTACGGGCGACGAGGCTGAGAGACGGCACGGACGGGCCTTGCCGCAGCGTGTAGACGGTCTTGGAAAGACGGCCCCCGCCGAAACCGATATCCAGCAGGGACTCAATGGCAGCCGCATCGGCGGCAGTTTCTTTTTCGATGACGATCATTGTCGGGACTTCCGGCCTTGGGATGGCCGTCCCGAAGAGGGAAGCGGCCTAGAGCGTGATGACGGACAGCGCACTACGCGCGGCGATACGTCGTCGTCGCGGGTTTGCTCGTCGCTCTGTGGTGGCCGTGATGTTCATGGCATCCAATTTCCCAAACTCATTGCCAAATACTGCATAAGGCCGTGACCTGCCAATAAAAAAGCGCTGTGGATGAATTATTCACAGCGCTTTTTCGATCGATGGTGCGCCGGTTATCCGGCGAGTTCCGCCAGCCGGGCCATGATGGCGGCGTTGGAGCGGATGCCCCGGTGGAAGCAGACCATCTCGAACTTCTCGTTCGGGCTATGCACGCGGTCATCCTCCAGCCCGAAGCCGACGAGCAGGCTGTCCATGCCGAGCAGGTTGCGGATAGATCCGGCGGCTGGAATGGAGCCGCCACAGCCGATCAGAACGGGCTCCGTTTCGTACTCGTCCCGCAAACCGGCGACCGCCGCTTTCAGATAATCGGACTCCGTCGGTACCCGCAGCGCCGGGAAGCCGCCCTCGTGGACGATTTCCAGGCTGTAGCCCTTCGGCAACCGTTCGGTGACGAAGGCTTTCAGCCCGGCGATGATCTTGTCCGGGTCCTGGTCCGGTACCAGCCGGCAGGTGATCTTGGCGGATGCCTCGGAGGCGATAACGGTCTTGCCGCCCGGATCCTGATAGCCGCCGGTGATGCCGTTGACGTCCAGCGTCGGCCGGGCCCAGATCCGCTCCAGCGCGGAGAAGCCCTGCTCGCCGCCCGGTACTTCCAGCCCGACTTCCCTGAGAAAGGCCTCTTCGTCGAAACCGAGGCCGGCCCATTGTTTCAGCTCATTGTCGCCGACCGGCAGGACATCGTCATAGAAGTCCTCGATCCGGATGCGCCCGGTCTCGTCATGGAAGTCGCCGAGGATCTTGGAGAGCAGGTTGATCGGGTTGATGACGCCGCCGCCATACATGCCGGAATGCAGATCCCGGCTCGGGCCCTTGATGCTGACCTCAACGGAGACGATGCCGCGTAGCATGTAGGTGATGGCCGGCTTGTCGACCGCCCACATGCCGGTATCGCAGACGACGCAGGCATCGGCGCTCAGCTCGTCCTTGTTGGCGGCAAGGAAAGGCTCAAGGCTTTCGGAGCCGCTTTCCTCTTCGCCTTCCAGCAGCACTGTCACGTTGATCGGCAGGGAGCCGTGCACGTCCATCCAGGCGCGGAAGGCCTCGATGAAGGTCATCACCTGACCTTTGTCATCGACGGCACCTCGGGCGACGATGCGCTTGCCGCGCTCTGCCTCGACGATCACCGGCTCGAACGGATCGGAATCCCAGAGCTCATAAGGATCGGCCGGCTGCACGTCGTAATGGCCGTAATAAAGGATGTGCGGCGCGCCTTCGGGGCCCTTCATGTGGCCGACCACCATCGGGTGCTTCAAGGCCGGGCGCACGGCTGCGTCGAAGCCGATCTCGACTAACTGGCGTGCCATCCATTCGGCGGCGCGCAGCACATCGGGATCGAATTTCGGATCTGTGCTGATGCTGGGAATACGCAGCACGTCGACAAGCCGTTCGACTGACTGGTCCAGGCCCGCATCAATGCGGTCGAGAACGGGGGTGAGAAGGTCCTTGGTCATGGGGCACCGTGTTCGAATTAGGGGCAAACCGCGCAGGCTGTTTTTCCGAGAGTGGAAAGCGCGAGGATTGATTGTCTCTAGTCTGGCTGGGTATCGTCCCCGGAACAAGGGCTTGAGCCCGAGACATCTGGAGGAAGTGCCGTGACGCGGCTATTGGACCTGATCAAGCCGGGCAAGCTTTTGATTGCACCCGGTATCTTCGACGGTATTTCCGCGCGCATTGCCGACGAGTTCGGCTTTGAGGCGCTCTACATGACCGGCTATGGCGCGGTTGGCTCCCATCTCGGGCTGCCCGACGCCGGGCTCGCCAGCTACACCGACATGGTCGGCCGGGTAAAGGTGCTGGCCGATACGGTCTTGGCGCCGCTGGTCGCGGATGGCGATACCGGCTATGGCGGTCTGCTGAATGTGCAGCACACGGTGCGCGGTTACGAGGCTGCGGGTGCGGCTGGTATCCAGCTTGAGGACCAGGAGTTCCCAAAGAAATGCGGGCACACGCCGAACCGGAAGGTCATTCCGCTCGAGGACATGGTGCAGAAGATCAAGGTTGCGGTGGAAAGCCGGGACAACCCGGATTTTGCCATCGTCGCCCGCACCGACGCGCGCACCAATTACGGGCTCGACGAAGCCCTGCGCCGGGGTGAGGCTTTCGCCAAGGCGGGGGCGGATGTGCTCTTCATCGAGGCCCCGGAAACGGTCGAGGAGATGGAGAAGATCTGCGCCAGCTTCGACAAACCGCTTCTGGTCAATGTGGTCGAAGGCGGGAAGACACCGGTGCTGAGCGCGGAAGAGTATACCGATCTCGGTTATTCCATGGCGATCTATCCGGGCACCGGCTTCCTGGCCATGGGCGCGGCGCTGCGCTCCGTTTATGGGCGGCTGAAAGAGACCGGCTCAAGCAAGGGTGCCTCCCAGAAGCTGGACGATTTTGGCGCTTTCTCCCGGACGATGGGTTTCGGTGACGTCTGGGACTTCGAGAAGGCGCACGCGCAGGACTGATATGTGGCGGCGCCTTGCCGCATCGTGGAAGTCGATTTGTCATGGTGGAAGAATGCGCCAGACTCCGCGCACAGTTTTTGTCAGGAGTTAAGTGATGGCTGCCGTGTCGCCAAGTGATGGGGATCTGGCCGTGCGCCTTGAGCGCGCGTTGCAGGGAGAGGTGCTATTCGACCGCTTTTCCCGGGGCCGTTATTCGACCGATGCCTCGATCTATCAGGTTGAGCCGGTCGGCGTCGTCATCCCGAAGAATCAGGCCGACTTGATTGCCGCCATGGAGATCGCGCGGGAGAACGGAGTCTCCTTGCTGCCGCGCGGCGGCGGTACCAGTCAGTGCGGGCAGACGGTGAACGAGTCTCTGGTGCTCGACTGCTCGAAGCACCTGAACAGGATCATCGAAATCGATCCGGAGAACATGCGTGCGGTTGTCGAGCCGGGCATTGCGCTCGACCATCTGAACGCGGCTCTGAAGCCCTACGGACTGTTCTTCCCCGTCGATGTCTCGACCGCCAGCCGGGCCACCATCGGCGGCATGACAGCGAACAATTCCTGCGGCGGCCGCTCGATCCACTACGGCATCATGGTGGACAATGTGCTCTCCATCGATGCCGTGCTGCCAACCGGAGAGCAACTTCATTTCGGACCGGTGCCGGGTAATCTCGGCGCCATTGAAACGGAGCCGCGCTACCGCGATCTGGTGCAGGAAATGCGCGCTATCGCCGATCGTGAAGGTGGCGAGATTGCTGCGAAATTCCCGAAGCTCATGCGCCGGGTCGGCGGCTACAACATCAACACGATCAATTCCGCCGGGCACAATATGGCGAGCCTGCTGGTCGGCTCCGAAGGGACGCTCGCGGCCTTTCGTCAGGTTGAGCTGAAGCTGCACCGCATTCCAACCCACAAGGTCATGGGCGTCTGCCATTTCCCAACCTTCTACAAGGCGATGGATGCGACCCAGCATATCGTGAAGCTGAAGCCGCACGCGGTCGAGCTGATCGACCGAAACATGATCGAGCTGGCCCGGGAAATCCCGATCTTCAAGCCGATGATCGCGGAGTTCGTGAAGGGGGAGCCGGACTCGGTTCTTGTGGTCGAGTTTGCCGGTGAAGACCATGCGGCCTGCGTCGCCCAGTTGCGCCAGCTTGAAGTGCTGATGGCGGATCTTGGCTATCCGGATGCGGTGGTGGATGCGACCGCACCGGCCTTGCAGGCCACCATCGGCGAGGTCCGCCGTCAGGGCCTCAACATCATGATGTCGATGAAACAGGCCGGAAAGCCGGTCTCCTTCATCGAGGATTGCGCGGTGCCGCTGGAAGATCTGGCCGAGTTTACCGACCGGCTGACCCAGGTGTTCGAAAAGCACGGCACGCACGGCACCTGGTATGCCCATGCCTCCGTCGGCTGCCTACATGTCCGCCCGGTGCTGAACATGCGGGAAGAGGGCGATGTGAAGCGCATGCGCGCCATCGCCGAGGAAGCTTTCGACATGGTGCGGGAATACAAGGGTTCCCATTCCGGGGAGCATGGCGACGGCATCGTTCGCTCCGAGTTCCACGAGAAGATGTTCGGCAAGCGCCTGGTCAATGCCTTTGGCGAGGTTAAGCGCGCGTTTGATCCGGAGCGGATGATGAATCCGGGCCGCATCGTTGACCCGCCGAAGATGGATGACCGCTCCTTGTTCCGCTTCAAGCCGGGCTATGCGCCAACTCCGATCGACACGGCGCTGGACTGGTCCGACTGGGGTGGTTTCTCCGGTGCGGTGGAGATGTGCAACAACAACGGC
Source organism: Nisaea sp. (assembly GCF_034670185.1). Classification (NCBI taxonomy): domain Bacteria; kingdom Pseudomonadati; phylum Pseudomonadota; class Alphaproteobacteria; order Rhodospirillales; family Thalassobaculaceae; genus Nisaea; species Nisaea sp. Next base: position 187,946 of record NZ_JAXMNY010000003.1, read on the forward strand.
GCCTGCCGCAAACGGGATGCCGGGGTGATGTGTCCAAGCTTCCGGGCAACGCGGAACGAAAAGGACCTGACAAGAGGCCGCGCCAACACGCTGCGGCTCGCGCTGTCCGGCCAACTCGGCCCCGAGGCGCTGGTTGCGCCGGAGATGAAAGAGACCATGGATCTCTGCGTTTCCTGCAAGGGCTGCAAGCGGGAATGCCCGACCGGCGTCGACATGGCGCGGATGAAGGTTGAGTTCCTTCATCATTATACGAAGAAACATGGTTTAAAGTTAAAGGACCGTCTCGTTTCCTACCTGCCGCGCTATGCGGAAGCGGCGTCCCGCTTCGGCTATCTGGCGAATGCGCGGGATGTCGTGCCGGGCCTGAAAGGCTTGTCCGAGGCCTTGCTCGGCTTCAGCGCCAAACGCAGCCTTCCGGTCTGGAGCGACGTGCCGTTTTCCGGCAGCGAAGCCGACGATGTTGATCCGGATGAAAATGACGGGCGCGACGTGGTGTTGCTGAACGATACTTTCAGCACCTATTTCGAGCCGGAAAACCTGAGGGCCGCGTTGCGCGTGCTGAAGGCGCTCGGCTATCGCGTCCATGTCGTCGATCCGCGCGGCGAGGGAGGGCGGCATCTCTGCTGCGGACGGACTTTCCTGGCCTCCGGTCTCGTCGACAAGGCGAAGGAAGAGGCGCGGCGCATGATCGCGGCCTATCTGCCCTACGCACGGCGCGGTATTCCCGTCGTCGGGCTTGAGCCGTCCTGCCTGTTCACGCTGCGGGACGAGTTCAAGGCGATGCTGCCGGGTGCGGATAGCGACCTGATCGCTGAGCATGCCCTGCTGTTCGAGGAATTCATCGCCCGGGAGCAGAAGGCCGGAAAGATCACTGCTGCCTTCAAGCCGGTTGCCGCAAAGGCGCTGGTGCATGGCCATTGCCATCAGAAGGCCTTCGCCGCCATGGGTGCGGTCGAGACCGCGTTGCGGCTCGTGCCGGACATGGATGTCGAAGTCATCCAGTCGAGCTGCTGCGGCATGGCAGGTGCGTTCGGCTATGAAGCAAAAAACCTTGAGGTATCCATGGCCATGGCGGAGCGCGATCTGCTGCCCGCCGTGCGCGCCGCTGACGGGGACACAGTGCTCGTCGCCGACGGTACCTCCTGCCGCCATCAGATCAAGGACGGCGCCGCCCGCGAGGCGGTGCATGTCGCAACCATTCTGGACCGCGCGCTGGCGTGATCCTGCACTTAGGAGAAGACCAATGACCTACAAGTCGGGACCCCATTTTCTGCAAATTCCCGGGCCAAGCCATGTCCCTGGCCGGATCTTGCGCGCCATCGGTCAGCCGACGATCGACCATCGCGGCCCGGAATTCCAGGTCCTCGCAAACGAGGTGCTGGCGAAGGTGAAGCCGATCTTCCAGACGGAATGCCCGGTCGTGATCCTGCCGTCCTCCGGCACCGGTGCCTGGGAAGCCGCACTGGTCAACACCATGAATGTCGGCGACAAGGTGCTGATGTTTGAGACCGGTCAGTTCTCCTCGCTCTGGGCCGAACTCGCCACGCGTCTGGGGCTGCAGCCGGAAGTGATTCCCGGCGACTGGCGCCATGGTGTAGATGCCGCGGCCATCGAGGCGCGGCTGCTGGAAGACAAGGGGCATGAGATCAAGGCGGTCTGCGTCGTCCATAACGAGACCTCGACAGGTGTGACGTCGAAGATACAGAAGGTGCGCAAGGCCATCGACGCGGCGAACCATCCGGCGCTGTTCATGGTGGACAGCATTTCCGGTCTCGGCTCCGCCGAATACAAGCATGACGAATGGGGCGTGGATGTCACCGTCAGCGGCTCCCAGAAGGGCCTGATGCTGCCGCCGGGGCTCGGCTTCAACGCGGTTGGTCCGAAGGCCCTGAAGGCGAGCGAAAACGCGCGCATCAACCGGTCCTACTGGGACTGGAAAAGCCAGATCGGCATGAACGCGGATGGCTGGTTCCCCTATACCCCGGCAACGAACCTGCTCTACGGCCTGAACGAGGCCTGCGACATGATGATGGAAGAGGGTCTCGACAATGTCTTCTCCCGGCATGAGCGTTTCGCCGAGGCGACCCGCCGCGCTGTCCAGACCTGGGGCCTTGAGGTGCTGTGCCAAAACGCCGACGAATACAGCCCGGTCCTGACCGCCGTCGTCATGCCCGACGGCCACAATGCGGATACCTATCGGGCGACGGTGCTCGACAAGTTCGACATGTCTCTCGGCTCGGGCCTTGGCAAGGTGGCTGGCAAGGTCTTCCGCATCGGTCATCTCGGTTACTTCAACGACCTGATGCTGATGGGCACCCTCTCCGGTGTCGAGATGGGCTTTGCCGTTGCCGGTGTGCCGCACAAGAAGGGCGGCGCCCAGGCAGCTATGGAATATCTGACCGGCAACGCCTGACCGTTTGAACTCAGGGCAGGGTCGTTACATCGAGAACACCGTCGGCGCGCATCCGCCAGTCCGGATGATCGCCGGCGACCGCCGCCGTGAAACGATGATGGTATAGCGGAAGCCACGGCGGATCCTGCCGGAGAGCCATGTAGCTCTGCCGGTGGTTGTCTTCGCGTGCGTCTGGATCAACTGTCCGGCGGGAGCGGTCGAGCAGTGCCTCCACCGCATCGTTCCGGTAGCCTTCCCACCAGGAACCGCGGACCCGGCTGTCGATCTTTTCGTACAGCACGCGGAACGTGCTCATCGGACTGGAATCGAAGACGCACATGTCGTGGATTTTCTTGTCCCGGATCTGCTCCGCATAGGCCACGCGATCCTCTACCGTGTGAACAATGAGTGAAACATCGATCTGCGCCAACTGACGGGCAAGGGCATTGGTCAGGGACTGCGCTTCGTCCGGCAGTCTGGTCGGGCAGTCGACACCCAGCACAAGGCCGTCGCCATAACCGGCCTCGGCGAGCAGGGCCCGAGCTGCCTCTGGGTCGGGTATTGTGTCTGCCGGCTCCGGCGCGGCGCCGATATGGGCACTGCTGACGAAACCGCCCAGCGGTGTTCCGGCGCCGTCGAGTACATCGGCGATCAGCGCTTGCCTGTCGACAGCGAGCGTGATCGCGCGCCGGACACGGGGATCGCTGAATGGCCCCGATGCGGCGTTCAGCAAGTAGATGATCGCTGTCGGGTCGAAGTAATCGTGCTGCGTGATGCCGTCGCCAAGCTGCTCGGCGTCTGCCGGCGACAGACGGGTTGCCACCTGCGCCCGTCCAGCCACGATCGCTTCCGCCCGCGCTTCTGACAGAGGCACACAATGCCAGATCAATTGTTCTTGTGGCCGGGCACCGCCCCACCAATGGGGATTGGCTGTCATGCGAACCTCCCGACCGGGTTCGGCGCCTTCGAATTGAAAAGCTCCGCTGCCGACAGGGTGCTGCATAAAGTCTTGGCGGTCGGCGAGATGGGGCGGCAGGGCATAGCCGGAAACCAGAATATCGAGCAGATCCGCAGTTGGCTCTGCCGTCTCTATCGTCAGGGTCAGAGGGTCGGGTGCAGTGATGCGGGCGCCGCCGAGATACTGACCCCAGACAGCCGGTGCGCCGAGGGTGGCGCCGATGTCAGGCCGCTGCATGCGTTCGATGGAGTACTTCATCGCTTCCGCATCCAGCGCACTGCCGTCGTGAAAGCGCAGCCCCGGCCGGAGGCGGAAAGTCCAGAGGCAGGCATCTTCAGCCAATGTCCAGCTCTCCGCCAGAGCGGGTACGAACCGTCCGTCTGGGCCGCGCCGGACAAGTGCGTCGAACAAGGCCTCCAGCAAGGCGAGAGTGTCCGAGTTATCGGTGCAGTCCTGCGGATCCACGAGCTCGATACGTGATTGCAGTATCGTTACGGTCGGCGTCATTGTTTTCTCCCTCGGCGAAGAGCATATCGCGCAGGGGAAGCGGATTTAAAGTGTGAGCGGTTCGAGTGATGAAATGCGTGGCTCAGCGCTCCCGGAATCCGCGGAACAGAAGCTGGGAGACCGGGCCCAGGATATAGTCGGCGGCGGTCCGAGCTTCAGTCAGAAGAGCGATGTCTGCCGCCATTCCTACTTTGAGGGCGGATATCGCGGCCGCTTGACTGCTGCCGATATCGAACCTCAGCCGCGCTTCGTAGAATGGCTGGCCGGTTGTCGCATCTTCCAGCAGATCCGCTGAAATCCGGACGACCCGTGCATGCAGCGGTGGCCGGTCTCTCCAACGGTAGGCCCTGATTCGGATTTCGGCGAGCTGTCCGCGATAGACCGCGTCGATATCCGCCGCGCGGATACGGGCATCGACAACCAGCTCATCCTGTCGCGGGACGATACTCAGGATTGCTTCCCCAGGCTGGGCCACGCCGCCGATGGTGTGGAAAGCGAGATCGACGACTTCTCCCGCTGCAGGCGCGCGTATCTCCGTATTGCGGAGACGGTCGCGCGCGCTTTTCATTTGCTGATGCAACGCTGCGATTTCATTTGAGGTGCGGGTCAGGGATTCGGCGAGTTCCGTCTGGCTCTGGCTCCGGAAGGCCAGCAGGTTGAGCCTGGCGGCTGCCAAATTCTCCTCAGCCTGGGCGATCTTGCTCCGGAGCGAGTTCCGCTCTCCGAGGAGGGCTTCCCGGGCGCGCTTCAGGGCGAGCAGCCGAGGCTTGCGTTCTAACCCTTTGTTAAGCAGCGTCGACACATCCGCAGTTTCTTCTTCGAGCATTGGCAACTGTCTGTCCGTAGAGTGAACCTGCGCCTCAAGGGAGCGGACTTCTTCCTCTATCTCCGCGATCCGGCGGGCCAGCACCAGCTCCTTGCCTTCCTGCTCCTGCTTTGCCGCAGTGAACAGGGTTTGCTCGATTTCCATTACCCGCAGAGCATCCGGGTCGGCTGGGTTTCGGGTCAGGGCGGCCGGCCAATCCGGTTGGTCCGCCCCGCGTAGCGCTGCTGACAGACGGGCCTCGCGGCCGAGTGTCTGCATCAGCCGGTTGCGGGTCATGTCATGCTCGGCCCAGGCCTCCGCCGGATCGAAACGCAGCAGAGGTTGCCCTGCGGTGACGCTGTCTCCTTCCGAAACCAGAATCCGCAAAATCCGCCCGCCGTCCCGGCTCTGCACCGTTTTTTTGTAGGACTGAACCAGCACGCGGCCTTCGGCCAGCACGGCGGCATTGATTGGAATAAGCCAACTCCAGAGTATTGCTCCGATCACGAAGAGCGTAATCGCAGAGAGAGCGGACAGGATAATAAAACCGATGGGAGGACCGGAATCGAACTTCCCGGTTCGATAATCTGTAAGCGTGCTCATGACGGGGCCGGCTCAGGCAAAGGTGGGGACAGGTCGGGCGAAGGGGGGGGAGCCGGGACAGCGATTTTTGCGACGGCTCCGTTGTCGAGCAGGATCACCCGGTCCGCACTACGCAACATTTCCTGGCGATGACTGGTCACAATGATCATCCGGCCCCTCTCCTTCAGCCATTTGAGCGTGGTAATCAGGGTGTTCAGGGCTTGTCCGTCCAGGTTATTGTCCGGCTCGTCCAGCAGGATCAGTGCGGGGTCGCCATAAAACGCCCGGGCAATGCCTATCTGTTGTCTCTGCCCGCCGGTCAGTCTGTCGAGCGGGCTGTCATAGCCGTTTGGCAATCTGCCGATCACATGGTGAATGCCAGCAAGTTTCGCGGCCTTGACCGTGACGTAAGGATCGCCCTCCGACATCCGCGAAATAACCGAGTGGATTGATCCGCCAAAAAGCTGGGCCGATTGTGGCAGATAGCCGACATGGTGGCCGAAATCGTCCCGGTTCCAGCTATGGGTATCGTGGCCGTCCAGCGTGACGAAGCCGACGGTCGGCTGCCATAGGCCCGTCATAAGCTGAAGCAGGGTGGTTTTTCCGGACGCCGCCGCGCCTGCGATACAGACGAACTCTCCGCTGCGGACATCGAGAGAGACGCCTTTCACGGTTGGCCGCGATCCACCGGGAGGCACGAAAGAGACATTGTCGAGACTCAGCCTGGTGCACGGACGGGGTTGCGGCATCAACGAGCGCTGCAACCGGGCGGGTTCACCCAGCGTGGCCGCAATGCGCCGGATCGCGCCTGCCGCCGCATTCCAATGCCGCCAGCGGTCAAGAAGTTGCTCGAGCGGCGCGAGGGCGCGGGCAAGGATGATGGAGCTGGCGAGCAGCGTGCCGAAATTGGCGGCCTGTTCCAGAACCAGCAGGGTGCCGCCGCCAAACACGGCCAGTTGTACCGAGAGACGGAAGCCCCTCGCTGTGCTCAGAATGATCGCCTGACGTTGCGCCCCGCGCATATTCGCGGCGATCATTGCTGCATTTTGCACGCGCCATCTCCGGGCGACGTTGCCGAGCATCCCCATGGCATCGATAACTTCGCCACAGCGCAGGGCATCGCCGATCTCGCGATAGGCGGTTTCCGCACAGTCGCTGCTTTGCCGGGCTGGTGCTCTGGTCAGCAGATCGTTTGTCACGGCCATGACCATGAGGACAAATCCCGCGCCGAGGCCGAGCCAGCCAAAATAGGGATGCATAAGGAAGAGGGCCCCGAAGAACATCGGCGCCCAAATCATTTCCAGTCCGGCGGTAAGCGCGCCTCCCGACACAAAGTCGCGCAGCAGTCCGATATCCTTTAGCAGTTCGGCCGGTCTCTCGCCGCCCCCGAGAGAGAGCGCCGAGATCGGCGCGATTGCCACCTCACCTAATCGCTCTGCCAGCCAGCCGGAAAGGCGCTGGTAGGTGAGGCTGCGCAGGTAATCGAGGATAGAATAGAGCAGGATCGCTCCGCCGGCGAGAAGCGACAATCCGGCAATAGTTGCAACGCTGCCGCTTTCCGTTACACCGGAGAACAGTTTCAGCATGTAGAGGGGCGGAACGAACATTGTGAGTGAAATGGCGAAACTCAGAACAATGCAGAGCACTAGCCCGGGTACGCATTTCATCATAATTGACTGAAAATGCCGGGAGGGTGGCAGGGCTGTATTGGCTTGCTTTGGCATCACTATTGATTTCACATAAATACAACCAATAAGTTTCTATCATTGACTGCATTTGTATGCGAGTCGTCTCGAATTGTTGGTCTGAGGGGGCTTTTACCATTTCCGGGAGAGCTCCGAGCTCTTCAATCTCCGGTGGCTTTAATCTTAACCCACGCTGATGTAGGAGTTTATGTCGCCAAGCAGGTCGCTGGCGTTCAGGCCGTCGATGGTGACAACATTGCCGTTCCCGAAATCGATCACTGCATTGCCGAGTGCATCGCTGGAGATGCGGCTCACGAGATCCCCTGCTTCCGTGACTGGCAAGCCGTTGATCCCCGACGCGACCCTGATTGTGTCGGTTCCGGCCACAAAGTCATAAATGATGTCTACGCCGCTGTTGGTTCGGAAGACGAACTGATCGGCGCCGAGATTGCCGTGCAAGGCATCGTCTCCATCGCCGCCTTCCAGGATATCGTTGTTCTGACCGCCATAGAGTGTGTCACGGCCGTTTCCGCCGAAGATCGTATCGTTCTGCTGGTTTCCGTAAACGACATCCGCGCCGATGTTTCCGTAGACGATGTCCGCGTCCCGGTTCCCCATGATGAAATCGCCGTCGTCTCCGCCGGATATACAATCTTCTCCCTGGCCACCGAAAAGACTGTTCGCGCCGTCGTCCGCGCCGATCGTGTCGCTTCCCGTGTTGCCGTAAATGATGTCATTGCCTAAGCCGCCGGCCAGGTTGTCGGAGCCGAGACCGCCGCGAACAAGATCGTCGCCGCGGCCGGCATCGACAGTGTCGGCGCCGCTGCCCGCCTGAACCTTGTCGTCGCCGCCACTGCCGGTAATTAGGGCGTCGCCGGAGCCCTGCACGATCAGAACCCGTCCGGTTGCGGAATCCGGATTGAGCGAGATCGAAATCTGCTCTCCGTCAGGAGCCAGAACGGTCGCCGCGGTCGTTGCGTCGGGAAGGACGAAGGGCTCTTGGCTATCGATACCGGACGAGCCTCCAGATGATTGGACCGTGACAGTCTCGACCGACCCTTCCGACAAGCCGATTTGATCGAGAAAATCGCGAATGAGCGTGCTCTGCTCCGCGTCGATGTTCCGGTTTTCCAGCGGATCGAAACTGCCCCCTACTAGAGATGCCACGAGATGCTCCTCCTGCTTGGTCGTGTCGTTGTCGTGGCCAATGTCAGTCCTTTCGATACCCTTGAGGCACGACCATGAATGTGTCCTGATAATGCAGGGCGCCTGGTTTCTCGGCCCATTTTCCGGGGTCGAACCCGACTATTTTGAGGCCGCTGTCCTCCAGCATCCGGGTCCAGGTTTCCCGGGTGTACCCGGCGAAAAAATCCTGTCCCTGATAGGCGTAATAACACCCTTGCTCCTCTTGCGAGACGGATCGGTGCAGGCCGGTTCGGCGCACAAAATCAAAGAAGAACTCGTCAATGATGAAGCAGGTCAGGTACGCGCAGCCGCCTCGTTTCAGGACGCGCGACAGTTCGGAGAAATAGCTGATGCAGTCCTGTTTCTGGAGGTGGGTAAAGAGGGAGACGGCAAACGCGAAATCGACTTGCTCACGTTCCAGCTCTGATAGGTGGTAGCGGTTGGCGGCACCGGGATCGCGGGGCTCGAAATAGTAGTTATTGACCGCTTCTCTCTGAATGAACCGGATGGTTCCCGTGTCGGAATTTATGTTTTCCCGGCACCAATCGAGCCCCTCCGGCCAGACGTCGACGCCGAAATAGGCGCCGCCATCCAGATGGGCGGCGAAGGGGATCGCGAGCCGCCCGCAACCGCAGCCAAGGTCGAGGATTGTGTCCGTCCGGTCGATGCTGCCGCGCTGTACCAGCTCGCCAAACAGATCGCACATTGTTGCGCGGAAATGGGTCTCATCCGGGCTCCCTACGACATTCATCATGGCTGGTGGCGGGAGCGCGTTTGCAGCCATCGACCAACAGGACTCGATGGTCTGCCGCATCCGTTGCGCCTTTTCCTCGGCGGCACTGATCTCCGTCTGCAAGGTGCGGATATAGGCGCTGGCGGCGAGGAGTTGCTCAGTCATCGGCGGGCATCCGTTGCTGGTCGGCAGGTTCCGCATGTGGCCGCTGCCGACCCTGGTGCCGGCCGAATTTGGTGAAGTGGTCGAAAGCGGTCTTGAAGCGCCCTTCGGCAATTGCCCGGGCGATATCCGGATTTTCCATCCGATACGCTGTCTCGTCGAAATCCGGCGGCGGCTGGATCACGGTTGATTGGACATATTCATCGGCCAGGCTGGAGATTTGCCGGATGAGATCGCCTGCCTCGATGGACAGACCCCGGGTGCGGATGATCTCCGTTACGGTCATTTGCAGGAGAACCCAGCGCCGGTCGAGTTCCTGCTGTTGGGCGACACAGCGCTTTTTCAGTTTTCCCGCATCAGCCTCGTCCAGCGCTGCGGATGGCGTCGCCGGGACTGTCTGAAGGCGCGATCGCAGGTCTCCCAATCCGTATGCCTGCCCCATCAGCCCGGCGAGTGTGGCGAATTGTGGTTCGCGCGCCGCCCGCCGGAGGTAGCGGTTTCTCAAAATGGCATTGAAAGCGACATGCGGGTTTTCTCTTCCGCTATCGGAATTCGCGTAACTCCCGTCCGTGTCCTCGCCCTCGTCCGAGCGATGATGATAGTTAGCCAGCGGCAATGGCAGCACACCGATATCTGCTTCCATCAGAAAGCGCAGATTGAAATCCCAGTCTCCGAGTACCGGGAGCGTCTCGTCGAACCCGTCGAGGCGTTCCCATAAGGCGCGGCGGAACAGGAAGGATATCGGCGGGAATACATTGCCGGCCGCCATTTCGGCAGTCTGCACATTGTGCAGCCAGTTGTTGAAGGGGCGGCGGCCACACTCAAGAACAGTGTTTCCCGAGATGACCTCTTCGATATGTGTGCTGTGGCAGACGACGCCGTCATACAGACCCTGGTGCCGGTTGAGGAAGTTGACGGACTGCTCAAGGAAATCCGGCTCCCAGCTATCGTCATCGTCATGAATGACGATCAGGTCGGAGGCTGATGTGCGGATGCCGGCATTCGAGGCCGCTTCCATGCCGAGGCTTTCCGGGTGGGAGCGAAAGATGATCTGGCCCGGGTCAACGAGGGATCCTTCAAGAACATCGCGCACCGGTTCCGGATCGCCGCCATCGTTGACCACGACCCAACGGATTTTCCGATAGGTCTGCTCGGCAACGCTGCGGGCCGCTCGTTCCAGTAATAGGGGGCGGTCTTTGGTGCGGGTGATGATCGCAACGGTTGGCTCATCGGTACGCGGTGGCCGTGTCACTTTTGCCTGCAATGCCCGTTGGGCGCGTTGCCTGCGATTTTCGTCAAACTCGATGGTGGCCTGTCCCGGTCCCCAGAGCGCCTCTCTGATCCGCTGTTGCGGGCTGTCGCCGGGATAGCGGTCCTTTGCCGGAAGAAGGACAGAGACGGAGCCGGTCCGCCCGAGATCGAGAGAGCGCGGTTTCAGGGTAAGCTGTTCCAGGTCTGCCGGTGTCGGTGCCGCGATCATGTCCGGGAGACGGGTCATCGCCATCGCATAGGCAGTTGCTATTTCCCGTGGGCTGTCCAAAGCGTGGGCTTCGATATGGTCGATGACGCCTTCATATGCCGGGTCTGGCAGTTCGCGGACCGGACTCTTTACGGCGGTTCCGTGTTTTGCGGCTTCGATGTCGCTGCGGTCGAGATGCTCGACCGACGGGAAAGACGGCTCGAATAGGTTCTCTATCAGATGACGGTGAAGGATGAGGGCCGAGGCAGGGTTTTCGGGATCGATCTCCGGACTGTCGAATATCAGGCCGGACATTTCCTGAGGCTTTACCCCGAGAATATCGGCGCGCCCGATACAGCCGAAATAGATACCGGCCCAGTCTCTCTTCGGGAAGGTGCGTTCGAGCAGGAGCTGTTGAGTGCCTCGCCACCCGGTATCGACAAGAACAAGCCGCTCCGCCGGTCCGGCAACGGCATCGAGATAGTCCGCGAAGAGGTCCGCCTGCCGGCGCAGGTGGCGCCGGACGCGCCGTGCCTCCGGAATATCCCTGCGCAGAAACTCGTGCAGCGGCTGCTGCTGGATAGGGGGAATGCCGCGTTTGAGTTCTCTGGATGGCACCTCCGCCCGGAGCAAGGCGCGAACGATGGTGTCGAGGCTCTCTCCATCAAGTTCCTGGGCAAGAGCCGTCAGGGCGAGATCGGGGGCGGCCTTGAAGGCAGCCTTTACGGCCATCAACCGGGAGGTTTTGAATAGAACCGCATGATCTGGAAGTGAGGAGCCGCGCCGTTCAAGCCATGTGCCGTAGAGGGACCGGATGCGCAACCCTGCACGAAGCCCGAACAGGATGCGGTCGCGGCGCGGATCGGTCTGCAAAAGATGCGCGTGCAGTTTCAGCAGGTAGAGATTGACGAGTGGGCCGAGAAGGTCGCGACCGATCTCCCGGATGTCTCTCGTTTCGGCGGGGCGCTTAGTCATGGCGCAAACCTACATTCATGACCGAAGCCGCCATCCAGCGGGATGATCTCGGCACGGGTGCCGGCAAAATGGGCTCGCCGTTCGCGAAGTTCTTCATCCGGCAAGGGAAGGTGCAGAGCATGCCAGCCACGGCGCTTGGCACCGCGATAATCATGTTGAAGATGGTCGCCTATATGCAGGGCGTGGTTCGGTTTGACCCTCAGCGATTTTGCAACATGATCGAACAGGCCGCCGCCAATCTTGCTACCGTGTCCGTCTGCCGAGGAATAAACTTCTGGACGGTGCTTGGACCTGATCTTTGCTGCGAGGATGCGTCCGATCCGTCTGCTGTCGAGATACATGTCGGAGAGAAATACAGTCCGCAGCGAGGGGAAGCGCTCCCTGATCTCGGGGATCAGCGGGTTGAGCGTGACGTCCTCAATCTCGCATTCCAGTTCTGTCCGGACGTAATGCTCGGTCAGATCCGGTCGGTTGAGAAGTGAGCAGACGGTTCCGGCAATATCGTCGAGTGAGGGATCGCTCCCAATGACGGAGTGCCGTTGCATTCCATAGGTGGCGCGCATCGCGGCGATGCGGACAAGCATTGCATCTTCTACCGACGGATCCGGTCCGTTGGCACTTGCCGGAAGTGTTTCATGGAAGCGCTTCGAGAGAGACCAGAAACGGCCAAGTTCCGATCCCGGTGACCTTAGCAATGCTGTATCGAAGACGTCGATAGACAGCAGAGTAATCTTGTGTGCCGCGACAACCCGGCCGATTTCCTCAAGGAGCTGGGCTCGGTTGACCGCATCGCCATAGAAGGACCGCAGGCAGGCGGCCGCTTTCTGAATGGTGAGATAAGGGGACAGCGCGTGCTCGATTGGCGCACTACTCCCCTGCTCGGCGTCGCTATCGATTTTCCCGTGCCCGTCCATCGATCCCGGTCCTGCATCGTCGCGGACCTGTGCCCACGACAAGGCGGGATCGTGCCACCAATCAGTATGCCCTTAAAGGGTTATTTTCATGCGTTAATATTCGCCATAAAAGTTTATTCAGTTGATGTTCCGATTTCAGACTTTGTTATCTTAATTCAGAAAATCGGGCTCTTCCTTTTCCAGCATCCGGCGCAATGCCTTGAAATGCCGGTCCGCGACCCGGGCATTTTCGGTCGAGGCCTGCTGGCGGGTGTGGGAGCGGACTCGTTCCGAAATCGTGCGCATTTTCTGGCCAGTGGATTTCGCCAGCACCTGCACCTTTGCGGCGCGCTCCAGGTAATAGAGATCGTTGAACGTGTCCTGCACCGTGGCGCCGGTGGTGATGACGCCATGGCAGGCGAGGAACAGGATCGCGTTGTTGCCGATTTTGCTCGCCATCCGCGCACCTTCGTCCTCATCCAGCGCCAGACCTTCATATTCGTCGTCATAGGCGATGCGGCCGTCGAACATCAGCGCGTTCTGTTCGCACATCTCAAGTCGTCCGCCTTCCAGCAGGGTAAGGGCGGTGGCATAGGGCATGTGCGTGTGCATGATGCAGACCGCGCTCGGCACGTTCTTGTGCATCTGGCTGTGAATGAAGAAGGCCGTGTCCTCGACCGTCTCCGATCCTTCCAGCACAGTGCCGTCACCGTCGCAGAGGACCATTGAGGAGGCGGTGACTTCCGACCAGTGCCAGCCGAACGGATTGATCAGGAAGCGGTTGCCGCGCATCACGCCGTCATCATCGGGCAGGGCCAGAGAGAAGTGATTGTCCACACCTTCGTTGAGGCCCATGCGGGCGGACCAGCGTAGTGAGCAGGCGAGATCGATGCGGGCTTGCTGAATGTCCGTGGTCATGGCGTCTCTCTCCAAGTGGGCTTAATTGCGCTTAAGAATTTGTTGTTTTGCCGACGATAGACCGGGCGTTAGGGTCCCGTGAAGTGCCTACTGGTGCAGGGTACCGGCTCGGGTCGGCGTTAATTATCAGAAAGTAACGGGGGCGGAATGGCCGAGAAAAGCTGCGCCGATGCGATTGTCGGACTGATGGAAAGCTACGGGATCGATACGATCTTCGGCATTCCGGGCGTGCATACCGTAGCCTTCTACCGGGCTCTGGTATCGAGCGGTCTGCGCCACGTGACGCCACGGCATGAGCAGGGTGCGGCGCTGATGGCCTACGGATATGGTCTTGCGACCGGCCGTCCGGCAGCCTGTTCGGTCATCACCGGCCCAGGGCTGCTCAATGCCGCGACGGGGATCGGTCAGGCCTATTCGGATTCCGTGCCGATGCTCGTCGTCGCCGCGGCGAACAAGAGCAACGAGCTCGGTATGGGGCAGGGCTTCCTGCACGAAATGCCGAACCAGCACGACGCGGCGCGGACCGTCACTACCTTCAATCATCAACTGCGGGCTCCGGAAAATCTGCCGGAGGTGTTTGCCCAGGCGTTTGCCCAGTTCGACAGCGGGCGTCCCCGTCCGGTTGGCCTGGAGGTGCCGCGCAATCTGTTTGATCAGCCCGCCAACGTTGATGCCACCGCATGGCCAAGAACGTCGAAGCCCGGACCTGAAGTTGGTGCTGTAGCCAAAGCGGGGGCGCTCCTATCCAAGGCAGAACGTCCGATACTGCTGCTCGGCGGCGGGGCGAAATGGGCCGGGGCCGAAGCGCTCGCATTGGCGGAGCGGCTTGGCGCCCTGGTCGTGACGACCACGGCCGCCAAAGGGACGATTCCGGAAACGCACCCCCTCAGCGCCGGGGCAACTCTTGAACTTGAGCCGACACAGCGCGCGCTCGCCGATGCCGACATCGTCCTCGCGGTGGGTTCCGAATTGGCGGAGACGAGTTTCTGGACGAGTGCTTCGGATATTCAGCTTGGTGCCCGGCTGATCCGTGTGGATATCGACCCGGCGCAGCTTGTGCGCGGCTTCCGTCCCGACCTCGCGATCCTGGGGGATGCCGCGCTGACCATGGAAGCGCTGATCCAGAGCCTTGGCGGCAGGCCTGCTTCCGGCGGGCAAGACCGTGCCGCGCGTCTCTGGGAAGAGAACCGTGCGGTGCATGAGACGCCCGAGACGATGAACCGCTGCCGCATGCTGAACATGCTGGCCGAATACTTGCCGGAGAATTGCTTCATCTCCCTCGATTCGACGCAGGTCGCCTATACCGGCGCGTCCTACTTCCGGATCGACCACCCCAATGGCTGGCATTTCCCGAACGGCTTCGGGACCCTTGGTACCGGCGTGCCGGCGGCGATCGGCGCGAAACTCGGCGCACCGGACCGGCCGGCCATGGCAATTGCCGGCGATGGCGGGTTGCTGTTTACGGCGGAGGAACTGATCGTCGCGGCGGAGCTGCGTATGCCTTTGCCGGTTGTGGTCTGGAACAATGGCGGTTATGGCGAAATCCGGGATCATATGATCGACGCCGGCGTGCAGCCGTTGGGAACGGATTTGCTGGTGCCCGATTTCTCCGCACTCGCGGCAGCCTATCGTTGTGGCTATGCCCGCCCCGAAAGTGCGGAAGGCTTCGGCAATGCGCTCGCCGAAGCCTTCTCTGCAACGGGCCCGACCTTGATTGAGCTTCGGTCAGATGCCGCTTTTCTGAATGGGCCGGACTGAACGGCTTGGGCTTAGGCGCCGAGCATTTCCTTTGCCTTTTCGAGGATCGATTCCGGTAGCCGTGTCGGTTTGCGCGCGTCGAGATCGAGATGGACGCCGAATTGGCTGAGTTCGGCCAGCCGGGTGTTCTTCGTCGTGTCCATCAGGCGATGCACCATCCGGATGGAGGACGAGCCGACATGGGCGACCGTGCTGTCGATATGCACGAGATCGCCGCTGTCCGGCCAGTGATCCATCTCGATCTGGAATTCGAAGGTCGAAAAGCCGCGCCGGTTGTCGCGCAAATAGGCCGGACTCATGCCGATGGTGGCAAGGGCGTGGAAGCCGGAGCCGGAGAACTGGTGGATCAGCCCGCCAAGGCCGAGTTTGCCTGTCCAGTCGAGATCGCTCGGCCGCACCACATCCATCCCGGCGCGCACCCATTTCGCCGACGCGGATGCGGGAGCCCGCTCTTCCTTCGGCGGTCCGTCCCACTCGACTTCGGAGCCGGTCAGTGCAGCGCCGTCCAGCGTCTGCTCCATGGTGGTGCAGAGCTTGCCTGTCTCTGAATTGAAGAGTTTGTGGGCAATCACGGGGCGCAGCCCGGTCTCGATCAGGCCGGTTTCGATATGGAACAGATCACCCTTTCGAAGTTCGGCTTGATAGCGCGTGTAGCAGTCCGTCGTGCGGACCTTCCTCGGGTCGAGGCCATGGTCCCGCAGGAAGCGCCAGCCGGCCGCTTCAAATTTTTCATAGTAATAGGCGACGGTGAAATGTTCGACGACGTCGCATTCCCAGGCTTTAACGTCACCCCGAAAGGTCTCGGAGAATCCAGCACTCATGTCCACTATCCAGCTTTGCAAAGTCAGAATGCGACTATAGGCCGCTCAGCTTGATGATCGTCAATTCCCCTATTTCAATGCTCTTGTGTTTCTAATACTTGAAAAAGTTGGAGAATCGGGCGATACGCGAAAGTCATTTCATGAATGACGCTTGGAAATTTTTCACGGGAAAGCAAAGGTGGATAAAATGAAATCTCAGTGAGAGATTCATAAAGTGTTAAAATATTCATGGTTAACATAAAATTGTATCTTTATTTGAGTGAAGTCTTTGGGGGATAGCTTGGCGGGTGGTTGGCGGCAGAGCAAAGTGGCGAGGCGCGTAAAGCGTGTCTGGTACGCTTTTTTGCGTACACTCTCTGTCGACGAGACAAAACTCGATTTCGATTTCGAACTCGAGGAGAAGGAACCCGAGGAGGAAGAAGCCCTTGGTCCTTGGCATCCGAAAACCATCGAAATGATCGAGGCTATCTGGGGCAAGGGCTTCAACATGCCGGGCGGTGCGCAGCATGCGTTGACCCTGGCCAAACCGTTCGCTCTCGACAACCAGATGAACCTGCTCGACCTGACCAGCGGCATGGGCGGCGGCACAATCTCGGTGGTCGGTCAGTTTGGCTGCTATGCGACGCTGCTCGAGAACGTGCCGGAGCTGGTCGAGATCTCCAAACGCAATATCGACATGTCGCAGACCCGGGCGAAGGTCAAGTTGCAGGAGTACGATCCGGCCAATATCACGCTCAAGGCGAACAGTTTCGACTGTATCCTGACCAGGGAGTTCCTGTTCAGGACCGAGGATAAGACCCGGATGTTGCGTACCCTGAAGCGAGCGCTTCGGATGTACGGGCAATTGTCGCTCACCGATTTCGTACTCCCGCCTGGCAAAGAGCCTTCAGCTGCGGTCCAGAAATGGATCAAGAACGATCCTTTCCCGATTCACCTCTGGACGATGGATCGCTACGACGCGGAAATGGCTGCGCTGGAAATGGATGTCCGGGTGTCCGAAAATATCAGCAAAGACTATCACGGCTATATGACCCGGGCTTTCCAGAGCTTCATTGACCGGTATCAGGAAGGCAAGATCAGCGCCACTCCTCGGCAACTTGAGATTTTGATGGGTGAGGTCGAGCGCTGGGCGCGGCTGGCGGCACTGCTTGAGGCGGGCGAGATCCGGCTGCATCGTTATTTCGCTCTGAAGCCCGTAAAGGCCTGATCCGGGAAACGTTTCCGCAAGGGCGTTTTTCGGGGATCAGGCGTTGACAACCCCAATCCCCCACCATATGTTCCGCGCTTCTCGAAGGCAGCTAGCCTTTCCGACAGAATTATTTGGACTCGTGTCATGAAAATCGCGAATTCGATCAAGACGCTGAGAAAGCGGGACCGTAATTGTCGCGTTGTTCGCCGCAAGGGCCGGACTTACGTGATTAATAAGCAGAATCCGCGCTTCAAGGCACGTCAGGGCTAATAGCCTCGGCCTGATCCGATCAAGGCGGCTGTCCGTAAGGACCGCCGCCTTTTTCATGTTTGAAAAAGTAATTCCATATCGTGGGATTGGATCTTTCCATACGGAATTTCGACGTCAGATTGCCCACCGTGTCCGACGGTCCTATTGTGGACTGAAAAACAAGTGGGAGAGCGCTATGCAGATGCCGGAGCCTGATCAGTCCGTTATCGGCCGCCGCGAGGAAATCGCGGCCGCGCTTCGGGCAATCGTCCCTGGTGAGGGGGTGATCACCGAAACCGATTCCATGCGAGTCTACGAGACCGACGGCCTCTCCGCCTATCGCCAGTTGCCGATGATCGTGGTGCTGCCTGAAACCACGCAGCAGGTGGCGGATATTCTGCGTTACTGCAAGAAAGCGGGTGTGAAGGTCGTGCCGCGCGGTGCGGGAACCGGTTTGTCCGGCGGCGCTCTGCCGCTGGCTGACGGTGTTCTGCTCGGCCTCGGCAAGTTCAACCGGATTCTCGATATCGATTATGACAATCGAGCAGTGGTGACCCAGCCGGGCGTGACAAATCTCGGCATCACTCACGCGGTGCAGGATGACGGCTTCTATTACGCGCCAGATCCTTCCAGCCAGATTGCCTGTTCGATCGGCGGCAATATCGCGGAGAATTCCGGTGGCGTGCACAGCTTGAAATACGGTCTCACCACCAACAATGTGCTCGGCGTCGAATTCGTCACTATTGATGGCGAGATCCTGCGTTTTGGCGGCAAGCATCTTGAAGCGGACGGCTACGACTTCCTCGGCCTGATCACCGGCTCCGAAGGTCTGTTGGGCGTGGTCACAGAGGTCACCGTGCGGATTCTGCGCAAGCCCTCAACAGCGCGCGCCGTGCTGGTCGGCTTTCCGACACCGGAGGAGGCCGGCGCTTGCGTCGCGGCTGTGATCGGTGCCGGGATCATTCCGGGCGGCATGGAGATGATGGATAATCCGGCGATCAACGCGGCGGAGGATTTCGTCCATGCCGGTTATCCGCGCGATGTCGGTGCTCTTTTGATCGTGGAACTCGATGGCCCGGAGGTCGAGGTCGATTATCTGATCGGCCAGGTGCGGGCGATCGCGGAAGCGAACGGTGCCAGCGAAATCCGGATCAGCGAGAGCGAGGACGAGCGCAACACCTTCTGGGCCGGACGCAAGGCCGCGTTCCCGGCGGTCGGAAGGATCTCGCCCGACTATATCTGCATGGATGGCACCATTCCGCGCAAACAGCTCCCGGAAATCCTGACCCGGATGAGTGCGATGTCGAAGAAGCACAATTTGCGGGTCGCCAATGTCTTCCACGCCGGTGACGGCAATCTGCATCCGCTGATCCTGTTCGACGCGAACAAGGAGGGTGAGCTGGAACGGGCGGAAGCATTTGGCGCCGACATTCTGACGTCCTGCGTCGAGCTTGGCGGCGTGCTGACGGGCGAGCACGGAGTTGGCATCGAGAAGCGCGACTTGATGGGCGCGATGTTCACAGAGACCGACCTGAACCAGCAGCAGCGGGTGAAATGCGCCTTCGACCCGGATGGCTTGCTGAACCCGGGAAAGGTGTTCCCGCAACTGCACCGCTGCGCCGAGCTCGGCCGGATGCATGTCAGCGCGGGCCAGCTACCGTTTCCCGACATTCCGCGATTTTGATATCGATCAATGATCGCGCCGGATTTCAGGTGCCAAGTGGTTGACCGGGTGGGACCGGCCGATCAGGGAGAATTGATATGACAGATGTGACGAAGCCTGCGGCAGCCAAGCGGCGAACGACTGCCTCGACGAAGAGTAAAGCAGCCACTGCGCCTGCCGTGGACACTGTGCCTGATAAAGCGGCGCCTGATGCAGCGGACCATAGCCGAGCTGCGCATGCGGCCGCCGGGCAAACACTCCACCACCTCTCAGAAATGCGGCATAGCCCGGAAGAGATCCATCGCATCTTCGAGACTGGCGAATATCCCTATCATGATAAAATAAAGCGGGCCGTCTATGAACGCCAGAAGGCCAGTCTGCAGGCAGAACTTCTGAAGGCGCAGCGCTGGATCCAGGATACCGAACAGAAGGTCGTCATCCTTTTCGAGGGACGGGATGCGGCCGGCAAGGGCGGGACGATCAAGCGCTTCATGGAGCATCTGAACCCGCGCGGGGCCCATGTTGTTGCGCTCGACAAGCCGACCAACCGGGAAAAGAATCAGTGGTTCTTCCAGCGCTATATCGAGCATCTGCCGACGGGTGGTGAATTGGTTATGTTCGACCGCTCCTGGTACAACCGGGCCGGTGTCGAGCGGGTGATGGGGTTCTGTTCTCCCTCCGACTATCTGGAATTCATGCGCCAGACGCCGGTGCTGGAACAGATGCTGACCCGCTCCGGAATTCGTCTGTACAAATACTGGTTCTCGGTTACCCAGGAAGAGCAGAAACGGCGCTTCAAAGCGCGGGAGACCGATCCGCTGAAGCAGTGGAAGCTTTCTCCCATCGACCTGGCGTCGCTGGACAAGTGGCCCGATTACACCGAGGCCAAGGAAGCGATGTTCTTCTATACGGACACGGCCGATGCGCCGTGGACCATCATCAAGTCGGACGATAAGAAACGGGCGCGGCTGGCCTGCATGCAGCACTTCCTGTCCAGTCTGCCTTATGACAACAAGGACCGCCGGATCGTGCGCGGGCCCGACCCGCTGATCGTCGGCTCCGGCGCGCATGTCGTCGGCGACGATCATCATATCCTCGGAAAATCGCTGCATCCGGAACAGCAGCGTGGCCGGGGTGACGGCACACCAACCGAAACGCAATAGCGGCGGCAGGCCGCATCGGGGCAACAGGGACGACACATGGCATCGACGTTTAAGCCGGAAGACAGCAAACAGGTTGAGGAAGCCGTCGCCTGGGCGGTCTCCAATGGGGAGCCGCTGGAGATTGTCGGGCGGAGCAGCAAGCGCGCTCTGGGGCGGCCTTTCCAGGCAGAGACCATGCTGGACCTGTCGGGGCTTTCCGGCGTGATCGACTACGAGCCTGCGGAACTGGTCCTTACCGCCTATCCCTCTACCCCGATGGCCGAGGTTGAAAAGCTGCTGGCCGAGAACCACCAGATGCTCGCCTTCGAGCCGATGGATCTGACGGCTCTGCTCGGTGGCGCATCGTCCGAAGGAAGCCTTGCCGGCGCGCTGATGATCAACAGTGGCGGGCCGCGCCGTATCAAGGCGGGCTCGGCCCGGGATCATCTGCTCGGCTTCGAGGCAGTCAGCGGGCGGGCCGAACAGTTCAAGTCCGGCGCCCGGGTGGTGAAGAACGTCACCGGTTACGATCTGCCGAAGGTGATCTGCGGCTCTTACGGAACGCTGGCCGCGGTGACGAAGATCGACGTGAAGGTCCTGCCCTCGCCGGAGAAGGTCTACACGGTGCTTGTGCTCGGCCTCGATGCCGGTGCGGCAGTGAAAGCCATGAGTGCGGCCATGAATAGCGCCTATGAAGTCTCCGCCGCCGCCTATGTGCCGGCGGATCTCACCAGGAAGTCCGCTGTCTCCTATATCAAGGGCGCTGGCACGTCGGTTGCGGCACTGCGGATCGAGGGGTTCGGCCCGTCCGTCGAGCGCCGTTGCGCTGATCTGCGCGAGGAGCTGTCCACGTTCGGGGCGGTCGAGGAACTGCACACGATGAACAGTCAGGGTTTCTGGCGAGAAGTGCGTGATGTGCAGTATCTGGTTGCACCGATGTCCAATCCGGTCTGGCGCATTTCCGTGCCGCCGTCCGCGGGAGCTGAGGTCGCAGAGACGCTGTCCGCGATGGAAGGCGCTGCCTGGTTCTCCGACTGGGCAGGCGGCCTGATCTGGCTGCAGCTTCCGGCCTCGGACGATGCCGGAGCGGAGGCTGTGCGGACTGCCGTTTCGGCTGCGGGCGGGCATGCGACGCTGGTGCGCGCCGGGCAGGAGGTGCGGGCGGCCGTTCCGGTTTTCCATCCGCAACCGGATGCAATTGCAGCGCTCAGCCTGCGCCTCAAGGAAAGTTTTGATCCGAAACACATTCTCAACCCCGGCCGCATGTATGCGGGCGTCTGAGAGGGCGAGATATAATGCAGACGAATTTTACCCTCGCCCAGCTCGCCGACCCGGCGGTCAAAGAATCTGAAAGCATCCTGCGCAAGTGCGTGCATTGCGGGTTCTGTACCGCGACCTGCCCGACTTTTGTGCTGCTCGGAGACGAGCTGGATAGCCCGCGCGGCCGGATTTATCTGATCAAGGACATGCTGGAGAATGACAAGCCGGCGAATGACGAGGTGGTCCGGCATGTCGACCGCTGCCTTTCCTGCCTGTCCTGCATGACGACGTGTCCCTCCGGCGTGAACTACATGCATCTGGTCGATCATGCCCGGGCCCATATCGAGCAGACCTATAGCCGGCCGCTGCTGGACCGCGCCTTGCGCTCGCTGCTGGCTTGGCTGCTGCCACACCCGAACCGGTTCCGCTTCGCTCTGCTTGGTGCGGCGATGGCGCGGCCGTTCGCCGGTCTCTTTGGCGATGCGCTCGGCGGCAGGGTAAAGGCCATGCTGTCCCTCGCACCGAAACAGCTTCCTGCGCGCAGCTCGCTTGAAAAGCCGGGTACACATGCTGCCGTGGGGCCGCGCAAGCTCCGGGTGGCGATGCTTGCCGGGTGCGCCCAGAAGGCGCTCGCGCCGTCGATCAACGATGCGACTATCCGTCTGCTCACCCGCCACAATGTCGAGGTGGTGGTACCGAAAGAGGCCGGCTGCTGTGGCGCGCTGACCCATCACATGGGCAAGGAAGAAGCGGCGAAGGCCTCGGCCCGCGCGAATATCGATGCCTGGGCGGCGCTGGAAGAGCAGGAAGGCGGTCTTGATGCCGTCGTCATCAATGCGTCCGGCTGCGGCACGACGGTGAAGGATTACGGCTTCCTGTTGCGCGAGGATAAGGCCTACGCAGAGAAGGCGGCGCGGATCGCGGGCAAGGCGAAAGACATCACCGAGCTGCTGACGGATCTCGACCTGCCGGAGAGCAGCGCCGGGGACGGGCTGCGGGTGACCTATCATTCCGCCTGCTCCATGCAGCACGGCCAGAAGATCAAGAGCCTGCCCCAGGCCCTGCTGCGCAAGGCGGGCTTTGCGGTGAAGGATGTGCCGGAAGGGCATCTCTGTTGCGGTTCGGCCGGCACCTACAACATGCTGCAGCCGAAGATCGCCACCCGACTGCGGGACCGCAAGCTGGCCAATCTTGCCAAGACCGCGCCGGAAGTGATCGCGGCGGGCAATCTTGGTTGTATCACGCAGATCGCGTCAGGCAGTGGCGTGCCGGTGGTGCATACGGTGGAGCTGCTCGACTGGGCGACCGGCGGGCCTAAACCGGAAGCGCTTGAGAACGCGTGATCGGGAGGCCCTTGGCGGAGCGGTGTCGGGATCTATGTCAGAATTATGCTGAGACTGATCCTCACGGCCCTGTTTGCCATATTCCTCGCTTTCCCTGTTTCGGCGGACCAAACCGACACGCGCCTTGATCCGTTGTTTGCTGAGCTTAAGGCTGCCGCCTCTACAACCGACGCCCGCTATATTGAGCGCGAGATCTGGGCCATCTGGTCCCAGCATGGCTCGGACGCTGAAATCGATCTCCGTTTCCAGCGCGGCGTATTGCTGATGAATGCGGGACGGTTGGAAGAGGCGATCCGGATCTTCAGCACGATTGTCGAGATCGATCCCGATTTTGCCGAAGGCTGGAACAAACGTGCGACCTTGCTTTATCTCACCGGAGACGTGGCGGGATCAGTGCGGGATATCGAGCGCACGCTGGCACTGGAACCCCGTCACTTTGGCGCATTGTCCGGCCTCGGTCTGATATATGAGCAGATCGAGAGTGCAGATGGCGCCATCAAGGCCTTCACGGCCGCACTCGAAATCAATCCGCACATGCCCTGGATCGAGGAACGTCTCGTAGCGCTGGAAGAAGAGAAAGCGGGCGAGCCGCTTTAGCCCGTCGTTACACATATCTGTTTCAGGATCAGCCAGTCCGCCGGTGACAGCGCTTGCTTTGTCCCCGTGCCGTGTTCCCGGAAATACTCGGCGCGTCCTTCGCTTTCGGGGTGTGTATTGAGGTAGTCGGGCAGGATTTCACCAAGCCCACCTGACCTGGACAGCCGCTTGAAGAAAGCCGCGCCGCCGCTCGGGTCGAGATCGAGCTGGTTCAACAGGTCGATGGCGAAGGCATCCGCATCTCGCTCATCCTCCCGCGAGAAAGACAGCGCGAGACCCGACTGGAAAAGGGACTCGCCGATTGATCCGGTGGGATTGAAACCGAACAGCATCGTCGTCGCGGCGCTTAGCACGTTGTTGCGTATCCAGCGCTCGGTATGGTCTCGATTCACCACATGCCCGATCTCGTGACCGATGACCGCTGCAACTTCATTCGGTGTCCGGGCTTTGTCGATCAGGCCGCGCAGCAGAACAATCTTCCCGCCCGGAAAGGTGAAGGCATTGGGTGTCTTGCGATTGGTTACGCCGACTGTAATGGGGTGTGGAAAATTCGCTGCCGCCAGAAGCCGGTCAGTCATGTCATAGAGCACCTGATTGGGGCGCGAGGCAGTACACGTCTTGCCTATAAATCGTTCGAGCTGCGCCAGTTCAGGCGCATCCTTCGCTTCGAATGACCAAGGCATGGCCCGAGCCATACGGTCTGCGATCGGCGGCACGAGGAAATAGATGGCCGCAACCAGAAGAAGGATGCCGCCGGCGAGCGCGCCTGCAATGCGCACAGACTTCAGGCGCTCACGACTCCGGTTCACCAGATTTGGAGCATGCTGGCCGATCTCGGAAATTGCGTCAGCTTCCTCGATCACCAGCCGAGAGTCCTGATGCTTTCCATGAGTGAGGGCAAGATGCTCCCCGGGGCGATAATCCCAGAGCCTGATCAGGTCCTCGTATCGCCAGTCCAGGGTGCCGCGTTCAGTCTCGAACGAGATACCTTCGGGCCGAATCTTTAGAGTGGCTTCATAGCGCTTTGGCGATGACCCGTCGAAGAAATGTGAGCTCATGGCGTCAGGCGACATCGAAATCGGTGAGGAACCCTTCACCAGTCGACCCCACATCAAGATCCGACTGGACGAGGGATGAGCTGTCGAGGTCACCGAGTATCGTAAGGTGGTTGGCCATGAACTTACCTTTTCTCAGCCAGACAAACGGCGCTAGCAGCCCAAGAGACAGCACTGCGATCAACCAGTTTCCGACAATCAATCTGATGGCCTGAAATCGTGTCGGGGTGAACTCGAAGCGGGTTGCGCCGAAACTTGTATGACTGGCAGCGCTGCGCCAGAAGGTCAGTTGATAATTGAGAAAGGCTATAGCTGCCATGAGGCCCACTATAGCCAGATAGCCGAACGGGGGAACCGATGGTGGAGTGATCCGGATGGTTGATTGATCTTGTGCCGATGATGCGTCGATCGACATCAGGTCGGAAATAAAACCCCATTGCGACCCGATGTAAAGACCGAGAAACGCGAGGATGCAGACAAGGAAAATCAGGTAAGAAGGCAGGATTTCACGGACCGCCCCCTCGTAACTGAAGTTTCTTTTGCCGAAAGAGGCATTGTTCATCTTGTATTTGAACAGCCAGATGTCGGTCCATGGCTTGGCGAAACCCAACGTACAGACGGTCAGTGCAAGAGCGGCCAAGGCATTGGCCGCATAGATATATGCTTTGCCCTGAACCGCTCCCCGTATTGACCTCCATTGAGTTCGATTGACCCTGTATCTGAAAGCCAGAAAACGCGCGGCTGAATAGAGGGCCCAGAGGGCTATCGGCGAGAAAAAATATAAAAGAAACAGAGGGCGGGAAAACGTCCCTGCCTGAGCGTCCACGAAAATTTTCTGGCTTGCCCAGTTATTGAGTAAGGCGATGGGCAGTAAAAATACAAAAAACACTTTCAGGAAGCCGATAAAGATCTCAAGGCCTGTACCGACATATTCGAAAGGCGACCCTTCCAGGCGCATACGGGGCCATATCGCCCGGCGGACTCGTGTCAATGCCCAGAACCGGTAAAGCATCAGGGTCAGGATCATGAAGATCATATTAACGATGTGCAGACCGATCAGCCCACCTTTGCCTGTCGTGTCGAACTCCAGCTTGTGAGCCGGAATGTCCTTTTCCCCGACAGTCCCGATGCTGCCAGCACCACTGCTTTCAAACGTCATCAATGCCCCCAAATCACGTAGACGTTGTATCCCCGCTATTGTCGTACCCTGCGATGCAATTCATGTCACCTGCGGGTTCTCAAAAAATGGTGCGATGTACAATTGACGCGCTCCGGCTTGTCTGGGCGCGCGTCCGGTTGTATCGCTAGGCGTCCGCTTCTGAATCCTCCTGAAAGGCCCGCTTCCATGTCCTCATACGATCTGATCATCAAGAACGGTACCGTCGCCACGCCCGGCGCGATCGAGGCGATGGATATCGGGGTGAAGGATGGCAAGATTGCCGGGCTTGGCAGTTTCGATGCCGGATCTGCGGCGGAGGTGTTCGACGCTTCGGGCCTGCATGTGCTGCCCGGTGTAATCGACACCCAGGTGCACTTCCGGGAGCCGGGTGCGGAGCATAAGGAAGACATCGCGCACGGCACCATGGCGGCGGCCATGGGCGGGGTGACGGCGATTTTCGAGATGCCGAACACCAACCCGCTGACGCTGACGCCGGAAACCCATGCTGACAAGATCGCCCGCGCGAGTGCTGGCGGCTGGGTCGACTTCGCCTTCTTTGTCGGTGGCTCGGCGGAGAATGTCGGCAAGCTGCACGAATATGAAAACCTGCCGGGTTGCCCCGGCATCAAGATCTTCATGGGCTCCTCGACCGGCTCCCTGCTGGCCAAGGATGACGAGACGCTGGCGAAGATCCTCGCCGACGGGCGCCGCCGCTTTGCCGTTCACGCCGAGGACGAATACCGGCTGGAAGAGCGCAAGCATATCGCCGAGAAAGAAGGCCATCCCCGCGTCCACAATATCTGGCGCGACGAGGAAACCGCCGTCCTTGCGACCAATCGCATTCTGAAGCTCGCCCGCGATGCCGGGCGGCCTGTGCATATCCTGCATGTGACGACAGCAGAGGAGATGGACATCCTCGCCGCCAACAAGGATATCGCCACCGTCGAGGTGACGCCGAATCATCTCACCCTGGCCGCGCCGGATTGTTACGAGGAACTGGGGTCGCTCGCCCAGATGAACCCGCCGGTGCGCGAGAAGCATCATCAGGACGCGCTCTGGCGTGCCATTGAGCAGGGTGTGGTCGACGTGATCGGCTCCGACCATGCGCCGCACACGCTGGAGGAAAAGGCGAAGCCCTATCCGCAGACGCCGAGCGGCATGACCGGGGTGCAGACCCTGCTGGTCAACATGCTGAACCATATGAATGAGGGACGGTTGTCCCTGCGCCGCCTGGTCGAGCTGACCTCGGCCGGCCCGCAGCGGGTCTACAACATCGCTTGCAAGGGCCGGATCGCCAAAGGCTACGATGCCGACTTCGCCATCGTTGATCTGAAGGCGAAGCGCACCATCACGAACGACTGGATCGCCAGCAAATGCGGCTGGACTCCTTATGACGGTAAGAAAGTCACGGGCTGGGTGATGGCGACGCTGGTGCGCGGTAATATCGTGATGCGTGAGGACGAGCTTGTCGGTAAGGCAACTGGTGCGCCGGTCAAGTTCGTCGAGACACTGTAAGCGTTCGGAAGCGCTTTACCTGACGGGCGGTCTTTCCGGATTGGCACCGCTTACATCCCGCAGTGCAGCATTGTAGGCTGGGACTCGTCCTCCGATTTCTGCTAGGGAAAACCAAAGCCGTATACGAACGGCGCTGACAATCAGGGAGAAAGTCTCATGACCGGATGTATCGTCGGCTGGTCCCATATGCCCTTCGGCAAGCATGAGGGCGAAGATGTCGAAAGCATGATCGTCAAGGTCGCGGCGGAAGCCGTGGCGGATGCGGGTTTCGAGCCGAAGGACGTGGATGCCGTCTATCTCGGCCATTTCAATGGCGGTTTCTCTCCCCAGGACTTCACCGCCAGCCTGGTGTTCCAGAGCTCCGACGACTTCCGATTCAAGCCGGCTACTCGTGTCGAAAATGCCTGCGCCACCGGCAGTGCCGCTGTGCATCAGGGGCTGCACCTGATTGCCGCAAAGAAAGCGCGCGTCGTGCTCTGTGTTGGGGTCGAGCAGATGACCAAGTTGCCGGGCAAGCAGATCGGCGAGACGCTGCTGAAGGCGAGCTATCTGAAGGAAGAGGCCGGTATTGAAGGCGGTTTCGCCGGGGTCTTCGGTCAGATAGCCCAGGCCTATTACCAGCGCCATGGTGACCAGTCCGATGCGCTGGCCATGATTGCGGCGAAGAACCATGCCAATGGCGTGCACAATCCCTATGCCCAGATGCGCAAGGATCTCGGCTACGAGTTCTGCCGGAACGAGTCCGAGAAGAACCCGTTTGTCGCTGGTCCGCTGAAGCGTACCGACTGCTCGCTGGTCTCCGACGGCGCGGCGGCGCTGGTGCTGACCGATGTCGAGACCGCGCTCGGCCGGGACAAGGCCATCGCCTTCCGGGCGGCTGCGCAGGTGAACGACTTCCTACCGCTGTCCAAGCGCGACATCATCCAGTTCGAGGGCTGTGGCGAGGCCTGGAGACAGGCGCTCGGTGTCGCCGGGGTCGGTCTGGACGATCTCAGCTTTGTCGAGACCCATGACTGCTTCACCATCGCCGAGTTGATCGAGTACGAGGCTATGGGGCTGACCGCTCCGGGGCAGGGTGCCCGCGCCGTGAAGGAAGGCTGGACCCACAAGGACGGCAGGCTGCCGGTCAACCCGTCCGGCGGTTTGAAGGCCAAGGGGCACCCGATTGGGGCCACCGGCGTTTCGATGCACGTCCTGACCTCCATGCAATTGCGCGGCGATGCCGGCGACATGCAGATCAAGGGGGCCAAGATGGGCGGTATCTTCAACATGGGCGGGGCTGCCGTGGCGAACTACGTCTCGATCCTCGAGCCGCTGCGCTAAAGGCTTGCGATGACGGATAATAGCGGCGGCCCGTGCCGGCTGGCGCGCCCGGACGAAATCGAGATCGTCCGGGACATCCAGCGGGCGGCGGGGCGCATGTTTCTCGATACGCCCTATCCCGAAGCGGCCGGTGATCCGGTTGACGATGCGGAGACCCTTGCCGCAGCCCAGGACAATTGGTGGCTCTGGGTCACGGTCGATGC
The DNA here is from genome assembly GCF_034670185.1 of Nisaea sp. Classification (NCBI taxonomy): domain Bacteria; kingdom Pseudomonadati; phylum Pseudomonadota; class Alphaproteobacteria; order Rhodospirillales; family Thalassobaculaceae; genus Nisaea; species Nisaea sp. The sequence continues at coordinate 216,477 of NZ_JAXMNY010000003.1, forward strand.
CGATGACCGTCCGGTCGGTGCGGCGCACCTCACAATTTTGGGTGACGGGCTGCATATCCGTGAACTCGACGTGCATCCGGACCATGCTGGCGCGCGCCGGGGCGCTGCAATCCTGAATGCGGTGGAGCGCTTCTTCGCCGGCAGGGGCATCGCAGATATCAGCCTTACAACCTTCGTCGATGTACCGTGGAATGCGCCATACTATGAGCGCCTCGGTTTTGGCATCGTGGCGCCGGATGAAATGGATGAGCCGCTCCGGCATATATGGCAATCGGAAGCGGTGAATTTTCCAAGCGAAAAACGGGTGGCGATGCGAAAGCCACTGGGAGCAGGGAGATAAAGATGAGCGACACATTCAAGGCCGTGCTGCTGCGCGAGGCGGACAGGAAAGTCTCGGCGGCAATCGAGCAGGTGCCGGTGACGGACTTGCCGGACGGCGATGTCACCGTGCGTGTCGCCTACACGACGCTGAACTACAAGGACGGCATGGTACTGAACGGAATCGGCCGTCTGGTGCGGAATTATCCGCATATTCCGGGCGTCGATTTCTCCGGCACGGTCGAGACTTCCGAACACCCTGATTTCAAGCCGGGCGACAAGGTCGTGCTGACCGGTTGGCGTGTTGGTGAGATGCACTGGGGCGGCTATGCCGAACTGGCGCGGGTGAAGGGCGATTGGCTGGTAAAACTGCCGGACGGGATCGGGCTCGACGACGCCATGGCAATCGGCACTGCAGGTTTCACTGCGATGCTGGCTGTAGACACGCTGGAACGGCATGGCATGACGAAGGATCAGGGCGAGGTGCTGGTAACCGGGGCGGCCGGTGGTGTCGGCAGTGTCGCGACAGCGATCCTTTCCAACCTTGGCTATAGCGTCGCCGGATCGACCGGACGTCCGGAGCAGGCGGATTACCTCCGCGATCTTGGCGTCTCCCAGGTGATCGACCGGGCGGAGCTGGCAGAGGCGCCGTCACGCCCGCTGGCGGCCGAACGGTTTGCCGGATGCATCGACAATGTTGCCGGAGTCACGCTCTCGAACCTGCTGACCCAGATGAAATACGGCAGCGCCGTTGCGGCAGTTGGCCTTGCCGGTGGGAATGACCTGAACACCACCGTACTGCCCTTCCTGCTGCGCGGCGTCAGCATCCTCGGCATCGACAGCGTAATGTGCCCGAAAGAGCGCCGACTGCAGGTCTGGCAGCGGATCGCGAAGGAGCTTCCGATGCGGAAGCTGCATCACATGATCGAGCGCCACAAGATGGAAGACCTGCCGGAACTGGGCAAGGCGATCCTCAAGGGCGCCGTGCGCGGCCGGACAGTGGTCGAGATCGCGGGCGGCTAATCCGGCTCACGGCTCGAACTTGTGATAGGCGTGCTCGACGGTTGGGTCCCACCGGGAAAGGGCCGGGCGGTCCTCCGTGATGTCGCCCGCGCCCCAGAGGATGCGCCGGCGATCTTCTTCTTCGCTGACTTCATCATCCGGGCAGACGATATAGAATGACCCGGCCTCGATCCCTTGCAGCATGCGCTCTACCACCTGGTCTGGTAGCCAGGCGCCGGGCCGATGCTCGTTCTTGCCCGTCGTCGTCCAGCCAGGTACCAGCAGGTGCGCCGTCACGTTTTCCACGCCGATGCTGCGTAGCTCATGGGCTAGGCTTTCCGTGTAGGATTTCACCGCCGCCTTGCTGAGATTGTAAACCGGGTGGCCGGGCGGGTTGGTGATGCCCTGCTTGGAGCCAGTATTGACGATTACGGCCGGCGTACCCCGTGCCCGCATGCCCGGCAGGAAGGCGCGCGTGCCGTAGATCACCCCCCAGAGATTGACCTCGACCAGCTGGCGCCAGTCCTCGATATCGGCGTCGAACCCGCGCCCGGCGCGCGAGGCGGCATTGTTCAGCAGGATATCCGCGCCTCCGAATTTCTCCCGCACGGTTTCTTCCAGTTTCCGCATCTGGTCCGGCGATGAGACGTCGGTCGGGATGGCTATGATATTCGCGGCATCGTCCGCCTTCGCGATGACCTCCGCTGCCGCGGTAACCAGATCGTCTGATGGCAGATCGGCCAGACACACCTTCAGACCCATCTCCGCGAATCTCAGTGCGGCGGCACGGCCGATGCCAAGAGCCGCGCCGGTAACGACGGCGACATTTCCTTTGGTAAATGCTGGATGTGTCATGAAGCCCTCCCAGTCTGCTCGACTGGTGGACTATCGCGCGCCTTTGCGTCTCTAGCAACGCCGGGGCATCTGTTCAAAGCCCGCCCGGCCTTGCTAGAGTCCTCCTGGATCGCGACACAGCCAGCCGGAGAGCGGGCGCGCGCGAGGGAGGAAATACATGCTGCCAGGCAATATGATGGACCGTCCCCTGACGGTTCCGAGCATCCTTGATTTTGCCGCCGAAATTCACGGCGATGCCCAGGTGATCTCCGCCCGGGTCGAGGGGGATGTGCACCGCTACAGTTATGCCGATGCGCACAAGCGCGTCTCCCGGCTGGCCTACGCGCTCCGCACGCTGGGTATCGGGGACGGTGACCGGGTGGCGACGCTGGCCTGGAACGGCTACCGGCATTTCGAACTCTATTACGCGATCTCCGGTATTGGCGCGGTTTGCCACACCATCAACCCGCGCCTCTTCGAAGACCAGATCCTCTACATCATCGGACATGCCGAAGATCGGATTCTGTTTCTGGAAACGAGTTTTCTGCCGCTGGTGGAAAAGCTGGCAGACCGGTTGCCGTCGGACCTGCGCTATGTGGTGATGTGCGCGGCTGAAGATTTACCGGAAACCAGTCTGAACGTTCTGGCATACGAGGATCTGCTGGCAGGGCAGCCGGACACCATCATCTGGCCCGATCTGGATGAACGTCAGGCGTCCGGGCTCTGCTACACCTCGGGGACAACTGGCAATCCAAAGGGCGTGCTCTATTCCCATCGCTCGACGTTGATCCACACCATGGGATTGCTGGCGGTCGGGCAAAGCATCGGTCTCAGCCCCGAACGCTCGCTTCTGCCGGTGGTGCCACTATTTCACGTCAACGCCTGGGGCCTGCCCTTCGCCGCGCCGCTTGTCGGCACCGATTTCGTGCTGCCGGGGCCGCGCCTCGACGGGCCGGGGCTTTTCGCTTTCATGGATCAGGAAAAGGTCAATACCAGTTGGGGGGTGCCGACGGTCTGGTTCGGTCTGCTCGCCGAGATGCGCAAGCAGGGCCGCAAGCCGGACGGGTTCGATTGTGTGCTGATCGGCGGCTCCGCCGCGCCGAAACCGATGATCGAGGAATTCGAGCGCGATTTCGGTGTCACCGTCGTGCATGGCTGGGGGATGAGCGAGATGAGCCCAGTTGGATCGGTCGGTGTCTTTTATGCCCGGCAGCGAGCTCTGCCGGAAGAAGAGCGTATGCATCTGAAGACGGCGCAGGGCCGCCGCATGTTCGGAGTCGAGTTCAAGATCGTCGACGGGGAGGGCACGCGCCTGCCTCATGACGGCGTTGCTTTCGGCGAGCTGCATGTGCGTGGGGCCGCCATCATGAGCGCCTATTTCAATGACGACGAAGCGACGGACGGGGCGTTCGACGAAGAGGGCTGGCTGAAGACCGGAGATGTGGCCCGGATCGATCTGGACGGCTTCCTGTTCCTCGTGGACCGGACCAAGGATGTCATCAAGTCGGGTGGGGAATGGATCAGCTCTATTGATCTGGAGAGCGCGGCACTGGCGCATCCGGATGTGGCGGAATGCGCGGTGATCGCGGTACCGCACCCGAAATGGGTAGAGCGGCCGTTGCTTATTACGGTGCTGCAGGACGGAGCGCGGCTGACCGCCGGGGAGATGCAGGAATTCCTCGGCGACAGGGTCGCGAAATGGTGGCTGCCGGATGACGTTGTGTTCGTCGACGAACTTCCCCACACGGCAACCGGCAAGCTGTCCAAGATGTCCTTGCGGGAGCAGTTCAGGGACTACCGGCTGCCCGGAGTGTGACGGCGCGGTCTTGGGTTGATGGGCAGGCCTATACTCATTGCCTATGGCTTTCCAACAGTCCGTGCATGCGTGTGGCGGCGGCGCTGCCGGCCTCGTCATAGATGTTGAAAACCTCGTCGATCCCATTTTCCAGGAGTTCCTGTTCCTGGTCCGGGAAAAGCGATGTGGAGACGATCGGACCTTCATAACCGCGCTCACGCATCTGCCTTGCGGCATCGATATTGGATTGATGCTTCGACATCGAGAGCAGGATCATTTCAATGCCGAAATGGGGTCTCACGATACGAGACCAGAATTCGGGATTTGTGGCGTCGCCAAGTACAACGTTGCGCCCCTCATCACGGTTTCGTTCAACCTGCGCTTCATCCAAATCGATCCCGATGATTTTGTCTTCCGCATGGGTGCGCATTTCATCATATGCGGCCCGTCCGACACGCCCCATTCCAAAGATCAGAATGCGGTGCCCGCCAAGATCGATATCTTCATCGCCAATCAAGCGTTTTCGAGTTTGCCATCTGGCCAAGATATTGCTGAAGCGGCTGTAAATCTCTAGCGCGTAAACATTCATGGCAGAGGAGAGAATCAAGGAAATGGACAATGCCAGAGCGATCACCGTCAACCAGTCGGACTCAAGCCACTCCGCGCCAATCGCGATGACGATAACGATCAGACCGAATTCTGAGTAATTGCTCAGGACCAGACCGCCAAACGTCGAGCCCCTGGCGCGCATCCGGAATACCGTCAACAGCCAGATGAAAAGGAGCGTTTTTATCGGAATGAGAACCATTAAAACCATTGCGGTTGCTGTGGTTTCCCATGTTGGCAGACCGGTAAGCCCGATGGTCAGGAAGAAACACACCAAAAACACATCTTTGAAGTTCATCAGTATATTGGCGAGGTGTTTGGCCTTGGTGTGACTAGCCAATAGCGCTCCCAGCGCGAGTGCGCCAAGATCGCCCTTCATGCCCACCAACTCGAACAATGCTGCGCCGCCGAGCGCCATGCTGAACCCGAAAACGGCTAGCAGTTCGCCATAACCGCTCCGCTCCATCAGGTACCCCAGCACATGACGCGCGGGAATAAGGGCGAGAAGGGATACCGCCCAGATTGAAGGCAGTTTTCCTGCGGAAAAGGCTAAGAAAACCACGGCGGCAATATCCTGCATGACCAGGATGCCGATCGCGGCTTGACCATAGCGCGACATCAGTGAGCCACGATCTTCCAGAGTCTTGACGGCGAAGACTGTGCTCGAAAAAGACAGGGCGAACGCGATGATCAGCGCGGTCTGATAGTCCATACCCTCGAAAAGAAGAAAACCGGCCCAGCCGAGGGAAGCGATAAAGGCGGCGGCGAGAATAACCGTAGCGCCCATGTGGAGGCTCGTGGTCGCCCAGATCTCCGGGCGCAGCAACGTGCTTAACCTCAACTTCAAGCCAATGGTGAACAGCAGCAGTGTGATGCCCATATCGGCTATGGAGACAAGGAACTGATCGCTCTCAGCGCCAAAGAGATGCAGAACGAAACCGGCGACCAGGAAGCCGATCATTGGTGGCAGGTTGATTTGGCGAAACAGCAATCCGGACAGAAATGCTATGGCGATCCATGCAGGGTCTCTGTAATCGATTGCAATATTATAAGAGTCCAACGGTCTGGGCTCACCTACGAGACAACGGATAAGTGTTGAACAGTCAGTCGCGCAAACGACGGATTTCCACGTTATTCCAGAGGAGTGTAAGAGATTGCGAGCCTGACGCCCCGCTAAATCTCACAAAGACATTTTGAATGGTCTCACTGGGCGACGCGTGCTCCCAACCTGACAGGTGGGAGGTGCCATCCTTATCGCGGTGCCAGCCAAGGCACCGCGATTATGGCGAGCTGGCTCGGCTTATCCGATATGCGTGCCGAATAGTTCCAGCGTGCGTTCCTTGGCGACCTTCGCGCTGGTGGCATCGAAGCTGCCGCGATGGTCGCAATTGAAGCCGTGGCCGGCCGGATACATGTTGACCGTCAGTTCCGGATGCGCGGCTTTAACTTTCTCGACATCCTCCTTCGGGATGGCGTGGTCCTGCTCACCAAAATGGAAGATCACCGGGCATTTCGGCTTCTCTTCAGCGACCGTGCCGATGCCGCCGCCATAATAACTGGCGCCGGCGGCGAAGCCGTCGATCCGGGTTGCAGCCAGCCAGGCAAGGAAACCGCCCCAGCAATAACCGACCACGCCGACTTTTCCGGCCGCGGCCACGGTGTCCCGTGCGGCGGCGATATCCAGCAGTGCCGGATCCGTCTCGCTGCGGCCCTTGTAATCACGGCCTTTTTCGATGTCGTCGGCTTCGTAGCCGAGCTCGATCTTCGGCTCGATCCGGTCGAACAGGGCCGGTGCGATCGCCAGATATCCCTCGGCCGCGTAGTCGTCCACCACGCTCTGGATATGCGCGTTGATGCCGAAAATCTCCTGAACGACAACCAAGCCGCCGCGGGGCTTGCCGCTCGGCTGTGCCAGATATGCGTCGAACTTGTGTCCGTCCGCAGCCGTCAATTGCATGAACTCGCCCATCAGTCCCTCCGGTGGCTTTGCTCCGTGCGGCGAACTCTAGAGCCAGCGCTTGCAGATGGCAAAGCGGTTTCCGCGTGACGGGCTCGGTGTGATGCGCTAGTCAAAAGGCATGAACGCGCTTCTGAACAAGGCGGCGACCCTCGTGGTGTGCCGAGTTATTACCGACCCGGTCTGACCAGCAGGCCGGGTCATTGTAAACCCTTGTTCCAAAACCCGCGGGTCAACCCGCAGCCGGGCTTCAAGCCCCGGAAACGGTAAAGCGCCATGTCCACCATATTGCATCTGTTCTGCGGCAAGATTGCCGCCGGTAAATCGACTTTCGCCAAACGCCTTTCTGGTCAGTCCGACTCCCTGCTGATCAGCGAGGACGACTGGATGAGCACACTCTATGGGCCAGAGCTGCAGAGCTTCGACGATTATGTCCGCTATTCGGCCAGGCTGCGGGCGGTCATGGAGCCGCACCTGGTCTCTCTACTGCGTGAAGGCACGTCGGTGGCGCTGGATTTTCCGGCCAACACACGGGGGCTGCGGGCCTGGATGCGGGGCGTGGCCGAAGAGGCGGAGGTCCTGCCGATCCTGCATTATCTCGACCTGCCCGATGCGCGGTGCCGAGAGCGTCTCCGCAAGCGCAATGCGAGCGGGACACATGCTTTCGCGCCGAGCGATGCGGATTTTGACCTGATCTCCCGATATTTCGAGACGCCGGAGCCGAATGAAGGGATTGCCGTCATTGTGCATGGAGTACTCTGAGAGGACGCTTGATCCCGGCGGTTATCATCCTTTTGAAGCCTTCACGAACCCTTTGTGATATTGGGGAAATTCTCGGCGCGCCGAGGTGCGGTCAAAATTGAATAACGAGGTTCGAAATGGGGATCGTCACTGACATCGTCCTGCCCTTGGTCCTGGCATTCATGATGTTCACCTTGGGGCTGGGGCTTCGGATTTCCGATTTCGGCCGCTTGCTGACGCAGCCGCGGGACATGGTGACTGGATTGGTCTTCCAGATGCTGCTCCTGCCGCTCGTTGGTTTTTTGCTGGTTTCCAGTTGGCCTTTGGCCCCCGAAATTGCCATGGGAGTGATGTTGATCGCCGTGGCGCCGGGCGGTGTGACATCGAATTTCCTGACCTCGCTGGCGAGAGGAGACGTCGCGCTTTCGGTGTCGCTGACTGCCGTCGCCAGTTTGCTCAGCGTGGTGACCATCCCGCTGGTTCTGGGCATGGCCTATCAACAGATTGTCGGTGAGGCACTCGCCGGGGAAGTCTCAATCGGCAAAACCGCAATCAGCATTTTCCTGATCGTCACCGTGCCGGTCCTGCTCGGCATGGCAGTGCGTCACTTTGTGTCCGATTTGACGGACCGTTGCGTTCCCTACGCCACCAAACTCTCGACTCTGTTCTTCGTGCTCGTCCTCGCGGGCGCAATTCTTCAGGAGCGGGATAACGTGGTGGCGTATTTTGCCGAAGCCGGACTGGTCACGCTTGCACTGAACATCGTCATGATGGTGCTCGCCTTCCTCGGAGCACTGTCGCTTGGGAGCGGGCCGGAGCAGCGTATTTCGATCTGTATCGAATGCGGTCTTCAGAACGGCACCCTCGCCATCGCGGTGGGCGTGCTGATCTTTGGCGGCGGCGCCTACGTCATTCCAGCGGCAACATACAGCCTGATCATGTTCGCAACCGGGCTGCTGTTTCTTGCACTGGCTCGGCGGAAGCTGATACCCGCCGCCAATGCCGAGTGAAGTCCGTAGTGGTCAGACGTTGAAGCGGAAGTGGAAGACGTCGCCGTCCTTCACCAGATATTCCGAGCCTTCGACCCGCATCTTGCCGGCTTCCTTGGCGCCGCTCTCGCCGCCGCAGGCAACGAAATCGTCATAGGAGATGGTTTCCGCCCGGATGAAGCCGCGCTCGAAATCGGTATGGATCACGCCTGCCGCGTTCGGGGCTTTGGCGCCCCGGCCGACGGTCCATGCGCGGGCCTCCTTCGGGCCGACCGTAAAGAAGGTCAGCAGGTCGAGCAGGCTGTAGCCGGCGCGGATGACACGGGCAAGCCCGGTCTCCTCGAGGTCGAGGGTTTCGAGGAATTCGGCTTTCTCTTCTGCGGTGCCGAGTTGGGCAATCTCCGACTCGATCGCGGCTGAGATCACAACGGCGACGGCGCCCTCGGCTTTCGCCATCTCGAACACCTTGGCGGAATACTCGTTACCCTCGGCCGAGCTTTCCTCGTCGACATTGCAGACATAAAGCACCGGCTTGGTGGTCAGCAGTTGCAGGGTGGCGACGATCTTCTGTTCTTCCGGGCTCCAGTCATCGATGGAGCGGCCCGGTTTGCCGTCACGCAGGGCTTCCAGAAGCCTGGTCATGATGGCGACCTGGATCTTTGCATCCTTGTCGCCGGACTTGGCTTTCTTCTCCAGCGGGGAGATCCGGCGCTCCAGGCTGTCGAGGTCGCACAGCATCAGCTCGGTCTCAATGGTCTCCGCATCGCGTAGCGGGTCGACAGATCCTTCGACATGGGTGATGTCGTCGGAGGCGAAGCAGCGCAGCACATGCACGATGGCGTCGACTTCGCGGATGTTGGCGAGGAACTGGTTGCCGAGGCCTTCACCCTTGCTGGCGCCGCGCACCAGACCGGCAATATCGACGAATTCAAGCTGCGTCGGCAGGATGGTTTTCGAGCTGGCGAGTTCGGCCAGCTTGTCGAGCCGCGGGTCCGGCACGGCCACCCGGCCGGTATTCGGCTCGATGGTGCAGAATGGATAGTTCGCCGCTTCCGCTGCTGCCGTTTCGGTCAGCGCGTTGAAGAGGGTGGATTTGCCGACATTCGGCAGGCCAACGATGCCGCACTTGAAGCCCATGACTTAATTTTCCTGACTGTTATCGCTGGCGCCGTCAGCCTTGGCTGGGTCCGGCTTGTTGTTTTGTTTCGGCGGTTTTGGCGGCTTCGGGCGTTGCGGGAACACGGCCTGACTGACCCGGCTCATGAAACCGCTTTCGTCACCACGGACCAGAAGGTCCGCTTCGTCGGCGACGGCGGGCACGAGTTTCGAAAGCCACCCGGTGCGCTCCGCCTTGGCGAAATCCTGCAGCACATAGTCCTTCACCCGGTTCTTATCACCCGGATGGCCGACGCCGAGCCGGACCCGCCAGTATTCCTTGCCGACATGGGCGTCGAGGCTGCGAATACCGTTATGCCCGCCGGAACCGCCGCCGCGCTTCACGCGCAGCTTGCCGGGTTCAAGGTCGATCTCGTCATAGAAGACGATGATGTTTTCGAGAGGAATCTTGAAGAACCGGACCGCTTCGCTGACCGCGCGGCCGGAATCGTTCATGAAGGTGGTCGGTTTCATCAGCAGGACCTTCTCACCGCCGACGGTTCCGTCGGCGGTGAGGGCCTGAAAGCGTGATCGGAAAGGACCGAAGCCATAGCTTGAGGCAATTTCGTCAGCGACGAGAAAGCCTATATTATGGCGCGTCAGCTCGTATTTCGCCCCGGGATTTCCAAGGCCAACGAACAAAAACATCGCTCGGTCCCCTCCCGCCGGGCCGCCTCTCGAGGAGGCGGGCACGGCGTGGCCGATTAGTCTTCGGACTCGGTTTCGGCTTCTTCAGCCGTATCTTCGTCCTCGTCTTCGGATTCGCTGGCTTCACTCTTCATCGCGGACGGTGCGGCGATGGTTGCCACGGTGAAGTCCCGATCGGTGATCGTCGGGGTGACACCTTCCGGAAGTTCGATCGCGCTGATGTGGATGCTGTCGCCGACATTCCAGCCGGACAGATCAAGCGTCAGTGAAGACGGCATCTGGTCCGGACGGCAGCTGACTTCGACTTCATGCCGAACAATGTTCAGAACACCACCGGCCTTGAGGCCCGGGCACTCTTCTTCATTGATGAACTCAACCGGCACTTCGACGGTAATCGTCGAGCTGGCGCTGACCCGAAGGAAATCAACATGCTCCGGACGATCGGTGACCGGGTGCAGCTGGACGTCACGGGCGAGCACGCTGTGCTTCTTGCCGTCGACTTCAAGGTCGATCAGGGTCGAAAAGAAACCGGTCTGATGAAGCAGCTTCGTCAGCGCGCGTTCATTCAGGGTTACGGAAACCGGGTCTTTCTTGTCGCCGTAGATTACGGCCGGGATGAGCCCCGCGCGACGGGCGGCACGGGCGGACCCCTTACCGACCCGGTCACGCGTCTGGGCGCTCAGTGCGATCACATCAGACATTTTATTCTCCAATAAAGATGTTCCGCGTGCGGCTGACCTCCAGGGGTGCCAGCCCGCAAGGCGGAACGGATGAGCGGGGCGTTTTAGTGGCTTTCACCGGAAAAAGCTAGCGCAAAGCGGCCCGGACCGGGATACCGGTCCGGCGCGACAGGTCTAGAAGTTGAAGAGGCTGGAAACCGAGCGCTCTTCGCTGATCCGCCGGATCGACTCCCCGAGCAGCGGCGCGACCGAAATCTGCCGGATATTCCGGGCTACCCGGACGGCTTCCGTGGTCTGGATGCTGTCGGTTGTGACCAGGGACTGCAGCGGCGAGGAGGTGATGCGGGCGACCGCGCCACCGGAGAGAACGCCGTGCGTGATATAGGCATCGACGGACACCGCGCCGGAGGCCATCAGAGCTTCGGCCGCGTTGCAGAGAGTGCCGCCACTGTCGACGATATCGTCAACCAGGATGCAGCGCCGGTCCTTTACGTCACCGATGATGTTCATAACCTCGGACACACCGGCACGTTCGCGGCGCTTGTCGATGATCGCCAGATCGGCGTTCAGCGGCTTGGCCAGCGCACGGGCGCGCACGACACCGCCGACATCGGGCGAGACGATGGTGATTTCCTCATCGCCGTAGCGCTCCGTGATGTCCTTGTGGAACACGGGTGCTGCGAACAGGTTATCTGTCGGGATATCGAAGAAACCCTGTATCTGCCCCGCATGGAGATCCATGGTCAGCACTCGGTCGGCGCCTGCGGAAGTGATCAGGTTGGCGACCAGTTTGGCGGAAATCGGTGTCCGGGAACCCGACTTTCGATCCTGACGGGCATAGCCGTAATAAGGGATGACAGCCGTTATGCGCCGGGCCGAGCTGCGTTTCAACGCGTCGAGCGTGACCAGCAGTTCCATTAGATTGTCATTCGCCGGATAGGAGGTCGGCTGGATGACGAAGACGTCTTCCCCGCGCACGTTCTCCTGGATCTCGACGAACACTTCCATGTCCGAGAACCGGCGGATGTCGGCTTTCGCCAATGGCATGTTGAGGTAGGCGGCAATTGTTTCCGCCAAAGGCCTGTTACTGTTACAGGCCAGGATCTTCATACGAACGTCTGACATTCGTGCCCTGTGATCTCGGTTGGGAAAGGAGCGGTGAAATCCCTATCTTGCTGTGCCTGATCTCGAGGAAACCAGCATCAGTAGAAGCGGGCGGAACATATCAGCGCGTGTTGAAAGCGCGCAAGGGTTATTGCCGCTTTGTGACAGGTTTCTCGCCTATTCTTTGGCGCTCATACGCCCGCAGCAGCGGCAACAGGCCCTGCAGGGCGCCGTCAGCAATAACCGGGGAGTCGGCGACCCAATTGTCATCCATGCTGCCGGAAGGTACCGCGTTCTGCTGGTCTATCACGCCAATTTCTCTGCCGGCGGGATCGATAAGGCGCCAGGATATAGCGACGATGTCCGTATCCGCATTGATTGGCTTGATCTCGATCTTGCCCTTTAGCGAGAGGGCGCTTTCCGCAGTCGCTACGCTGTTCTCTATGGATACGCCGCGGGCGCGAAGTTTGCGTAACAGGGCCTGGCGCAGGATGGCGTTCCCGCTGCCGGCCTTGCCTTCTATCAAATCGACATAGAGCCCGGGAAGATCGGCCGCGGCGACGGTTTCCAGCTGCGGGAGCAGCCAGGCTGCGATGCCTGGCGCGTTCTGGTTGGAGATTTCCCGGAAATGAGCGGCGATGGGCGCCTCCCAGAACGCGGAGGGCGGGGTCGACGAGACGCGTTTCTCTCCGATGACCTTGCCGGATGGATCACTCAGCTCCCAATCAAGGACAAGTTCGGCCGGCTGGCCGACATGGAGTTGCTGATAGCCCTGACCCTTCAGGACATAACTGCGCTTGTTCCGGGCACTGACGCTCGCGATGACACTATGCTCGACGAGCGATTTCGAGATCGCCGCTGCCATGGCTTCTCCGACCCAGTCCACAGGTCCCTCAATCGGCTCGACGTAAATGCCGGCGGCTTCGGGGGCGAGAAAAAATTCGATGGCAGGCTTCTCGTGAGGCTGCCGGCTGAACGGGCGGGGTATTTCTCCGCAGCCGGTCAGGAACAGTGCCAGCAGTACCGGCAGAATGAGTAGGCGCGCGGAAAAGTCCCGGCACGGGAGGCTTTCTTTCATGATCGGGGGCTTAAATCACCAGGACGCAGCTGACAAGCAGCCCGATGATAGCGGCGGTGAACAGGATCTGGAGGTGAGGCATCCGTCGACTTCTTTCCCGGGGTGCTACTTGCGGACAAGGTCGAGCGGAAGCTTCGACAAACGCTCGTTTCCATCTTCCGTGACAATGAAAGTTTCACCGAGAGTCATTGCGAGATCCTTGTCGCTGTCCATCAGGATCATGTGTGTGAAGAACACCATGCCGGGGCGGATTTCAACCGGGTTGCCATGATAGAACATCGGATAATCCATCCAGATCGGCGCGAAGACCGCCCCCAGAGAATAGCCGCACGCATTCATCCGGGCATGGCTGTAACCGCGTCGGTCCATGACACCGGCATGCGCGTCGAACACCGAGCCTACGATATTGCCGGGGCGTAGTGCCTCCCGACAGGCCTCCAGTGCTTCCACGCAGGCGCTGTGCATGTCGTCATGCTCGGGCTTCGGCTTTCCGATCGGGAGCGTGCGCATCATGCAGGCATGGTAGTGCCGGTATGCCCCGGCAAACTCCAATGTCAGTTGATCCTCGGCGTCCAGCGTGCGGCGGCCGGTAAAGTAGCGGCAGAGCAGGGCATCGGAGCCGGAGCCGATAATGAACTCGTTGCCGGGGTAATCGCCACCGCCCTTGAAGACGGCTCCTTGCATGGCCGCGAGTATGTCTCCCTCGAAGGCACCGGGTGCGGTCAGCTCCTGTCCGGCGACGAGGGCATCGTCCGCCAATGCGGCGGCGCGGCGGACATAAGCGAGTTCCGTCGGCGACTTCACCACACGCAACTCTGAGACCAGCTCGGAGCAGTCGGTCAGTTTGCAGAAGCCGTCGAGTTCTGCGTTGATTGCCATGCCGTTCCGTGCGGTCAGGCCATAGGCTTCGTATTCGATGCCGAACGTCTTTCCGGCGCAGCCGATGTCGCTCAGCATCGCTTTCAGCTCGCTCGCCGGCGTCGCGCCGTCCCGGTCCACCCAGACGCGGATATCCTTGATCATGCTGGTGTTCTGCGCCTGCCGGAGATCCGGTGCCCGGGTCATCAGCGCCAGCCGTCCGTCCGCGCCGAGATAAAGGCACTGGAAGAAGCAGAAGCCGAACGTGTCATATCCGGTCAGGTAGAACATGCTCTCCTGACGGAACATCAGCAGGCCGTCGAGGCCGCGCTGCTGCATCAGCTCAATGGCGCGCGTGCGGCGCTCCGCGAGCTCCTGTTCGGCGAAATGCAGCACAAGCTACTCCGATATGACGATGGTTGAGAGTTGCCGTCCGTAATCCGGTTCGTTACGCAGGCGGGAACGCCGGTAACTGAAGAAGTTCGGCTCGTCCTTGCAGGTATCGCAATCCAGCCGGTAGATCTCGCCCAGCCCGAGTAAGGACAGGCGCGAAGTGCAGTAGTTCGAGAGGTCGAACTGGAAGTGCCCCTCGCGCTCGCTGGCGCTGAAGAAGGCGGCATTGTTCTTGTCCTGCTCAAGGAAGGGCTGCGGAAATTCCGGGCCGACCTCGTAGGATGTCTGGCCGATGCATGGGCCGACGGCCGCCTGGATGTTGTCCGCACGTGCACCGAGTTCGATCATCGCGTCGACCGTCGCTTCCATGACGCCGTTCAGGGCGCCGCGCCAGCCTGCGTGGCAGGCGCCGATGATGCCGTCTCCCGGGTCGGAAAACAGAACAGGCGTGCAATCCGCTGTCAGAACGCCGAGGGCGACATTCTTGAGCGTGGTTACCATGCCGTCGGCGCGTGGAGGCTCTTCCGGCCGCTCGTTGCTGTCGATGACATGGACGATTGCGGAATGGATCTGGTTGCAGGTGAAAAGGGACTCCGCATCGCAATCGAGTGCGGCCATGGTCCGTGCCCGGTTGGCGACGACGGCTTTTCGCGTGTCTCCGGAACCCAGCCCGCAATTGAGCGAGCGATAGATCCCCTGGCTGACCCCGCCACGCCTTGTATAGAAAGCGTGACGGATTTTGTCCGTGTTCATCTCGTCAAGTTGGATCACCCTGAAAAGGCTCCCGTTTCACGCACCGACAGGCCTCGCGGCGGGCCGAAACCGGGAAGTGCACCCACTCCCGGTGCGGCGATTGCCACTGCCTTGAACAGCGTGCCCATTTCGGTGGGTTCAATCAAGCGCCGCGCGCCGCTACGGATTGTCGCCGCCTTGGCAGGGGAGGCTTTTCTGACAAGGGCCTCGACCCGGGCCTCTATGCCAAGCGCGGTGAGGAATTGTCCTTGTGTCACGGTGCCGAAGCAGGTGCACCCGCCGGATGCGGCGCTATCGAGAAGTGCATTGAAGTCGACATGGGCGGTCAGGTCCGCAGTCCCCGGCTGGTTCAGCACGTCCGCATACTGGTGGCCGCGCAATGCCTGAAAAGTATCGCCAAAGGCGCTTTTGCCGTGACCGTAATCGAGGAACAGTCCGGCGCCGCCACAAAGGGCAATATGCCGGGCGATCTGCTCCGCGACCGTGCGGCCGTCTTTGCATATCTCGAATATGTCGCCCTCGACCGGTGCCAGGGCGGAAGGTACCAGCCGAATCAGTTCCACTGGTGCAGGCATATCCGACCAGCCTAGGGCGTCGCTTTCATTGTCCCAGGCGATGCATCGCTCCCGCCACATACCATCACGGTGGATCAGTTGCCGGATCGGCAGGGCATCGAAGAATTCATTGCCGAGGGTCAGAGACGGATGGCTCGGGAGCGTTTCCGCTGTGTCATGCCAGCTGACTTCGATACCGGACAGCGTCTCGCGCTGGAGCGCGCGAAGCCTCGGACTGGCTTCGACGAGATGAACCTCAATGGCATCGCAGAAGCCCGGCACGATGCGGGCAGCGCGAAGGGCGTCGGCCAACAATGTGCCGCGGCCGGGGCCGAATTCGACCAGCGCGATTTTGGACGGGCTGCCGGTCTGCTGCCAGACGGCGGCGCACCAGAGGCCGATCAGCTCACCGAAAACCTGGCTGATTTCCGGCGCGGTAATGAAGTCGCCCGCGACCCCGAACGGCTCGCGCGTTGTGTAATAGCCATGTTCGGGGTGCAGCAGGGCTTCCTGCATGTAGCGCGCGACGGTGAGCGGGCCGTCTGCCTCGATCAAGGCCTTCAGGTGTGTGGAAAGCGGGCTTGCCGTCATGCGTTATCAGAGAGTGACGGGCGGCGGAGGGCCCAGATCATGACCGCGCTCCCGACCAGGATCATCGGTATTGAAAGAAGCTGTCCCATTGTCGCGCCGGCGAACAGGAAGCCGAGTTGCGCATCGGGTTCCCGAAAGAATTCGACGGTGAAGCGGGCGATGCCGTATCCGGCAAAGAACAGGCCGCCGATGGCGCCCGGATAGCGTCTGATATCGGTGCGGGCGATCAGCAGCACGACAACAGTGAACAGAAGCAGGCCTTCCAGTGCGGCTTCATAAAGCTGGCTCGGATGTCTAGGCATCGGGCCGCCATTCGGAAAGACCATCGACCAGGGCACATCGGTGGCGCGGCCATAGAGTTCGCCGTTGATGAAGTTCGCGATGCGGCCGAAGAACAGGCCGATCGGTGCCGCCGCAGCCACGATGTCGCCAACCAGGAGCGGATTGATGCCGCGCCTCCGGGCGAACAGAAACAACCCGACGAGCGTGCCGAGCATACCGCCATGGAAAGCCATGCCGCCTTGCCAGACCATCAGGATCTGCGCCGGATTTTCGAGGTAGTAGGGGAGATTGTAGAACAGCACGTAGCCGAGACGGCCACCGAGCACCACGCCAAGCGTGGCATAGACCAGCAGGTCATCCAGCGAGGATGGGTCCATGAAACGCGGGGCGCGGCGGCACAGATGGACGCAATAGCGCCAGCCGAGCATCAGGCCGGCAATATAGGCCAGCGCATACCAGCGGACGGCGAACGGCCCGATGGAGAAGATCACCGGATCGATATTCGGGAAAGGCAGGCCAGCCTGCTCCATCAGTGTCGCTCCCGCGCTCAGCGATAAGGATCTTCGGTGTCGAGATAGTCCTGGACGTAACGCCGTACACCTTCTTCAAGCGGGGTGAACTGGCCCGGATACCCGGCGTCCCGAAGCTTTTCCATACGTGCTTCGGTGAAGTACTGGTAGCGGTCCCTGATCTCCACCGGCGTATCGACGAAATCGATTCGCGGGTCCTTCTCAAGCGCGACATAGACCGCGCGGGCGAGATCGCCGAAGGAGCGGGCCTGGCCGGTGCCGAGATTGAACAGGCCGGAGACATCCGGCGTGTCGTGCAGCCAGATCATCACGTCCACACAATCGCCGACCCAGACGAAATCGCGAAGCTGGCCGCCATCCTCGTAATCCGGGTTGTGTGAGCGGAAAAGAGTGGCCGGCAGGTTGGCTGCGGCGCGCGGGTAGATCTGCGCCACCACACTCTGTTGGTTGCCCTTATGGGATTCGTTGGGGCCGTAGACATTGAAGAATTTGAGGCCGGCCCATTGTTTCGGAGTCTTACGCCCCTCGGCAACCAGCCGGGCGATCCGGCGGTCGAACAGATGCTTGCTCCAGCCATAGGGATTGAGCGGCTGCAGACCGGCGAGGCCGTCGATGCTGGCATCATCCTCAAACCCCTCGCTGCCATCGCCATAGGTCGCAGCGGACGAGGCGTAGATCAGCCTCGCGTCATTCTCGGCGCACCATTTCCACAGATCGACGGAGGTGCGGAAGTTCTGCTTCACGATGAAATCGGCATCGCGTTCGGTGGTTGAGGAGCTGGCGCCAAGATGAAACACGGTCTCGACCATGTCCTTGTGCGAGTCGAGAAAGCTGAACAGGTCCTCGGGCGGGATGATGTCGGCAAGCTCGCGCTTTGCGATGTTGCGCCACTTCTCGCCCGAGCCGAGGACGTCGCAGACCACAATGTCCCGGGCTAGGTCTTCGCGTTCGCTGAGTGCGGCAACCAGGTTCGATCCGATAAATCCGGCCCCGCCTGTAACGACAATCATGCTCGTTCCTCCGCTGCTGCGACAAACAGACCCACGATCTGCCGGTCGCGCTTCTTGGCTCTATATGGTTGTTTCTCGCCCGACGCGGATTGCTTTCGCAAGCTCGAAAGTAGTAGGTCTGGGGACGGACGCTGCTTGTGCCGCGTACTTCTGCCGATTATGCGGCAGCCGTGGCCAGATAGGAGGAGCCGCCGATGCAGACGAATAACAGGTTTTTCGACGACATCGCCAAGATGGCGAATGGCGCTATGTCCGCCGCCGCCGGTGTTCGCGAAGAGATGGAACAGATGATTCGGCAGCAGTTCGAGCGTTATCTCGGCGAACATGACCTCGTGACCTACGAAGAGTTCGCGGCCGTGCGCGAGCAGGCGAGCAAGGCACGCTCCGAGCAGGAAGCGCTTGCGCAACGGGTCGCGATGCTCGAAAAGGAGCTCGCAAGCCTCAAGGAGGCCAAGGCGAAGACAACGCGCCGGGCGCCAAAGCAGGCAAAAACAACGGCTTCCGCCAAATCTGCATCGACGGATACGGCAAAGAACAAATAAGCCGCTGTTTTCTAAAGAAAACTAAATGTACCAATATTTCGGACGCGACCCACGAAATATAGGTTGATCGCGGGTTTCGCATTTGAGAGGCTACTCCTCGTGGTACTTGGCGATTGGTACCACGCTAGATCTAGTCGGGCTGTTAATCGCGGTCTGACGGACCGAGCTTCCCTGTCTACGATCGTCCCGGAGCGCCGGACAGCGCACCTCTCAGAGGGGGTTTGATAGTATGTCTCTGACTTACGTCGAAACGGTTGAAGTTCCCCGTAATCCGTTAGACCTGATGGAGGAAATTGTCGGAGCCAATGATTGGGCTCACGAGCGTGCGAGCACCGATGAGCTTGCCGTCGAAATCCAAGGCCGCTGGGCTGACTACCGGCTCTTTTTCCTCTGGCAGGAGGATATGGGAGCACTTCACTTCTCGTGCATTTTTGAAAGCCGGGTTCCGGTCGAGAAACGGCGCGAGGTCCATTCCCTGCTTGCAATGATCAACGAGAAACTCTGGCTCGGACATTTCGACCTCTCCACTGAGGACGGGACGCCGATGTTCCGGCAGACGTGTCTGCTGCGTGGCGCGCAATCTGCGAGCGTCGAGCAGCTTGAGGATCTGGTCGATGTTGCCCTGACCGAATGCGAGCGCTTTTTCCCCGCGTTCCAATTCGTCATCTGGGGTGGCAAGTCGGCGGAAGAGGCCATGCAGGCCTCGCTGCTGGATGTCGTCGGAGAAGCTTGAGATTGCAATGAACAAATCTCTCCTGCTGCTCGGATGCGGCAAAATGGGCGGCGCCCTTCTTCAAGGCTGGCTTGAAAAAGGCTACGCCGCTCATGGCATATGCGTCATCGAACATTCAGAGGCCGCGACGGCCCAATTCGAAGGCATCGACGGTGTGACGATTGTCCGGGATATTGCGGACGTCCCGGAAGATTTCCATCCGGGCATGATCATGCTGGCGCTCAAGCCACAGATGATGGACGCAGCGGCACCGCTTGCCCGCTACGCAGGCCCGGAAACTGCCTTTCTCTCCATCGCCGCCGGCAAGACCATCCGGTATTTCGAAAGCCTGCTTGGCTCCGACGCCGCGATCATCCGCTCCATGCCGAATACACCGGCCGCAGTCGGACGCGGGATTACCGCCTATGTCGGCAACAAGGCGGCAAGCCAGGCGCAGATGAACCTGGCGGGCGACCTGCTGTCCGCTGTCGGCGAAGCGCTTGAGGTCCCTGAAGAAGGCATGCTCGACGCGGTCACGGCCGTTTCGGGCAGTGGTCCCGCATATGTGTTCCTGGTGATCGAGGTTATGGCTGCCGCCGGCGAGAAGCTTGGCCTTCCCGCCGATCTCGCTATGCGGCTGGCTGCGGCAACCGTTTCCGGGGCGGGTGAGCTTGCCCGGCAATCCTCCGAGCCGGCGGCGCAGCTCAGGCAGAATGTCACCAGCCCGGGCGGGACGACGGCGGAAGCCCTCAAGGTCCTGATGGCCGATGACGGTATCGGTCCAGTCTTCGAGAAAGCGCTGAAAGCGGCGGCGGACCGTTCCCGGGAACTAGCCGGCTAGCTACACGCTGCCTTCCTGTTCAATAACGAGGATTCTGGCTTCGCCGATCGGCTCGGCGACATGCGAATCTCCGTCCTCGGCGTGGAAGATGTCCCCCGGTGTCAGGCGGATGGACCGTATTTCAGTTCCATCCAGGTATTTCATGTCGACTTCGCCGTCGAGCACGACGAAAACTTCCGGGCCATCGTTCACGTGCCATTTGTAGGCCTTGTCAGTCCAGTGCAGCCGTACGCTGGCATTCGAGATAACCTCGATATCCACCGCTTGCCAGGCCTTTGAGGGGCGGAAGTCTGCGGCGTTGTAGTGCTTCATTGCGGGGGCCATCATCACGGTTTCAGGATCGTTCCTTGGTCGCAGGAAACGACAGGGCTGGCAATTTGCGGGCTGACGTATCTGCCTTGCGAAAGGGCGTGAATTAGGGAGGGTGTCATGCGAAATGACGGAAAGCTGGATCCGACGAACCGGCGTTTGCTGGCTCTGCTGAAGGAGCATGGCCGCACCAGCGCATCTGACCTGGGCCGCACACTCGGCCTGTCGAGAACGGCGGTGCAGGATCGTATCCGGCGCCTGGAAAAGGCGGGCGTCATCCTCGGCTATACGGCGGTTGTCTCGGTGGCGGACGATCTGCCACCTGTCGCCGCGCTCGTTTCCATAACGATTTCGGAGCGGCCTTGTGCGCCCGTCCTGGCGCACCTTCAGGCTTTGCCGGAAGTCGAGAGACTGTTTTCCGTGGCGGGGCCGACGGATGCGGTGATCCTTGTGAGGGTTACCGATACACAGGCGTTGTCAGCGCTGGTCGACCGGATCTCGGCAATTGAGCATGTCTCGACCGCGACGGCAGCGGTGGTGCTGGACGAGTATCAGGGGTGACTGGGTTCCGCGGTTGTTTTGATGCCCGACCGGGGCATATGTGAAAGGGACGTCAACAGGAGCGAGCCATGGAACCGGTGAATAGCGACAAGATCCTTGATACGGTTCTCAAAGTCGCGGGCGAACAGGGCTGGCGCGACCTGACCATTGAGATGGTGGCCGAGAAGGCCGGGATCTCCGCGCCCGAAGTCATCAGTCTTTATCCTGGCAAACGTGCGATACTGAATGCCTTGGCGGACCGTTTCGAACGGCTCGCCGACGCGACGGTTGATGAAGACGCACGCGATCCATCCCTGCCGGTTCCGGAGCGGCTTTTTGACGCAATCATGACCCGGTTCGAGCTGTTGCAGGAGCATCGGGACGGTTATGTGGCGATCCTTGCCGCGGCGCGATTGGACCCCTGTATGACGCTTGCCGGCTTGACCCGCCTTTCTCCGGCGATGGGCATGGTGCTTCGGCAGACCGGCCTCGGAGATCGCGGGCCGCTCGGTTGTCTGCGCCGTAAGGTTCTGGGCGCACTCTATATTTCAGTCATGCAGGTGTGGCTAAACGATGAGAGCGAGGATCTTGGCCCGACCATGGCCGCGCTCGACAAGCGGCTGAGACAGCTTGACGAGATTGTTGCGTCCACCCCCATGAAGCGAAAAAAGCCATTTCAGGAAAGCGGTTTTTCGGGTAGATGAGAATTTTGTTGCGGTGCAACATATTTCTTGACATTTACCCGGGATACACCGATATCAAGGCGGATGACGCAGTGCAATATAACGCTGCGACGCGAAAAATAACCACCGTATCCCGGTCATAGTGACACGCGTAATACGGGGTCAAAAATGTGGAGACGTTCAATGGCTAAGCAAGAAAACCCCTTTCTCAATCTTGATTTCCAGAAGATGATGATGGACTTCAAGATGCCCGGCATCGATGCAGACGCGCTGATGAACGCGCAGCAGAAGAATATCGAAGCCATCACCAACGCCAACCAGTTGGCTGTGGAAGGTCTTCAGGCCATTGGCAAGCGTCAGGCCGAGCTCTTCCAGCAGGCTGTCGAGGAGTCCCAGAAAACCCTCGGTGATTTGATGACGCAGGGTGCACCGGAAGACCGGATCGCGAAGCAGACCGAGACCGTGAAGACCACGATTGAGCGCACTGTTACGAACCTTCGTGAAATCTCCGAGATGCTCGCGAAATCGAATCAGGAAGCCTTCGAAGTGATCAACAAGCGGATCAACGAAAGCCTCGAAGAAGTCCAGTCCCTGACCGGCAAGAAATAAGCTTTCCCCGAGAGAGTGCGAAGAGCCGTTGGAGCCATTGGTTCCAGCGGCTTTTTGTTTTTGCACGGGGGGAAACTTCTTCACGACAAATGGAAGAGCGCATAAGGTCCGCTCCCGGATAAGGGAGCTGCTCATGACCATCGAATTTTCCGACTTTCAGAAAGTCGAGATCCGCGTCGGCACAGTGACCGATGCGGAGCCATATCCCGAGGCGCGCAAGCCGGCGATCAAACTCTGGATCGATTTCGGACCGGAGATTGGCGAGCGGAAGACGTCAGCGCAGATCACCAAGCACTACACGCCAGAAGAGATGAAGGGCAAACAGGTGGTTGCCGTCGTGAATTTCCCGCCGAAACAGATCGGCAAGTTCATGAGCGAGTGCCTGGTTGTCGGCTTCCCGGATGAGGATGGAGAAGTTGTGCTGATCAGCCCGACACTCGATGCCCCGAACGGTGGGCGGCTATACTAAACCGGCATTCTGATCCGGACACGCAGGCCGCCGAGGGGTGAGTCTTCCAAGCCTATTTCGCCGCCGTGGCTGTGCACGATATCGCGGGCGATGGTCAGCCCTAGGCCTGTTCCGCCCGTTTCCGGGTTGCGGGACGGGTCGCCACGATAGAAGGGTTTGAAGACACGGCCGCGTTCAGCCTCAGGGATACCCGGTCCGTCGTCATCGACAAAAATCTCATACGCGTCCTCGGATCCGTCGAGCGTGATGCGTACCGTTTTCGCGTGCCGTCTTGCATTTGACACCAGATTGGTCAGCGCTCGTTTCATCGATTGCGGTTTCATTTCCAACGGCGGCACAGGCTGGCCGATAATCTCAAGCTCGAGTGGAATGCCGCCGCGCCGCTCACCGATGGCGAAATCGGTAACCAGAGCCTTGATATCCGTCGTGACGGCGGCCTCTGTTCCCTCGCCGCGGGCAAAGGCGAGATAGCCTTCGACCATCCGCTCCATGTCCTGCACGTCGGCCTGGAGTTCCTGCACGGCCTTGTCCTCGCCCAGCATGGCCAGTTGCAGCTTCATCCGGGTGAGTGGCGTGCGCAGATCATGCGAGACGCCGCTCAGCATGTCTGTGCGTTGTTTGATCTGGCGCCGGATCCGGGCCCGCATCTGCTGAAAGGCTTCCGCGGCCTGCCGGACTTCATGGGCGCCTTCCGGCTTGAAGTTGGTAACCTCGCGGCCAAGCCCGAAGGCGCGGGCGGCTATAGCGAGTCTTCGGATCGGCCGGATCTGGTTGCGCATGAAAATCAGCGCAATAGCGAACAGGATCAGCGCACTGCCCAGCATCCACATGACGAAGATATAGGTGGTTGAGGTGTAGAGGCGCTTCTCGTGTGCGAGCACTTCGAGCACGCCGTCCGAAAGCTGCACCGTGATGGCGATCTGCCGGTCGCCCGCTTCGGTATCGATCATGTAGGGGCGGCGTACCTGCTCCGTCATCGAACGCCGCATCTGCTGCAAGGTGGGGTCGAAAAGGGTTGCAGTCCCGCGGTTTTCCAGGATGGCGCCGGACCGGTAGGTGATAACCAGTCCGAGGTGGTTACGGGAAAGCCGGTCTATCCGGGCCAGCGCGGCCGGACTTGAATCCGTCTCGACTTCCGTGACGATCAGGGCGATGTCTCCGGCAAGCGAGGTCGCAAGCCGGCGCACCATCGTGTCCCAGTGCCGGTCATAGAAAACATAGGTCGAGATCGCCTGCATCAGGATCAGCGGCGTCAGGAAAATCACCAAAGCCCGTCCGAAAAGGGTCTTTGGCATGCGGCGCTTCAGCCAGGACCGGCGCTTGGTCCGGGGGGTGTTCTCGGCAAGAGTTGCCATTGATCGGATGCCGTTCTTTTTGCTGGCGCTCACGCCCGGTAAATCTGGGAAGATGGTAAAATAAATTGGCCCGGACGGATAGCTGGACGCGTCGGAGAGAAGCTTAGCTGTCGACCGTGTTGGCTTTCAGCACATACCCCTTGCCGCGCACGGTCTGCAGGAAGCGGGGGAATTTTGGATCTTTCTCGATCTTCCGGCGCAGCCGGTTGATCTGTACGTCGACGGTACGCTCGTGGCCGTTCACGGCATTGCGGGCAACCAGGTCCTCCCGGCTCAGTGTGCGGCCTGGTGTCAGGGCAAAGCACCCGAGCAGCAAAGCCTCCGACTCGGTTAGGTGCACCGCACTGCCGTCCTTGATCAGCTCGGCGTCCGTCCGGTTGTAGACGTAGGGACCGAAGGTGACGCGTGAGGGCGCTTCCGGCATCCCCGGGGCGATGCGGGTGCGGCGCAGGATGGTGCGGATGCGCAATAAGAGTTCACGTGGCTCGAACGGCTTGGTCAGATAATCGTCCGCCCCTGTTTCCAGTCCCTCGATGCGATCTTCCAACTCGCCCATGGCAGTAAGCAGCAGGATTGGCAGATCGCGGGTCTGGCGCATTGACCGGGTCAGCTCGAAGCCGGTTTCGCCGGGCATCATGACGTCCAGAACGATCAGGTCGTAATCGATTGCCGCCAGTTTGCGCCGGGCGTCGGCAGCATCGCCTGCGGCGGTTACACGAAAACCGTTTTCGCTCAGGAATCGGGTCAGCAGATCGCGTAGCCGGCTGTCATCGTCGACGACAAGAATATGGGCCTGGTCCTCGCCATCCATCGGGCTGTTCATCCCTTGCCGCGGCGTTGAGGTGGCATGGCCGGGGCGACGATCTCGAAGCGCTCCTGATCGCCCGGATCGATGATGCCACGCAGCACCTCCCGGAACCCCTGCACCGCTTCCGCTCCGGCGGCCTTGTACGCGCGGGCGATCCGCTTGCGCTGGTTTTCCGTCAAACGATGCTCCAGATCGACGCCTTTCTCGGTCAGGGTCAGCAGCTTCTTGCGCCGGTCTCCCTGATCGGTTGTCTGGTCGATATAGCCTTCATTGACGAGTTGGCTGAGAACCCGGGAGAGACTCTGTTTCGTGATTTTCAGGATCTTCAGAAGGTCGGTGACGGTGATCCTGGGATTGCGTCCGACGAAGTAAATGACTCGGTGATGGGCCCGCCCGAGATCGATTTCCGAAAGGATGGCATCCGGCTCACCCGTGAAGTCCCGATAGGCAAAAAACAGCATCTCTATGCCTTGCCTCAGTTCCTCCTCCCGCAGGAAAAGCGGATTGGCCATGCTTTTTACGTCAACCATGTTGACTTAATTCCTTTTGAATGTTATCTCTTGGCCCAAGTTTGGGTAACAATCTAACCAAAGCGCCCGTCAACATGAACAATTCGAACGGGTTAGGCTTTGGAGCTTGCTGGGATGAAACCTCATGAGCCTGCTTCCTTTCGATGATCGCGACGGTGCCATCTGGATGGACGGTACCTTGTTGGACTGGCGTGACGCCAAATTGCATGTACTTAGCCACGGGCTGCATTATGCCAGTTCGGTGTTCGAGGGCGAACGGGTTTATAGCGGACAAATCTTCAAGTCCCGCGAGCATACCGAACGGCTGCACCGTTCCGCCGGAATTCTGGGCTTCAAGATCCCCTACGATGTCGATGCCATCGAGGCCGCAAAGCAAGCTGTGATCGACTCCATGGGGATCGTCGACGGCTATGTCCGTCCGGTTGCCTGGCGCGGCAGCGAGATGATGGGGGTGTCCGCCCAGCAGAACACCATTCATCTGGCCGTCGCCGCCTGGGAATGGCCGTCCTATTTCGACCCGGAAGCGAAGATGAAGGGGATCAATCTGGACATCGCCAAATGGCGCCGTCCGGCTCCCGACACCGCGCCGACGAACAGCAAGGCTGCCGGTCTCTACATGATCGCGACCATGTCCAAGCACGATGCTGAAGCGCGCGGTTTCCACGATGCGCTGATGCTGGATTATCGCGGCTATGTCGCGGAGGCTACCGGCGCCAACATCTTCTTCCTGATGGATGACGGCCGTCTGCACACGCCGACTCCCGACTGTTTCCTTGACGGCATCACCCGCCGCACGGTGAAGCAGCTCGCCATCGACATCGGCTACGAGATTGTCGAGCGGCACATCCGGCCGGAAGAGATGACACGGGCAACCGAATGCTTCCTGACCGGCACGGCCGCGGAAGTGACCCCGGTCGGCTCCATCGGTACCTACAAGTTCA
Source organism: Nisaea sp. (assembly GCF_034670185.1). Classification (NCBI taxonomy): domain Bacteria; kingdom Pseudomonadati; phylum Pseudomonadota; class Alphaproteobacteria; order Rhodospirillales; family Thalassobaculaceae; genus Nisaea; species Nisaea sp. The sequence goes on from NZ_JAXMNY010000003.1 coordinate 242,694, forward strand.
CGCCGGGTGAGATGACCCGCAAACTGGTCGACGCTTACGATGCGGCGGTGCGTGCACACGCGTCCGGCGTGGCGGTCGCGGCCGAGTAAGAAGTCGATCACCGGATTAGGGGAACGATCCCGTTCCCTCCGGGCACTGGACACATCTTTTGTGAACGGGGGAAGCTGACATATGACAGCTTCCCCCGTTTGCACATTCGACGGCACCCACTGGGTGCCGGGACCACTCGCCAAGGGACCTTTCCCTGGGTTGCATGGTGGCGTTGTCGGCGGCCTGCTTGCCGCCGAGATGGAAAAGACATCCCATGAAAGCGGCGGCGGGATGGGGTTGCAGATGTCCCTGTCCCTGCTGCGCCCGACACCGATGGAACCGGTCGCGGTCTCCGTCCGCACGTTGCGTCAGGGGCGCCGCTCGCTCCAGCTCTCGTCGGAACTCGTTGCCGGCGGGAAGACCTGCGCCGTGGCGAGTGCCCTGTTTCTGACGCCGGAGTCATTGCCGTTCCTGGAAGAACAACCTGTGGAACGGACCCCGGTTGCGGGGACAGATTTCCATGTCGGCCGGTCAATGGATCAACCCTGGTTCGCGGATGCTTGCGAGATGCGCCGGGAAGAGGACGGCCGCGTCTGGATGCGGCATCTTAACCCGGTGGTGGAAGGCATGGGTCCGCTGACCCGCGTTCTGTCTTTGGCTGACTGGGCAACAGGCCTTTCCCGCCCTGCCTGGGTCGATGCGGAGAAAGTGGTTTTCCCGAACCCGGAAATTACCATCCATCTGCATCGCCCGCCCGCTGGTCCTTGGCTGGGTGTGGACTCAAAACCGTTCTGGAATGCCAGCGGTCTCGGCATCACCGCGAGCGATCTTTACGACGAGGCGGGGTATCTTGGCCGGGCAACGCAGCCGGTTGTGCTCGCTGCAATGGCGTGAGGTGCATCAGCGCCTCTTGCCTTTGCCCAACACCCGCTAACGTCCGTCATCTCTTATTACCCGCATCGACCTGGGTTCTTGCGTTTTCTAGCTGCTGATTATCTTTGAATGCACATCCCGGATGCGCGCAGCCGTCTCCGGTGTCAGGGCGCCGGTTAGGTCACTGGGCAGCCAGCGGCGCTGAAAGGCGAGTAGAACGTTGCGTGCTGACTGGCTCATCACGGTATCTTCAGGTGCCGCATATCCGATTTCTGCAAGCAGCCTCATCGCCTCCGAAAACTTCATTATTTCGGTTGTTGTCGGGGCGTCCGTGGGCCAGATGCCGATGCCGCTGCGGGAGAGGTTCTCCCAGTCGAACAGCTCTCCCGGGTCTTCCTTGCGGTCCGGGGATACATCGGAATGGGCGAGGACACGGGAGGCAGGAATAGCGTGTCGTGACAGGATGGCCGTGGCGAGATTTATCAGACTGTCCATCTGCTGGCCGGGGAAGGGCCGGTAGCCGAACTGATGGCCCGGATTGACCAGCTCGATGCCGATAGAGCGGGCGTTGATGTCCGTCTCTCCCTGCCATGAGGCGACACCGGCATGCCAGGCTCGTCGAGCCTCATCGACCATCCGGTAGCAGCAGCCGTCCTCGTCGATCAGGTAGTGGGCGCTGACCTTGGCGTTCGGATCGGTCAGCCGGTCGATAGCGGCTCCTGCCGACTGCATGCCGGTATAGTGCAGAAGCAGGATATCGATGGCTGTTCCGTCCGGACGAGCGTCGTGATTCGGGGAGAGACGGTCGATCATGTTCTCAACTCCCTCCATCTTGCGCTTATCCCTCGGCTTCCGCTGCCACAGCGGCTTTCGGTGCTGGCGCCGTCCGTCCGATGGTAACCGCGCCAACACCGACGATGGTGAGGGCGGCACCGGCAATCTGGAAGGCGTCCATTTGCTCGCCAAGGAAGATGATGCCGGAGGCCGCGCCGACCAGTGGGGCCAGAATGGTCAGCGGCATGGTCTGGGAGACATCGTACTTCTGCAGGATCTTGTACCAGATCCCGTAGCCGAAGATGGTAACGCCCACGGACATGTAGATGACGCCGCCCCAACCGGCGGTCCCGGCCGTTTGCAGCGCTTCCCATTGTCCGTCCTCCAGGATCAGCGAGGAGCCGAGGATCATGGGCGCGGCCAGAACCGACATCCAAGCATTCAGCACGAACGGGTTTATCGCCCCCATCCATTTCACCTGAATATGGGCAAGCCCCCAAAGCAGCGCGGCGATGATGACCAGGCCGAGATTGAACAGGCTGCTGGACGTCTTTGGTGCGCCCGCCAGCATGGCGACGCCGGCGAAGGCAATGGCAATCCCGAGGATTTGCCGCCGGTTCGGACGTTCGCGAAAAAAGACAACCGCGAGAATTACGGCGAAGGGCACCTGGATCTGTGCCGCGATGGCCGCGAGCGAGGCGTCGGTGCCCTTGAGCCCGGTGAACATGAAGGCGAAGTGCAGCACGCCAAGAGTGACCGAGAGACCGAAGATATGCAGGAATTTGATGCCCCGCCATCTGAGGAAAGGCAGCAGCAGGATTGCGGTGAGCAGGTAGCGCAGCCCTATCAGCATCATTGGTGAGAATTCGGCCATGGCGATCTTGCCGAAGGCGAAATTCATGCCCCAGACCACCATGACAACGACGCCGAGCAGAATGTCCTGTGGCTTCATGAAGCGCGGGCTTTCTCTACCGTCTCACGCAGTTCTTCGAGTTCAAGCCAGCGGTTCTCCGCATCGTCCAGTTCGGCCTGGGCCGCCTCCAGTCGCGCGCTCGCGGCCTTGAACCGTTTGGGGTCGCGGGTGAAGAGGTCAGGATTGGCAAGCTCGTTCCCGAGTGCCTCGATTTCCGTTCCGAGTTTGTCGATCGTGTCCGGAAGCATGTCGAGGGCTCGTTGATCCTTGTAGCTGAGCTTGGCGCGTGGCTGGGACGGTTTTTCGGCCTGGCTCGCCGATGGCTTGCTCTCGCGCTTTTTCGGTGCGGCCGCTTCTTCGGCTTCCGATTTCCGGAACGCCGCGTAGTCGCTGAAACCGCCGACGAATTCCTCGATCTTGCCATCGCCCTCGACGGCGATGATGGAGGTCACCACCCGGTCGAGAAAGTCTCGGTCATGGCTGACGAGGATGATCGTGCCGTCATATTCGCCGAGCACTTCCTGCAGCAGATCGAGGGTTTCGATATCAAGATCGTTGGTCGGTTCGTCGAGCACCAGCAGGTTGTGCGGTCCGGCGAACAGCTTCGCCAGCAGCAGCCGGTTGCGCTCCCCGCCGGAGAGGTTCTTCACATGTGCCCGTGCCTGGCGCTCCTCGAACAGGAAGTCGCGGAGATAGGAGACGACATGCTTCGGCTTGCCATGGACGAACACTGTATCGCCGCCACCGGGACAGAGCGTCGACCAGAGGGTTGCGTCGCCGTCCAGCATCTCCCGGTACTGGTCGAAATAGACGGTCTCGACGCCGAAGCCGACGCGGACGCGGCCCTTGTCCGGTTTCTCTTGGCCGATCAGCATTTTCAGCAGCGTGGTCTTGCCGGCACCATTGGCGCCAACCAGGCCGATGCGGTCGCCCCGCTTGATGATGGTGGAGAAGTCTTTCGCCAGGACCTTCTCGCTGCCGTCGGGCTGCGTGTAGGACTTTGAAATATGGTTCGCTTCAATGACGAGCTGGCCGCCGGACTCGGCATCTCCGACACTGAGGTTGACCAGACCCGTCCGCTTCAGTCGCTCGGCGCGCTCCCGGCGCATGCCGAGCAGACCACGGACCCTGCCCATGTTCCGCTTGCGCCGGGCGGTAAGCCCTTCGCGCAGCCACCGGGTTTCCTCGGCGATCTGTTTGTCGACCCGGCGCTGGGTCGCTTCCTCGTCCGCCAGCACCTTGTCTGCCCAATCGGCGAATGCTGAAAAGCCTTCGGAATTGCGACGCACCTCGCCCCGGTCGATCCAGTAGGTCCGGTTCGACAGCCGGCTGAGGAAGGTCCGGTCATGGCTGATCAGCAGGATGCCGCCCTTGAAGGCCTCCAGTTCCTCTTCCAGCCATTCGATGGTCGGCAGGTCGAGATGGTTTGTCGGCTCGTCCAGCAGCAGCACGTCGGGCTCGGACACCATCGCCCGTGCCAGGGCCACGCGGCGGGACTCTCCACCGGACAGGGCATCGGTCAGCCGGTCCCCGTCGAGGGAGAGATGCAGCAGCATGGAATCGACCAGATATTCCGCCGGATGCTCGCCTGGATTGACCGAAAGACCGCTCCGCACATGCTCGCGGATGGTGATGCCTTTTGGCAGAGGCGGGTCCTGCGGCAAGTAGGCGATCTTGGCGCCGGGCTGCACGAACCGCTCGCCCTGGTCGAGATCCACTTGTCCCGCGAGGCATTTCAGCAGGGTCGACTTGCCTGAACCGTTGCGGCCGACAAGGCAAATGCGCTCGCCCTTGGCCACGGTCACGTCTACATCGTCGAACAGAACACGTTCACTGAGGGTGAGCCGGGCGTTGCGAAGGGCGACGATCGGCGGCGCGGAAGAGGCTCGGGCCATGCTCAGTTCATACCGCGCTGTTTGGCAATACGGTCATAGGCGGCGTTGATGGCTGCCATCTTTGCGGTCGCGGCAGCGACGAACTCCTCCGGGAGACCTTCGGCGATCAGCCGGTCCGGATGATGTTCACGGATCAGGGTGCGATAGATTTTTTTGACCTCTGCGTCGTCGGCGCCATGTGCGATTCCAAGCACGCTGTAGGGATCTTCCGCGTCCTTGTCGCCGGCGACGGCGCGCATGCGCTGGAAGGCAAGGGCATCGAAGCCGAAGATCTCGGAGAGACGTTCAAGATAAGCAATCTCATTCTGGTGGATGACACCATCCGCCTTGGCTATGTGGAAGAGGCTGAGCAACAGCTCTTCGAGAACGGGTGAGCCCGGATTGAACAGCCGGGCGATCTGCTGGGCATAGACCTCGAAGCCTTCGACATCGTGTCGGGCCAGGTCCCAGACCCGGCCGACATTGCGGACCTCTTCGGGGGGGATATGGAAAACTTCCCGAAAGGCGGCGATCTCGTCGCGGGTGACTACACCATCCGCCTTCGCCATCTTGGCGCTGAGCACGACCACGCCAATGGTAAAGGCGATTTTCTTGGTTGCCGCTTCCTCGTTTTTTGGCGTGTCGGAACTGGCGAACCGGTCCACGGCATGGCCAGCGGTCGCGCCAAGCAACGCGCCGATTGGCCCGCCGAGCGCAAGACCGGCCGCGCCGCCAATGATTTTACCCCAGATACTCACGTTTCAAGCACTGCCGAGATGGTGGAACATTTGTAGAATATCATCGGAACATGTCGGCTGCCGGTAATTCCGTCAACAGGGCGTTCGCCGCCAGCGCGATAGCGTAGCCCCCTTGCTGGAGCCTGGAGCCGGGAGTAGTTTGCCAGACCTACCTTTTCGAACGGAGATCCCGAAATGGACGTAGAGGCGAAGCCAGTCGATGCCGCCACCCGTGACGCAGCGCTCGATGCTCTGAAGCAGATATTCGGGGACCGATTCACGACGGCGGAAGCTGTTCGTCATCAGCATGGCAAGGACGAGAGCTATCATGCTCCGATGGCACCGGACGCTGTCGTTTTCGCGGAAAACGAAGACGAGATCGCCCGCGCCGTCATGGTGTGCAACCGGCTGAAATATCCGGTCATCCCGTTCGGTACCGGAACCTCGCTTGAAGGCCATATCGCAGCCCTCAGGGGCGGTGTCTCCATCGATACCTCGCTGATGAACCGGGTCCTTGCGGTCCATGCCGAGGATCTGGACGTCACCGTGCAGCCGGGCGTTACCCGGAAACAGTTGAACGAACATCTGCGCGATACCGGCCTGTTCTTCCCGATTGATCCGGGGGCAGACGCCTCGATTGGCGGCATGACGGCGACCCGTGCCTCCGGCACCAATGCGGTGCGTTACGGCACCATGCGGGAGAATGTGCTGTCATTGCGCGTCGTCACGCCGAGCGGGGAAATCATCCGGACCTCGCGGCGGGCCCGGAAGTCTTCCGCCGGTTATGACCTGACACGCCTTTTCGTCGGCTCCGAAGGCACGCTCGGCGTGATCACCGAGATCACGCTGAAGGTATACGGTATTCCGGAAGCGATCTCGTCGGCTGTCTGCCAGTTCGACACCCTGGAAGGGGCCGTCGACTCGGTCATAACGACGATCCATGCCGGCGTTCCCGTCGCCCGGATGGAGTTGCTGGACGAGGTCCAGATGGGCGCCTGTATCGACTATTCTAAGCTTAAAGGATATGAAGCCAAGCCGACCATCTTCTTCGAGTTTCACGGCAGCGAAGCCGGGGTTAAGGAACAGGCCGAGACGGTCGAGATGATCACCGCCGATTTCGGCGGCAGCTCATTCGAATGGGCGACCAGGACTGAGGATCGGAACGTTCTATGGCAGGCGCGGCACGATGCCTATTATGCCGGGCTTGCGCTGCGTCCTGGCTCACAGGGCTGGCCGACGGATGTTTGCGTGCCGGTTTCCCGGCTGGCTGAGTGCATTCGGGAGACGAAAAAGGATATCGTCGAATCGGGACTCTGCGCGCCGCTGGTAGGTCATGTCGGTGACGGCAATTTCCACCTCGTCTATGTGATCGATCCTGACGATGCGGATGAGATGGCCCGGGCCAAGGCGCACAGCCAGCGGATGGTTTATCGGGCTCTCGAGATGGACGGCACCTGCACCGGTGAACATGGAGTTGGGTATGGCAAGATGCCTTACCTTGAGGAAGAGCATGGTCCGGCGCTGGGTATGATGCGGTCGATCAAGCGGGCTCTCGATCCGAACAACATCATGAATCCGGGCAAGATCGTCGAGATCTGAAAACGTCTTTAGTTAGTGAGTGTCTCGGTCTGGCCCGGGGCATTCTCAGCGTCTTGGGCGGGGTAGGCTCGTACGCGGTCAGCCGGCAGGTGGACACGCACCAGAGTTCCGACACCGGGCTCGCTTTCCAGCTTGATCGTCCCGTCATGCATTTCGGTCAGGTTCCGGGCGAGGGAGAGGCCGAGACCGACGCCGCCGTAGCGTCGGGAGAGATCCTGTTCGGCCTGCTGGAAAGGCTCCATGACACGTTCAAGGTCCTGCTCGGATATTCCGACGCCGGTATCTTCGACCGTGATCTCAAGGCCGCCGTCATCGACAATACTGACGCTTGCCGAGATCTTTCCGCCCGCAGGGGTGAATTTGACGGCGTTTGTCAGCAAGTTGATAACGACCTGACGAAGGCGTGTTTCATCCCCAAGAAGGGCGGGCAGATCCTCTGGAAGATTCAGACTAAGGGTGAGAGCCGCAGCTGAGATCTTTTCGTTCAACATGCGCACGCAAGACCGCATCATTCGCTGCACATCAATCACGTTCTCGTCCAGCGTTAGAAAGCCGGCTTCGATACGGGAAATATCGAGCAGGTCGTTCAGAACTGTCAGCAGGTGCTGGCCGGTGTCGTTGATGTCTTTTGCATATTCAAGATACCGATCGTTCTGCATCTTCCCGAAGAGTTGATCAGTCAGGATTTCGGAAAAGCCGATGATCGCATTCAGAGGGGTCCGCAGCTCGTGGCTCATATTCGCGAGGAACGCGCTCTTCGCCCGGTTTGCGTGATCCGCTTCGTATATCGTCCTAAGCAGCTGTTCCTGACGATCCCGTTCCTCGGTGATATCCGTGCCAGTTCCGCGGTAGCCTTTGAACACACCATCTTCGAAGATCGGCGTGCCGCTGATGCGCCGATAACATCGCTTGCCGTCTGCATCGGGAGCTGCGTACTCGAAATTCTGGAACGGTTTGTGAGCCTTGATCGTCTCGCGATGTTCCTTCCACGAGTCTGCCCGGTCGCTGTTCCAGTCCAGTTTCTCAAACCGTAGATAAGATTTGCCGAGTTGGGAGGCGAGTGTCTGTCCGGTGGCTTTCTCGTGCCGGCCCGACAATTGAGTCAGTTTGAATTCTTCGTCGACCTCCCAGAACCAATCAGACGAGATTGCCGCGATATCGCGGAATCGCTTCTCGCTTGCCTTGAGCGCATCGCCTACCCGGCGCCGGTGCATGCGACTCAATATCAGCAGGGTGATCAACACGCTTTGAAGCAGGATAAAGAGTGCTCCGCTCCATAGCAGTATCGTACTCAGTTGCGGAGACTCAGAACTGTCAGCCATGTAGGGCTCTTTGACCGTTTCAGTAACTGCCAGTGCTGCGGTGGCCTCAAGGACGACGAGCGAATCTGTGATGGACGGCGCGCTAACTGCGGCGCCACAGGGCAACAAAATTGCCGCTAATCCAGCGATCTGGACCGCGTAATGCAGAGAATTAGTGCGCATTCCTTCAACCTCGGCATTCGCAATTCTGGAAGCCCGCCGGTTCTGTAGGTACCTAACCGAATGCTCGATAATTCTATGTTTGGATTAATAAACCCTTACGCCTCCCGGATAGCATTCATCACGGCGGCGCAGAACCCGTCAAACGCATCGCGTTCGATCCACCGGACCACGGCGACCATGTCGAGCTCAGGATCAACCCAGATGACGTTTGAGCCCTTGCCTTTGGCGAAATAGCTGGTGCGTGGCGCGGAAGGCGCGGATCCGCCTGCGCCGTTGAGCCACCAGAGATAGCCGTAATCCGCGTTGATCGGGCACGGAGTTGTCGCCTGACCGATATAATTATCGGAGATCAGCTGCTTGCCGTTCCAAGAGCCGCCGCGGGCCATGAGCAGGCCTGTGCGGGCCTGATCGCGGGAGCTGATGAACATGCCGCCGCCCCAGTGCGAGCCGCCGGAGACCGACTGGATCTTCTTGCCGTCGATGTCGACCCAGGAATTCTCGTAGCCGTGCCACTCCCAGTCGGCGGATGCGCCGATCGGATCCATGATCCGCTCTTTGATGACTTCCGGAAGCGGCCGCTTCCAGACCCGGAGCAGGGCGAGGGCCAGCCGGTTCACCCGGACATCGTTATATTCCCAGAACGTGCCGGGGGTCTGCATGTCGCGGGTCTTGCCCTTGAGGGCGCCTTCTCCGGCCTGGGCATCGAGATCTCGGTTGTGATCGATCCAGTCGGGCTTGCTCCACAGCGTGCCCTGCCATTCGCTGGTCTGCTGCAGCAGCTGCGCCCAGGTGATCGGCTTGTTCTGCGCATCCTCGAAGCCGCCATCGTCGACCAGCTCGGCGACCGGACGGTCGAAGCCGGGGATCAGGCCGTCATCCAGCGCCAGTCCGGCGCAGATCGACAAATAGCTCTTCGCGATGCTGAAGGTTATGTCCGGACGGTTGGTGTCGCCCCATTCATGGACAATACGGCCGCCCTTGAGGATCATGCCGTGCGGGTCGGCGCGCGGCCGGGTGATGCCGATGACATCCCGCAGGCCTTCCGGCTCGCCGAAGAGATCGTTGTCCAGCGCGCGGCGGATATCGCGGTCCATCGTGGATTCGTTCTTGGTGGCGAAGTCGCTGGCGGCTTTCAGACCGGCGACGTCAAAGCCGGCATCACGCGGATCAATGCGCTCCCAGGACTGGCCTGGGGCAGGAAAATACTGTGTCATCTCGGTCTCTTGATGTCGCGGCGGGTGACGGACTGTAGCGTTCTTGCGTGACGAGGGTCCAGACTTGCAATCAAGTCGGGCGCAATCGCAAACTGGAATGAAAGCAGCCGGAGGACGGGCAATGACGATGTCGGATCAGGATATCAAGGCGATGGGAATGCCGCGCTACACCGGTATCCCGACCTTCATGCGGACGCCCTACCGGGGGAGCGCGGCCGGCCTCGATATTGCCCTGATAGGGGTGCCCTACGATGGCGGTGTCACCAACCGGCCCGGTGCCCGGCATGGCCCGCGCGAGGTGCGCAATCAAAGCAGCCTGATCCGCACGATCAATCAGGCGACCGGCGTCAGTCCCTATGAGCTGTGCAGCATAGGAGATGTGGGTGACGCGGTTGTCGAGCGGCCTTTTCAGCTTGAAGGCGCGCACCAGGAGATCGAGGATTATTACAAGAAGCTGGCAACGACCGGGGCCGTCCCGCTCAGCGTCGGCGGGGATCATTCCATCTCCTTGCCGATCCTCAGGGTGCTGGCGCGCGAGCGGCCTGTCGGGCTGATCCAAATCGATGCCCATTGCGATACTGGCGATGATTATCTCGGCTCCCGTTTTCATCATGGAGCGCCGTTCTCCCGGGCGGTGGACGAAGGGCTGCTCGATCCGAAACGTTGCGTGCAGATTGGTATCCGCGGCGGCATTAATTCGCGGGACCAGTGGGCCTTCAGTTACGAGCACGGCATGCGCGTGATCCAGATCCATGAAGCCCATGAGATGGGGCTGGACGCGGTCATTGCCGAGGCGCGCCGTGTGATCGGCGACGGGCCGACCTATTTCACTTTCGATATCGACGGTATCGACCCGGCCTACGCACCAGGGACCGGCACGCCGGAGATCGGTGGGTTCACGGCGCTCGAGGCGCAACTGCTCGTGCGCGGGATGAGCGGGGTGAACCTGATCGGCGGGGACGTGGTCGAGGTTTCGCCGCCGTTCGATCCGAGCGGGATCACCGCCCTGACCGGCGCCACGATCATGTTCGAGATCCTCTGTGTTCTCGCCGAGGCTGTCGCGGCGAGCAAGAGCTGATCCGGTGCGCCCGCTCCTGTTCGCCGGTGTCATTTTTGCGTTCTTCCTTTCGGTGCCGCTGAATGCCGGCGCGGCAGAGCAGGAGGTCCGGCTCGATGTGACGGAGCTTCGTGGCGGGGCGGTGCCGCGTGTCCGTATCGCCGCATCTCCGCACATGCGCAGCGCAGCGTTTTATGCCCGGACGGCGGATGGAATGGTCCGGCCTATCCATTTTATCGGTCGGCTGACGGTGGATGGGGCTGGACCCGTGCTTCAGATCCCGGCGGGTGAGGAGCACTTCATCCCGGTTGGCGGTACGCCCGGACTTTTCGTCGCCGCGCGAACCGGGCTGAAGCAGGATCGGGAGGCTATCTTCGTTCTGCTGGCAGAGGGCCTTCCCGCAGTGCTTACGGCAGCAACGCCCATCTCTGCGGATGTTTTTTTTCGGCAGTTAGCGGCTGTCACGCGGGGGCAAAAGGGCGCGCTTCACATTCTTCCCTATACGATCGCAGCGGCGGGGCTTCCGGCGGGTATCTCCCGGGAGGAAGAGACCGTGACGTTCGAGGTCGCTTTCGAGGGAATTGCCCCGGAAGCGGTTTTCACAATTGCCGATATCCTTACAGTCGAGGGAGATGGGCCGTTAGTGCCGGTTGTCATCAACCTGCCGGACGCGGGGGACGGCTTTGGCTTCAGCCACAGCAGCCTGGCATCCGAAACAGAATTCCGTGAGCGTTTGGAAAAGATCGTCAAGGGGGCCGGATTATCCGGAGCCAGGATCGTCGATCATGGAGCCGGCACTCATCTGACTGTCATCGCCTCAGAGCCTTAATGCGCCTTGTTCTGCTAAGGATAAGCTATTGCCGTTAATGGAAAAATCGACAAATATAAACACGTAAAAAACGAATAAATAGAAAAATATTCACCATATTGGGTAAGTCCAGTGCCGATTTTGGATTTCGGTGGCAGCGCATCTGGTCTCAGGACCGAGATCAGTAATGAGCTGGCCTCGGCGCTTGCCGCAGTGCTCGATGCCTCTGGTGACGATGGCGGGCGCTACGATACGCGGACCCGCCGCACTCTTGTGCAGACAATCGCCGCCAGGGCTTATGGCAAACCCCTTCTTGAACTCGCTTATCTGATCGCAGCTGCGGACCAGCTTTCCGGCCGTCACGGATATGTCGGTTTCTTCTGGGGAGTCCGGGCCGCGACGTCTGGTGCCTACAGGGCCGCTGCTTTCGCGGCAGCGGGGCGGAGTACTGCGCCAAAGGAGATCGAGGCCGGAGCGGATGAGCTGATTATCAGTTATCCGGGGCCGTTGTTCAGGGTGAGCTACGGGCGCATGCCCTTTCTGGCGGCGCTGCTGGACTTCTGCGTCACCGCGCTCGGATTTGCCGAGCTGGATGATGACATATCCGCTTTCCTGTCCGGCCCGAAGGACCGGGAAGACATGCAGTCCTTTGCCAATGGACTGTCCCGGCGGCTCTATGACTTCCTGAAAGATCACCTGCCGTCGCAGCAATATGAGCGGAAGTTTAACGCGATGTGCAGCTTCATCGCGGACAGGACGGACCGGCGGGTCAGTGCCGATGCAATCGATGACAGAACGGTGCTCGCCTTCTGGGAGGAATGCTGTTCCGACCGTCGTGTGGGGAGCGATTTCAAAGGATTCCGGACGGTTGCGATCAACTTTCTCCATCTGAGACTGGCGCTGAAGACGGCCGCCGAGCGGCTCGCCATTGATGCGGCGGCGCCGATCGGCTCATCGCGGGATGCCGGTGAGGTCGATCCGGGGGAGATTTGCGGTGCCCTCGAGGTGGTCGAGGGTAGGCGGTCCGTGCTTGCGGAATTGGCCCTGCCACCGGCTGACCGGTTGAAGGCCATCAACAAGCGTGAGGGCGCGCGGCTGGAATTGTTGATGGAGGCGGGCGATGCGGGCGCCGTCCTGCCTTTGACCATATTGAGAGCGGAATGTTTCGGCGCGCATCAGGCCCGGATCGTTCAGGCTGTCCGGAAAAGAAAGGCGACTGAGCCTCATGGGGCGGTTGAGGCCTTGATCGATCAGAAGCCGGTCGAGGATTACGGGGCTGCAACGGACGACTTCCAGGAGTTGACGGTGCAGATCAGGAAGGTCCGGCTCGCCCTGATGTTTATCCTGTTCCGGAATGCGCGGCCCGAAGCTTTCGAAATTGGTTTCGATCTGTTCCCGGAGGTCGCACGGGCACTGCGAAACCGGATCAACGAGCCTGAAATTGACTTTGCTGACAACGTGGTGCCATTGCGCCCTGGCGGGGCGATCGGTCGTTTGCTTCAGGGCGCTGTTGAAGGTGATCCGGAGACGATGCCGGAAGCCGGCCTTTTCAAGGCGTCCCGTCTGGCTTTTGCCAAGGTGAACAGGCGCGGTTTTGAAGAGGAACGGGTGTGCGAGCCCGAGATCATGGAGGCCGCCACGGCATGTGAGCCGTTGTTGCGGGTATGCGGGGAAGAGCTTCGGGCATTCCTTGCGGCACTTGAACGTCATTTCAACCTGATCCCCGCAGAGCAGGTGTTCGAAGAGGATTGCCGCCGTTTCCATACCGCACTCGCGGCGCTTTACCGGGAGACGGCATGACTGAACCAAAGCTCCCCGGGGACGATGACGGGTTTGCCAAAGCCCTTTTTGTCGCCAGCTCCGCGGACCGGGATATCCGTCTCTGGCTTTCAGAGGCGGCGGAGGCGGAGGACAAACCGGTTCCGTTCGCGGCGTTCGTTCAATGTCTCGCGGACCCGGAAAGCGCTACAGGGCGACGCGTCATGGAAATGGCAGCGCGCCGTCCTGACGTCAGGTCCACCCTCATGACGTTGGCCAAGCGGTTTGCCCTTGGAAATCTCCCTGCAGTTGCCGCCGCGAGTGACGGGGTCTTGGCTGTACGTGAAACGGATGCGTTCCGGATGCGTCTGGAAGCTGCGTATGACGCTGGCGGTTTGGCGTATTTCATCGTGGAACGTCTGGATGACGGAAGTGACATGCCGCGTCTCGCGATTGGCATTCCCGAAGCGGGCGAGCCGGTGATGCGGGCTTTGCCTGAAAGCGTCGATGGCGGGGTTCAGCTCATGTTGTCGCCCGATGATCCCTTCCTTCACTTGTTTCGCGACCCGGATAGCCGGTTTCTGCTGGCCTGATGGCGACGATGCCGCTGATCAAGGTTCTGATCGCAACAACGCGCGGGCCGGTAGAGGTTCAGAACATCGCGCGTGAAAATCCGGCGGTCCGCTCTGTCATCTGCGTCGGAGGGACATTCACGGCCTTGCCGGTCAGCCCCGCCTATGATGCTTTCGTGCGCGAGCCGACAGGCGTTGTGGAGCGCATGTCGGGTCATCCAGTCTACCGTACCGATGTTGCCGCACCGATTGAGGCAGGAGAGAGCTGGCAGCTGGGAATGTTCCTGGCTCATGCCTTTCAGCTTTCCGGTCTGCTGGCGAAGCCGGGGGACGTAGCCGGGAAAACGATTCTGGTTACGGGCGGTCTGGACCGGGACCTGAAGGTGACGCCGGTAACGCATGTCGCCGAAAAATTGGCCCGGGCCGCCGCTCCTGATCAGGGAGAGGGTGTCTTCTTGTACCCGCGTGGATCGGAAGCCGTCGCGGATACGGACGGCTGGCAGTCTCTACCAGTGGCCAGCGTGCGTGATGCGCTGAAAATCTGTCTCGGCCGGGAGGCGGCAGAGCGTTTCTTGCTCCAGCAGCCTCTGTCTGAGGCGAGTAAAAGAGCATCATGGCGTGACCGTTTAACGTGGCCCATTTGGGCGGCGGCTTTTATTTCGATTCTGTTTATTGCAGCATTGACGGGCTTTGTTCTTTGGCCTTCTTCGACAGGTGACGGGACTCAAAGCTCTGGCGAAAATGCGGTCGGTTTAATCAACCTTTCTATTGCGCCTCGGGATCCCGTTAGCGGTGAATGCGGCGATCTGGTTGCGATCCCGCCGGATCGCAACGTCTTCAAAGGCCCGGTGTGCTTTGGTCGGATGAGTGTCGCAGAGAGAGGCGAACACCGTATGCGCATGACCATCGATGGCGCTTTTTCCAGCTATGTCGACCAGAGCCGCTACAGGCGTGAGCTTCAGCGGACGACTGGCGGCGGTGGCCGCTTGGTTCTGCAGATAGATTTCCCTTATTGGGTGAGGGAGCCTGTCTGGCTCATAGCGGAGACCGAGGTTTTGGGGATGGACGGGAATCCTGTTCGTTTCGAAAGACGAGTCCTAGAGGTGATGCCCGGTGGTGGTGCGGGTTATTGAACAGGTGCTGTGTAAAGTGATGTGGCGCGACAGTCCCCACCGGCCGTTTCGCCGGGATGTACATTGTGTCTTGAGGCCCCGCACTCCGATCTCTCTGCGCCGCGTCTTTTTGATGTTTTGAAAAAGCGAAGGGACCAGTATATTTAATTGGGTTCGTTAGTTGGAAATCAGATTCCAAGGTGAACTTCACTCACCGCCAGTACATCCAAAATGCCAAGCTGTGAATGGCTTGTGAATAATATCAATCTTTTCCAATTTAAAGCGATATCCTGAATTGACTTTTAAGTCTGAATGTCAAGAGGCGGGT
The DNA here is from genome assembly GCF_034670185.1 of Nisaea sp. Classification (NCBI taxonomy): domain Bacteria; kingdom Pseudomonadati; phylum Pseudomonadota; class Alphaproteobacteria; order Rhodospirillales; family Thalassobaculaceae; genus Nisaea; species Nisaea sp. Next base: position 257,827 of record NZ_JAXMNY010000003.1, read on the forward strand.
AACCATGGGGCGAGCGGGATCTCTCATATCTAAAGCTTCTATCTCTCTTGTACGGCCAAAAAAGTTATCCACAGGTAAGTTTCGGTTTTTTTCGAATAAGTTAAGTCTCCATGTCTGTTTTATGCGTTGCTGGCTGCCGGCCGCGCTTGGGCTGTTGGGAATAACAGTTTGTGTACCCTATGGTGTCGCGGAGCCGGTAGATCTCGAGTTGGTTTTTGCGGCTGACGGTTCCGGCTCGATTGACGATGACGAGCTTTTACTTCAGCGGCAGGGTTATGCGGAGGCACTGCTTGATCGGCGCGTTCTGGATGCCGTGACATCTGGCCGCTGGGGCAAGATCGCGGTCAGCTACATCGAATGGGGTGATGAAGCGTCCCAGCACACGATTGTCGATTGGCGAGAGATTGCGGGACCGGAAGATGCTCGCGCATTTGGAGAGGCGTTGTTATCCGCGCCCCGGGCAGCCTGGGGCTATAATTCGATCAGCGAGGCGATTGCTTATTCCACGGACAAGATCCTGACGAATACCTATGAGGGCGTGCGGATGGTCATCGATGTTTCCGGTGATGGCCCACAGATTGGCGGCCGGCCGATTGACTGGGCCCGGGATCGGGCGGTGGATGCGGGTATCACCATCAATGCTTTGGTTGTAAAGAGTCGTGGCGGTGGGCATCGGGGGCCGGGAAACATTCCGCTGGAAATGCATTACCGGTTGGACGTGATCGGCGGGCTCGGTGCCTTCGCTATGGTGGCAGACGAAGAGACGCCGTTTGCAGACGTCCTGCTTGCCAAGATTATCCGGGAGATTGCAGAGGCTCGTCCGACGGGACATGGCCGCGACGTTACCGGGATTGGCATTATGGGCCCTGCGACCCAATATGCAGAAAACGTGATCACCTGTGGGACGGAGACTTATGAGCGAACCGGCACTTACCCTGGATGCAAGCGGCCTTAAATGCCCGCTGCCGGTGTTGAAAACCCGTAAGGCCATCAAAGGCCTTGAGGCGGGGCAGTTGATCTCCGTGCAATCGACGGATCCGGCTTCTCCACTGGATTTCAAACACTTCTGTAACAGCGGCGGCCATGAACTCGTCAGCGAAGCTGAGGCGGAAGGCACCTTCACCTTTGTCATCCGCAAGGGCCCCTGAACGGGGCCCTTGTTGGCTGTGGAGGTGTCGCTAAGCGGCTGGTAGCCCGTCCGTACCGGCGCCGCAGACGATAACGGCGACAGTGCTGCCAGCCGGTGCGGAGACCTTACCGGTCATCAGAGCGGCCTGGGCCGCTGCGCCACTGAGCTCGGCGGACAGGCCGGTCTCTTCCCAGAGCCATTCGGCGGCGGCTTTCATTTCTGCGTCGCTGACCAGCACCAGTTCGTCCACATTCTTCGAGATCAGCTCGAAATTGAGGGCGGCAGATGTGCGGGGCGCGAGCGTGCCGGCCGCTGTTTCGATTTTGTCCAGCGTCACCAGATGGCCTGCCGCGCGGGCGGCGTGATGGGTGGGCGCGCCGGTCGGCTCGACACCGATGACCTTGATGCCCGGCTTCAGCAGCTTGGCCGCCGTCGCCACCCCGGAGATCAGCCCGCCGCCGCCGATGGCGACGATGAGCGTGTCGATTTCCGGCACGTCTTCCAGCATTTCAAGCGCGATGGTGCCCTGTCCGGAGATGACGCGCGGATCGGCGAAGGGGTGGATGTAGGTCAGGCCATCCGCTTCTGCGTGGGCGAGAGCAGCTTCGTTTGCTTCGTCCCAGACAGAGCCTTCGATGATGGTTTTGGCACCCAGGGATTTCAGCTTTTCCACCTTTGAAGGCGGCGTGCTGGACGGCAGATAGATCACTGCCGGGCAGCCGGTCATGCGGGCGCCGAAAGCGACGCCGAGGCCGTGATTGCCGCCGGAGGCCGTGATCAGCCCGCGCGACCGCTCTTCATCCGTCAACGACATCACGGTGTTCGTGGCGCCGCGAACCTTGAAGGAGCCTGTCGGTTGCAGGTTTTCGAGCTTCAGCAGCAACCGGGCGCCGGGCGCCGGATCGCTTTTCAAGGCGATGGCGTCCAGCAGCGGTGTGCGGCGGACCTTGCCGTGGATCCGTTCCGCAGCGGCCTTGAAGTCGGACAGGTCGGTCAATTGAGGATGCCTCCATCGATTACAAATGCTTGGCCGGTTGTGTAGGCGCTTTCGTCTGAGGCGAGGTAGAGCACCATCGCCGCGATTTCCTCTGCCGTGCCAAGGCGGCCGAGCGGCTGGCGGGCGATGAAATCCTTGCGGGCCTGCACCGGGTCGTCGAACGCGTTGATTCGTCCGTCCAGGGACGGAGACTGAACCGTGCCGGGGCAGACCGCGTTGCAGCGGATGCCCTGTTTCATGAAATCGGCGGAGATCGATTTGGTGAGGCCGATCACCGCCGCTTTGCTTGATCCATAGACGCAGCGCAGCGGGATGCCTTTCATGCTGGAGCTGACGGAGGACATGTTGATGATCGAGCCGCCTCCGGATTCGAGCATTGCCGGCAGGAAGGCCCGACACATGCGGAACATCGCCTTGACGTTCAGATTGAAGGAGAAGTCCCAATCCTCGTCGGTTGTCTCGAGGATCGAGCCGTGATGCACGAAGCCGGCGCAGTTGAACAACGCATCAATGGCGCCAATCTCTGCTGCCGCGGCTTTAACGGCATCGCCGTCGAGCACGTCGAGTCGGCGTGTGGTGACACCGGCGAGTCCTTCGAGTTCGGCGAGCTTTTCCTGATTGATGTCAGTCGCGATGATTGTCGCGCCTTCACCGCTGAAAGCCTCGACAGTGGCCCGGCCGATACCCTGCGCGGATGCAGTCACAAGAGCGGTTTTCCCCGCCAAACGTCCTGACATGATGTTTCCCCCGATTTTGATTTTCTCGAGGTTCATGAGTACGGCATCGGGTTTCCATGCGGCAAGCGTTTGCGCGGCACATGTGGTGGGCTATCATCACCATAATTAAATAATAGGGAGTGCTGGTGATGGCTGAAGCAGGCGGGGCGCAGGACGCGCAGAAATTGACGGTCCGATTGAACCCGGCGGACAATGTCGTTACCTCGCGTTCCGAGATCGGGGCTAACGTCAAGATTCCGGAAGAGATGGTGGCGACGCTCACACCTGTGCCGCAAGGGCACAAGATTGCGACGCGCAGGATCGGCGCCGGTGAGCCGGTGAAGAAGTACAATCAGATCATCGGGTTCGCGACCGAGGACATCCGCCCGGGCGGACATGTGCACACACACAATGTCGCCATGAAGGATTTCGAGCGGGATTACGCCTTCTGCATGGACCGGACCGAGACAGATTATATCCCGGAGGCGGACCGCGCGACTTTTCAGGGCTTCCGACGGAAGAACGGCAAGGTAGGGACGCGCAACTATATCGGTGTCCTGACAAGCGTGAACTGCTCTGCTTCGGCGGCGAAGTATCTGGCCGACGCGGTTACTCCGGAAATGCTGGAGAAGTATCCGAACGTGGACGGGGTGGTGGCGCTGAGCCACGCGACGGGCTGCGGAATGGCGGATACGGGCGAGGGGTACGAGAACCTGCAGCGCACCCTCTGGGGCTTTGCCGGGCATCCGAACTTCGCAGGGATCATTCTGGTCGGGCTCGGCTGCGAGGTGAACCAGATCGACTTCCTGCTGGAAGCCCATCAGCTTGAGCGTGGCCCGCGCCTGCGCACCATGACGCTGCAGGAAACAGGCGGCACGCGGAAGACCATCGAAAAGGGGCTCGCCCTGATAGAGGAGATGCTGCCGCTGGCCAACCAGAGCCGGCGCGAGACATGTCCAGCCTCCGAATTAACTTTGGCCCTGCAATGCGGCGGCTCGGATGCCTATTCCGGCATGACCGCGAACCCGTCGCTCGGCTATGCGGCGGACCTGCTGGTGCGCCATGGCGGCACGGCCGTGTTGGCTGAGACGCCCGAGATTTACGGGGCGGAACATTTGCTGACGCGCCGTGCGGTCAGCAAGGAAGTCGGCGAGAAGCTGATCGAGCGTATCAAGTGGTGGGAGGCCTATTGCGCCCGCAATGGCGGCGAGATGAACAACAATCCGTCCCCCGGCAACAAGGCTGGCGGCTTGACGACGATCCTTGAGAAATCGCTCGGCGCGACGGCCAAGGGCGGCACCACGAACCTTACCGGTGTCTATAAGTACGCCGAGAGGATCGACACCAAGGGCTTTGTCTTCATGGACAGCCCCGGCTTCGATCCCTGCTCGATCACCGGTCAGGTGGCGAGCGGCAGCAATGTGGTCGCCTTCACGACCGGTCGCGGCTCCTGTTACGGCTGCAAGCCGGCGCCTTCGATGAAGTTGGCGACAAATACGCCGATGTATCGCCGCATGGTCGAGGATATGGACATCAATTGCGGGGCTGTGTTGGACGAGGGCATGACGATCGAGCAAATGGGCGAGCAGATCTTCCAGCAGGTGCTTGCGGTTGCTTCCGGGGAGAAGACCAAGAGCGAAAGGCTCGGGATTGGCGATCATGAGTTCATCCCCTGGCAGGTCGGGGCGGTGATGTAACGGCGCCTGGAGCGATCTTGATGGGCGATGATTTCGCCGACAGTTATCTCGGCCAGCTTCGGAAGCTGATCGGCAGCCGCATGGTGCTGATGCCGGGGGCGCGCTGCGTCATTCTCGATGATGCAGACCGTGTCCTGCTGCAGCTCCGGGGTGACTTCCATGTCTGGGGCCTGCCCGCCGGGTTCTCGGAGCCGGGCGAGAGCGTACTGGAAACCCTGGTCCGGGAGGTGCGGGAGGAGACCGGCCTGACGGTGCTCGATCCCACACCCTGGGGGCACGCATCCGCGCCGGAGGAATCCACGCTGGTCTACCCCAACGGCGATACGATTCAGGGCTTCGGTGTGGATTTTGTCGCCCGTGAATGGAGCGGCGATCTCACGGTCGACGGGACCGAGACCCTGGCGCTGGACTGGTTCCCGCTGGACGATCTGCCCGAAATGATCCATGCCCATAAAAGCGCGCTCGGTCATTTCGCCAGATATCGCGAGACTGGCGCGTTCCAGCTTTTCTGATCACTGGAAGCAGCATGTCCTTCGAAGCCTTCCTCGGCGATCTTCGCGCGGATACGGATACCCGTCGCGTTACGCCGCCTCCCGGTGCGATTGATTGTGATGTCCGCATCACAGCCGCCTCCGGAGAAGCTCCGCCGAAAGATCTGCCGGACTGCCCAGCGGAACATTATCGCCCGGTGCAGGATGAACTGGGCGTTGCCCGCGTCGTCCTGATCCAGCCGGACGCGCTTGGCTTCGACAACAGTACGCTGCTTGCCGCGCTGCAGGTGCTCTCTGCTGACCCTGAGGGGGTCGTCGAGGATTGCGCCCGGGCTTTTTGCATGGTGCGACCCGGAACGGACGCGGCCGAGTTGAAGGATCTTGCCGCGGCGGGCGTCACCGGTATGCGTGTGACCATGCTGCGTCACCAGGAAAGCTGCCCCTGGGACGAGATCGACCGCCATGTCCGGCGCGTGCATGACCTGACCGGATGGGATGTCGAATTGGCGATGGATGGCTCGGACCTGCACGAGGTTGCGCAGATGATTCGTGCCTGGCCCTGCAACATCATCCTTCCCGACCTCGGCGGCTTTCGCTTTTCCCGCAGTCTTACTCAGCCGGGGTTTCGGTCGCTTCGTCATCTTGTCGATAGAGGGCGCGTCTGGGTGAAGCTTGCAGCGCCCTATTTGATTGGGAAAGACGGTAGCCCGGAAGTGTCCGAGCTTGCGGGAGCGCTTGTAGACTGGGCACCGGAACGCATGGTTTGGGGGAGCGCCTGGCCGCACCTGAACTGGACAGGAGAGGCGGATTCCTTGCCCGAGAGTTTGGGTTTGATGGAATCGCTCGGCGCTTGGGTAACCGATGAAGAAGTGCGGGATCGGATTTTACTCGAGAATCCGGAAGGGCTGTACGGTTTTGGGATGTGGCCGGTTGCAAAATAATCAGGCGCGATCTGTCCTGTGCGCTCGATGATTGGGGCCATCGTTGCATAGTCTAGGAGCGATGCACACGAAACCTGAGGACCGGATCATCGAGCATAAATCATAGTCGCATATGGTGTTTTGTTCCGCGTAAATAATAAGATCATTCATCATTGTTAATGACTGGCGGAGTTTTCTTGAAGGCCGTTTTGCAAAATATTTTAGTATTCAGATGTTTGCGGTTCGTGGCGTTATTAAGTCACGGTAAGTTTTAGTTAAGAAAGATTACCTATTTTGCACGCAAGGCGGTGAGCAAATCCGCAGTGAGATGTGCTTGTAAAATAGGTGGTGTACATGAATATTTCCAGCATAAGCGTACGGAATAAGGTCACCTTCGTGACTGTTATTCTTGTCGCAATTGCAATGCTTGCAACGGCGTATTCAGCGATCTTTTTGATCGCAAGTTATGTCGAGAAGCAGGCGGCGACGGCTCAGGATCGCAATTTGCGAACGGCCGCCATGATGCTGGCTGACACTTACGAAAATCTCGTTGTCACAAAGAAAGGCAAAGGGCTTTCAGTCTCCTGGAAGGGAAAGATCCCCGCATTCGAAGAGCACGCCGCCATCGACGATGTCGGCTTTGCCACCGGAGAGACGGCGACGATTTTTGCCTGGGACGAGGAAACCGGCGACTTCTGGCGCCGAACCACAAACATCAAGAAGAACGACGGCAGTCGGGCCATCGGCACGCCGCTGGGCAAGAAAGGCAAGGTCTACCCGATCATCACCAAGGGGCAGACTTTCCGCGGTCTAGCGACAATCCTCGGCAAGGAATACTTCACCCTCTACGAGCCGATCTTCTCCGCCACTGACAAGAGCAAGGTTATCGGGATCCTATATGTCGGCGTCGGTCGTACCGACATCGCGCAGATCAAGGACGAGCTGACTTTCAGCCTGCTGAGCGTCATGGCTGTCCTCGCCGTTATCGCGGTGGCTATCTCTGTACTGCTTGTCGGTCGCCTGTTGAAACCGTTCCCGGTCCTGCGCGGGGTTATCCACCGGCTGTCCGCGAACGAGCTCAATGTCGATGTTCCCTATCTCGACCGTAAAGACGATGTTGGCGATCTGGCCCAGGCTGTGGAGATGTTCAAGGCCGCGTCCATCGAGAGCCGCACTCTTTCTGATCAGCGTATTGAGGATGAGAAGCGAGGCGATTCCGAAAAACGGCAGATGATGGTCCGCACCGCCGACGATTTCGAAACGACGGTGGGTAGCATGGTCGACCATGTTTCCACCTCGCTGCAGCAGTTCAATACGTCCGCCCGGGACATGTCCGCGACGGCGGAGGAAACTAAGGCGAAAGCCGGACTCGTCGTGACCGCGTCCGAGGACGCGGCCCGGAACATCCAGACCGTGGCTGCCGCAACCGAACAACTCAGTGCCTCAATTACCGAAATTGGCCAGCAGGTCTCGCAGGCTTCCAGTATTGCCTCCGGTGCCGTGCGTGAAGCCGCGGATACGAACAGCAAGGTGCAGGGGCTGGCGGAAGCCGCGCAGAAAATCGGCGAAGTGGTGGGCCTTATCACCGATATCGCCGAACAGACCAATCTGCTCGCTCTGAACGCCACCATTGAAGCCGCACGGGCCGGTGAGGCAGGCAAGGGCTTTGCTGTCGTTGCTTCCGAAGTGAAGAACCTGGCCAGCCAGACCGGTAAGGCGACCGAGGAAATCTCGGCCCAAATCCAGGGCATCCAGGCTTCCACAGACGAATCCGTGACGGCAATCGGTGCGATTACGCAAACCATCGAGCAGGTGGACCAGATTGCCGCCGCGATCTCCGCTGCCGTCGAAGAGCAGACCGCCGCCACCCAAGAAATTGCTAGGAACGTTGAAGAGGCTTCTGCCGGCACGAACCAGGTGAACAGCAATATCTCCGAGGTCTCCGCCGCCACCCAGGTGACGGGAGAGGTTGCCCAGACGATCCAGAGCGAATCTCTCGCCCTGTCGCAGGACGCGGAAAAGCTGAAAGCCGAGATCCAGCGCTTCCTTGCTGGTATCCGCTCCTGATCTAGGACCTTTGCTGGACCTTCTCGGATCCTGACTTACAACGCGGAGAAGCCGAAAAGCTTCTCCGCGTTTCTGTGTCTGCATATCTTATAAAGTCAGTTTTACCGCTAACGGGAAGCCGGCAAGGCGTCTGCCGGAGCCTGACCGTGCTTATTTCGGGTCGTGATCCGCGGAGACGACTAGCCGCCAGAGAATATCGCCCAGACTCTCGTCATGCTGATGGTGGTTCTGCGGCGGTAGCGGCTCCCCTTGGTTTGATGCCACTTCCTTCCGGCACCCTTCGCAGCGATAGATTCCGGAACGCGGAGCATCGTCGCCCGGCCGGTGGAGTTCGTCGAAGACGGGGACCGCCGATTTCAAGAGATACCGATCATCTTTGTAGAGAGCCATGGTCATCTCCATTCGCTGTTTGATTGAATCATCGTTCAACCGATAGCGGAGCGAGTCAAGGAGAGGGGTGTCGGTGGGCCCGCCGCCGGCGGATAGCTCCCGTCAAACTTCATTTGCGTGTGCGGTGCAGCATAAATTGACCCGTGCAGATGCCGCTAAATCCAATCCCGGTCGCGAAAAACCATGACCGTTTTGCAGTTATTGGAAAAATCAGATAACTTATGTCGGAATAACGATAAAAAAGCAGGGATATGACGATGACGTTGCTGACCAACGCCGAAGAGATTTCCGATATTGCGTTCGGATTCATGGGATCGAAGGCGTTGTTCGCTGCGCTGCATCATGGAGTTTTTACCTGCCTTGCAGACGGTCCGCTCTCTGTCGAGGAGATGGCCGCGGCAACCGGCCTGCATCCGGATCGGGTCCAGACCCTGCTGACCGCGCTGGCTTCGCTCGGCGTGGTCTCCGCGGTGGAAGGGCGCTTTGCCAACTCGCCGGCGGCCGAGAGCTTCCTGGTGAAGGGCGCGAAATACGATTTCGGCGACTATCTGCGCCTGCAGGTAGATCGGCAGATGTACGGGCTGCTGGATCAGATCGAGGATGCCATCGCCAACAACCTGCCGGATGACGCCACCAGCTCCTACGCCGACTGGTTCTCCGACCCGGAACAGGCAAAGCTCTATTCCAACAGCCAGCATGCAGGCTCCCTCGGCCCGGCACGCGGTCTGGCGAAATTGATCGACCTCAGTGGAGGCAAGAAGCTGCTGGATGTCGGTGGTGGTACCGGTGCCTTCGCCATCACTTTATGTAAAGCGTTCCCGGATCTCGCGGCGACAATCGTCGACTTCCCGAACGTCGCCGCGCTGGGCAAGGGGTATGTCGAGAAGGCGGGGCTCAGCGACCGGATCGAATATGTCGTTGGCGACGCGCTGCGCACCGAATGGCCGCGCGAACAGGATGCGATCCTGATGTCCTACCTGTTCTCCGGTGTGGCGGGCGACGAGCATGACAGCCTGCTGAAGCGTGCCTACGACCATCTGGTCCCGGGCGGCCGCTTGCTGATCCACGATTTCGTCGTCACTGCCGACCGCACCGGCCCGAAACTTGCCGCCCTCTGGCAACTCCAGCACACCGCTTTCACCCCGGAGGCGCGCTCTCTGGATGACGAATGGCTGGCGGCGCAACTGACCAAGACGGGCTTCACGGATGTGAAGGTCGGGCCGATGATCCCGGGCATGACGATGCTTGCCGAGGCCGTGCGGCCGGAGTAATTCGCCCCATGTCCTCGCCTCTGTCCTGTGTCTTATGACCCTGCCGGCCAGCAGGCTCAGCTCCCCCTCAATTCCCTGTTTTCTTATCTTTTCATGATGTTATAGAAAGCAGCATTGTTCTCGATGAGCCGACGGGGTGGGGTTGTGAAAGGGTTTTTGTTGAATGTGTTCCGGGAAGTTGGGAACTCGGTGCGCTATGGCGACGCAAAATGCGTCGTAATTGCTGGTGTTAGTTTTACGCTTTTATTGTCGTACCTTCAGTTTTTATTGGGAGGTCAACGGGAGACTTGGGGTATTGTGTCTTCCGATAACTTTCCTGTTTTAGTCGAGAAAGATTTTCTGATTATAGCTTTGTTGTTTTCTTCTTTTATTCTGTCAGCTCTGGCGCTTATTCCCTCTATTTCGAGAAAATCCTGTAGAATAAGTTTCTTGAATTGGGTGAATAAAAAAATGTACCAGAGTGAAGAAGTCTCGAAAAACCAGGGGATAGTCTATTTTCGTGACATCGCTATATATAAAACATTGGAAGAATACGGTCGTTCTCTTGAAAAAAAGTTCGATTCGGGAAGACCGTTAGATCAGGTAGAGGCTGATCTTTCTGCCCAGGTGTGGATTGTATCCCGGATTGCAACTGCGAAGTTCATTGTTGCCAATTTTGCCGTTTATTTCCTGTTCTCCGCAGTTGCTTTGTTTTTTGTCTTGTCCGTTTTTTGATCTGGTGTCGGCCTCTGTCTGCGTTGATGAAGCGTAACAACCTGATATTACAGAGTTATCTAAAGTTCCTCACAACACCCGATACACGTTATAAACCGGGCCTGCCGGCGTCCGGTCACCTGATCCCACACACACCGCCTTGTTCAGCCAGAGATACTTGTCCGCCGATGTCTCGAAGCTTGGCGTAATCCGGAAGTAATAGTCGTCGCGGTTCACCGGCTGGCCGGCGTTCATGCGGGCCATGACTTCTTCGGGGCCGTGGCGCAGGCCTTTATAGGTCATGTAGATCAGGGCGCCGTCGTCGGCTTCCAGCACCAGGCGGACGTCAAGCTGCGTCACGCCGTCATTTCGGACCAGGATCCAGTCTCCACCGCCACCGCGCACGGTGCCTTTCAGGCTCGGGCCTTCAAAGCTGCCGCCGGTTACCTTAGCGATCTTGCGCTCGCCGTACGGCGTGTGGCCGAGCAATTGCAACGGGGCTTCGACAGCGAGTGTGATGTCGAAAAGATGTTCTGTCTGAATGTGGCTCATTGTCCGGTCCTCCCATGATGCCCTTTCGGGCCAATCGTTAACGGGGAGTATGACCGGGTTTTCAGAGCTTGAAAATCATCTCGCTAGGTGAGCCTCAGGGGGTGACGATCACCTCGGCCCGCATGCGGGGGTGAATCCGGCACTGCAGGATGAAACGGCCCGAATTCTCGAAAACCACCGGCACTTCCGACCCGTTCGATTGCAGGCCTATATCGAATTCTCCATCTTCGCTGTCCGAGTAAACGTTGTGTCCGAACACATCCGAGTTGAGGAAGGTCACGGTGTCGCCGGCCTTGATGGTGATGGATTTCGGCTGGAAGGCGATCCCGGCCTGCTCAATCACAAACGGTGTTGCCGCGTAGAGCCCTCCGACTGAGAGCCAGCAGGCTGCTGTCGTCAGCGCGAGAAGTGTGACGAAACGGCGGCTCCGATCAGTGCCGGAGCTGTCTCCTTGTGTCCGGCTTCGCGTTTCCATGATCAACGGTTCACGACCGGCGTGGCGATATCGATTACGTCGGCCCCGGCTGGCGAGGCGATCTTGCCGACGCGGCTCATCGCGCCTTTGGCAACGGAGAAGGTGTAAAGCGCGCCCCCGACGGCAGCAAAGCCGTGGTACTCGTCTTTCGGGTCGGTGAAGATGTCGATGGCTTCGATCTTTGTTCCCTTGGCGAGACCTGTCGGCCCGACGGTTTTCAACACGCCATCGTTTGGCGGGTCCTGCACGACATACATGCCGTTCTTGCTGTCGACGTCGAACAGCTGGGTGTATTTCGTACCCTTGTAGGAATTGATGTAAGCGCCGGCCAGCACGCCTGGCTCCTCTCCGGCATGTGTATCGCCCTTGTCATAGGCCAGCCGGCCGTCGATCACGGCGGCGCCGGTTTCGACATTGACGCGCAAGTTCTGGCCGTTTGACGCCATGACCCGCAACCGGTCGGCCTGGGGGTTGAAATCGACGACCAGATTGTCGACCGCTTCCAGCCGCTCGGAGATTTTCGATTTGCGGGTGGCGGCGCCGGTTTTGGTGTCGATGGTGTAAATCGTGCCGGACGCGGTGACGGCATAGAGGCCGAGGTCGGCCGGACGGATATCGATACCGAGAACCTTGGTGTCCACCCCCGTGATGTCGAGTGACCGCGCCGAGCCCGGCTGCGTGTCGGTCATCAGGAGCAGTTGGTTGTTGGCCGTCAGGCCAATCAGATCAAGGGCAAAGGCGGGTGCTGCCCAGGTGAGGCTGGTTACCAGAGCTGCCGTGGCCAGAATTCTTGAGAAGGTCATTGCTGCTATCCAGTCTGCTAATGAAGTGCAGTCAGCGCGAGAAACGAGCAATTAAGCAAGGCGCGTACAGCTTCCTACGAAGCACTCGGCAGACTAGATCAGATCGGGATAGTGTTCGGGATACGTAACGGAGCGCACTCAGAGCTTGAAAATCGCTTCGACTTTGCTTTTCAGCTGATCCGGCGTGAAGGGTTTGGCGATATAGGCGTCCACGCCGTATTTGCGTGCGGCGATGACGAAATCCTTGTTTGCGTTTCCGGTCAGCATGACGAAGCGCATCTTCGGGTAGGTCTTCCGCACGGCGCGCAGGAATTCGAGACCGTTGATCTCCGGCATGTTCCAGTCGGAGACGATGAGCTGCACGTCGCCGTTCAGCTCGTTCAGCAGCTTCAGGGCCTTCAGCCCGTCCGCAGCGTGGAAGATACGTCGGAAGCCCATCAGTTTCAGCGCGCCCTGGGCGAGCTTGGTTGCCATCGGCTCGTCTTCGGCGATGATCACCTGGTATTCGGAAAAGTTCGGGCGAATGCTGCTGGTATGATCCGTCATGAAACTCATCTGGCGGCCTGGTTGTCGAAAAGGGTGCGGCTTTGCTCAAGGGCAGCAAGCAGATTTTCGGCCGCTGCCGTGCAGTTGTCTAAATGATCCGCTTCGGCGCCGGTTTCAACCGAAAGTGCAGCCCGGTAGACATCGCGTAGCCCGACAGAGGCGGCTGCGCTCTTCAGCGTATGGGCGGCCTCGCTCAGTCCGGTGGCGTTCCGGGCCTTGAGGTGTTCCTCGATGATGGCGGCGTGGGCATCGACCGCGCCAAGAAAGTCGGACACCATCTCATCCGCAAACTCCTCGCCGAGTTGATCCCGGTAGGTGGCGAGAATGTCCGGCTCCAGCGCCGGCCCGTCCTGCATCAATCGCTCGGTCACGGGGGAGGCGGTGTCTTCGGGAATATCGTCCGCCCAGTCGTCATCACTGTTGCTGTCTTCAAGACTGTCGAGCTTCAGCACGCGGGCCAGAGCGCCGAACAGCAGGCCCGGATGGATCGGCTTGGCGACATAGGTGTCCATGCCGGCGGCAAGGCAGCGTCGGACCTCCTCGGCCGTTGCAGCCGCCGTGGCGGCAACGATCGGAATGTCTGACAGCGGCGGGTCGAGGGCACGGATCCGGCGGGTTGCCTCCAGCCCGTCCATGACCGGCATGTTCATGTCCATCAGCACTGCGTCGAAGGTGCCGGGCGGCTCGGCCTCCAGCGCCGCAAGCGCGGCGGCACCGTCCGGGACGATCTTCACTGTATGGCCCTCGGCCTCAAGCAGGCCGCGGGCGACCTGCTGGTTCACCAGATTGTCCTCGGCTACGAGCAGAGTGAGCGGCGGCAGCGTTTCGGCGCTTGCCGGCAGATCGCGATTGTCCGGAATCGCACCGTCGGCGAGCGGGATCTCGAACCAGAAGGTGCTGCCTTCACCGGGGACGCTGTCGACGCCGATCTGGCCTCCCATCAGTTCCACGATCTGCTTGCAGATGGCGAGCCCAAGCCCGGTGCCGCCATATTGCCGGGCTGTTGAGCTGTCCGCCTGGCTGAATTCCTGGAACAGCCGGTCGACCTTGTCCTGCGGGATGCCGATGCCGGTATCGGTGACGCTGAACCGGTAGCTGCCTTCCGTCCAGGCCGGGCTGACGGAGACGGTGACGCCGCCTGTTTCAGTAAATTTCAGGGCGTTACCGACCAGGTTCAGCAGCACCTGGCGCAGCCGGGCTGAATCGCCCTTCAGGTAACGCGGGCAGTTCTCGTCCACATCGGCCTGGAAGGTGAGGCCTTTTTCCTCCGCCCGGCCCTGCATCAGGGCAAGGGAGCCGTCAACCATACGGTGGAGGTCGAAATCCAGCAGTTCGAGATCGAGCTTGCCGGCTTCCAGTTTTGAGAAATCAAGGATGCCGTTCAGCAGGTGCATCAGCCCTTCGGCACTTTCCAGCACGGTCTCGGCGAAATGCTTTTCTTCATTGCCGAGCGGTCGGCGCAGCAGCAGCCGGGTCATGCCGATGACGCCGTTCATCGGTGTGCGGATCTCGTGGCTCATCATGGCCAGAAAGTCCGACTTCGCCTTGGCGGCGGCCTCGGCGCTGTCTCGCGCTTCGCGCACCTCGTTCATGACGTCCCGGAACACCAGCAGGGAGCGGGCCATGCCGCCGATCTCGTCGCCCCTGGTCCGATCGCGCGAGTCGACGGCGACGGAGCGGTCCCCCGAGGCGAGCGATATGGTACCTTTGGCGAGCCGGTTCAGCGGCCTGATGATGTTGCGGGCCAGCAGGCCGGCGACGATCAGGGAGACCACCAGAACGCCGCCGAGGATATAGCTCGTCAGCAGTTTGGTATCGTTGACGCTCTGTTCGGCGGCAAGCCAGAAGCGATACCCGTCCTCTGCTGCGGTCTGCACCAGGATGTCGAGATTGACCTTCAGCCGTTCCGCGATGATGTCCCTCTGGGGCTTCATGGCCGGATCGGTCCGCGCGGTATGGGCGGCCTCCCACCAGGCTTCGAAGTCCGTGCTTAGGGCCTCGGCCAGCTCCAGTGTCCGTTCCGACATCCGACGATCCGAGGCAACTTCAAGATCGATGAAGAAATCTTCGCGCAGGCGGCCAAGGCGCTCTTCCGACGAGGCACCTGTCAGCCGTTCCTCCAGCTCCAGGACCAGGAAGTTGGTTTGGGCGGAGCGGGCGAAATTGATCGATTGCAGCGGCCGGTCATACATCGCCTTGGCGATGTCGCCGAGCGACCATGTGGCAAAGAAGCTGGTCCCCGCGAGAGCGCCGGCGGCCAGCACGGCTACCAGGAACGCGCCGATCAGTTTGAGGCGGAGAGACATCGCGTGCCGGTTATTCGGTTACGGTGATCTTCATGCGCATCCGCGGGTGGATCCGGCAGCGAACATCGACGATGCCGAGTTTTTCCAAGACAACGTCGCGCTCCTCGCCAGGAGGCTGAAGCCCGATATCGAAGTCAGCGCCTTCAGTCTCCGAATAGACGTTGTGCCCGTAAAAATCGTCGTTCACGAACCGCACCATGTCGCCTTTTTCCACGGTGATATCATCGGGTGTGAAATTTCGGCCCTTCTGGCTGATTGTCGCGGCCGGGTCCGCTGCCATGACGATCATGGCCCCGGATGTGCCGAGGAGCACGGCCGCCGAAAGTATGACGCGAAGCAATCCTGGAAGAGACATCAAATCGTCCACTTCAATTTCTGAATACATGATTATATCGGAAGTAAGGATAATTAATCAGCTTTCATCGGCGCAATTACCAGTGAAACCACGCTATCCGAATCTCACAAATAGGCGATTCAACTCCAGCCGATGGAAGGTTTCGGCCTGCGGGCCGTGGTCTGGGCCGAAATAAAGGCCAAGTTTGGCACAATGCTGGAAGAAACCGGGACCGGGCAGACCGTCCCGGGCTTTCGAGATCGCAGCCGCGGCGCGCAATGGCTGGCCGATCCTGTGGTCGCGTGCCGTCAGATCCTCAAGCGCCTCGGTCAGGCGATGGATGCGGTAGCGTCCGGCGATGCCTCCTGCTTCCGCGAGTTCCGCATAGGTGATCGTCCGCTGCGCCCGGGCCTGTTCTTCAAGCGCCTCGATCATGCGCGCGAACCAGGGTTCATGGTCGTGACGTTCGGCGCCTTGTGCATCGCTCATCGGGGCTTCGGGCTCCAGTGTACAACGGGCGTGCGGTCAGTTTTGCCCTGACAGGCCCGGCATTCTTCAGTAAAGGGTGTCCCATAAATCAAGGGACTCCAAAATGAAAGCCTTCCGGGCATCGCTCTTTAACGCTCTTTTCTATACGCTCACGCCAATTGTCGGCCTGTTGCTTTTGCCGGCCTGTCTCGGACCGCGAAGCTGGGTTTGCGCCGTCAGGGATGCCTGGTCCAGAAGTGTCATTGCACTACTCGGCCTCGTGGTGGGATTGCGCTGGCGCCTGACTGGTGCGGAACGGATGCCGGATGGCCCGGTATTGATCGCCTGCAAGCACCAGTCCGCCTGGGAGACGATCGCGCTGCAGCTGTTCTGCCGGGACCCTGCCATCGTGCTGAAGCAGGAACTGCTGAAACTGCCGGTGATCGGCTGGTATCTCCGACGCGTCGGCATGGTCCCGATCGACCGGTCAGCCGGTGCCGGTGCGCTGAAGCTGATGGTCAAGGCGGCGGAGGAGCGGGTTGCCGAAGGCCGGCCGGTGGTGATCTTCCCGCAGGGCACCCGCGTCGCACCGGGAACGGAGCAGGCCTATCATCCGGGTGTCTACGCGCTTTACCGTGCGCTGAATGTTCCGGTGGTGCCGATTGCCCTCAATTCGGGTCAGTTCTGGGCCCGCGAGAGCTTCATGAAATATCCGGGCGTGATCGACGTTCATGTGCTGGAGCCGATCCCGCCGGGGCTCGACCGGAAGAGTTTCATGGCCCGGCTCGAAGAGGCCATCGAAACCCAGACCGGCAAGCTGGAAAGCGCGGCCGCTACTTGATCGTCATCTTCAGGATCTGCACGTTAAGCAGATCCTCCTTGGGAATGATTTCGCGGAGCCTTACCCAGAGGCCGTCCCGAATTTTGTTGATGCCCTCGAAGCCGTTCAGTTCTTGCTCGGTCAGGCTGCTGGCGAAGATGATCACCTTGTCCCGGAGGCGCGGTTCAAGCGCGGTCACCCGGATCTGGGCCGCCGGGTCTTTCAGCTCCAACGCGATGCTAAGCAGCATGAAGACCGGGTAATGCCGTTCGGTCTGCAGATTGATGACGAACTCTTCAAGCTGAAAATTAACGGCGTCCGGGGGAGAAGCTGCGAATGTCGGCGGCGCTTCATTCAGAAAGGGCTCTTCTTTCGGCTCGCTGCTCGCGTTCGCCATGTCGTTTTTCTTCTGGGTTCCGAGCGGGTCGAACCCCGGAATCAGCCCGAACATCACAGCCCCCATTCCGGCACCGACGATGAGCATCAGCGGCAGGGTGACGAATATGATGAGTTTCTTCACGGGGCTCGCTCCATTCTGGCCGGGACCGTTATTGCTTATGCACTAGCAGCTATCCTATTTGAATGAACAGTATTTCCGCTGCAATCCTCTGGAGTTTCGATCCTATGATACTGTTGCGGGCCGAGGGAGTGGGGGGATAATGCAGGATAAGGAAGCGCGCGAGTGGCTGGATTTTTTCGCAAAACAGCCCCACGAGCGGCTGACTCAGGAGTCAGCGGGCGATGTTCCGAAGGTTGCATCATTCGTGATCGATCTCGTCGATGACCGGTTCGTCATTACCTTCCGGTTCGAGGACGGACGGGAGCGCGCGATATCGCTCAATGACGATCTCGCGCTTTATCTCCGGGAATACCTTACGACAGGTCTGATGGAACGCGCGGCGCGCGGCCGGCCGCTCTAGCGGCCGACAGCGTAGCCCTGCATGCCGCGCGGATTGGCGGCGGCCCGCAACATGTCGCCATCCTTGGCGGCCGCTGTCAGGCGGCCTTCGGACCAGGGGTCGCCGACCTCCAGATCGTGTCCCCGGCGGCGCAGTTCGGCATAAGTCTCCGCAGGGAACCGGTCCTCGAGCACCAGGCGTTTGTTGACCCGGCCGCGCGGCCAGAACGAGCTCGGGAAATGCTCATTGTGGAAAGCCGGGCAATCGATGGCTTCCTGCAGGTTCATGCCATGGTCCGCATGATGCAGGAACAGCAGCAGGGACCACTGGTCCTGCTGGTCTCCGCCCGGCGTGCCAAACGGCATGTAAGCCTCGCCGTCACGCAGCGCGAAGGAGGGCGACAGTGTTGTGCGCGGACGTTTGCCGGGCGCCAGCGTGGAAGGGGAGCCTTCCTCGAGCCAGAACATCTGCGCCCGGTTACCGAGGCAGAAGCCGAGCTCTGGAATGATGGGCGAGCTTTGCAGCCAGCCGCCGCTCGGCGTGGCCGAGACCATGTTGCCGTCCTTGTCGATAATGTCGATATGGACCGTGTCGCCCCGGGCCTCTCCCATCTTGCCGACGGTCGGCTCACCAACGCCCATGCCGGCGCCGGAAATATCCTGTGCATGCGGCAGCAGTGAATGGGAAATGTTGTTGCTGTAACCCTCGATGGTGCCGGCAATGAAGGCGTCGGAGGCATCTTTCCCCAGAAGAGCCCGGCGGCTTTCCGCATAGGCGTCGCTGAGCAGCGTTTCCATCGGCACGTCAACGAAGTTCGGATCGCCGTAGTAAGCTTCGCGGTCAGCGTAAGAGAGCTTTGAGGTTTCGGTCACCGCGTGGACAAAATCCGGTCCGGTCGGGTCCATGTCGGCGATGCCCATGGCTTTCAGCAGTGAGAGTTGCTGCAGCATCACCGGGCCCTGGCTCCAGGCGCCGCACTTCGCGACGGTGAAACGGCCATAGTCGTAGGTCAGCGGATCTTCATAGGTAGCCGACCAGTCTGCGAGATCGTCTCCGGTCAGCAGGGCTTTATGGCGCCGTCCGGTCGCGTCCATGTAGGCATCTCGGCAGAACCGGTCGATGGTTTCCGCGATCCAGCCGCGATACCAGATATCCCGTGCCCGATCGATCTGGGCCTCGCGGCTGCCGCCGCCTGTTTCCGCTTCGCGCACGATCCGCTCGTAGGTATCGGCCAGCTTCGGGTTGGAGAACAGCGTGCCCGGATTTGGCGCCTTGCCGTCTTTCAGATAGATCGCAGCCGAGGTCGTCCATTCGGTTTCGAAAAGCCCGCGCACTGTCTCGACGGTGTCGGTGATTTTCGAGACCACGGGGTAGCCGTTGCGGGCATAGCCGATGGAATATTCCAAGACATCGCCGAGGCCCATGGTGCCATGGTCGCGCAACATCAGCATCCAGGTGTCGAAGGCGCCCGGTGTCACGGCGGCAAGCAGGCCGCTGCCTGGGATCAGATCGAGGCCGAGATCGCGGATCGCCGGGATCGTCGCGGCTTTTGGCGCCGGTCCCTGGCCACAGATCACCTGCGTCCGGTTTTCTTTGGCGCTGTGCATGATCAGCGGCAGATCGCCGCCTGGGCCGTTCAGGTGTGGCTCGACAATCTGCAGCACGAACCCTGCGGCAACCGCCGCATCGAACGCATTACCGCCGCGCTCAAGGATCGCCATGCCGGCCGAGGAGGCCAGCCAGTGCGTAGAGGCAACGACACCATAGGTGCCGCGAATTTCGGGTCTGGTGGTAAACATGACTGATCCGCGAGGGTCGGTTGGAATGGGCGGCAACTATAGTCCGGGGATGCCCACGGGTGCAATTGCGCCAGACTCTATCTTGCATTGTAGTTTTCAGGAGAAAATGCTATATGTTCCGGGATCTCAGAAGAGATGGCCCGTTTTGTGCATATTAATTTTTGTTAATATATCTGCACAAAGCAAGCAGAAGCAGAGGGTTCGATGACTAACGCAGCCGCCGCATTGAGCATTTTGGGTGGGTCCTTCAACGCCGGTAGTGGCGGGACGACTTCAGGTGTTGCCGCGTTTGCAAAGTACAAACGGGACCCGGAAGGCGCGCGTCGCGATTTTTACGAAAGCGCTGCTGTTCAGAAAAACATCAAGAACTTCCAGTCGAGCGCAAACGAGATCAGCTCGCTCGAAGATTTTCTGAAAGACCGCAAGACCCTCGAATTCGTCCTGACAGCCTTCGGCCTGGAAGCGGAGCTCAACAATCCGGGCAAGCTGAAGGCGATCATCAACAGCGATCCGGACGATGTGAATTCCTATGCTAACCGGCTGGCCGATTCACGTTACGGCGAGCTGGCGAAGTTTCTGAACGTCAAGAACGAAGGCTTCAACAAGCTGAAATCTGCTGAAGCGCAGACCCAGGTCATTGACGATTACCTTACCAATGCGTTCGAAGTTTCGATCGGGTTCGAGAACCCGGCGGCGCGCGAGGCCGTGTTTTTCCTGCGGCGCATCAATGAAATTGATAGCGCGCTCGAAATTCTTGGTGATTTGCCCCTGCGGAATATTGTGACGACGGCCCTCGGTTTGCCGGCGCAGATCGCTAATCAATCCGTGCTGAAGCAGCAATCCTTGATCGATGCGAAACTCGATTTTGACAGACTGAATACATTGGACCGGGACGAGGAGAATGCCTCCAAGACCGAGCTCGATCTGGTCAATAACGACCTGAGCTCCGTCAAAAAAGGGCTTGCCGCTGTCACGAACGCCAGCCTTGAGTTGTCGACCTTGCAGGATCAGCTCGAAGATCTTCGCATTCACTTGCAGGACATCGATAATATTACTGATCCGACCGGGGTTCTTGCGGATGAAATCCCTGTTCAGGAAGCGGCCATACCGGAGCTGATCCGCCAGCAGGGATTGATCGCGGCAGCCGAAAAAGCGCTGATTAATACCGACCCGAACCTGACCCGGATCGATGCGATATTCAAAGAAGCGGCCGGGGTCGAGACGCAGGAAGAACTTGACGCCCTGAAGAGCGAGTTTGATCGGCTGGTGACCGAAATCACCAGTGCGGACGGTTTTATCAAAGGGTCGAATTACAGCGACAGTACTGCCGGTACGACCGAGAATTTGTTGTTGCCGTCAGGTGATGGGGGGAGCGGTATCGATGCCCTGCCGTCGGCCAAGACGACGACGGTGGTGAAGTCGGATGGCACAGCGGTTGTGACCAGCTCGCTTGATCTTTCCGGTTTTCTGACAAATCTGGATAATAGCAACGCGGCTTTTCAGGCAATCAACCTAGGGTCTTTGTCTGCGGATATTGCGGCGGCCAAGGTTGATTTTGAGGCTGTGGAAACTGATTTCAAATCTGCGCAAGTTTATAACGGTGTCAATGCATCCAGTTTTGCCGGCAGCGTGAGCAGTGTGAATTTCGGTTACTCCCTGAACACGCAGGCGCTGTCCCAGGGGATTTCGGCAGTAGATGATGGGCTCACGCGCCTTTCGAAGGCAGCGGCAGTGATCTCTGAAATTCGGACGCTGGCATTTGATGCCCAAGCCGATGATGCCGATATTGACGAATTGAATACAGCTTATGGTGCGAAGCTTGATGAGCTGGCATCCCTGATCAACGATGCAGGGACGGCGACCGACGGAACGAACACGTTCACGTTCGACAATCTGTTGACCGGCGGCACGATCAGCTACGAAGCCGATGCAGCCTCCGGGAAGAATATCGATGCGCGCGGCGGTTCTCTGGATACCGTGATTCTCGGTGCGCTTCCCACTACTCTCAGCGCGGCAAATGCGAACGGTATTCTGAGCTATATCGATACGACGGTGACGGATTCCTTGTCCGAGTTGAAAGACAATCTTGTCACGGATCGGAAAGTCTTTGCTTTTGCGGCAAATGTCGCGGATCCATTGGGGGCTATCGATGCTGAAATTCGGCAGATCAATGGTGACCTCGACGCGATCATCCAGCGTGCGGGTGAGAGCGGGGACAATCTGCTCAAGGAATTCGGCCGTGATCTTAAAATCGCTCTTGGAACGCTGAGCACGACAATCACTGTCGACGCGCAAGGTGGCTTCAAAGAAGATTTCAAGAACGCCCTGAGTTCACTCCAGTATGTCGCTGTCAGCGGCGGATTGGCGGCATCGCGCGAGAGTATTCTTAACGATGCCCTGTTCTCGGTCGGATCGACCCTCAGTCGTATTAATGCGGAGAAGTTCACGCTGAACATCCAGAATTCGATTCTGGGCGAGAAAAAATCTTCGCTTACCAATACGAGCGGGTCGGCGGAGTCTCTCGATTTTCTGAAGCCGCTTGAGAACACGAACTATGCGATCAAGTTCATCGAGCAGTATTTGATAAAGAAGGACCTCGAAGCGATCGGCGGCAGCACCACTGCGCAGCCCAAGAACGCGTCTCTGGTTGGTCTTTTTCAGGATATCAGCGGCGGTGGCGGTCTGCTTAATCTGCTCAGCTAGACCGCCAGGTCTGTTGATGGAGATTAAGTTCCCGCTGTCAGCGGCGCGTTCAGGCGACGCAGGGTCGCAATAACGCTGAGTGCCGTGATCTTCCCTGTCTTCGGGTTCTCTTCCGTCGGAATATTCTCGATCGTCATGGTGAAGCGCGCGCTGTCCGCCTCGACCCTGATTGTGTGGGTGTTGCGGGTGACAGACGGATCCGCCCAGATTTCTACGCTGGTCCGGTCCGGGCCAATGCCGGCCAAGCTGAGCGCAGCCGCGACATTGACATTGGCCGGGAAACCTTTAGCTGCGGCCCGGGCATTTCCCTCGAAAACTTTCTTTGCCTCGGTCAGTCCTTCGACAGAGATGTCATTCTCGACGAGATAAGGGGCGCCGCCGAGCCCGCGCGGCGGCTTGCGGGTCTCCAGCGTCACGGATTCGATAACACCCTCCGCAGCGGCGCGCACGGCGTCCAGCCCGATCAGGGCGCCCGTCGGCAGAATGAGCCGGGCACCGGTCTCGTTCGCTTTCTCAACAAGCTCCATGTGGTTGAGCAGGGCTCCTATGCTGACCGGCACGAAGATCCGTCCCTTGGAGATCGCTGCTTCCGCGACTATCGGGAACACCGAAGCCGGGGCGCACTCGACGACGACATCGCAGGTATCGGCCAGGGCTTCCAGTGATATGACAGGTGCGCTGGCGCCGATGGACGCCAGATTTTCCCGGGCCTTTTCCACATTGCGGGCAGAAACGGCGCCGAGTTCGAGGCCGGGCAGGCGGCCGTCGGTGATCGCGCGGGCCAGTGTCAGGCCGATTGCACCCAGTCCGCCGATGCCGACTTTCATGTTTTCAGCCATTTCTGTTTCCTTCGTTCCCAGATTGCGCGATGAGTTCGTCACCCTTCTGTAGCGGAAAATCCCGACGGGTCAAACGGCCGCGGCAATCTGCTGCCGCTGGACGGCGATACCGGGCCGGGTATAGTGGGCGCCAGTCGAATGGGAGCACAATGAGACCATTTCAATTCCTGATGCTTGTGGTCTTGGCCGTCTTGGCGCTGCTCACGCGTCCAAACGAAGTCCGGGCACAAGAGCTTTCCTGTATTACGGTTTCCATAATCGTACCGTCAGCGGTCGGCTCTGCCGGCGATCTGGTTGGCCGCGCCGTTGCGGATGCGGCGACGAAGCTTGGGGGCTCCGCCTTCCGGGTCCGCAACCGGCCCCGGGATATTGCTCGTCAGTTGATCGAGGATGCTGCGCCTAACGGCTGCACTCTGATGCTCGACACCCAGATTCAGGTCGCGTTCGAGGTTCTGGGTAAAGGCAAGACCGATTGGCGCGAATTCAAGCCGATAGCCCTGTTGACCCGGACGCCGATGGCAATCGTGTTGTCGGCCGGAGCGCCGCCCCCCGCCACTCCGAAGGGTGAGAAACCGGAGCCGCCAAGTTTTTCCGGCATTGTTGCCCGACTTCGCGAGAAGCCGGAGAGCGTTACTTTCGCCCTCGTTGAGGACCCGCTTGAACAATTGCTGTTTCTGAGGATGGAAGAGTCGCTCGGTGTGCGTTTTCGGATCCGCAGCTACCCCAGCGGCATTTCGCGCTATCGGGAGTTGGTGAGTGGTCCGGCGGGTTTGGCGGGATTTGTTTCTCTCAAGGCCGCGGCGGCGCGGATCAAAGAGACGCAGTTGCATGTGCTCGCGGTCAGTGGAGCGTTTGAGCCGGGCATGCTGGCCGGTGTGCCGACGATTGGATCTGAGGCGGGCGGGCTGACATTCGGGATTGATCACGGGCTCTTCGGGCCACGCGACATGCCAAACGATATCGTCAAAAACCTTACCGAAATCATGCAGAAGGTCATGGAAACCCGGGGCGTTCTGGCGGACCTGCACAATGAATACGGGACTGAGGCAGCCTTAATCACCGGTGACGGATTTGCCCGATATCTCGAAAATCTTGCAGCCGATTGGGGTGAAATGATTCAACGCCAGAATAACGGCGGGCGCCTGGGACAAAAAAGCTGAGGGCGAAAGACTTCGTTGAATCAATATGCCTGGCCACTGGGCGAATTACTTTACTTTATGCACGTTGCAATGGAATGCCCACGGAAACGTTTGTGAACAGTTGACAGATGGCAGGGTATTCATAGGGTGTCAGCCACAAGATGGGCGCGCTTCTGGTGCGCCTGGAAGGTTTCGAGCACCGTCCGTCCGGTCGGTGTGCCTTAAGGGAGAATAAAATGAAGCTCAAGACAGCACTCTTCGCGGCTCTTGCGACAGCGTCAGTTGCTTTTGCCGGCGCGCCGGCCGTCCAGGCCGCGGATCTGTCCTGCCGTACCGCCAAACTGATCGTTCCGTGGGGCGCGGGCGGTGGCACCGATGTCATCTTCCGCCAGTTCGTCGAAGCAGCGAACGAAGCCGGCGCCAAGCCGAAGCTGCAGGTTGTTAATATCGGTGGCCAGGGTGGCAACAAGGGCGCCAAGGAAGCCCGCAAGGCGAAGCCGGACGGCTGCACCCTGTTCGCCATTCACCAGAGCGCACTGACCAGCTTCTTCAACGGCCGGGTGGACTTCACCTGGGACGCGTTCGAGCCGGTTGTGCTGCTGACCCGGACTCCGGCCATCATCGGCGCCAGCCCGGATGTGCCGTACAATAACATCAAGGAACTGGTCGAAGCCGCCAAGAAGGCACCGGGCTCGGTAACGGCCGGCGGAACGCTCGGTTCCACCAGCCACTTCATTTTCCTGCTGCTTGAAGATGCCGCAGGCGTGAAATTCAAGCACGTTTCCTATGACGGTACCCGTCAGCGGATGACCGCTCTTCTGGCCAAGAACATCGACATCGGTGAAATCAACCTTGCCTCGGCAAAGAAGTACATCCAGACGAACGAGCTGAAGGCGCTTGGTATCACCACGCCGGAGCGGAACTCGGAAATCCCGGATGTCATGACCCTGAAAGAACAGGGCTACAACCTGATCTATGGTACGGACCGCGGTGTTGTTCTGCCGAAGGGCGTCAGCCAGGACGTAATCAATCACTACGCCGAAGTCTTCAAGAAAGCGGCTGCCGATCCGAAAGTGGTCGCAGCGATGACCGCCAAGGGCACGACCGTGAACTATCTCGGCCCGAAAGAGTATACAGCTTACTTTGAGAAGACCTTCGCGGACTGGAAGCGGATCGCGATTGAAGTTGGACTGTACAAGGGCGACTGATTAATCAGCCCTGCGCGCGGCGGCTCCCGTTCCCCGGGGGCCGCCGTTTGCGTTTAACGACAAGGGATATGGAGGAACGCCGGTGGCGCGCTTGAATCGCGATACGTTGATTGCTTTGCTGCTTCTGGTCTTTTGCGGTGTCATGATTTCCGCGAGCCTGGAGATCGAAGAGACAAATTACGGGACAATGCAGTCGAGCGTCTGGCCTCAGGTCGTGCTCGGGGTGCTGACGGTCTTTTGTCTCGCAATGCTCGGGCAGAGTGTGCTCAAGCCGTCCGTTGTCAAAACGGAGAACGGCGCCGGGAGCGGTGGTCTTGGTCGGTACCGTAACGCGATTACCGTCTATGTCCTGTTTTTCCTCTTCCTCGTGACCTTGCCCTACCTCGGCATGCTGCTTGGCGGCATCGGTTTCGTTTTTCTCGCTCTGACGCTTCTGGGTGAGCCAGAGCTGAAACGTGTGCCGCTTCATCTGGCCGTTGCCATTGGAACGGTCGGGTTGATGTGGTCCATCTTTACCTTCGGTCTCGGCGTTCTGCTGCCGGACGGCGAACTCTTGCAGCTGAATTAGGACGAGCGCGATGATCGAAACACTTATGTATGCTTTCGCCGACGTCTTCGCTCCCTGGAACCTGGCACTGATGACGATCGGCGTCACCGCGGGCCTGATTGCCGGCGCAATCCCGGGTTTCACCATTGCGATGGCTGTCGTTCTGACCCTGCCTTTCACCTTCGGACTCAGCCCGGTCGAAGGGCTGTCGACGATGATTGGTGTCTTTGTCGGCGGTCTGTCGGGTGGCCTGATGTCCGGCATGCTGACCGGTATTCCCGGCACGCCATCCTCCATTGCCACGACCTTCGACGGATTTCCGATGGCGCGGAACGGGAAACCTGGTCTCGCACTTGGCCTCGGCGTCTGGTCTTCGTTCTTCGGCGGGATCTTCAGCGCCATCCTGCTGGTGACTCTGGCGCCGCGTCTTGCCGTGATCGGCCTCGAGTTCGGCCCGTGGGACTATTTTTCCCTCGTGCTCTTTGCCCTGACCATCACCGCGAGCCTCTCCGGCGAGAATCTGGTCAAGGGCATGATCGCCGGCGCACTGGGACTCTTCATCGCGACGATCGGCGAGGACGAGGTGAATGGCGTGGCGCGTTTCAGCTTCGGCATTGATGATCTGGAATCCGGCTTCACCTTCCTGCCGGTCCTGATCGGCCTATTCGCGTTCAGTCAGCTTTTGTCCGATCTGCAGGACAGAGTAAAGGCACGGCAGCCATTGATGGATGCATCGGGCGCCGATGCCCGGATCCGCATTGAGCATATGAAGGCGATCAGGATGGTGTTCGCCCGCTGGACCAACCTGCTCCGGTCGTCCGTGATCGGTGTGTTTACGGGAGTGCTTCCCGCTGCTGGTGGCTCGATCTCCAACATTCTGGCCTATGACCAGGCAAAGAAAGCGTCGAAGACCCCGGAGAAGTTCGGCACGGGTACTCCCGATGGTATTATCGCGCCGGAAAGCGCGAACAATGCGACGGCTGGCGGGGCGCTGATTACCATGATGGCGCTTGGCATTCCCGGCGACATCATTACCGCCGTGATGCTCGGAGCCCTGCTGATCCACAATGTTCAGCCCAGCCCGACCTTCATCTCCGACAATCCCGATCTGGCATATGCGATCTTTGTCGCCTTCTTCCTGGCCCACTTCATCATGATCGGCATGCAGTCCGTGACGTTGCGGCTGTTTGTAATGGTGACGCGGATTCCGATGTATGTGCTGGCCTCGGTGATCCTGGCCTATTGCGCCATCGGGGTGTTTGCCCTGAACAACATCTCCTATGACATCTGGGTGCTGTTCTTCTTCGGGATCATCGGCTACGTGATGCGGCAGTTGGGTTTTCCGCTTGCACCGATCATTCTCGGGGTTGTTCTTGGGCATGTCGCGGAGCTGAACCTGTCACGCTCGTTGGCGATCGACAGCGATTTGATGCTTTTCATCACCCGGCCGTGGTCGCTGTTTTTCCTGCTTGTGTCGGTCTTCTCCATCGGCTTCCCCTGGTACCAGAAAGCGCGGGAAACCAAGGCCTGGACCCTTGCCTATATTCCGGTCCTGCTAGCGGCGATCTCGGTTCCGCTCTTCATGATGGAAGGCTTCGTCCGGCCGATTATCGGAGTAGCGTTGCTAGCGCTTTCCGCCTATCTTCTGTGGCGAAGTGCAGCGTCCGGATGGAAAGTGGCTCCCGCGGGTGATCACGAAGTCCATCTAGAAGAGACCTGACCAAGGCTGCCGGCTCCGCAAGGGAGCCGGCCAAAGGTCGATATAACTCTCCTGGGCGCGGGCACGGATGAATTCGTGCCCCGCCCGGGGCAATGCGCAACCACATTTTTGCCAAGGTGACGTCGTGGAAATCCGCAATCCTTATCTTATGTTCTTGGGCGATGCGCCCGATCAGCTCGCAGCTAAGACCGCCAATGGCGTCAAGGTTTGGCGCGAGGACTGGTGCGTCGGTCAGTTCCGCCTGCCGGGTTGTAAGGCCGATCTGAAGCTTCCCGACATGACCATCGAGGAAGCCGCCGAAGCAGGCGTGAAGACCGTGATCCTCGGCGTTGCCAACCGTGGTGGCTTCATGCCGGACAGCTGGCTTGTCGAACTGGAAAAGGCACTCGATCTCGGCATGGAGATCGCCAGCGGCCTGCACACCCGCATCAGCACAATCCCGTCTCTGGCGGCAAAGGCGAAGGAAAAGGGCCTCGGCCTTTATGACGTGCGCCACCCGACCGGCAACTTCTCGGTCGCGAATGGCAAGAAGCGCACCGGCAAGCGGCTGCTTCCGGTCGGCACGGACTGTTCCGTCGGCAAGATGTTCACTGCTCTCGCCATCGAACGTGAGCTGCACAATCGCGATGTGAAGGCGACCTTCCGGGCGACCGGCCAGACCGGCATCTTCATCGCCGGCTCCGGTGTCTCCGTCGATGCGGTCGTTGCAGACTTCATCTCCGGAGCGGTTGAAGAGCTGGCGCCGGCCAACGATGCGGATCACTGGGATCTGGTCGAAGGCCAGGGCTCGCTGTTCCACGCCTCCTATGCGGGGGTCACCATGGGCCTGATCCATGGCGCCCAGCCGGACGCGCTGGTGCTCTGCCACGAAGCCAATCGCCCGCATATGCGCGGCCTGCCGGAATACAAGGTTCCGAGCCTGACCGAGTGCATTCCGTACTATCTGCAGGCTGCCCGCCTGACGAACCCGGATGCGCAGTTCGTCGGCGTCTGCGTGAACACCTCCAGCCTGGATGACAAGGCTGCGGAGGAGTTCCTGAAGAAGGCGAGCGACGAGACCGGCCTGCCAGCTGTGGATCCGATCCGCAACGGTGTCGGTGCCATCGTCGACAACATGTCGCTCTAGGCTAACCCGAACGCAAGAGGAGCAGCCGATGTACAGGTCGGTTACCGTCCGTCGTGAAAGCTGGCCGCTGCAGGGCGTCTTCCGGATCTCCCGCGGCGCGCGGACAGAGTCGGAAGTCATTGTGGTGGAAATTGCCGGCGACGATGTCGCCGGCATGGGCGAATGCTTTCCCTACAAGCGCTATGGCGAAACGCTGGACAGCGTCGCGGACCAGATCGAGTCCGTGGCGGGTGAACTCGCCAACGGCATGGACCGTGCCGGCCTGGCGGCTGCTCTTGCGCCGGGGGCCGCGCGCAATGCCATCGACTGCGCCCTCTGGGATCTTGAGGCGAAACAAACTGGCAAACGGGTCTGGGAGCTTGCAGGCCTGCCCGAACCGAAACCGGTCACGACCGTCTTCACGCTGGGCGTGGACGAGCCGGAGGTGATGGGCGCGAAAGCGGCCGAGAATGCGGCTCGTCCGGTTTTGAAGCTGAAGATGACCGGTGACGAGAAGGATCTGGAGCGGGTTGCCCTGATCCACAAGAACGCCCCGAGCGCAAAGCTCGTGGTCGATGCGAATGAAGGCTGGACCGTGGCGCAGTATCAGGAATACGCGCCGAAGTTTGCCAAGCTCGGCGTTACCATGATCGAGCAACCGCTTCCCGCTGGAGACGATGAAGGCCTCAAGGGGCTGGACCGTGTCGTGCCGGTTTGTGCCGACGAGAGTTGCCACGACAGCAAAACCCTCGATGCACTTGTCGGAAAATACGACATGATCAACATCAAGCTGGACAAGACCGGCGGCCTGACCGAGGCACTTTTGCTGCGTGACAAGGCCCTGGGGATGGGTTTTGAAGTGATGGTCGGCTGCATGGTCGGCACGTCTCTCGCGATGGCGCCAGGGGTGCTTGTGGCGCAGGGATGCTCCGTGGTCGATCTCGACGGACCTTTGCTGCTGGCCAAGGATCGGGAGCCGGGACTGACCTATCAGGGCAGTATCATCCAGCCCCCCGAATTCGGAACCTGGGGCTAGCCCGCCCATGAGCGATCTGCCGGACGTTACCTCGCACTATAGTTCTGACGGGCTGGCGGACCGGCTGATCGCAATTCTTGAAGCATCCGGCCTCAGCCGGGACAGCATCACCGAAGCGGATCTTCATTCCGTCGATCAGATGCATCTTCGCGGCCGGATGGCGGCGATGGAGTTTCTGGACAGTCTCGGTATCAAGCCCGGTGACAAGGTGCTGGACCTCGGCTGCGGCCTGGGTGGACCGGCGCGTATGGCCGCGACCCGTTACGGCGCGGATGTCACTGGCATTGATCTGACTGAGGCTTTCTGTGATGGCGCACGGCAGCTGAATGCCCTGGTCGGGCTCGAGCGTATCCGGATCGAGCAGGGCGACGCGCTCGCCATGCCGTTTGCGGATAACAGCTTCGACGTCGTCTACACACTGCATGTGGCGATGAACATCGCCGACAAGGCGGAGCTTTACCGCGAGATCGCCCGTGTCCTGAAGCCGGGCGGCCGGTTCGGCCTCTATGACGTGGTCGCCGGATCGGGAGAGCCGATCCATATGCCCGTCCCTTGGGCGACCTTGCCGGAACACAGTCATTTGGTTTCTGCGGAAGAAATCGAAACGTTGGTGAATGCCGCCGGGCTCACAACCGAGCGGTCGGAAGATCAGTCTGCCCTCGTCGAGTCCTATCTCGACGAACAGCGTGCCGCGCGTCAGCTGCGCGCGGAAAAGGGAGAGCCGGAACCGCCGACGGGCGCGCCGGTCATCATGGGCGAGTCCTTCGTCCGGAAGCAGAAACACATCTATCGCAATTTGAAGGAGGGCCGGATTGCCGTCCGGCTTGCTATCTTCAAACTGAAAGAAGACTGAAAACCAGATTGTGGCCGCAGCCAAGAGCCGCAACGGGAGGAAATATGAGCACGGACAGCGATGTTATCGCCGAGATCAGGCGTGCCGTTCAGGCACTTTGCGCGGATTTTCCCGGCGAATACTGGCGGGAAAAGGACCGGGAGCGGGCCTATCCGACGGAATTCGTCCAGGCGCTGACTGAATCAGGCTATCTCGCCGTTCTGATCCCGGAAGAATATGGCGGCAGCGGCCTGTCCATCAGCGCCGCCGCGGCGATCCTCGAGGAAATCCACAAATCCGGCTGCAATGGCGGCGCCTGCCATGCCCAGATGTATATCATGGGCAGTCTGCTCCGGCACGGCAGCGAGGAACAGAAGCGAAAGTATCTGCCGAAGATCGCCAGCGGTGAGTTGCGCCTGCAGGCCTTCGGTGTGACGGAGCCGACCAGCGGCACCGATACGCTCTCCCTCTCCACCACGGCGGTGAAGAAAGGCAATGACAAGTATGTCGTGAACGGCCAGAAGGTCTGGACCTCTCGCGCCGAGCACTCCGATCTCATGTTGCTGCTCGCCCGGACCACACCGAAGGAAGAGGTGAAGAAGCGCACGGATGGTCTGTCCGTCTTCA
Organism: Nisaea sp.; assembly: GCF_034670185.1. Lineage (NCBI taxonomy): Bacteria > Pseudomonadati > Pseudomonadota > Alphaproteobacteria > Rhodospirillales > Thalassobaculaceae > Nisaea > Nisaea sp. The sequence continues at coordinate 288,956 of NZ_JAXMNY010000003.1, forward strand.
TCGTCGATATGCGCGAGGCGAAAGGCAACGGGCTGGAAATCCGGCCGATACGCGCGATGGTCAACCATGCGACCACCGAGGTCTTCTTTGACAATCTGGAGATCCCGGCAGACAGCCTGATCGGCGAAGAGGGCAAGGGCTTCCGCTATATCCTCGACGGCATGAACGCGGAACGGATCCTGATCTCGCACGAGAGCATCGGTGATGCTCGCTGGTTCATCGAGAAGGCGACCAACTACGCCAACGACCGGAAAGTGTTCGGCCGTCCGATTGGACAGAACCAGGGCGTTCAGTTCCCCATCGCAAAAGCCTTTGCCGCGACCGAGGCCGCGGCTCTGATGGCGGAGAAGGCGGCCAAGATGTTCGAGGCTGGAGAGCCCTGCGGCGCCGAGTCCAACATGGCGAAGCTGCTGACGGCGGAAGCGGCTTGGGATGCGGCGGATACCTGCATGCAGACCCATGGCGGTTTCGGTTTCGCGGAGGAATATGACGTGGAGCGCAAGTTCCGCGAGGCCCGGCTGTACCGAACGGCGCCGATCTCCACCAACATGATCCTCTCCTTCATCGCCGAGCATGTGCTTGGCCTGCCGCGCTCTTACTGAGCGGCGGAGGAGATCATGACAAAACCGCTCGACGGTATGCTGGTGCTTTCCATCGATCAGGCGGTGGCGGCACCCTATTGCGCCTCCCGGTTGGCCGATGCCGGTGCTCGCGTGATCAAGATCGAACGTGCCGAAGGCGACTTCGCGCGCGGTTATGACCATGAAATAAAGGGGCAGAGCGCCTTCTTCATGTGGCTCAACCGGGGCAAGGAAAGCCTGGTCGCCGATCTGAAGAACCCGGACGACCTGGCTTTGCTGCACAGGATCATGGGGAAAGCCGACGTCTTCCTGCAGAACCTGGCGCCGGGCGCGACGGATCGGCTTGGGCTTGGCTCGGACGACCTCCGCAAACGCTACCCGCGCCTGACCACGGTCGATATCAGCGGTTATGGGGATGAGGGTCCTTATGCGGAGATGAAGGCCTATGACTTTCTGGTCCAGGCGGAGAGTGGGCTGATATCGGTCACCGGCTCGAAAGAGGAAATGGGGCGGGTCGGTGTCTCGATCTGCGATATCGCCTGCGGCATGTTTGCCCGCACGGCCGTGCTGGAGGCGCTGCTGCTGCGTGCGCGGACCGGCGAGGGCAGCCAGATCAAGCTGTCCCTGTTCGGCGGTATGACTGAATGGATGTCGCCCTGGCTGCTGCATCAGGCCTATGGCGTGCTGAAGGAACAGCGCATTGGCCTCAGTCATCCGGCCATCGCACCGTACGGAGCCTATGTCTGCGCCGGTGGGGATATGATCCTGATCGCCGTGCAGAACGACAGGGAATGGCGCCGCTTTTGTGCCTCTGTGCTCGGGAGTGAAGAGATCGCGGATGATGAGCGGTTCCGCACGAATACCGACCGGGTAGCCAATCGCGGGGCGATGAACGATGCAATCAACGGAGTCTTCGGCCCGCTGAGCCGGGATCGGGTAAAGGAAAAACTCAAGGCGGCGGGGATTGCCTTCGGTGCCATCAACAGCGTCGCTGATGTGCTGGAGCATCCTGCCTTGCGGCGGGTGCCGGTCGAGACACCCGTCGGCACTATCGAAACGGTGGCGCCGCCTGCGCAGTTCGTTGGTGCGGATACGTCCTTCGGGCCAGTGCCGTCACTCGGTCAGCATAGCGATGTGATCCGGGCTGAATTCGCCACCTGAAGGCAGAATTCTTGGGCTGAAAGCGCTGTGAGTTGACGTCGATAAAAAAAACGCCCGGCTTGTGCCGGGCGTTTTCTTGTTTCGATGTATGCCTGGCTCTAGTCCAGCAACACGCTGGGTAGCCAGAGCGTGATTTCCGGCCAGATAACCACAATCGCGAGACCGATCAGCTGCAGGATGACGAAGGGGATAATGCCCTTATAGATCTCCTGCATCGAGACCATCTCCTTGGCGACGCCCTTCATGTAGAAGAGTGCGAAGCCAAAGGGTGGCGTCAGGAACGATGTCTGCAGGTTGATGGCCACGATGATCGCAAACCAGTAGATCACCTGCTGTTGCACAAATTCGAGCTGTGCGTTGTTGGTCGGCACCTCAAGCCCGAGATGGGGCGCGAAGGCAGGAGCCATTGTCTGGATGACCGGCGCAAAGACGGGGAGGATGATCAGGGTGATCTCCAGCCAGTCAAAGAAGAAGCCGAGAATAAAGACGACGAACATCAGCATGAACAGCAGAGGCCAGGGCCCAAGCTGAAGCCACTCGATGAACTCGATGATCAGGTCTTCGCCATAGACGTTCCGGAAGATCGTCGAGAAGGCCGTGGCACCAACGAAGATCAGGAAGATCATCGAGGTGGTCAGGCCGGTCCGGTGAACGACGTCGCGCAGGACCTCCCAACTTAGCGTTCTGTTGGAGATGGCGAGGATCAGCGAGCCAAAGGCGCCAACACCGGCCGCTTCCGTCGGGGTGGCCCAGCCGGCAAAGATGGAGCCGAGCACCAGAGTGATCAGGAAGATCGGCGGCACGAAGCCTTTCAGGACACCGCCCAGATAGCTGTTGCCTTCCATCCGACCGATGACCATCGAGACACCGAAGACCATCAGAAATCCGATCAGGCCCCAGTTGAAGATATCCGCAAGATGGCTCTGCTCCATGACGTAGCAGAAGGCGATTGCGATCACACTGAAACCAAAGAACTTGGCGATGTTCGCCTTGTTGCTCGGCTCCATCTGGATCGCGTCATCGGCGATTGCCGGTGCCTTTTCAGGCGAGATGATGCCCATGGTCACGATGTAGGCGACATAAAGACCGGAGAGCACAAGGCCGGGGAAGATCGCGCCGATGAAGAGGTTGCCGACCGAGACCGCGAGCAGGCTGCCCATCAGAACCAGCATGATCGACGGTGGAATGAGAATGCCGAGTGTGGCGCTGGCCGCGAGCGTACCGGTGGCAAGCGATCGGTCATATTTCTGCGAGATCATTGTCGGCAGCGCCATCAGCGTCATCATGACAACGGAGGCACCGATGATGCCTGTGGTTGCGGCCATGATGGTGCCCATGACGGTCACCGCGAGCGCGAGCGCTCCCGGAACCCGCCGGAAGAGAACCTGCAGAATGTGCAGCAGATCCTCGGCCACCCTCGACCGTTCCAGCATGGTGCCCATGAAGACGAAACAGGGTATGGCGACCAGGATCGGATTCTGGATCGCGCCCGATGCGCCGTCTCCGCCCCAGATCCGTTGAATGACCTGGAAAAAGACTGCGAAATCGAGCACATCAAGCCAGATTCCAAGTGCGCCGAAGCCGACGGCAACCCCGCCAAGCGCGAACGCGACGGGAAGCCCCGTAAACAGCATCAGCGCCAGGGCGAGAAACATGTACGCCCCTATGAATTCGTACATGTGATCGTATAGAGCTTCAAACATCGGTTACCGCGTTGCCCCCCAGGAGATTGCCGGTTTTTCGTTGTTCATTTTTCATTCCGGCCGGTGATGTTCGTAGTTGAAGATTTCGAGCGAATCCCGAGCTTCTTCATGCTCTTCTCTGGACCCGAACAGATAGGCGGCGAGGCGGAACAGCGTGGCCACGACGGCCATGCTCAACACAACCACACCGATGATCATGAAAGACTTGATGACATAGCGCCACGGAATGCCGGTGAGGGATTCCGAGCCTTCGCCCTGGTGATAGGAAATCGCCATGAGGATCCAGGACTGCCAGCCGACCAGGAAGAGGAAGGGAACGGCCATGACAAACAGGCCGATAAACTCAAGCCAGGCCTGCTTGCGCGGATGGATGTGCTCACGGAACACATCGACGCGGACATGGGCGTTGGCGAGATAGCCGAAACCGAAGGTCAACAGCAGAATGACGCCGTGCAAGTGCCATTCGAAATCCTGCAGGATCGTGGACACCGAATAGCCGTACTCGATGGAGAAATCTGAAAAATAGAGCCTGATGAAGTCGACCTTACGGGTGACCACGTCGAACATGATGACGAAGACGAGCGGCAGTATAAGCCAAGCCCCGGCCTGGCCCGCCTTGCGCGAGAAGCGATCCAGAACGCTCGCAATATTCAGTGCGGCTTTCATATCTGAAACCTCAATTTCCTAGAGTGGACCGGAATGAGCGGCTGGGCCTGGTTCGCAGGACGCGGTGAGCCGACGTATCCGCTGTGCCCGGCACGGGCACAAAGAAAGAGGCGGGAGACTCCGCCCGGAGTCTCCCGCATGTGTTCTGTCTTATTTCAGGTAACCGCGGTCACCCCAGACTTTGTAGCCAGTGTGGAACTTGGTGAAGCTGTCCCAGAGAACTTTCACGTCCGGGTTGGACGCCAGTTCTTCGGCAAGAACCTCGTTCCAGGCGCCACGCAGCTGGTCGAGGACTGAGTCCGGCCAAGTCATGTTTTTCACGCCGTCTTTCTCGTTGGCGATCATGGCTTCGAACTGGGACGCTTCGCCGTCGGCGATCATGTCCGTGATGTTCTTGTCACAGGAGATCTCAAGCATCGCCTGCTGGCCGTCGGACAACGCATTCCACTTGTCCATGTTGATCAGCAATTCGTTGGACGTGGACTGCTGATGCCAGCCGGGGAAGTAGTTGTACTTGGCGATCTGATAGAAGCCGTAGGACCGGTCGATCGCCGGCATGGAGAACTCGGTGGCGTCAATGGTGCCACGCTCCAGAGCCGGGTAGATGTCGCCGCCCGCAAGCTGCTGGGTCGAAACGCCGAACTTCTGCATCACCTTCGCGCCGATACCGAAGAAGCGCATTTTCAGGCCCTTCAGCTGATCGAGGCTCTTGATCTCCTCGCGGAACCAGCCGGAGGTTTCCGGCGGGATCATGCCGCAGAGCAGGAACTTGATGTTGTCGCGAGCGTAGAGTTCAGTGCCGATCTCCACACCGCCGCCATACTTGAACCAAGCCACGAATTCCGGCGCGGCCGGGCCGAACGGCCAGGTCGACAGGAATGCAAAGGCAGAGTTTTTACCCTGGTTGGCGCCCGATGTTCCGAAGGCGGAGTCGATCGCGCCCTGGCTTACCGGATCGTAGTAGGCATAACCGCCGGCAAGTGCGCCTGGCTCGAATACCTTAATGTCGAAGTCGCCGTCGGACATACGGTCGATGCCCTTGGAAATGCGGTGCGGCGGCTGGCCGAGAACTTTTACGTTCTGACCGAAAGCAGCATGCATTTTCCAGCGTACTTTCTTGGCTTCGGCATCATTTGAGCCGAGGCCGATGGCGATCGTCGAGGCGATCGCAAGCATGCCGAATGATTTCAGAAAACCCGATTTCATGAACTTCCTCCCTTGTTCAATCCGCTTTCGGACCCGGTTATCCGGGCCTCTTTAGCTTCATTCCACAGTGAAATTTTTTCATCCCCGGACGATATCCGAAGCGTCTTGGTCCCGTGGTGCGCGAAGTATTGCCGTGATTTAACACGCCGTCAAAGCCTTCAATTTCGCAGAGGGCTTGGGGGGCGGGGTTTTTCCGTCAGGAGGAAATGCGTTTGTGTATACGTTATTATGCTTGAATTTCTTGTCTTTTCAGGTCAGTGCACCTGTAAAAGCAGGTTCGGAAGATGCCCCGCATCGGGGATGATAAAGTCCGCCAAAGCGGCCAGTTGCGGCTCTGGGGTGGCGCCCGTGAGGACCCCAATCGTGGCACGGCACCCTGCGGCACGTCCGGCTTCCATGTCCGCCCGGCTATCGCCAACCATGACTGTCTCGGCCGCTGCCATGCCTCCGGTGCGCAGGAAGGCTTCGAGCATATCTGGCGCCGGTTTCGGTGTGTGCCCGCTATCGTAGCCGGCAACGAAATCGACCAGATCCCTCAGGCCCAGCGCGTCGACCATGTCCCATGCGCCACGTTCGGCATCATTTGTGACGATCGCGATTCGGATGTCCCGGGCGCGAAGAGTGAGGAACAACTCGCGAAGATCGCAGGCAGGAGCCAGATTGCGGGCCGCGTGATCGAGCCAATAGGCGTCAAGCCATGCGGCGGTCTCCTCGACTGCGGGCAAAGCGGGGACCAGTCGGCACCATAGCGCGGCTACTTCGGTTGCCGTGCCTTGTGCGAGCAAGGTCCCGGGAGCAACCGCACCCTTTTCGGGATCGCCTCCGGCGGCCCGGGTCAGGCTATCGACGTCGGTCTCTATATTATGGGTCGCGGCAAGCTGCCGTGCGGCAGACAGCAGTCCTGGGAGCCAGGTTTTCTCGAAATCGATCAGCGTACCGTCCTTGTCGAACAGCACCCCGCGGATAGGCCCGGGCATTGGCGGCTCCATGAATTTGGGTGGCAAGGGAGGTTAAGCTCGCCCGGCTCGCATGGATCTGCAAGGGCTGTTTGCGAAGGCGCCAGGCCGTTGGCGGAGGCTGATTAATTGGCCGAGGCGAGAATGCCGGATTTGACCCGCCTTGCGGCTTTTCGCTGTTCCCAGGCGGCAAGCAGGCGGGCTTTACGATCCTCAAATTCCTGGCGCAGCTGCAGGGCTCTTTTCTCGGCGATCTCCCGTTGCCGGGCCGCTCGTTCGTCACGCAGGGCCTGTTCGATGGCTTGCTGTTCCTTGCGGGCCAGCGCTTTCGCGGTCAGGGCGTCGGCACGATCTGCCGCGCCTGACGCGAGTGTCAGATTATCGGTGGAGGGATCGGCCATGGTCACGGCTTCGCCCCTGTAGGCTTTCTGCTGCAGCTTGGATACAGCGTCCCGGTAGTTTTTGCCGCGCACGCTGTTGCCGGAATGATAGTGCTCGGTCGCATCCCGCCAGGATCCGTGCCGCTCTTTCAACTCGGTCAGGAAGCGGGCCGCGTAGTCGGTGTTCTTCAGCGGATCGAAAGCCTCGGCAAGATCCTCGAAGGCGGTGCCGTGGTAGCGCAGGTTGATCTGCATGCAGCCGACATCGATGTTCGTGGTGCCCTTGGCGAGCAGTCGGCGCACTTCGGCCATGGCGGCGAATACCGTCGGATAATGGCGGCCCTCGCCACCGGACGTCACCGTCCAGGGCCAAGTGTAGCTTTCCTTGCGCTCATCATTCCAGCGTCCGGTTTCCTTGAGGGAGATCGCGAACAGCAGGTGCTTCGGCAGACGATGCTCTTGCTCGGCATGACGGGTCGCATTGGCGCATATCTTGTCCGACGGCCCGAGTGCGTGCGCCTTGGGCGCGGCGAGCAGGCCGAGTGTGGCAATGACAATCGCGGCAAAAATGATCGGCATCGATAGATAGCGCATGGTCTTTCTCCTGTGACCCGGAGATATAAGCAAGGACCGTGCCGATTATTTGATTTGCTGGCTATTCAGCTGCCGCGCGGATGGAGGCCGTGCCGTCCTCGGCCATGCGCCGCGCGGTGTCCGACAGAGCGCTCAGCAGAGCCGTGATGTCCTTCTTCAGCGGTTCGATACCAGCCCGTGGCTCGATCCGCCGCTCGTCCATGTAAAGGGCGCGGTTGATCTCGATCTGCAGGACATGAACGCCAACCTCCGGCCGGCCGTAATGCCGGGTCACGAATCCGCCGGCATAGGGGCTGTTGCGCCGCACGGTGTAGTGACGCTCCCTGAAGAACGTCTCCGCTTGTTCGGTAAAAGCCTGAGCGGCGGTCACGCCATGGCAGTCGCCCAGGACGATATCGATCGGGCGGCGTTCGCTGCGAACATGGCGCACGGCACTGGACGGCATGGAATGCCCGTCGATCAGAAGGCAGAAACCGAATTGCTCGAGCGCTTCGGCGATCAGCCTTTGCAGGGCCCGGTGGTAAGGCGCGTAGTAATTACCGATGCGGTGCGCGGCATCTTCAAAGGAGAGCTTTTGGGCGTAAACCGGCTCGGAATTGGCGACCACGCGGGCAATGGTTCCGAGCCCCGCCGAAATGCGGATGCTGTCGGTCGCGGCGCCATCGGGCAGGGGATCGGAGAACATGCTTGGATCAAGTTCGAAGGGCTCACGGTTCACATCGACATAGACCCGCGGGAAAAGAGCGGTCAGCAGAGCCGCCCCGGCCTGATTGGCCCCCTCAAGCACCTGCTCCATGAAGCTGTCTTCAGAAGACCGCAAATCCATCGGGTCGAGCCGGGTGGCGTCCAGCAGATCCTGTGGATAGAGACGGCCGCTGTGCGGTGAGGCGACGACAAGCGGGCTGTTGGCGTGTGCGGGGCGTTCAATCCGGTAAACGCCGGCAATCTCGTCGGGAACCGCCGGAGCCGGATGCGCGGCCACATCGCCAGAGCAGAGGAAACCCGGCTCAATCAGCGTCGAGGCGACATCTTCGAGCCTGTCCCCGGCCGTCGCGTCTCCGACGGCATTCCCTGTCATTTTATCGGCACTCAAGCGCAGTCTCCCGGACCGGCGAATTTCACCTCACCCTAATATGGAATTCGGAACGGGCAAACCAAGAAGAGGGTCGTATCCTTGGCCGGGCGCACGGTCAGTGATGGCTGCCGAAGCGGTCATACGAAATCCGGGCGAAAAACCGTTAAATCAGGTCTTGCAAATCCGAATGCCGCTGGCTATACACACGCCTCCTTCGCGGCGCACTTTTCCCGATGCCGCAGGATATAGGGCGCGTAGCTCAGCGGGAGAGCACTACGTTGACATCGTAGGGGTCACTGGTTCAATCCCAGTCGCGCCCACCATTATTTTCATTAGATTTTTCGGCGTTTCGTCAGTTCTGAAAATCAGGGCTTTGGGTGCGTTTTGGGTGCAAACAGCTCGTACTTGGTATGTTCCTGGATGTCTTTCATCAGATCATCCACGGCATCGATGGGCGCCGACATGAAATCCGGGCTGTATTTGATATAGCGATCTGTTGTGCTGTTCAGCTCGCCACTGTGCCCGAGTACGTAGGCAAGTTGCTGCTTCGCATCCGCGACGCCATTGGCACGCATCCTTGCGTAGAGGTGCGTCGAGACGAAATGTCGAATCGAGTAAGTACAATATTCTTCCCAACCGAGTTCGGCTCTGACGCGCTTGGCCATGTTCTTCATGTTTGCAATCGGTTGGTTGTTCTGCCCATAGCCGACCCAGTGCTCCCAATTATCGCGATAATGCATCCAGTCCCAAAGGCAGTTTGATATGCGGATCGACGGACGCAGCTTGCGCAGCTGCTGGCGTCGACCGGGTGGATTCAGATGCTCGAGTTGGTGATCCCATTCGACCTGGTTGCGTCCCAGTTCCAGGACTGCGGCCGGACGGGCCCCGGTGTTCAGCATTCCGAACAGGAACCAGAACTGGTGCTCGCGCCGAGGTTTGGAGCAAACCCAGTTGAATAGTTCGCCATCTGTTTGATCGACGGGATCCATGCCCTGGGTTCAGGCCTATCCTGGTCTAGGGTTTCAGCCACGTAAGACGGATCACACAAGATCGCGGGTGCGAGTGTTGCGATTTCATTCCGGATTGCGAAGTTCTTGGCGGCGTTGAGGACCGACAATGTGCGGGCAATTGTGCTGACTCTATGTTTCAGCTTCTTCGAGCTATAGTGCATAAACTCTCGCTGGATGCGGGGTGACACGTCCGACAAACGAGCTTCTGCTCCAAAGAACTTCAACATATGCGCACCCGAGATCCTGGCCTGCTCCGCGAATGGCTTTCGGTCGGTCACGCTCAGCAAGTACTTCTTGAGTACAATTGTCAGGCAAATGTCTTCCGGGCCAGATGGCCCTTCTGAATGCTCTAGCTGGACGAATTGGGCGAGCGCTTGCTTGGCAGCTTCCCAATCTGCTGTGCCAAGAGACGCACGCTTAACCTTTTTTCTTCCGTCATTCGGGTACCAGTAACGGTAATAGTTGGATCCTGGGGAATCGGATTCCTTTCCGATCCAGAAACCGCCGAGTTTGAATTGCTCGCTTTTGGGGGCTTTGTCAGACTAATCTGGCTTGAGGCGCAAGCGCGCGGTTCGTAGCTTTGATGGATGAGGAATCCATTCCGATATTTCAACAGTTCGCCGGAGATCATCCGCCTCGCCGTGATGATGTACGTGCGATACGCTTTGTCGCTCCGGCAGGTTGAAGACCTATTGTTCGAGCGCGGTATCGACATCAGCCACGAAACCGTCCGGTTCTGGTGGAACCGCTTCGGGCCGATTTTTGCTGCAGAGAGCAGGACGCGGCGGGCTGATCGGCGATTCTTCTCAAATTGGCGTTGGCACCTCGACGAAGTGTTTGTCCGGATCAATGGAGAAACACATTACCTTTGGCGCGCTGTAGACCATGAGGGCGAGGTTCTGGAGGTCTTCGTCACGAAACGTCGTGAACGCAGCGCTGCTTTGAAATTTCTGAAGTGCGCGATGAAGCGCTATGGCCAGCCAAATGCCGTCGTGACGGATCGACTTCCGCCATACCGTGCTGCGATGAATGTTATCGGCAACGCCAAGCGCCAAGAATGTGGTGGACGCCTTAACAACCGGGCGGAAAATTCACACCAGCCATTCCGACGAAGGGAAGAGGCGATGTCGAAATTTCGCGACGTAAAGATCCTGCAAAAATTCCCCGCGGCCCATGCCTCATTCCACAATCTTTTCAATCTCGAGCGGCACCTGACTACCCGTGAGATCTTCAAACACAACCGGACCTGCGCTTTGGGCGAGTGGCGTCAACTCGCAGCATGAGCGCCAAAATTTTGGCGATCCCCTCAGTCTTTACGAGTTGCTCTGACTACGCCCTCCCGCTCACCAAGCACGACATCCGTACAGACATCGAACTTGCTGGCTCGATTTATCGCATTCGCTTGTCTCGGGGCTGACCGCACCCGCGACTTGGATCGTGGACTAATCCCGAAGAATTCTGGACAGAGCCTCTGCTTGCCCTGAGAGGCCTTCTGCGACGGAAAAGAGTTTCCCGCTCACGTCGTTCACCTGATCGACATTACCACTGACCGAGACGATACTCTCCGTCACCTCACTGACACCTGCCGACGTCTCTTGAACATTACGGGTGATTTCCTGAGTGGCTGCGCCCTGCTCCTCGACGGCCGCCGATATGGATGTCGTTACATCGCTGAAAATTGTGACCTTCTCGGTAATCTCGTTGATTGCCCTGACGGCGTGCCGGGTGGCTTCCTGAATATCATCGATCTGCTTTTTGATTTCGTCTGTCGCTGTGGCCGTCTGGCCTGCCAACCCCTTGACTTCCGCGGCCACGACCGCGAACCCCTTTCCGGCATCTCCGGCCCTGGCCGCCTCGATGGTGGCATTGAGAGCCAGCAGGTTGGTTTGCCCGGCGATGTCGTTGATCAGTTTGACAACGCCGCCAATCTTTTCGGAGGCTTCCGAGAGCCCTCCAATCAACGCGTTAGCTTCGCCGGCACGGTCTTTGGCGTCGGCCGCCATCGTGCTCGACTCAGCGACCTGTTGGTTGATCTCCTGAATGGAGGCGTTCAATTGCTCTGCAGACGCGGCCACGGTTTGGGTATTCGTTCCAGCCTCTTCTGCTGCTGCCGCGACAGCACCAACGCGGTCACTCGCCATGGTGGCGGCTTTCTGCAATGTTCCGGAATTCTCGTTGAGATCTCGTGCAGCTCCGGCAATGGACTCCACCATTTCACCAAACCGGTTCATCTTCTCTTCAACGCCGTCAGCGGCCACGTTGATTGCTTGCGAAGCCTCCCGGTAGGCTCCGAGCATGCCGTTCTCCGAAATTCGTCGGAAATACTGGTTTTTCGCGATGAAGCCGAGGCAAGCTCTGGACTCGCGAACATAGGCATCGGCGCGGTCGATCATCTCGTTGAGCTTGACGCAAAGCTCTCTCTCTCGGCCTTGGGCCGTCGTGATGTTATTGACCCGCGCTTCGAAATCGCCGAGGCAAACCTTTTCGAGAACGTCCAGAATATCGCCGATTCTTTCGTCACTGATGGTGGCGAATGACCCATTCTTGGGCTTGCTGTTGCGCATAAACATGTCAGTCACTCTTCATCAGGTTTGAAATGAATTCATTATATGTCACGCCTTTTTCCCTCAGCATGTCGTTGAGGGCGCCAACCGATGCGGCAAGCGCATCCTTCTTCAGCGAGTTGGATTTCTCGACCGACTGGAGACGGTCGTAGAGAGGCATGATAGTGCTGCGAATGGTTTCCCCATTCGGCACACGGCGTGTCGAATGGTAGCCGACGATCTGCCCATTCACGATGCTGGGCGTCACGTGGGCGATTACCCAATAATGACCACCTGATTTGGTTGCATTGACGACGTAAGCGAAGATTTCATCGCCATTGGCGATAGTTTTCCACAACAGCTCGAATACCGCTCGTGGCATGTTCGGATTGCGGATCATGTTGTGCTGTTGGCCAACGCATTCTTCTTCAGTGTATTCAGCTATTTCAAGAAAAGTGTGATTTACATATGTAAGGCGGCCTTGTGGATCTGTTTTGCTCACGATGAGATCATCGCGATCAAAAAATACTTCTTTACCGGTGAAATTCAAATTCTGCTCCTCCACTAAGCGACCAACTATGCTTAACGCGCTTCTCATTAAGGCAAGGTTGAGCGCTCTCCCTACCAACGGAGGGGAGGGTGTATTTAAACAGTTACTATGGAGAGCCTTAAATCCTTGGGTATCTGATGCGCTCTAGGTTTGGGATTCATAACCAGAAGATGACGTTTGCGGCGATGCATATAGCGCTCATGAAGGTGTGAGCGCATCGGTCGCAGTGCGATAAGATGCGTCGCCAGTCCTTGAGGAGGGCGAACATGCGCTTGATGCGGTTGGCTGCTTGTATCGGTCGGCGCCATAGTCGATGCGCTGCTCGCGATTTTTACCGCCCGGAATGCACGGCTGGCCGCCCCGGTCGGTGGCGCGTGGTGGAACCAATCGCTGTCATAGTCATGTTCTGCAATCAGGATATCCGCCTGTCGCAAGGCCGGTAAGACGGTCGCGGCCCCGCTATAATCGGCCGACCCGCCCTCCCGTCACGAGCAAGATCAGGGGCTTGCCATAACCATCGCAGACCGAGCGTAGTTTGGAGTTCAGATCGCCTTGGTACGTCCGATATGGCGGGAAATAGCCCCTTTTTAAGGAGCGAGGCAGCGCTGCGGTGGGCTTTCAGATGTGTCGCGTCGATCATCGTGGTGTCGGTTGAAGTGCTCACCGAAGCCAGCGTGGGGAAGATCCGGTCGAACACGCCGGCCCGGCTCCAGCGAATGAACCGATTGTAGAGCGTCTTCGGTTGTTCATAGGTCGCCGGCGCATCGCGCCACATCAGGCCGCCCCCGGAACACATGGATGATCCCGGAAATGAGACGACGGTTATCAACCCGAGGAATCCCACGCGGCTTGTTCGGCAACAAGGGCTCAAGGCGGGTGAATTCTGGTTCAGGTTCCAGAAATGGTAGTTTGACATGAGAAGCTTACCGCATTTACGGAGCTTGAATCACATTACTACTTCGACAGGAATCCCTTTTATGGCTCCTGAGCTTAAGGCAACGGCTCGTTTATTGAACGTGGTTCGTCCCCTGAGGTTCACGCTTGCGATTAGTACGTTTCAATTGAATGCGAGCGAGGCAACCGATGCCGCGGTTGTGTTTTGCTAATGTTCGCGTTCCCTCTTTATTTCAAGAATTTGATCTAACTCGTTGAAAAAAACATCAACCAACCGAGGATCGAAATGCTGTCCGCGCTGCTCTTCGATCAGGTTGAGAGCTTTCTCGATCGACCACGCCGTTTTATACGGTCGCTCGGAGGTCAGCGCATCGAACACATCCGCAAGTGCTGCAATCCGACCGCTTTCAGGGATATCTTGCCCGGAAAGACCATTGGGGTATCCACTACCATCCCATTTCTCATGGTGCGTAAGGGCTATTTCGCGCGACATTCTCATCAAGGACGAATCGTTTCCTGCGAGAAGGTCAGCTCCGATTTGTGCATGGGATTTCATTATTTTCCATTCTGCTGGATCGAGTTTTCCCGGTTTCAGCAGAACCGCGTCAGGGATACCGATCTTGCCCAGGTCGTGCATCGGGCTGGCGTGCAAGATCAGCAGGCACCTCTCTTCGTCCCAGCCCGCGCCTCTCGCCACTGCGGCACAGATCCCGCTCATTCTTAAGATGTGGTTGCCGGTCTCCTCGTCTCTATATTCCGCGGCCAATCCGAGGCGTCGGACGACCTCAAGGCGGGTTGCCTCTAATTCCTCCGTTCGCCAACGCACCATTTGCTCGAGTTCCGCTTTCTGATCATGGATCAGCCGATGAGCCAGTTGGGCATCCAATAGATTCCGAACCCGCATGAGAAGTTCGGTGCGGTCGAACGGTTTGCTGATAAAATCGCGCGCACCGAGCGTGAGGGCACGCAAGACGAAATCCTTACCAGTCTGCGCAGTAAGCACCACGATTGGAGGAAGCAGCGGATCGTCAAGGTTCTCGAGCTGGCTCATGACTTCGAAGCCATCTAGGTGCGGCATGTTCAGGTCGAGGAGTATGAGATCCGGCCGATCAAGCGTGTATCTCTTGACGACCTCACGTGAATCCGAAATCAGACTTAGGCAATCATATCCATGGCGGCTGAGCGTCTTCTGCAGCAACTTGAGATTGGCTGGTTCGTCGTCCACCACCATGATTTTGCGGCTGGAAGAATATGCGTCAGTCATTCCGGCACTCCGATTGTCTTCTCTCTTGCATGTCTCACACAACAGTTAGGCATCAGGACTCCGAACCCGAACCGGAGCTGTCTTCAGGGCAATGCATTGACATGGCGTGGCCTGCCCGGGGGTGAATTTTCTAAGCGGTTTCGAAAATCAACTCGTCGATAATTTTATTTAGGTTGTCAATAATCAAAGGTTTGGTGATGTAGTCCGCAAATCCGGCGGCTTTTCCGCGCTTGATATCATCTTTGTGCGCATTGGCAGTTACAGCGATGATTGGCACTGATTTGAGAGTCGCATCCTTTTTCAGAACCCGAAGGACCTCATAGCCGTCCATCTGCGGCATGTTGATGTCGAGCAGTATCAGATCCGGACAATGCGTCAGCGCCAATTCAAGCCCTATTTCGGGTGTATGGGCGGTCATAAAATTAACATTTTTCCGATTCTTGAAGACCTGTCGCATCAGTTTAATGTTCGCGGGGTTGTCTTCAATGTAGAGAACCGTGTGTGCGCTTTCTCCGGCTGAAGCCGCTGAGAGCGTACTCTCAGGAGTTGTTTCACACTCAGTTTCCGGAAGAGGGTTGGCCTCCTTCGGTAGCTCGACCCAGAATTTACTGCCCTTGCCAAGTTCTGAGGTGACTCCGATCCTGCCCCCGAGTTGTTCAATGATCTTCTTGCTGATCGTAAGCCCGATCCCCGTGCCTTCAACGTCTCCCTGGTTTGCATCCAGTCTGTTGAAAGGCTCGAATACCTCGTTGAGGCGCTCTTCCGGAATTCCCGGCCCGGTATCAGTTACCGAAACTCTGATCCTGCTATCAGGCACTTCTTCGACTATGATCTCTACCGCACCAGCATCATTATTATATTTCACGGCATTCGATAGGAGATTCAGTACGACCTGTTTGACTCGTGTCCGGTCAGCACGAGCGTGGCAATTATCTGGCAGCATGGCCTGAATTTCGATTTCTCGTTTGCGCGCGAGTGATTTGGCGATCGGCAGACATTCATCGATAATGGATTTCAGAGAGATCGATTCGATCGAGAGTCCCGTCTTTCCAGACTCTATCCTCGAAAGGTCCAGCACTTCGTTGATCAGGTCGAGCAGGTGTTGCCCAGCCTTAACGATCTCCTGCACGCTGTCGGCATTGTCCTCGCTTAGGTTGGCATCAGCGGCAAGCAACTGCCCGAAACCGAGTATGGCATTCATCGGCGTGCGCAACTCGTGGCTCATACTGGACAAGAAATCAGACTTTGCCTTGTTCGCGCGTTCAGCTTCGTCGCGAGCCGCAATCAGTTGCTCTTCCGCTACCTTCTGATCGGTAATATCCTGCACAGTGCCGGTCATGGCGGTGATGTTGCCAGCGCTGTCATGCTTGATATCCGCGAGTTCATGCACGTGAATAACGTTTCCGTCCGGCCGTTGAACGCGATGAATCAAGTCGAACTGTCCGGTTTCTAGCGATCGTCTTTGCGCGTCCTCTACGATCGCATGGTCGTCAAAAGGAATGCGCTCCATAAACACCGACGAAGTGGGCTTCACTGATCCGGGGGCATACCCGAATATCCGATATGTCTCGTCTGACCATTCAAAAAGATCTTTCGTCTTGTCGAGTCGCCAATTGCCTAATTTCGCTCGAGCTTGTGCTTCCCTGAGTTGAACCTCACGTTCCAATAACGCCTCCTCGGCTGTCCGGCGGTCATGGATGTCCTGAACGACGCCGAGCATTCGGAGCGGTTCACCGTCTTCGGAGCGCTCCACAGCCCCACGCTCGGAGAGCCACCTAACAGTCCCGTCCGGCCAAATGACCCGGTGTTCAATATCGTAGGGTACATCTCGTTCGATGCACGCGTTCACGCTGTCGATCACCAGCTGGCGGTCGTCAGGATAGACTGCTTCCAGGAAATTTTCGTAAGACGTCTTGAGATCCCCAGAAGGGTATCCAAACAGAGGAGCTATCCGTTCGGACCAATAGAGTTCTCCGGTCTGGATATTGAAGTCCCAAGTTCCTATGTTGGCGAATATCTGTCCTCGGCGAAGGCGTTCCTTGTTCTCTTCGAGAGCGATTTCCGCGCGCTTTCGCTTCATTCCGCTGCCGACGATACCACCTAAAATTGGCAGCATATCGAGCTGTTCGTGGGTCCACTCTCGCTCCCCAGAAACAGTGTCAAAACCTATCAAACCGATAACCTGACCGTGACTGCGAAGGGCGACAGAGCAGTGAGACAGAACCCCCGCTTCTGAAAGCAGTGTCCGTTCATATTCCGCCTCATCCACCAAAGAACTCACCGATGAGGCTACGCACAATCCATATTTCTCGACTTCGCTACGCCACCACGTTGCGACCCTATGTTCGGTGTTTAAGAAGTCGTCAGGTGCGCGCGCTATACCGTTCGCATACCATTCGGACGCGCATTCGACGCGCTGGTTGTCGTCAGAAATAAGCAGTACATACGCGCGTTCCGCCCCTACGCCTTCCGCTATTTCGGCAATCGCGTCATGGATAGCAAAGTCGATCTGATCTGCATTCGCGGAGACTATATTCTCTGCACAATGGTTGATGCGTTTTTGCAATCTATTCTTGAAGTCAGTTTTGAGTTGGTTCTCTTTAGCCTCCGTTACATCTGTTCGAATGGAGACATACTGGTAGGGTTTTCCATTTATATCGAGAAAAGGAACAATAGTACCCTGTACCCAATATGGAGAGCGATCTTTCCTTGTGTTGCAAATCTCGCCACTCCAAATTTGTCCTTTGGAAATTGTGGACCACAATTCCTTATAAAAATCGTCGGGATGCAGACCCGATTTTACAATTCGGTGATTTGCGCCGAGGAGTTCCGCTCTTTCGTATCCGCTGACGCGGCAGAACATCTCGTTTACATATAGGATTCGGCCGGCACGGTCGGCGATGCTGACGATCGCATGCTGGTTGAGTGCAAGGTGCTCGCGCTCCTTCTCATAAAGCAATTGTTGGACCTGTCGAGCCATCGCCCTGCTCTGACGATAACGCTTGGCCCGCGCGGAAACTGCGGCGATCAGATGCTTATTCTCGATAGGCTTTACCAGGAAATCGTCACCCCCCAGCCCGAGCGCGGCAAGCTGCTCGTCGAGGTTGTTCTCACCCGACAGGAAAAGGATAGGTATCTCCGAGTACCCCGGTCTGTCTCGCAAAACCGCAGCGAGCTCCGGGCCGGTTGCACCGGGCATGTAGACGTCCAGAATAACGACGTCGGGGTCGAATTCGTCGAGGACTTCGAAGAACTGCATCGGCTGGTCCAGACTGCGGACTTCCATGCCTTCTCTGGCGAGAAGTAGCGAATAGAGATCCAGCAGCACTTTGTCGTCGTCCAGCATAAGCACTCTGTAGGGTTCTTCTAACGCCTGGCCGGTCAGGTCGCCGAGAACATGGAGAAGTGTCCGAGCATCGATCGGTTTCCGGAGATACCGGGCCGCTCCGGCTCTGAGTGAATCGACCCTTGCCGGGAGATCATCGCGGACGGACAAAATTATAATGGGGATGTCTGCTTGGTAGGTTGCTGCAATTTCTTCGAGTTTTTCGATGCCCGCACGTTGCTGATTGCCGAAGACGATATCCAGAATAATCACATTCGGTTTTTCCGCGCTTTCGTTCGCAAGAGCGCGCGAGAAGTCTGTTATGTTTGAGAATGATTTCACGCGGTAGCCATTCTCCCGGAGAAGCGCGGTGAGCTGGCTATTGGTTTCGTGATTGTCATCAACGATATAGACTAGTGAGTGAGAGGCGGTATGTACGCAAACGCTTGGGACTCCGTAGTTCGGCACATTCGAATCTGTCCTTGCTTCAAAAGCGCGAGTAAGGCGTGAAACCTTATTAGAAATTAACTCCCAATCATTGAGGGTCGGTTTCGACTCTTCTTCAATTATGCGTCGCAATAATTTTTCAATCTCATAGGCCTGTTCCGAGACACTCGCCAACTCAAAAGCACCAGCGCTCCCAGCAATACTGTGCACCAGTCCGAGAAGGTCTTTCAGCGGACCGACCGCCCCCCCGCGCTTCTTCGCATTAAAAAGAACCTGTTCGATTTCCCTTATTTGCTTCGCTAGATTTGCGACAAACTCATTCCGGATGCTTGATAGGTTTTTATTTGTTTTCACAGGATTTTCTTCAACAAAGCGGATATCAAATTTGATGCTTACGGCGATGGTTGGCGGAGAGGCCACTTGCGGATTCTCTAGCCCAAAGAGAATTAGTTGCCCTAAGTGTTTCACATCATTTGGCGTTCAGAATCCCAGACGGGTTGGGTTTGATGTTCCGTCAAACTCCTTAAGGCCCAATTAAGGAAATTCTTGCTGCCCCCTCCAAAGGGGGGGCAAGGGTGAAGCTTCTTGAAGGCCATCTGGAAGCCGGTGGCCCGAAAGAGGTGCGAGCGAGATATTTAATGGAGAAGCAATAGCTTACGAACATCGTCGACACGTTTCGGATTCCTCTCGTGACCTGGACCTTTGGGTCTATGAGGACGACGTGGCGCTCGACGTTATCCAGTCCGGCAGGCCGGCAGCCAATACGTCTTTCAAGGCGCTCAACTGCCGCAAAGCTCGAGCAGGTAATACGCCTTTACGGCTCTCGGAATCGGCAAGCGAAGAGAATCCGTCATGCTTATTGAAGCTCGAAAGCAACAACCGCGAGCTATCTTGCAAAAGGGCTCAGAGCATCGACGCTCCGGCTTTATCAACAGCCGGAGGAAAGTTGAGTATAATGCCACTCTTAACTCGTTGAGTTCCAAATAGATATAATCACAAAAGAATCTCTGATTGAAGGCGCTGAAATATTGCCCGTCCTTTTGGTCTTAGATCACCTGATCATTCTTCAGCACGATTTTGAAGACTTGGGCTGCCGAACTTTGTCGGATTGGTGTGATCGTAGACAAGGACCCGGTTTCGCCCTTCCTGTTTGGCGGTATAGAGTGCTGCATCAGCATTTCGGATTGATCTGCTTATGTCCCCAACCACGTTTATATTATGGTCTATTCCGATACTAACGGTCACCTCGAGGATGGCTCCATTGGAGAGGGAGAATCTATGAGCTTCGACGGAGCGCCGGAATCGTTCGGCCATGGCTAAAGCTCCTTCCCGATCTGTATCGGGAACAGCTGCAACAAACTCTTCGCCACCCCACCTGCACACATGATCGATCGCCCGTATCGATCTTAGTAGAATCTGGGAAAATTCTTTCAGTACATAATCGCCAGAATCATGTCCAAATCTGTCATTTATAGTCTTGAAGTTATCGATGTCGATGAAAAGAAAAGAAAAACTTGTTTTGTAGCAACGCGCACGCTCCCACTCGAATTCGGCGATCTCCTCAAAGCGTCGCCGGTTTGTGATTTCCGTAAGAGGATCTTTTCGCGCGATCTCGGTAATTTCATCAATTAATTCTACGCGCCACCCAATATCTCTCAGTACGGCAGCAAATAAAACCTTCATGCCATCCCGAATGCGTACAATGGTTACCCCGAGTTTGATATCGCAACCATCTGCGCGGCGCCCTAGTATGGTCTGGTTTCGATTTCCCATATACTTGGTGTCAATTGATGATTTGAGAAATTCACCGACATGATGAGCGTGCGAAAGTCGCAGACGGTGCGGTAAGAGAACTTCCAGTTGTTTGCCGAGCACGTCGCTTGCTTCATAGCCAAACATTTTTTCTGAGGCGCGATTGAAGAAAACAAGCTTTTGATCTTGATCGATGACGATGATCGCATCGGCAGTTTTGCTGACAATTTCGCGAAAAATGAGATCAGAGATTTTAGACGGTGCGGCATCAAATGTGTCAATCACTTCAAAATCTCTCAATATAGGTGCTATCTGAGGTGTCTTGTGATTTAAGAACTTTTACATTTGATTAAATCTTGTGTTACCGCCGCCCTCCAAACGTATGGCTACGTCCGGAGTGGCGATAATTAGTAGCGCCCGCACCCCTTATCCAGAAAACCCCAGGTGTCGGACAATGACCTGACGCCATTGCAATCTCCTGATATGAAAAATAATATGTTGAATTACAATTGACTATCAGGTGCCTTGCACTCCCCAGGTGCGAAATGTTTATTCTAGAGCAATGAAATTCGGGTGGCCGCAATCGTTGCAAGCTCGGCGGATGTAAGTCGGTGGTTGTTGACCATTCAGTATAGCGGTGGCGTATCGAGACATGTATTAATCTAGAGTTTAGATTTTTTGTTCGTTGATCTGTTGGCTCTCCAAAGTACCGCTGGGGCGCTGGGGCGCTTTGTAGCGAGCATACCAGTGTATGCCCGGCCCCACCGTTCGTAGGGTGGTTTGCTCGTCTGCAATGTACGAGTTAGAGGCGAGGCTTTGATTGGAGAGCTAAGTGAAGAGCCTGCTGATTATAGAAGACCAAGTCGTGCTCCGGGAGACGCTCGCAGAATTTTTCACGGTGAATATCCCCGGCCTGACAGTCTATGAAGCTGGGAGTTATCAATCGGCCTTGGACTTAGAATGTGCAGAGGACCAGCCCGATCTCGTCCTGGTTGACTTCAAGATGCCTGGCGGTCGCGGATTGATAGACCTAGAAAGAGTGATCAAAAGATACGGAAACTCGCCTGTTGTACTTTTCTCGGGAGCAATCGGAGAATCAGATCTTTACGCTGCTAAGTCTGCTGGCGCAGCCGGGTTCATTCCGAAAAGCTTTAACGCCAGAACCGTCCTCCAACTCGCGCTGAAGGTTTATCGGGAAGGGACATATTTTCCGCCGCTGTCTGGCGCAATTGCAAAAAATCAAAGCCAGGAAGAGCTGTCGAAATCTATCGGTGAAGCGCCCAAAATTACGGAGCGTCAGCGTCAAGTCCTGCATCTAATTGTTAGGGGAAAGACAAACAAACAAATTGCGACTTTATTGAATATATCGGAAGCAACCGTTAAGGAACACGTCAGTCGAATTTACGATGTATTTGGCGTTCGCACTCGCGTCGAAGCAGTAATGTTGGCAATAAAATTTCGTATCGATAGCAATGAATCGATGGCAATGAGATGATCTTGTATGACTAGTAATAGATTATCTGAGGATAGCAATAATGATAGTTTTTTGGAGAATGCATTACTATTCGAACAGCTGACTGGAATCGGATATTGGAAAGTTGACATTATCCAGAACACGCTTCATTGGTCGGATCGCACATACAATATTTTTGGGGTCTCGCCTGAGACCTTTTATCCAACCTTGGATAGTTTTCAGCAGCTCATACATCCCGAAGATCTGGAAGCTGTGCTGGCTGCTGTATATGCTTCGCGGGAGACTGGGACACCTTATCAGATCGAACATCGAATCATTCGAGCAGACTCATCAGTATCCCACGTTTTGGAGAGCGGTCGACATGAGTTCGACAAGGATGGTCAAGCGGTCATCTTTCGCGGCACTGTGCAGGATGTGTCAAGCATCACCGTGATGCGCGAGCGGTTGATAAGGGCAGAGCGCCTCGCCACGCTGTCGCGTTTGGTTGGGGATATCGCTCACGATTTCAATAATTTGCTTGCGACCATTGGAGGAAATCTAGAACTCTTGGAGATTGAGTTCGGCGAGAGTCAAGGCGCTGGAAGACTCATCAATCGGGCTCGGGAATCCATTCAAGTTGGCGCAGAATCATGTGAACGATTACTAAATTTTTTCGATCAGAGACACTCATCTTCTGAGACAATAAATCTTGTTTCATTCGTTGAACAATTCCTGTCAACGGTAACAGGTTTTGTCGGCGAGCATATCGAATTTGATTTCAAGAGCGAAGCTGCAGAGCTTGTTTGTGAAGTTAACAAGGCACGGTTGGAAAGTTCGATTCTGAATGCGCTTGCCAACGCTCGAGATGCAATGCCTCAGGGAGGGCAAATCAGGTTCTTGCTGTCTCGTGCAATTTTAGATGGCAACCCAATTCCGATGGCTTGTATCTCGATCTCAGACGACGGCATGGGTATCGACCCTTTGATCCAGGACCGTGTCTTTGAGCCATTTTTCTCAAGTAAAGTTGATAAAGGTGGAACAGGACTTGGATTATCAATCATTCGTGATTTCGCGCATGATTCTGGGGGACAAGTAGCGATCTACTCGCTGCCTGGAGCGGGAACGAAATTAACTTTGTTTTTGCCTCTTTCGCGCAATCGTCTCGAATCTGGATCATTTCCAAATACGCTGATGAGAGTCGACGGGGCCGGAAAGCGTATCCTGTTTGTCGAAGACAATCAAAACGTTCGGTCGTTCGTTCAAGATGGTCTCGCCCATTATGGTTTCAATGTGATCGCATTTAGCTCACCAGTAGATGCACTGGAGTTTCTCGAACAAGACTCTTCCGCCATCTCAGCGGTCGTTAGCGATGTAAGGCTGCCTGATGGAATAGATGGTTTTAATTTTACTAAGCTGGTTCGAAAGCGTTTCCCTACTCTGCCTGCACTGTTCATTACCGGCTATTTGGGTGACTTTGAAAGAGAGCTCTCATCTCATGAACTTGATGCGCCTATCGTGACGAAGCCATTTCAGATTTCCGATTTAGCATCGGCTTTGAACGATTTATTATGAGCTACTCCCCGTTCGTTGGGCAGGTATGACGAGGATCTTGGTGTTGCCCGAGCCTCTTGGGTGTGTCTTGGGTACAAATCGCGTTTGTTCGCATCCTGTTCATGCCTTTCGAGGCACTTTGTGTCCGCGATTTTCCGCAGAAATCAGCAGTTTTTGATCCGGAACGTTGCGTTGACATCGTAGGGGTCACTGGTTCAATCCCAGTCGCGCCCACCATTCCTTCCCAGATGAAATTCGCATTTAGAACAGCACGTCGATCAATCGATGTGGCTGGGCGGAATTATTGATAGCGTGCGTGGCTCAGGCTTGATTTTCTCGCAGCCCTCTACAGGCTAATCTTATTACAGTGCCGATCGTTGTAACCATTTCGACCGTTTGAATGTTAAGGAGGCGCGGCATGGTACGTTTCACCGGCGGATGCCTGTGCGGCAATGTCCGGATTGTGGCGTCGGGGCGTCCGTACCGGGTCGGCCTCTGTCACTGTCTGGACTGCCGCAAGCATCATGGGGCGCTGTTTCATGCTTCCGCGATCTTTCCGCAGGATGCGGTGACGGTCGACGGTGAGGTACGCGACTATGAAGGGCGGTTTTTCTGTCCCCGCTGCGGCTCTACCGTTTTCGGGCGTAGCGCGGATGAAATCGAAGTGAATCTGGGGGCGCTGGACGAACCAGACCAGCTGAAGCCGACCTACGAACTCTGGTGTGTCCGCCGGGAGTCCTGGTTGCCGCCGTTTCCGGACACCCGACGATACGACCGCGATCGTGACGCCACGAGCCGCTCCGAGGAGTAGGCAGGCGAACAACGCGCTTTTATAGAATGTGTGGAGCGCCGTGCCGACGGGGCTGCTCGTGTTGTTCCGCATCCAGCCATTCAGCGAATTTCAAAAGCTGCGCAAAGAATTTCCAATTTGTCATTTTTGGAAATTCCAACTTTTCCAACAGCTATTTCCCGGCGCGTGATTTAAAAAACTTATCCAGTTTCCGTGGGAAATTTGTGACGAATTTAAATCCAGATGGTCGAACTGCTTTCGGATTGCAAAGTATATTGTGGGGCGGATTTTGATTCGCGAAAGTGCAGTGATCCGCATTTTCCAGAATCCAGTCATACGCCTTTTGTTCTTTTAGACAGCGGACTTCCCGCCCCGGATCTGCTGATGCAGGCGATGACGGGGGCGCCAGATGTTGTCCGGCTTGGCGCCGCCGCCGATGCCTTCCAGGTGCTCGGCGATGCGATCAGGCGGGCCAGCCCACGGGCTTCCTCGGTGCATCTGTTCAGCCATGGCCGGCCGGGCGTGGTCTCCCTCTCTGCGGGAGAAGTGTCTCTCGATACGCTAACCCGGGACGCATACGGTATCGCTGGTTTCCGGCGCGCGCTCGCCGGACGGCCGCTCGTTCTCTATGGCTGTTCGGTTGGACGCGGCGCGGCGGGGCAGCGGTTCGTCGAAGCGCTTTCCTTCGCGCTGGACGCGCCGGTGCATGCGTCGAGCACGCCGACCGGTGCTGCCGGGCGCGGTGGCGACTGGACGCTGGACGTTGCGGCGGGCATGTCGCCGGGCGACCTGCGGCCTCTCCTCGATCCGGAGCGGG
Organism: Nisaea sp.; assembly: GCF_034670185.1. Taxonomy (NCBI): domain Bacteria; kingdom Pseudomonadati; phylum Pseudomonadota; class Alphaproteobacteria; order Rhodospirillales; family Thalassobaculaceae; genus Nisaea; species Nisaea sp. The sequence continues at coordinate 313,674 of NZ_JAXMNY010000003.1, forward strand.
CAGCCGCATGGCCCGGCCTGCTCATCGTAAATGTTACGAACACGCTCGGCGACGCCAGCGCAGGAACGCTCCGGGCGGCCGCTGCGGCTGTCGACCAAATTGTGCGTCTCGATAACCTCGGGGCGGGCGCCACGATCACCCTCGCGGCCTCGCCGACCTTCACGAATGCGGGGGCCACAAGTTTCAGTTTCACCGGAACGACGACCTCTCTCACGATCGGCGGTTCGGACATCGACGCGACCTCGCATCTCTATTTCTCGGTTTCCGCCGGGCAGACGCTGACCCTCAATTCGGGCGTCACTTTCACCGGCGGGTCCTACATCGTTCAGACGGCAGGCGGCGGAACCATCGCTCTCAACGGCTCGATCAGCGGGACGAGCAAGGTCTGGGTCCTCGGCGGCACGACCGCCGAGATCGGGACGACGACATCGGCGCCCCTGATCGATATCCTGGGCAACTCGACCGTCCGGTTCACGACCAGCGGTGCCTACACCTCGAATATCGAGGTCGAGGATACGGCGACCATCGATACCGGCGCCAACACTGTCAGCATATCCGGCACTGTGGTCCAGGGCGGCGCAACGAACGTGCTGGCCAAGACCGGCAGCGGCACGCTGACGCTGTCCGGAAACAACACTGCCACGGGCTCCATGACCGTCAGTCAGGGCACGCTCTCGGTCGCGGCGGACAGTAATCTGAGCGCGGGCACGGTGACGATCAACGGCGGTACGCTGGCGGTGACCGGGGCGACGACGATCGACAATGCCATCGCGCTCGGGGCGTCGCACGGCACCGTCAATGTCGGCGCAAATGTCACCATGAGCGGGGTGGTTTCGGGCGCGGGCAACCTGACCAAGACAGGTGCCAGCACGCTGACGCTGAGCGGCACGAACACCTATTCCGGCACCACGACGGTCAGCGGCGGCACGCTCTCCGTCTCGACCGACAGCAATCTCGGCACCGGCAACGTCGCTTTGAGCGGCGGCGGGCTGACGGTGACCGGTGCGACGACCATCGACAACGACATCTCCGGCACCAGTGGCCTGACGAAGTCGGGTACGGGCACCGTCACCCTCAGCGGCACGAACACCTATTCGGGCGGGACCACGGTGAACGGCGGCACCCTGCAAGTTTCCGGCGGCAATGCCCTCGCCGACGCGGGAGCCGTCTCCGTCTCTTCCGGCGCGACGCTGGACCTGAACGGGACAAGCGAGACCATCGGTAGCCTCACCGGCAGCGGCACGCTCAATATCGGCACCGGGACGCTCACTCTCACGGATTCCGCGTCGACCAATTTCTCCGGCACCATCAGCGGCACCGGCACCATCGCAGGCGGCGGCACCTATACGGTCGCTTCCGGTGCCACCCTCGCCGGCACCAGCACCTTCTCGACGGCGGTCACGGTCGCGAGCGGCGGCACCATCGCGCCGGGCAACAGTCCGGGAAAGATCTCGACCGGCAACCTGACGCTTGCCTCCGGCTCCACGGCAAACATGGAGATCGAGGGCACCGCAGCGGGCACCGGGTACGACCAGATCGCGGTCACCGGAACCGTTACGATCTCGGGGGCCACCCTGAGCCTGACGGTCACCGACATTCCCTCAGCCGGTGCCACCTATGTCCTGATCGACAATGACGGGGCCGACGCGGTCACCGGGACCTTTTCCGGTCTGACGGAAGGCGCATCGATTACCGCCGGTGGCGCCACCTACACGATCAGCTATGTGGGCGGCACCGGTAACGACGTGGTTCTGACGCTACCTGCAACGCCTGCCGCCGCCGGGGACGGGATTATGTCGGGCTCTGAGGGAGACGACCGGCTCGTCGGGGGAACCAGCGCGGATACGTTCAAGGTATTCGGTGGAGATGACACCGTATCCGGCCTGGCAGGGGACGATACGATCTCCGGAGGCGCCGGAAACGATCTGTTGTACGGCAATGACGGTGCCGACCTGGTCTATGGAAATCAGGACGCGGATGTTCTTTACGGGAACATGGGCCAGGACACGCTTTATGGCGGGGCGGGCGACGACCGGATCTATGCCGGTCAGGAAGATGACGCCGTCTATGGAAACAGGGGTGACGATAGTCTCTGGGGCAATCTCGGCGCGGACACGCTTCGGGCCGGGGAAGGGAACGATTTGCTTTACGGCAATATCGGAGCCGATACCCTCCATGGAGAAGCCGGAAATGACACGCTTTACGGCGGGAAAGACGCGGATCATCTCGACGGCGGCGCTGGCAACGACTCCCTGTGCGGCAATGTCGGCGCGGACACGCTTTCCGGCGGTGCGGGGGCGGACACCCTGGTCGGCGGGACCGGGAACGACCTGTTCCGCTTCGCAGACGGCGACGGTGCGGACGTGATCACGGACTTCGTGGTCGGTCAGGACGTCATCAGCGTGAGCACAAATATCAACGGAACCGGCATTGCCAGTGCGGACGAGATGCTGGCCCGTATCACGTCGGACGGCTCAGGAAACGCGCAGCTCGATCTCGCCGAAGGCAACTCCGTCACCCTGATCGGCGTGGCACCGCCCGAACTCGACGCGGCGAGCTTCCTTATCGGGTGATTGAGTTGGTGCCGGCCTGCAATGGTTGCGCTGTGCCGGATGCTCTTCACCAGAATGTATGATACAGAAAATTCAAGACTTCGCGGTGTGGCGGGGGCCGCACGGACACTCCATGGGGGAACAAGCGAAGCCAAGGGGAAACGCCCTGTCTTTTGAACAGCAGGAGTGCAGGAATGTCTGACAATTCAATTGGAACGCCGGCCCAGCTTCGCGACCCGGATTTCACGCCGCCGCCGATGACGGCCATCCCGCTCGGGATCCAGCATGTGCTGGCCATGTTCGTCTCGAACGTCACCCCGGCGATCATCGTGGCCGGTGCTGCCGGTTTCGGGTTCGGCTCCAACTCGCCGGACTTTCCCGAGTTGCTCTACATGATCCAGATGTCGATGGTGTTTGCCGGTCTGGCGACGCTGTTGCAGACGTTCTCCATCGGCCCGGTCGGTGCGAAATTGCCGGTGGTGCAGGGCACGTCTTTCGCCTTCCTGCCGATCATGATCCCGCTGGTCGCGGGTAAAGGCGTGGACGGGCTCGCGGCACTCTTCACCGGTGTCATTGTCGGCGGTATTTTTCATGCCCTGCTTGGCACGGTGATCGGGCGTATCCGCTTTGCCCTGCCGCCGCTTGTGACCGGGCTTGTGGTCACGCTGATCGGTCTGGCGCTGGTTAAGGTCGGGATTCAATATGCCGCAGGCGGCGTTCCGGCGGTGAACCAGCCGGAATACGGCTCGCTGCTGAACTGGTCCGCTGCCGGGATCGTCATTCTGGTCACACTCGGCCTGAAATTCTTCGCCCGGGGCATGCTTTCTGTGTCTGCGGTGCTGATCGGCCTGATCGTCGGATACATCTATGCCATTGCCATCGGCATGCTGCCGCTCGGCGCCATCGGCACCTCGTGGGAACGTGCGGCTGTGTTCGCCCTGCCGCAACCGTTCAAGTACGGCATCGAGTTTTCCGGCGCGGCGATCATCGGTTTCTGTCTGATGGCCTTCGTCTCCGCTGTGGAGACGGTGGGCGACGTTTCCGGCATCACGAAGGGCGGTGCCGGGCGTGAAGCGACGGACAAGGAAATCCGGGGCGCGACCTTCGCCGATGGTATTGGTTCCGCGTTGGCCGGTTTCTTCGGTGGGTTGCCGAATACCTCCTTCAGCCAGAATGTCGGGCTGGTGGCCATGACCGGGGTGATGAGCCGTCACGTCGTGACCTATGGCGCGATCTTCCTCATCATATGCGGCCTGATACCGAAGGTCGGCGCGATTATCCGCACCATTCCGATCGAGGTGCTGGGTGGCGGGGTGATCGTCATGTTCGGCATGGTCGTCGCGGCCGGTATCTCGATGCTGAGCGATGTGCGCTGGAACCGCCGGAACATGGTGATCTTCGCCATTGCCCTCAGCATCGGGCTCGGTCTGCAGATGGAACCGAAGGCGGTGCAGTATCTGCCGGATACGCTTCGCATTCTGATGACGTCCGGCCTGCTGCCTGCGGCTTTCATCGCTATCGTCCTGAACCTGGTGCTTCCGCAGGAATTGTCCGAGGAATCGACCGATGAAGTATCGGGCGGTCTGTCCGGAAAGGGCTCATGACCTCATCAGGGGGCATGACCGGCGTTTTTTCTTGAAGCTTTTGTGAATGAGATCGCCTCCTCATGGGAGAGGCGAATAGCTTCTTACCAAATGGGAATCTCGACGTTATTCGGGATTCCCATTTTTCATATGCGTCTAATGTTTCTTTGATTGTGCGGCCTCAGGTAGACAAATCCTGAAACTCATCCGCTTCCGCAGTCATCTTGATGTCAAGGATCTTTGATAAGGCTCGCTCTCGTTCATTTACGCCGGGGCAGGGCTTATGGCGCGTATCACTCTTTCTGGTATCGAGAAAAGCTACGGCACGACGCAGGTTCTCAACGGGCTCAATATCGACATTGCCGATGGGGAGTTTTTGACCCTCGTCGGGCCGTCCGGTTGCGGCAAGTCGACCCTGTTGCGGATCATCGCCGGGCTTGAACAGCAGAGCGCGGGAGACGTCGCCATCGGCGGAACGGTGGTGAACCAGGTGCGCCCCAGCCGCCGTGATCTGGCCATGGTGTTCCAGTCCTACGCGCTCTACCCGCATCTGACGGTGCAGCAGAACATGGAGACGCCGCTCCGGCTTCGGGACTTGAACGGCTGGGAGCGGATGCCGTTGGTCGGTGCCGCCATGCCGGGACGCGGGGATAAGCTGGAGACGTTGCGCAGTCTGGTCCGGGAGACCGCGGACACGCTGAAGATCGGTCATCTGCTGCAGCGTAAGCCGGGACAATTGTCCGGCGGGCAGCGCCAGCGCGTCGCGCTCGGCCGGGCCATGGTGCGCAAGCCGGTCGCTTTTCTGATGGATGAGCCGCTGTCGAACCTCGATGCGGCGCTTAGGGTTCATATGCGCTCCGAGCTGGCGGAACTGCATCACGCCCTGAAGACCACCTTCGTCTATGTCACCCACGATCAGGCCGAAGCACTGACCATGTCTGACCGCATGGCGGTCATGATGGAGGGCGATATCCTGCAGCTCGGTACGCCGGATGAGATCTATCTCGATCCGGCCGACCGGCGCGTGGCGGAGTTTATCGGCAGCCCCCGGATTAACATGGTCGAGGGTGAGGCGGACAGCGCGGGGCATGTCACCGCGCACGGCATTCATCTGCAGCGAACGCTTGGCGGCCGGCACAAGGCTTTGTCCATTGGTGTCCGTCCGGAGCATCTCGACGTGCTGACCGCTGGCGGGGACACGGAAGCCTGGTCGTTCAAGGTCAGCCACAAGGAAAATCTCGGTTCCGACTATTTCCTGCATGGCCATGTCAATGGTGGCGGGCAACGGGTGATTGCACGTGCCGCGCCGGAACTGGCAGCGCAAGTGTCCCTCGGGCAGCAGATCCATGTCCGGCCGCAACCCGGCAAAGCCATGGCCTTCGGCGCGGACAACCGCCGTCTGCGGTTTGCGGAGGTCTGAGATGGCGGTTGATGTTGCAGCGGGCCCGGCAATCCGGGCGCCGGTCAGCCAAACAAGGCGCCGGGCGCTGGCACCTGCCAGCCTTGCCGGTTACGCTTTCGTCGCTCCGGCAATCCTGTTGATGCTGGTCATACTGGTGGCCCCGGTACTGATCGCGGCCGCGCTGTCCTTTACCGATTACAGCCTCGGCAATCCCGGGTTCGAATGGGTCGGAACCGAGAATTACGAGAAGATGTTCTCCCGCTCGACCTACACCAAGATGCTGACCGCATCGGCGACCTATGTGCTGGTGGTCGTGCCGGCATCCATCGGCCTCGGGCTTGGTGCGGCGCTGCTGATCAATTCCCTGAAGCGCTTCGGGGATTTCTACAAGACAATCTATTTCCTGCCCGTCATGGCGGCCCTGCTGGCCATGGCCATCGTCTGGGAATTCTCCCTGCACCCGACGGTCGGCATCGTGAACCAGACTCTCGAGTCCGGTTGCGGCACATTTCTGGAGCAGATCTCCGACTGGTACGCGGCCGGATGCGCGCGGAACTTCCCGCTCTGGTTCGGCGACCGGGACTACGCTATCTGGACCATCTGCTTCATCGGTATCTGGCAGGGCTTCGGCTTCAACATGGTGCTGTATCTTGCCGGGTTGACCGGGGTGCCTCGGGAGCTTTACCAGGCTGCCGCCATCGACGGCGCCGACAGTGCGTGGGACCGCTTCCGGCTGGTGACCTGGCCGATGCTCGGGCCGACCACGGTCTTCGTGCTCACCATCACCACGATCCGCTCCTTCCAGGTGTTCGACACGGTGGAAGCGATCACCGGGGGCGGCCCTTCCAAGACCACTTACGTGATGATGTTCGCGATCTACGAAAAAGCGATCAAACACAATCTGATCGGCATCGGTGCCGCGATCACCGTCGTCTTCCTCGCCTTCGTGCTGTTCCTGACCTTCCTGCAGCGCTGGCTCGTCGAAAGAAGGGTGCATTACACATGACCGGACATGCCTCGCCTTTCTCGGAAGCGCTGAAGCACGCGGTTCTGATCATCGGCGCTCTGATCGTCATCCTGCCGTTCTATGTGATGGTGAGCTATTCCCTGAAGGCGCCGCACGAGATCGAGACCAATACAGGCGGTTTCTTCGGCGCTCAGGAGCAGATGGTCGACGAGTATTGCGTCAAGCTGGGCAATGCCCGGGAAGACTGCCTCGAGACGCCTGCGATCTTCAATTACAGTCAGGCCTTCAAGAAGGCGCCGCTGCTGCGCTATCTGGCGAACGGTGTGATCGTTACGGCTTCGATCTTCCTGATCCAGGCTCTGGTGGCGTTGCCCTGCGCCTATGCGTTGGCCAAGCTCAAATTCTGGGGGCGCGACATGGTCTTCGGCATGGTGCTGGTCTGCCTGCTGATCCCCGTCCACGCGATCGCATTACCGCTCTACATCATGCTGGCCAAGCTCGGGCTGACCAACACATACGCATCCCTTGTCGTGCCCTGGACCATTTCGGTCTTCGGTATCTTTCTGATGCGGCAGTTCTTCAAGACCGTTCCAGACGATCTGATCGATGCCGCCCGGATGGACGGGATGAACGAGTTCTCCATCGTGTGGAAAGTCATGCTGCCGACTGCGATCCCGGCGCTGCTGGCCTTCGCGATCTTCTCCGTGGTGGCGCACTGGAACGATTACTTCTGGCCCCGTGTGGTGATCACCGGGGATCGGGATCTCTACACGCCGCCGCTTGGTCTGCGTGAATTCAAGGGCGACAGCGACGGGTCTAACTGGGGCGCGATGATGGCGACGGCGACGATCATCGTCACGCCGTTGATCGTCGCATTCCTGATGGCCCAGAAGCGCTTCATCGAGGGGATCACGCTCACCGGCATGAAATGACGGACCGGGTTGGCGTGAAGGAAAAGGATTTGGCGGCCCCCACGGCAATGGGGACCGCCGTATTGCGGGTCGCCGAAAGCATTTGGAGCATCACGGCCGCACGCAACAACAGTGAGGAGCTACGATATGAAACGTCTTTTTGCAATGGCCGCTGCCGCGGCTTTCTACGCGGCGCCCGCCGGCGCGGTGGAGATCGAGGTCGGCTATCCCTACAGCCACCTGTTCGACGTCACCTACGAGAAGATCATGGAGAGCTTCAAGAAGGAGCATCCGGAGATCGAGGTGAAGTTCCGCGCCACTTACGAGAACTATGAAGACGGCACCAACATCATCCTGCGCGAAGCGGTCTCGGGCAATCTTCCGGACGTCACCATGCAGGGCCTGAACCGGCAGGCAATCCTGGTCGAGAAAGGCATCGCCAAGTCGCTCGAGCCGTTCATCGCCAAGGAAGCTGACTTCGCGAAGGACGGTTACCACCAGGCGATGTTGAGCCTCTCGACCTTCAACGGTCAGGTGCACGGCCTGCCGTTCTCCGTCTCGTTGCCGGTCGGCTATTACAACATGGACCTGGTCCGCAAGTCCGGCTCCGACAAGCTGCCGCAGACCTGGGACGAGGTGGTCACGCTCTGCAAGGACATGCGGGCGAACGGTGTCAAGAATCCGATTTTCTGGGGCTGGAACATCACCGGTAACTGGTTCATGCAGGCGCTGATGTGGACCCAGGACGAGCCGATCGTCAAAGGCAACAAGGTCAATTTCGATGGTGATGCCGGTCTGGTCGCGTTCGAGACCATGAAGAAGATCTTCCGGGGCTGCGAGATGCAGAACCTGTCCTGGAAAGACGCACTGTCGGCTTTCTCATCCGGTGATGTCGGCATGATGTTCTGGTCCACCTCGGCGCTTGGTGCGGTGGAACGCTCGAAAGGCGATTTCGAGATGAAGACGGCCGAATTCCCGGGCATCGGCGGTAAGCCGAAGGGCTTGCCTGCCGGAGGTAACGCCGCTCTGCTGGTCTCCCAGTCCGAAGATCCGGAGCGGCTGCAGGCTGCCTGGACCTTCCTGAAATACATCACCTCCGGCACCGGTGCCGCCGCTGTCGCCGAGACCACGGGCTACATGCCGCCGAACAAGGCTGCGAACGAAATCATCCTGAAGGATTTCTACAAGCGGAACCCGAACAAGGAGACCGCCGTCCGCCAGCTCCCGCTGCTGCGCGACTGGCTCGCCTATCCGGGCGACAAGGGCCTCGCGGTTACCCAGGTGATCTATGACGGTATCGAAAGTATCGTTACCGGCGAGGAAGACGACATGAAGGCCCTGCAGAGCGATCTGGTGGCCGAAGTCGGTGACATGCTGCCGAAATAAAACCTTCATCGGGCCGGCGGGGTTCCGCCCTGTCGGCCCGTCCCTTTAAATGCTACCTGCGTTCAATCGCTTACCTTCCTGTCGCCGGTATTCGTCCGGTGGAAAGAAATCGGTGTCATGAGCTTCATCCAGATCACAGACCTTCACTTCGTTCCCGGCGACAAGCCGCTTTACGGAACCAGCCCGAAACAGCGTCTCGCCGACGGCGTTTCCCTGATCCGCCGCGACCATGGCGATGTCGATTGCGTTATCGCCACCGGCGACCTCACGCATTACGGCGAGAAGGAAGCTTACGAGACACTGAAGGAGGTGCTGGCGCCTCTGGAAATGCCCGTCCATCTGATGATGGGCAATCACGACAGCCGTGCCCCGTTCCGCGAGGTGTTTCCGGACGCGCCGGAAATAGAAGGCGGCTTCATCCAGTTCACCGTCGATACCGGCGATGCCAACGTGGTCTGTCTCGACAGCCTGGTTGATATTCCGGGCGATCATGCCGGCCGTCTCTGCGAGACACGGCTTGCCTGGCTCGACAAGGAACTCGACGCACTGCCGGCGGACGTGCCTTTCGTGCTCGCGGTCCATCACCCGCCGTTCGATCTCGGTATTCCGCACATGGACGCGATCCGGCTGCTGGATGGAGAGGCGCTTTACGAGGTCCTTCAGAAACGCCTGCCGGATCAGATGATCTTCGGCCACGTGCACCGACCGATCTCAGGCCATTGGCGCGGCATCCCGTTCTATCTCCAGCGCGGCTTCAACCATCAGGTCTATCTGGATTTCACCAGCGTTGACGATGTCCGCTTCGTTGACGAGGCCCCGGAATTCTCGATTATCAAGTCGACCCCGGAGAGCGTCTTTGTCTTTGCCCGTTCGGCCGGCGGCGAGGGTGAGCCATACGTTCCCCGAGACACCTAGGTTCCGCGCACATCACCGCCATCCCTTGCCGCGATGGCGGTGATGACAAAGGAAGGGCTAGCGTCCGGTTTCCCGTGCCTTGTGCAGGGCGTCGAGCAGAATATCCCGGTCGCCGACATGGTTTGCCAGCAGCAGGATCAGCCGGGCGTTCAGTGCCGTGCTCTGTTCCGGCGTGAGGTCTTGATGGGCGGCGATCAGCGCCTCGTAAAAGCCGTCGGCATCGGTCAGGTTGGGGGTGGTGATCAAGTCCGTCATGTCGTCCCTCCGGTCGCACCGGTAAGGGCAGCTGATATGGCCTTGCGGTCATAGGTGGGCCAGCGCGCCGCGATATGCTGGTCCGGGCGGATCAGGTAGACCGCCTGTTCGTTCCTCCCGAGATAACGCTCTCTCAAGGCGCCCAGCCTATCGTCTTCGGTCTCAATCGTCAGGACTGTCACGGGGAGCGCATCGCCGCCGGACATGTCCGGCAGTGACGTATTGATTCCAAGCAAGACGATATCCGTCCCAAGACTTTCCAGCAGCCAGCCGTCGCCCACCGGGGCATCGACGGCGGGTGCGCCCGGACGGGTGCGTTTGGGCCCGCCTGGCAGCGCATCCTCGCCATTCAGCTCAGATCCCGCATGGGTCGTCGGCACGCTGAGCCGTCCGGAGTTCACCAGTGGGCGGGCGAACGGATGGGCTTCGGCAAGATCAAGTACGGCATCACGGAAGACGTGGGAGATATCGGACTTGGGGGTGATGAAATCGGTCGAGCGGGTGGAGTTCAGGATGTTCTCGTCCGCGGCCTGAATACGTTCCCGGTTGTAGCTCTCTAGGAGGCTTTCGGGCGCTTTACCATCGATCACCAGTTTCAGCTTCCAGGCGAGATTGTCGATATCCTGAATGCCGCTGTTGGCGCCGCGTGCGCCGAACGGCGAGACCTGATGCGCGCTGTCCCCGGCGAACAGCACGCGGCCATGGGCAAAGCGCTCCATCCGGCGGCATTGGAATGTGTAGATCGAGACCCATTCGAGGCTGAATTTGGCATCCGCACCGAGCATGGCCTGCAGGCGCGGGATGACGTTTTCTTCCCGCATTTCAACGTCCCGGTCGATATCCCAGCCGAGCTGCAGGTCAATGCGCCAGACACCATCCGGTTGCTTGTGCAGCAGTGCCGATTGACCCCGGTTGAAGGGCGGGTCGAACCAGAACCAGCGTTCAGTCGGAAAAGCCGCCTCCATCTTTACGTCGGCGATCAAGAAATTGTCCTCGAAGATCCGGCCGTGGAAATCGAGTCCCATCAGCGAACGGATTGGAGATTTTGCTCCGTCGCAGGCAATCAGCCAGTCGGCTTCGAGGGTGTAGGGGCCGTCGGGCGTCTCGACGGTCAACTGAACGCTGCTGTCGTCCCGGGTAACACCGGTGACCTTGTTCCGGCCCCGAATTTCGATCGGTCTGGCTTCTGCTTCCAATTCGCGCAGCCGTTCAAGCAGGGCCGCCTCAAAATAGAATTGCTGGAGATTGATGAAGGCCGGGCGGTGATGTCCGGCTTCGGTCAGCAGATCGAACTCGTAGACCTTTCGCTCGTCGAAGAAGACCTTGCCCTTGTTCCAGGTCACGCCCTTGTCGACCAGTGGCTGACCGCAGCCTAGCCGGTCCATGATCTCCAGCGTGCGCTTGGCGAAACAGATGGCGCGGGAGCCGGTGCTGACCCGGTCATTGTCGTCCAGCAGCAGGACCGGCACGTCTTTCAGCGCGAGGTCCAGTGCGGCTGAGAGACCGACCGGACCGGCGCCGACTACGATCACGGGATGGCGCACCGGCGCTGCCGCGTCCTGATCCGGCGACCGCCGGTAGGGATAGAGCGCCTGCTCGAAGATATCGGCCATGGAAAGGCTCCCGCCTTAGCCTTGCAGGGCTTCCCACATCTGCCGGTCCCGCTCGGCGGTCCAGATCCGGGGCGTGTCCATGCCGAGTGCCTCGTCATAGGCGCGGGTCACGTTGAAGGGCAGGCAATGCTCGTAGATTGGCACGTCGCTGAACTTCGGGTCGCACGCGGCGCGCACCGCGTCCCAGGCTTCCTTTAGAGACCCGCCTCGCGCGGCGACGGCTGCGGCCGGGCGGTAGGTGTTCAAGAGGAAGTCGCGGGTGAACTCAAGCGCGGCATCAACCTGATCTGTGCCGACCAAGGCGGCACCCCTGCCGGGCGCGATGGCCAGCGGGTCATAGCTCTTGATGTTGTCGAGGGTCTGGCCCCAGTCGCTGAAATGGCCGTCGCCGCAATAGCAGGCGGCCTTGTACTCGACGATGTCACCGGTCAGCATGACGCGCTCATCCGGCACCCAGGCGACGATGTCGCCAGCGGTGTGGGCGCGGCCGAGATGCATCAGGTCGACCCGGCGCTTGCCAAGATAAACCGTCATCTTGTCGGTGAAGGTCATGGTCGGCCAGGTCAGGCCCGGGATAGATTCATGGCCCTGGAACAGGCGCGGGAATCGGCCGAACTCGCTGTCCCAGTCCTCCTGGCCGCGCTCCGAGACCATGGCGCGGCATTTCTCGGAGGCGAGGATCTGCTCCGCCCCGTAGGCCGACGCACCGAGCACACGGACAGCATGGTAATGCGAGAGCACGACATATTTGATCGGCTTGTCGGTCACGGTGCGGATTTTCTCCACGACCTTGTGGGCGAGGCGCGGGGTGGCCTGCGCGTCCACGATCATCACGCTGTCATCACCGATGACGACGCCGGTATTCGGATCTCCCTCCGCGGTGAAGGCCCAGATGTCCCGGCCGATCTCGCTGAAGGTGATCTTCTTTTCCGCCATGTCGCCGGCTGATGCGAACTGCTTGGCCATTTGGCCTTCCTCCCGTTTTCTTTGTCAGTCTTGTTTAATCGCGGGCAGTACTGTGCCCGTACAGTTTCCAAACCCGATCCTGTAGCCGTCCCCCGCAGCATGGCCGCGCAGGGTGACACGGTCGCCATCCTCAAGGAAGCTGCGTGTCTCGCCGTTCGGCAGGGTGATGGGGGTCTTGCCGCCCCAGCTCATTTCCAGCAATGAGCCGTAATTGTCCGGCGTGTCGCCGGAGACCGTGCCGGAGCCAAGCAGGTCGCCGGTCCGCATCGGACAGCCGCTGCTGGTGTGATGGGCAAGCTGCTGGGCGGCGGAATAATACATCGTGCTGTAGTTGGTTCGAGACAGCACCGCTTCCTCGCCGGACCCGGCAGGTGTCAGACCGACCTCAAGCGCGATGTCGTAGAGCATCGGGCCGGGTTCCGCGAGATAGGGCAGCAGCGGTTCTTCCCGCTTTGGCGTCGCTGTCCGGAACGGCTCCAGCGCCGCGCGGGTCACCACCCAGGGCGAGATACTGGTGCAGAAGGCCTTGCCCTGGAACGGGCCGAGCGGCTGATACTCCCAAGCCTGGATATCCCGCGCCGACCAGTCGTTCAGCAGGACATATCCGAAGATCATCGCGTCTGCCTCGGCAACCGTCACCGGTTTGCCTAAGGCATTTCCGGTGCCGACCACGGCGCCCATCTCAAGCTCGATATCGAGCCGGCGGCTCGGGCCGAATGTCGGTGTGTCCGCGTCCGGCGCCTTCAGTTGCCCGTTCGGGCGGTGGAAATCCGTGCCGCTGACGACGACCGAAGAGGCTCGGCCGTTATAGCCGATGGGGATATGCAGCCAGTTCGGCGGCAAGGCGTTCTCGGCCCCCCGGAACATGGTGCCGACATTGAAGGCATGCTGCTTGCCCGCGTAGAAATCGGTGTATTCGCTGACCCGGAACGGCAGATGCAGCGTGACATCCGTCATCGGGATCAGATACCGGTCCGCATTGTCCCGCACGGCGTCATCACCGCCTTCGCGGAGCAGGCCCGTCAGTCGGGTGCGCACCAGGTTCCAGATATCGGGACCGCGCTCCATGAACGGGTTCAGGACGACTGCCGCGAAAACAGGTGTTCCGCCGGTCTCGATCAGGCGGTCGCGCTCGAGGGCGGCGAGATCCAGCACTTGGTCGCCGATGGCAGTGCCGCAGCGCGGTTGCTCGCCGTCCCGGGAGAAGACGCCAAAGGGCAGGTTCTGGACCGGAAAATCGCATTCCGGCACGTTGGCGGAAGGAAGCCAGCTTTTCATTGTCACTTGATGCCCGGCGTTCCGTCGAACTTCTTCTCAAGCCCGGTCCAGCAGCCGACATAATCATCCTGCAAGGGGGCGTCTTTGGCCGCATATTCCGTCAGATGCTGTGCGAAGCGGGTCTCGAACATAAAGGCCATGGTTTCCGCCAGCTTGTGCGGCTTCAGCTCCGCATTCGACGCGCCTTCGAAGGCTTGGTTGTCCGGCCCATGCGGCAGCATGCAATTGTGCAGGCTCATGCCGCCGGGTACGAAGCCTTCGGGTTTGGCATCGTAGGCACCATAAATATTGCCCATGAACTCGGACATGATGTTCCGGTGATACCAGGGTGGCCGGAAGCTGTGCTCGGCGACCAGCCAGCGTTCCGGGAAGATGACGAAGTCGATATTCGCCGTGCCGGGTACCTCCGACGGGGCCGTCAGCACGGTGAAAATCGACGGGTCCGGATGGTCGAACAGGATGGCGCCGACCGGCGAGAAGGTGGTGAGATCGTATTTGAAGGGCGCGTAATTGCCGTGCCAGGCCACGACGTCGAGCGGGGAATGGCCGATCTCCGTCACGTTGAACGTGCCGCACCATTTGACGATCAGGCGGCAGGGCGTCTCTTTCTCTTCATAGGCGGCGACGGGCGTCTTGAAATCGCGCGGATTGGCGAGACAGTTGGCGCCGATGGGGCCGCGTCCCGGCAGGGTGAACTTGGCGCCGTAATTCTCGCAGACATAACCGCGCGCTTCGCTGTCCAGCAGCGTTACCTTGAAGATCATGCCACGTGGGATGATCGCGATCTCGCGCGGGCCGAGACTCATGCGGCCGAGTTCCGTGAAGATCTCGATCCGGCCGAGCTGGGGGACGACGAGCAGCTCCGCATCGGCGTTCATCATATAGTCGTCCACCATGTCCGCATTGCAGGCATAGACATGGGTCGCCATGCCGGCTTGTGTGTTCACGTCGCCGGCGGTGGTCATGGTGTGGACGCCAGATACGAAATCGGTCGGTGCTCCTGGCAACGGCACCGGGTTCCAGCGGTACTGGCCGAGGGCGAGGCCGTGTTCCGGCTGATGCGGGGCGGTTTTCCAGCCATCCACGGCGATACGGGCGAAACGGCCGGTATGTTTCACCGAGGGACGCATGCGGTAGAGCCAGCTGCGCTCGTTCTCGCCGCGCGGCGCGGTGAAGGGACTGCCGGAAAGTTGCTCGGCATAGAGGCCGTAATTGCATTTTTGCGGGCTGTTCTGACCTTGCGGCAGGGCGCCCGGCAGCGCTTCGGTCTCGAAATCATTGCCGAAACCCGGCATATAGCCTGAGGTGGTGCCTGACAGCGGATCGCTGTGCACGGTTGCGGAATCTGAGATCTTGTTCATCGCTTTCCTCCCGATGGCAGGTGCTAGCGAGGCGCGTTTTCTGATTGGTTTTGGGGGCCTATCTGCCGTAGGGTCATCATAATTGTTACAAATGAAATGATTGTCAATTGCCGAAGAATGACCAAAAAGACCTGCTCGATCTGGACGGTTTTCTGCCCTATCGGCTGGCAGTGATCGCCGCCCGGGTCAGCAAATCCATGTCGGCGCTCTATGCGAAAAAATTCGGCATTTCCATTGCCGAATGGCGAGTGATCGCCCATCTCGCCCGGTCGGAACGTGTCTCTGTCCGGGATATTCATGCTCGCGTCAATCTGGACAAGGTGAAGGTCAGCCGCGCGGTCAGCCGGCTGGAAGAGGCGGGACTCGTTTTGAAGGCGAGCAATGCGGCCGATAACCGGTTGCTGGATATCACGCTGTCAGACGAAGGCTGGTCCGTCTACCGGCAGATCGTGCCGCTGGCGAGCGGCTTCGAGGCGGATCTGCTCTCTGTTCTGGATGATGCGGAGCGCGCCGCGCTGGAGCGGGTCTTCGAGAAACTGCACGCGCGCCTTGACGAAAATGTGGAGGCAACCCGGAGCCTTTCTTCGAAGGTCTAGCCGGACAAGTCAGAAGGCCGGTGCTTCCGCGCCGTGAGGCCTTGGCCGCCACTCGCCGGGGATTTGTCCGACAAGCAGCCTCGCGATCTCGTTGTTCTCGCTCTTCAGCGGCAGAATGAGGCGGGTCCAGCTCGCCGTTTCCGAGGCTTTTTTCGGATAGTGAACAGTCAGCAGCGGTTGACGCCGCTCCATCACGGCCTGATAGGCACCAAGGAAGAAGTTGACGATATACTCCTTGTCGCCGAACTCACGGACCGTCGTGCCGGTGACATCCCTGCCGAAACGTTGGGAAATCATCGTTCCGTATAGCCGGTAGCGGAAATCGAAGCCGTCCTCGATGACATCGAGCAACATGAGATAGCCCAGGACAAACCGCATATCCGTCGGGTCGATGGATGCGACGGGGGCGGCATCCTTGCCGTTGGCTTTCCCGCGCCAGTAAGAAGAGAGGCGTTGCAGGCGCTCATCCTCAAGCTGATTGCCTTCCGGATTCCAGACGACAGTCGGATTGCGGGCGCCGAATTGCAGGAAATAGCGATCGACGGCATTCAGGTCGTCGCTGATGAGGGCATCCCTCATGTTCGCTGCGGATTGAAATTCACTTGTCAATAAATCGGTCTCTCAATCAACCATTGCCGTCATGCGCACCTAAGCGGCCAATCCGCGAGTGCTGACTAGCTGATAGACAACCAGTTATTTCAATTCAACATTAAAAAAAGGTGAAATTATGGGGCCAAACGCCATATTTCAGGCAGCGCCCGACCTAAAAGGTGAGCGTTTTCAGTAGAGCCCTGAGCGCACGATCCCGCTTTACCGCCTTGGCGGGGCGGTCGGTGATAGCTTTCCGCTTTCTAACGGGAGGGCCGTCTGTTTACGGAGCCTCCGTCTTCTACGCGAGGTCCCATCCAGCAGTCGCGGTGATGCCGAGTTCCGACTTGGAGACGCCGATCAGCGTGACGGTGCCGCCGTCGGAGAGGGTGAGCTGAGTATTTCCGCCGCTGTCCGCCGCTGTGTAGGTCAGCCCGTCTGCGACCTGCAAGCTGTCGGTGCCGGCCGTGAAGTCGCTCACCTGATCGTTGCCGGTATCGAAGCCGAAGATGAAGGTATCGGCCCCGCCTCCACCGACCAGCGTGTCGTCGCCCTGGTTGCCGTCGATCTGGTCTGCGCCGTCCCCGCCATTGACCACATCGTTGCCCTGACCGCCGAACAGGATGTCGTTGCCGAGATTACCGTTGAGGCTGTCGTCGCCCAGATTGCCATAGACAATGTCGTTGCCCTGGCCGCCATAAAGCAGATCGGAATTTCCGCCGCCGACCAGCGTATCCTCGCCCATGTTGCCATAGAGGATATCGTTGTCGTTGCCGCCATTGAGGCTGTCCTGATCCTGGCCGCCGAAGAGCGTATCCCTGCCGCCGCCGCCGAAGAGGGAGTCGTTGCCCTGGTTGCCATAGACGATGTCCTCGCCATAGCCGCCATTGACCGTATCGGTGCCGCCGCCGCCGGCGACTGTATCGCCGAAATTGCCGAGGGAGACGGTCTGCGCCGAACTGTCGCCCGCGAGATAAATCGGGCCGTTGCCGCTGCTGTTCACCGTCACGTTGCCAATCACGATGGCGAAGTCAATATCGTTCAGTACCAGCGTGGAGCCCGCAGGCAGGCCGGACATGTCGAAGATGAAGGCCTCGACACCGGAGCCGGTTGACTGGTCGCTGATCTCGATGGTCTGCGGCGTGGTGACGCTGGCGCCGGAGAAGGTGATGGTACGGACATCGACGCTGGCCCCGGCACCGAGGCTGTCGAGGAAGCGGGAGCCCTGCAGGTTCAGGAAGCTTGCATCGGTGGAGCCGGTGCCCACGACCTGGCCGTTGAGGGTGCCGCTGGCAGACCCGGGCACTTCGGAGGAAGCGGGGCCGCTGACCGTGGCAGAGACGAAGCCTGGCAACTGGACGGTAACGATATTCCCGCTTCCAGAGTCTTCGAGCAGGGTTCCGGTTTGCGCCGCGCTACCGGTATTGGCGAGGGTGAAGGAGGTTTCCGTCCCGGCAACGTCACCGTTCGACTGGTTCGACTTCGAAATTGACCCGTCACCGGAGGAGGACTGGATCTCGCTCAGAGCGAAGCCGATGGTCGTGTTGCCGCCACTCACGTTCGCGCTGAGCGTGGCGGTGAAGTTGCCGAGGGAAAGATTGAGCGTGTTGCCGTCGCCAAGATCGATGGAGCTGGTAACGGTGCTGCCGTTCAGGCTCGACAGGTCCTTCGAGTAGACGACCAGTGAGTCACCTGCATCGACCCCGGTCAGGGTGTCGCCATTCAGGTTTGCCTGCGATCCCTGGATCGTGTCATTGCCCGCGCCGCCATCCAGCAGGTTGGTTCCGCTGCCCGCGAGCAGGGAATCGTTGCCGGTGCCGCCCTGGAGTGTGTCGTTACCGACTGTGCCGGAGAGCGTGTCGTTGCCGGCGTCGCCGTAAAGCACGTTGTTGCCCAAGTTGTCCCGAACCAGGTCGTTCCCGTCGCCGCCGTAGAGTGTGTCGTTTCCGCCCTGGCCGAAGACATCGTCGTTGCCGCCGTGACCGGACAGAACGTCATCGCCGTTGTAGCCGTAGATCACGTCTCTGGCCGTGGTGCCGGTGACCGTGTCCGCCCCGCCACCGCCGTTAATGGTTTCAACGGATATGGTCGCGCCGGAGAAGTCGAAACTGCCGCCGCCGGTCAGTGAAATGATATCCGAGTTGTTGCCGCCGTTGATCGTTTCGGCGCCGCCCGCGACATCGCCGGAGGCGATGAAGAAGGTGTCGAAACCGTCGCCGCCGAGCAGGCTGTCGACCCCGGTGCCACCTGAGATCTGGTCGTTGCCAACACCAGCGTCGATCGTGTCGGCACCGGCGCCACCGCTGAGCGTGTCGTTGCCATTATTGCCCGAGATAATGTCGGCGCCGCCGCCGCCGTCGATCTGGTCCGCGGCCGTGGTGCCGGTGATCGTGTCCGCCCCGGTGCCGCCGGAAATGGTCTCCACGGAGACGGTTGCACCGGAGAAGTCGAAACTCCCGCCGCCGACCAGCGAAATGATATCCGAGTCGCCGCCGCCATCGATCGTCTCGGCGCCGCCCGCGACATCGCCGGAAGTGATAAAGAAGGTGTCGTCACCTGTGCCGCCGACCAGGCTGTCGACCCCGGTGCCGCCGGAGATCTGGTCGTTGTCAGCGCCGCCGTCTATGGTGTCATTGCCTCCGAAACCACTGATCACGTCGTTTCCGGCGAGGCCGTTGAGTTCATCGGCAGTTCCGGTGCCAAGTATCGTGTCGGCATCTGCGGTCCCGTTAAGGGTGGCCAGACGATGGGCGTAGGTGGCGAGGGCCTCGGCCGAAAAGAGAGCCGCTGCGGCCGGAAGGGCGCGCCAGCCGGCATCCCCGCCGAGTGGTGCGGATGCGGCGTGCACGGGAACGCCGAGTGCGTCTTCCAAACTGTCGGCAAACTGCGCGCCTGCAGTGCCTGCCCCCGCTGCGCAAGCCACCAGTGTGACTTCCGCATCGGGTGCGAGCGCGGCTTTGATCCGGAGCAGATGCGGCGCCGCTTCGCTCAGCGCTTTCAGATCCACAATGCGCCCGGCAAGGTGCAATTGGCCGGGAGCGCCGTGACTCAGGATCGAGAGGTTCTGGACGCCGTTCAGACCGGCTAGCACATCCGAAATCTGTCCAACCGGATCGCCTGCTGGCGATAGCGGGACGATTGTGGTGCGCGGGTCGACGCCCGCCAGAAGGATCTCGCGATCTGGAACGGCGCTATCGACGAACAGAATGGATGGGTATCTGGAATGGCTCATCCACAATGCTCTTTCGCTATTACAGTCTGGGCGACTGGAATTCGGGTGCGTTCCCTTTAATGCGGCATCTGGCATCAGCTCTGAATGACGCAGTTCCGGCTGGGAAACAGACGGATCGATGAAATCGACAGATGAACCGGAACGCATGGCAAGCCCTCAAACTCGAATTTTCTCTGTATCGCTTGCGCAATTCGAGTTCTGCGCCTGCCTCCAAGCGGTACAATAAAAATAAAGAAAAATATGGTGTCTTTTTGGGAATTTTTGGAAAATATTTTGGAAAAGTTGGAAATTGGAAGTGCTATATGTGAGGAAAATTAGATAAAATTTAGTATGTCAAAATATTAATTTATCCAAATAAATATAAAATGGGAAAAAATTGAGTGAATTGAAGTATGGGATTATTTTTTATTGTTTCAAATAATATTCAATAGATTGATTTTGATATCTTATGTTGTGAGTATTGATGATTTCAATCGAAGTTGGATTCTTTAAGCTTAAAAATATATGAGTTCGAAATTATACCGACAGTTAATCCAAGAAATTACTGAGCGATGCCGGATTGCAGGATGTTGGATCGGTGAAGAGTTGGCATCTGCCGGCCTGCATCGTCAGCCAGCGGTAGCATGGCATTCTGCTGGACTGATACTCGATCTTCGCGTCGGCCCCGGCTTCGTCCGCCCTGGCCTTTATCCTGTCGATCTCTGCATCCGATTGCGCGATGCGCGCCCTGGCTTTTTCGATGTACTGGTTTTTCTCTGACATTGAGGACCGCCTTTGAAAGCAAAACGCGCAAGGAGGCGGGTTGTTCCGGCAGGAATTAAGTTCGGTGCCCCTAATTTCCTGCCTGGAAATATTCAGGCAGTTCCGAGACCAGCGCCGCGCGAATACGGTCGCGCACGGGAACTGCCGGGTCGGGCCGCTCGAAATCCAGACCGGTCAGCTGTTCGAACAGGGCGACATACTTGTTGCTGAAGGCGATCAGGGTGTCGGCGGGGATTTCCGGGATGGGGTCATTGTAGGGGTCGCACTGACCGGCAATCCACAACCGCAGGAATTCCTTGTCCAGGCTGTCCGGCTCTTCACCGGCCGCGAACTTCTGCTCGTAGCTGTCGGCGCGCCAGTAGCGGCTTGAATCCGGGGTGTGGATCTCATCGGCGATGGTGATCGTGCCGTTCTCGTCGATGCCGAATTCGTATTTTGTATCGACCAGGATAAGCCCCTGTTTGGCGGCGAGTTCCTGCCCACGCGCGAACAGGGCTAGGCTTTTCTCCGCCAGCTCGCGCCATTGCTCATGCGTCACAAGTTGGGTTTCGAGGATTTCCGCTTCCGTGATCGGTGCGTCATGCCCGCCGCCGGTGGGTTTCGTCGTCGGCGTGATGATGGTTTCGGCGAGCTTCTGGTTCTTCTTCATGCCGTCGGGGAAGGGGTGGCCATAGATGACCCGCTCGCCCCGCTCATACATGGTCCAGGCACTGGTGTTGGTGGAGCCGGTGAGATAGGCCCGCACCACGATCTCGATCGGCACCATGTCGAGATCCTTGCACAGGACGACATTCGGATCCGGATAGGAGATCACATGGTTCGGGCAGATATCGCTCGTGTGATCGAACCAGTAGCGCGCCGTCTGGGTCAGCACCTGGCCCTTGTAGGGCACGGCCGCCAGGACCTGATCGAACGCGGACTGCCGGTCCGTCGCGATCAGCAGCCGCCGCCGGTCCGGCAGTTTGTAGGCATCCCGCACCTTGCCACGGGTGAAATCCGGCAGCTCGGGGAATTCCGCGTCGGTAAGACAATTGTCGAGAAGCTGTGAAGTGGCCGTCTGCGGCGCCATGGAGCGATATCCTGTGAACGAGAATTTGAATTCGGCGACACGATAGCGCCTTCGCGCGTGGGCGCAATGGTGGCTTTGGGTGGGGAGGCGGGTGGGGCTGGTCGCGCGTAAAATTAATTTAGCGTGTCCGCTTAATTCCCAAATTAGGTCTCGTGTCCCTGCAATTGCTGCCCGGGCAAAGTGCTTGTAAGTCGAGTTTCTCGTATAAGGCGAAAAATAATATATCAATACGACCTTATTTGGAGTAAATATATATTCATTAATGTGAGCGATATGCCCGCTATGCCGGCCCGCCGTTCACGCACCAGCCTTCCAGGTTCAAGGAGCAAGAGGAGATTTATCTATGTTCAATATACGCTATGCGGCCATGCTTATTGGTGGTCTGCTCATCGGCACATTCATGGTCGGCACGCAGCCGGCAAATGCGGGCATCTACGTTTGCACGGACGGTGACTGCAACACGTGGGCCGCTATTACCACAAACCAAAAGAACGAGACGCCGGGGCGAAGCGCGGGATCGACCTGCAAGAAGGATGTGACCGTTCAAAAAGCTCTGGCTGGCGCAAACGACAACCGTATCGCTAACGCCATCGCAGGGACCGCCGATTGGAACATTTACTTGAAATCGTCTCTCTGGCACAACGGCGGTGCTGGCGTACCTTCCTGCAACACCCATGTGACCGGCTATCTATACAAAAATGATGAGCACAAAACGACCTGTCACGTTCTTGCATTTTATAACACCGAGAAAAATTACTGGATTACTACTTGTAATTGAATCAAGGTTCAGAAGAAGGCGCCCCGATGCTGAAAAGGCAACACGGCGCTGCACCACCCCAATTGAAGAATACTTGTGGGGACACGAACCAGACTAGTTTTCGCTGCTTATCGACGCGATTTAACCAGTGAATCAATAGGGTGAGGCGATGAATATCGTTCTCATATCTATTTGATTTCTTGTGATACGATTGCAGTAAAG
Organism: Nisaea sp.; assembly: GCF_034670185.1. Taxonomy (NCBI): domain Bacteria; kingdom Pseudomonadati; phylum Pseudomonadota; class Alphaproteobacteria; order Rhodospirillales; family Thalassobaculaceae; genus Nisaea; species Nisaea sp. The sequence continues at coordinate 336,089 of NZ_JAXMNY010000003.1, forward strand.
CAGGCATCAAAAAGAGAGCGGATAGTCATGACTATCCGCTCTCTTACGTTTCTTTCTGGCGCGGTAGGCGCGTCGTTAGAGCGCCAGCCCCCGCTCCATAGACATCGCCAGCCGCCGCGCAAACGCTTTCGGGGCCGGGATGGAAATAAGGGGACATAACTTAATTTCCTGAGGAGACAGACGGGGGCTGGCGGCGCGCCTAATTAAGTCGTGTGTCCCCTTAATTCACCATTGGCGCGATCGCTATTCTCAGAATTCTGCGGGTTATTAGTTAAACCCGGTATAGGTTGCGATGGAACCACACCAGTCGATGGAGTAATTGGCATCAGTCATCTCCCCCAAGTTTTCCAGCACCACGTATTTTCCTCATCCGCAACCTTTCTCGCCTCACTTTCTTAATTCGAAAAAAACTATAAAAAACAAAAAGCATTAACCCAGAAACATTTATTATGAATAAGTAAATATTACTTCTCAATATTGAGATAATAAATATTTGAAAATAGAAAATCAAAAACACAATTACAACACCAATTATATAAAAATAACTATTTACTATGTTGTATTTTCTGTTTTGCAACGCATATCTGTACAATATTAAAATATTCGCAATCGCCAACACATTTAAATAAACCCACGGAGCCGATATTTTCCCAACAAATAACACAATAGACACAAATTGAATAAAAATAGATCCTACAATCGAAAACCAGATCTTAAATTCTGGTCCTGTACTTGAATAAAGATTCGGGGAGTAATTCACGTTCAATTTACTAACTTTCCGATTTTCTATTGATCATCGCTCCCGCATCCCTTCACTTGCATAGCGCAGCACCGGCTGCAGCACGTATTCCAGCACCCGTCTCTCTCCCGTCAGCAGGTCCGCCGTCACGGACATGCCCGGCACCAGACGCACGTCCCTGCCGTCGACAGTCAGATGTTCACGCTCAATCTCGATCCGCGCCGTGTAGGACAGCATCTGCGGGGCCGCCTGCGGGCCGGTTGTGGCCGCCCCCGCCGCGCCGGCGGCGTTGTTCGCGTCCTGGGGCACAACCGCGTCGGCGCTGAGGCTGACGATCCTGCCCTCGATGCTGCCGTAGCGCATGTAATTGAAGGCATCGACCTTCACCGCCGCCCGCTGGCCGATCTCGATAAAGCCGATATCCCGGTTCGTCACCGTCGCCTCGACCGTCAGACGGTCACCGTCCGGCACGATCCGCATCAGCGGCGCGCCGGGCTGGACATAGCCGCCGAGCGTATGCACCGAGAGGCCGGTGACCTCTCCCGCCACCGGGGCCGCGAGGGTCAGGCGGCCGACCCGGTCGGTTGCCTTGATCCGTTCCTGGGCCGCCGCACTCGCCTTCTGACGGGCTTCCGCCAGGGCGCGCTGGCGCTGCGCCTCGAAGGCGAGCAACAGGTTCTCCGCCGTCGCCTCCGCACTGGCGAGCGTCGCTTGCGCTTCCTCGATCTGCTTGTCCAGCACCAGGCCCTGGTGCCGGGTTTCCAGCAGCGCCTGTTCATGCTCCAGATAGACGGATTTCTGCGTCAGTTGTTTTTCATAGAGGATGCGCTGGCCGTCGACCCGCTCCGTCAGCAGCGGCAGCACGGCCGCCACCTTGTCATGCTCCGCCCGGAGCGAGGCCAGCGTCGCCCGCGCCCGCGCCGCCTCGCGCCCGGCCCTCTGCCGTTCGCCCATCAGCGCCGCCCATTCCGCCCGCAGCACCGCGATGCTGTCCGCCACCTCATGCGCGGGCGCGCCCTCCGGCACCTCGAACAGCTCCTCCGGCGGGATCGGGGCGCCGCCGGAGGCCAGGGCCACGGCGCCGATCAGTGCTTCCTCCCGGGAAACCTCAAGCAGTGCCGCCAGCCATTCCCGGGTCAGTTTCTCGAGGTCCGCGTCGCTTTCCGTCGGGTCGAGGGAGATCAGCGGAGCGCCCTCGGCGACGTGATCGCCATCCTCGACATGAATGGCGCGGACGATCCCCGGCAGGCTGCTCTCCACAACCTTCACCTTGCCGCCCGGCACGATCTTGCCCGGTGCCGCCACCACGATATCGAGATGGCCAAACCAGGCCCATGTGCCACCGCTCCGATACAGTCCCACCGATCCGGTTCCGTTGCTGTTTTCCCGTGACGAATATTAGGCGGTGCGGGGAGTGTCGTCACGGGAAGTCTGCCGGCACGTCAGGAAAACAAGGGAACGGCACTGCCTGTACGGCCTAAAAAAAGCGGCCGGGAAAACCCGGCCGCTGCGCACTCTTTTCCGCCAAATGGCAGACGTGTGGTTACCCCACCAGCCCCCGCTCCATCGACATCGCCAGCCGCCGGGCAAAAGCTTTCGGGTCCGGGATGGCTTCGCCTTCCATGATCCGGGCCTGGTCGAGCAGCAGGTGGGCCGCGTCATCCAGTTCCTGGCCGGTTTTGCCGTCCTTCACCCGCTTGGCGAGGGCCTTGATCACCGCGTGCTTGGTGTTGACTTCCAGAATGCGCGGATTGGATTTGTCGATCTGCTTGTGTTGGCGCAGCAGCCGTTCGAGGTTGATGTCCATGTCGCCGTCATCGGCGATCAGGCAGACGGGGCTGTCGGTCAGGCGGGTGGATTCCCGCACGTCCTTCACCGCCTCGCCAAGGGCCAGCTTGATGGAGGCGAGCAGCGGCGCGATATCGGCGGAGGCTTTCTCCTCGTCCTTCTTGTCCGCTGCCTTGTCCTCGTCTGTCTTGTCGTCGGCGCCTTTGACCGCGTCGAGATCGGCGGAGCCTCGGGTGATCGACTTGAGGGGGCTGCCCTCAAAGCCCTCGAACATGGCCTGGATCCAGAAATCGTCGATCGGATCCGACAGCAGCAGAACTTCCACACCCTTGGCCTTGAAGCCTTCGATATGGGGTGAGTTCAGCAGCGCTTCCTTGCTCTCGCCGATGATGTAGTAGATCGCCTCCTGGCCTTCCTTCATCCGCTTCTTGTAGTCGGCGAGGCTGACCAGCGTGTCGCTTTCCGTCGTATCGAAGCGGGCGAGAGAGATCAGGGTGTCCTTGTGTTCGCCGTTTTCGGAATAGATGCCTTCTTTCATCACCGGGCCGTAAGCGTCCCAGAAAACCCCGTATGCCTCGGGGTCCTTTTCCGCCTTCTTGCTGAGTTCGGTGAGCACCCGTTTGGTGACGGCGGAGGAGATCTTTTGCAGCACGGGATTGCGTTGCAGAAGTTCGCGGCTGACATTCAGCGGCAGGTCCTCGCAATCGATCACGCCGCGCAGGAAGCGCAGGTAGTCGGGCACCAGGCCGTCGCAATCATCCGTGATGAAGACCCGCTTCACGTAGAGTTTTACCCGGCTCTTGCGCTCCGGATGGAACAGGTCGAATGGGCGCTGGGTCGGCACGTAGAGCAGGGAGCTGTATTCGATCACGCCCTCCGCTTTCCAGTGCATGGTCAGCCAGGGCTCGTCAAACGCATGTGCGACGTGCTTGTAGAATTCGCCGTACTGCTCCGTCGTGATGTCGCTCTTGGACCGGGTCCAGAGTGCGGAGGCCTCGTTCAGCGGGCGTTCTTCGGTGGTGCCGTCCTTGGTTTCCACGAACAGGATCGGCACCGGGATATGGTCTGAATAGCGCTTCACGATGTGCTGCAGGCGCTGCTCCTCGAGGAATTCGAGGGCGTCGTCCTTCAGGTGCATGGTGATGATGGTGCCGCGATTGGCCTTCTCGGCATCCGCGACGGTGTATTCGCCAAGACCGTCCGAGCTCCAGAGATGCGCCTTGCTCTCGCCGGCGCGCCGGGTCAGGACCTCGACCTTGTCCGCGATCATGAAGGCCGAATAAAAACCGACGCCGAACTGGCCGATCAGGCCGCTATCCTTTTTCTCGTCACCGGACAGGTTGGAGACGAAGGCTTCCGTGCCGGAGCGCGCGATGGTGCCGAGATTGTCGTTCAGCTCATCGGCGCTCATACCAATACCGTTATCCGACAGGGTTAGCGTCTTGGCATCCTTGTCCGCCGCGATCTTTATCTTGTACTCGCCGTCACCAGTGGTCAGATCAGGCTGTGTAAGTGCCAGGTAGCGCAGCTTGTCGCAGGCATCGGATGCGTTGGAGATCAATTCGCGCAGGAACACCTCACGCTCACTATAGAGCGAATTGGCGACGATCTTCAGGAGCTTGCTGACCTCGGCCTGGAACGTCCGCTTTTCCGCAGTCATCTTTGTGATCACCTCTTGCCTAGAATGACATCGTTATGATTGATGGAGCTTGATATGTGGGAAGTTGATAGCAAGCGCAAGACCCCAGCACTTCCCATTTGAGCCGAGAGCGGATCCGAATTTCCCATGAGCAGCGTTTTTGAGGACGGTCGGATCACCGCAATGCTGGGGCCGACCAACACAGGCAAGACCTATTTCGCCATCGAGCGGATGCTCGGCCATGCCACCGGTATGATCGGTTTTCCGTTGCGCCTGCTGGCCCGGGAAAACTACGAGCGCGTCGTTTCCCTGAAGGGCAAGAACGCTGTCGCCCTGATCACCGGCGAGGAAAAGATACTTCCGCCGCACGCCCGTTATTTCATCTGCACGGTGGAATCCATGCCGGTCGACCGGGTGGTGGATTTCCTCGCCATCGACGAGATCCAGCTTTGCGGCGACCGGGAGCGCGGCCATGTCTTCACTGACCGGCTGCTGCATGCGCGCGGCCGTCAGGAAACCATGTTTCTCGGCTCCGACATCATTCGCCCGCTGGTCAGGAAGCTGGTGCCGAAGGCGGAGATTGTCGGCCGTCAGCGGCTTTCGCGGCTGACCTATACCGGTCCGCGCAAGTTGACCCGGCTGCCGCGCCGGACCGCCATCGTCGCCTTTTCGGCGGCGGACGTTTATGTGCTGGCCGAAATTATCCGGCGTCAGCGCGGCGGTGCGGCTGTGGTGCTGGGGGCATTGTCGCCACGGGCCCGGAACGCACAGGTGGCGATGTATCAGGAAGGCGAGGTCGATTACCTGATTGCGACGGATGCGATCGGCATGGGCCTCAACATGGATGTTGATCACGTCGCCTTCGCCGAGGACATGAAGTTCGACGGCCGCGCGCCGCGCCGCCTGACGCCGCCGGAGATGGCGCAGATCGCCGGCCGGGCCGGGCGGCACATGAATGACGGCACGTTTGGCGTCACGGGAGACTGCCCGCCGCTGGACGAGGAGATGGTCGAGGCGCTGGAAAGCCACCGGTTCGATCCGCTCCGGCACGTCTATTGGCGTAATCACCGCATGTCGTTCCGCAGCCTTGGTGAATTGCAGCGCTCTCTCGGGGTGTACAGCGAGCAGCCTCACATGATCAGAAAACGGGATGCGGAGGATCACCGGACGCTGGAATCGCTGGCGCGGATGGAAGCCGTGGTCGAGCGGGCAAAGGGGCCGGACCGGGTGCGGTTGTTGTGGGACATCTGCCAGATCCCGGATTTTCGCAAGACGATGAGCGAATCCCACTCCAATCTGCTGGCAAAAATCTATTTCGATTTGACGGACGGGGCGCAGTGTCTGGAGACGGATTGGGTCGCCAATCAGGTCAGCCGTTTCGACCGGACGGACGGTGATATAGATACATTGGTAAACCGTATCGCACATATTCGCACTTGGACGTATATTACGCACCGTGCAGACTGGGTATCCGACCCTGTTCATTGGCAGGCCCAGACGAGGGCAGTTGAAGATCGGCTTTCGGATGCCCTGCACGACAAGCTTACCCAGCGTTTTGTCGACAAGCGCGCAGCATTGTTCTTGCGCAAGTTGAAGGACGGGGGGAACTTGGCGGCGGCAGTAAAACCTGACAGCACAGTGGTCGTGGAGGGCCATGCCGTCGGTCACATGGAAGGATTGAAGTTCGTGCCTGATGTAGTGGATAGCACCAACGCAAAGCCCGTGCTGGCGGCTGCGCGTAAGGTCCTGCCGGAAGAACTGGCCCGGCGTACGGGCCAAATCGAAGCTGCCGACAACGCAGCCTTCTCGATCGGCCCCAAGGGGACGCTTATCTGGCTCGGGGCGGAAATCGCATCGCTGGAAGCGGGTGCCGATATTCTGTCGCCGCAGATCCGCGTCGTGAACGAGGAGATGATCGACGGCGAGATGCGCAAGCGGATCGAGACCCGTTTGCGCACCTGGCTGACCGGAGAGATGGAAGAACGACTCGGCCCGTTGCTGGCAATCAAGACGGCTGAACTTGAGGGCGCCGCGCGCGGTATCGGGTTCCAGGTGCTCGAAGGCATCGGCGGCGTATCTGCCGACCAGATCGGCGGGTTGCGCCGGGATCTCGATGACGAGCAGCGCAAGTCGCTCGCCCGTCTCGGCATTCGCTTCGGCACCGAGACCGTTTTCCTGCCGGTACTGCTGAAGCCGAAGGCGGTGGAATTCCGGGCCATGTTGTGGAGCGTTTTCTCCGGCCAGTTCCCCGAGGGAGGCCCGCCGCCGGCAGGCCGGGTCATGATCACGCGTGCCGAGGATGCGACCGACGCCTTCTACCTGGCGATTGGCTACAAGCGCGTCGGCGGTCATGCCGTCCGGGCGGATATGCTTGAACGCGTTGCCCAGATGGTCCGGCAGGCGGCCCGTGAGGGCGCGTTTGCGATCTCCGCGGACATGCTGTCGCTCGCCGGTGTCGGCCATGACGCCATGGCGGAAATCCTGAAGGATCTCGGGTACCGCCGTGGTGAGGATGTGGAAGAGCAGCCTCGTTTCATCGCCCGGCGTCGTCAGGAACAGAAGCGCCGGCCGGAAGGCGAGCGTAAGGCGGAACAGAACGGCAAGTCCGAAGGTGACGGCAAAGCCGCGCGCGGGGACAAACCGGATCGCGCCAGGAAGCCGGGTAAACCGGTGCAGGATGGTTCCGGTGAAAAGCGGGATCGCAATGCTGGCGCCAAGGGCGGACAAAAAGGCGGGCCGCGTAAGCCTAAGCGCCAGGATGACCGGCCGAAACGCCAGAATAGCGGGCCAAAGGTGATCAGCTCGAACGGGCCGGCCATGCGTCCCGAGGATTCTCCCTTCGCCATATTGCAGCAGCTCAAACTGGCAAAATGAACGAAGACGAGACACAGCGTCTCGACAAGTGGCTCTGGTGTGCGCGGTTCTTCAAGACCCGCGGGCTCGCCAACAAACTGGTTGGTGCAGGGCGTTTGCGTCTTTCCGGCAAGGTGGTGTCGAAGGCGCACCAGCTTGTCCGCTCCGGTGATGTGCTGACCTTTCCGCAGGGGCCGCATATCCGGGTCGTGAAGGTGCTGTTTCTGGCTGAGCGCCGTGGGCCGGCTCCGGAAGCCCAGCTGCTGTACGAGGATCTCGCGCCGATCGAAGCGGGCGCTGGCAAAAGTGATCGGCCCGAGGTGAAATCGACCCCGGCACAGCGTGACCCGGGTGCCGGGCGGCCAACCAAGCGGGATCGGCGGCTGATCGACCATCTGCGATCCCCTGATGAATGATCTGGTCGATTATCGATTGCCGTCTGGAAAATGCCCGGATAGTCCGCCCGCCGGAAACGTGCTTGCGAAATCGGGCCGAGAGCTTAGATAAAAGGCTGAATTCCAACCAACTCCGGGAAATGCCATGATCGGCTCCCTTAAAGTTTTCTTCGATGCGGTCCGCTCCGGGGGATCGAGCGAAGCTTCAAAGGTCGACGGATCTGAAGAAGCCGTTGCCGCGCTGCTGGTGAAGGCTGCGACGCTTGATGGCGACTTCGGCGCCCAAGAGCGGCACGCGATTGAAGCACTGCTCGCCGCCCGTTTCGCCTGTTCTAAGGATGAAGCGGCAGAAAAGGTCGATGGGGCGGTGAAAGATCTGGAAGGCAGCGTCGATTTCTACAGCTTCACGAAGGTAATTCGTGACGAGTTCGACCATGATCAGCGGGTTGAACTCATGGAAATGCTTTGGCAGGTCGCCTATGCCGACGGTGTCTTGCATGAATATGAAGCCAGTCTGATGCGCCGGGTCACGGGACTGATATACGTGACCGATCAGGAGAGTGGCGCTGCACGCAAGCGTGTCATGCAGAAACTCGGACTTGCCGAATAGGCGTTTTTTCATTAACGAAACCGACGATTGAAGCCGGACCGGAGTCTGCCGATGACGTATATCGTCAACGACCTGTGCATTAAGTGTAAATACACCGACTGTGTCGAAGTCTGTCCGGTTGACTGTTTTTATGAGGGCGAGAACATGCTCGTCATCCACCCGGACGAGTGTATCGACTGCGGTGTGTGCGAACCGGAATGCCCGGCCGAGGCGATTCTCCCGGATACGGAGCCGGAAGCAGAGAGCTGGATCGAAATGAATCGGAAATATTCCGAGGAATGGCCAAACATCACCCGGAAGATCGACGCCATGCCTGATGCTGACGATTTTCAGCAGGTTAAGGGCAAGATGGAAAAGTTTTTTTCGCCCGCGCCGGGCAAGGGAGACTGAGGCTAACCGTCACAAAACGGTAAGCCATGCGTCAAACGAAAGCAGGCCATGCGCCCGCAGACTCCCACTTTTATCGGATTTGTGATAAGGTCTATGAATTCGGTGGGGCAAAACGTCTCGCCTCGCCGCCGTTTCCGAGAAGGTTTCGGACCATTCCGAGCGGTATCCGCAAAGACGGGCTGAGGCCTGCTTTTTAGCGATACCGGCGATTCCTTGCGCTTTACGCGTTTTACGTGGTCCTGACAAGTGAGAGAGACCGACTAATGACAAAAAAAGTGGAGTTCAAGGCTGGGGATTTTGTGGTCTATCCGACTCATGGTGTCGGCAAGATCATTGGCACCGAGTCGCAGCAGATCGCGGGTACTGAGCTTGATCTTCTGGTGATCACCTTCGAGCAGGATCGCATGACGTTGCGCATCCCCGTCGGAAAAGCCAACGATTCCGGTCTGCGCCGGCTCAGCACGCGCAAGCAGATGGATGTCGCGCTCACGAAGCTGAAAGGCCGTGCACGCGTGCGACGCACCATGTGGTCCCGCCGCGCGCAGGAGTACGAAGCGAAGATCAATTCCGGCGATCCGGTATCGATTGCCGAAGTGGTGCGCGACCTGCGCCGCAACACCGGCCAGGCCGATCAGTCCTATAGCGAACGTCAGATGTACCAGGCGGCGCTTGATCGTCTTGCCCGTGAGTTCGCGGCGATTGAAAAAATTGATGAAGACGCGGCCACGGACCGGCTCGAAAAAATCATGGCAGCAGCCTGATCGGCTGTCGAAACTTCATTGTTTCGTGATTACAGGCGGCGCCTCCGGTGCCGCCTGTTTCATTTGTGCGGAACCCTGGATACAGCACAGGCGTTGGCGGCCGACGCTGAAATTGCTATCTGGAGTGTGGGAGCACATCAGCAATGTCAGATGCGGCACAGAACGTGATCCAGACCATCAGCCTTCCATCCGGAACGGACAAGCGCTTCGCGATATTGCGCCGCTGCCGGAGAATTTGGGCTATTGCCTCCATTCATGGCGACGTCGAACGGCTCAATGCTCTGCATGAGACGCTGACCAACCGCTATGAGGCGGGGGATCGCTTCGTCTACCTTGGGAATTACTACGGGTACGGGCCGGAAATTCTGGAAACGGTGGACGAATTGCTGCGGTTCCGGCGGATTGTGCTGGCGCAGCCACCCTACACCCATCTCGACGATATCGTGTATTTGCGCGGCCGCCAGGAAGAGATGTGGCGCAAGATGCTACAGCTTCAGTTCTCCGGTGACTGTCAGGAGATACTAGACTGGATGCTGGAGCGTGGTGCGGACGCGACCCTTGCGGCCTATGGCGGTCGCGCCTCTGACGCCCGCTCTGCCATCATGGAGGGATTGCTCGCCGTCAGCCGATGGACGGGGCAGCTGCGGCAGGCCATCCGGGGGCATTCCGGGCACAATGAATTCATGACCGGATTTCGCCGGGCTGCTTACACGGATGACGGTGCGCTTTTGTTTGTCAGCGGCGGGCTGGACCCGTCCAAGGATCTCAACGATCAGGAAGACGGGTTCTGGTGGAACAGCCAAGGCTTTACTGAAGCCGCCGCGTCCGGCTACCAGGGCTTCACAAGACTGGTACGTGGGTACGACCCGGCCCGGGAAGGCATCGTCGAGCATGAGATGACGCTCAGCATCGACGGGGGCGCAGGGTTTGGCGGACCGTTGAATGCCGTTTGCCTCGATGCCACGGGCGCTATCGTCGATCAGGTCAGCGCGTAGGTCCGGCCCCGACGAATTTTCCATATCTGGTAGGCTCGCGGTTTTGTGATTCGATAGGAGTCGCCAAAATCAGGCCGAAATGATCCGCTTTCCATGGGGGAGCGTATCCACTTGTGAGAAAACTCGCTGGTGCGGTCTGGAGATGAAGCCATGGCACATATTGACGATCCCGAAACCCGGCGCGCCAACGTCTCGTATATAAAGTCGAGCATGAACGAGCCGTTGCTTGAGCGCGAGGTTGAATTCGAGCTTGCGAGAGCCTGGCGCGAAGATGGCTGCGAGAAGTCCCTGCATCTTATGGTCCGCTCCTATACCCGTCTGGTGGTCAGCTCCGCTACCCGCTACCGCAATTACGGCTTGCCGATGGGTGATCTGATCCAGGAAGGCAATATCGGCCTGATGCAGGCCGCTGCCCGGTTCGAGCCGGAGCGGGAGATCCGCTTTTCGACCTATGCAAGCTGGTGGATACGCTCAGCTATTCAGGATTATGTATTGCGGAACTGGTCCATCGTGCGGACCGGCACCACGGCGGCCCAAAAATCCCTTTTCTTCAACCTGCGGCGCCTCCGCGCGAAGATCCAGCAGGCTTCCGAAACCCTTTCTCCGGAGGAGCAGCGCGAGCGTATCGCGACCGAACTTGGTGTTCCGCTGAAGGATGTGGAGGCGATGGAGCAGCGCATGTCCGGCGCTGACCAGTCGCTGAACTCCACGATCGGGGAAAGCGGTGAGGACGAGTGGATGGAGATGTTGTCGGACGAACGCCCGACTCCGGAAACCATTGTCATCGGGATGCGGGATGCGGAAACCCGCTCAAAATGGCTGAAGGAAGCGCTCTCTGAGTTGAGCCCGCGCGAGCAGACCATCATAGAGCGCCGTCGGCTCGTTGATGATGGGGCAACGCTGGAAGAACTCGGGACGGTTCTCGGGGTCAGCAAGGAGCGCGTGCGGCAGCTTGAGCATCGCGCGTTGCTCAAGCTGAAGCAGCATATCAGCCGCAATGTCGATCGCAGCTCGGATCTCTACTCAGAGGCGTGAGGCCCGCCGTTATTGCGGGCTGATCGTTTTCACGCGTGATCCGGGCGGCGGCTGCTCACCGCGTTCAAGGCCGTTGATCATCCTGAAATACCGGAGTTCATATCTCGGAAACGGGATACTGCCTGCGAGCGATTGTTCCGACGCCGTTCCGTCATAGCGCATAACTTTTACGCGGTAGGGACGGATACCAGCCCTTTCCTCCGCGGAAAGCTGACGGAAGCTGTAGGTCGTCCGCCGCATGTCTTCGTTCAAGGCTCCCGCACGCTGGCTCGGGATGAGGAACTGGATCCGGTAGAGCGTGTCTGCATCATACCGAATGGCCACCAGCCGCAAGATGTAGGTGGCGCCGTTCTTTGCCGTGATTGCCAGCCAGCCTGTCGCCGCATCCATGCCATTGATCGCGATGTTTTCCAGATCGCGCACTGCTTGGCCCTTTGCCCAGCTATCCCGGATGTAGCCGGCCGGGGCCTGTCCGGCGGATTTAGGCGCGGCGTCAAAGATGAACCGGGCGCCATTCGGATCAGCGGCCAAAACCCGCTCCGGCTGATTGTAGATCCGGAAATTCGGCGGCACCTCGAACTGAAAATTGAGGTCTTTGTGCAGGAAGGTCTGGCCGCGAATCATCCCTTCTTTCGGATCGCTTCCGAAGAGAACGCCGTCGACTTGGTCGAGGAACGGATCGCGCCCGACTATGGGGTTTGATGCCGGCCGCACGCTGGCCGCAATGAGGGCTTTCTGCACGCGGTCGATGGTCCGCGGGTGGGTTGCCATCAGGTCGACGGCATCGGGGTCGTGATTGGCGCCGGCGATCTCTGCCTGGAGCCGGCTGGCGTTGCCCAGTTTCTGGAGGAAGCTTGCCATTGCAGCGGTTTCGTACCCGGATCGGCTGAGATAGCGCACCCCGAGGGTGTCGGCCTCGAATTCCTGATCCCGCGAGTAGCTTTTCAGATAGAGTTGCGACCCTAGTCCGGCGAGATCGGCGATTGCCTGGCTGTCCGTGAGGATGCCGAGGATCGCGGCGCCAAGCCCGATCGCCGTGCCGCGGCTGTAGCGCTCTGCGCTGTGGCGGGCTGTGACATGGCCGATTTCATGGGCAATAACACCGGCCAGTTCGGCTTCATTCTCTGCTAGGGCAACCAGCCCGCGCGTGACGTAGACATAGCCGCCCGGTAGGGCGAAGGCATTGATATCAGGTGTGTTGAGCACCGTGAACGTGAAGTCCAGATTGGGCATTTCGGATGTGGCGGCGAGTTTATTGCCGATCCGGGTGACATAGGCTGCCAGCTCCGCGTCGTCATAGGCGCCGCCGAATTCCTTCTTGATCTGAGGGTCCTGTTCGCTCCCCACCTGGCGTTCCTGTTCGGGAGACATGAAAGCCGTGAAGCTTTGTTCTCCGGTCGCTGGATTGGTGCTGCACCCGGAAAGGAGCGGCGTGGCCGTTGCGACGGAAAGCAGTATGGCGGCCGCCAAGCTGCGACGTGAGGCGGCAAACATAGGCCGGATCGAGTCAGGCAAAAGGCTCTCCATCGGTCGGATCACGGTTCCGGTGTCCGTTATGTTTACCTATTCGCCCAGGAGTTCAAGTTGTTCGGGATGTGTGATTTCGATCAACGGGCCGTTTTGCGGCTTGATCCATCCGCGACCGCGGACAGCCCGCCCGGAAAAGGTCAGGGGATCAATGCCGGCACGCTCAAAAAGGCGGAGTGCGCGATGATCGATCCTGAAAGTGAAATCGGTCCGCCAGTCCGGGCCAAAGTTGAGATAGACCACATTGCGCACCCGGGCGGCGTCGACGACCCGTCCCTCGACGATCTGGAAGCTGTCTATATCGTTCCAGGTCTCGGCCGGATTGCGGATGCGATAGTCGGGAAGGGCCCAGATGCCGCGCCGGTCAAGACGAGCGGCCCGTTCGAGTGCAAGCATTTCGCTGATCAGTTTCCGGTTGTCCTTGAAGCTGTAGACCCGCGCCATTCCCTTGGCCAACAATTCTCCCTGGATCCAGCTGCCATCGGGCAGTGTGAGGTGGGCAAGATAACGTCGGTAACGATCTTCCCGTCGCCCGACGAAATGAAGTGAGACAGTATGGCTTCCGATCAGCGTCTGCAGAGCGTTACGGGATTCTTCTGCAAGTGGCCAGGTCTCAAAGCCCGCACGGCCGAGCGGCAGTTTTGGCGCTTGTATGCCGACGAGGCGGACCTCCTTACCGGATGCCAGCACCAGCGTGTCGCCGTCGACAATCTCTGTCACGGCCTGATCCCTGATGGTCGCGGCTGGACCTGTCTGGGGCCTCTCAATGGCCTGCGCGGCAGGCATGCTGCAGAGAAGCAGGCCAAGGAAAAGCGCGAGGGAGCGGATCAGGGGGCGGCAAATGTTCATGAGCTATCCGATCACGCCTATCGCGCTGTCTCAAGAACTAGAAGAGGATGCAGGTTTGCCGAAGTCAGAATGGTCCGATTGATTGTTTCTTCGGCAGTGATGTAGGTTTTCGCTGAATGTTTCTTCCTGCATGATCTCGGCTATGTCGAGTTACTCGCCAAACATACAGAATCAGGCAAGCTGCTTTTCCACGCGGACATTTGCCGGTGGGGATGACAATGCCTGAGTCGTTTAGTGTTTTATCCTGCGGGAGTTGATGTGTCGGACCGAGTTCTTTTCCCGAGGGTTGATGCGCGCCGCAGTGGCTATCTGACGGTAGACGAGCCGCACCGGCTTTATTGGGAGCAGGTGGGTAATCCTGACGGTATTCCGGTGGTTTTCCTGCATGGCGGTCCTGGCTCGGGTATTTCCGAAGCGCATCGCAGGTTTTTCGATCCGGAGCATTTCAACGTCCTGCTGTTCGATCAGAGGGGGACCGGGAAGTCGACGCCTCTGGCGGAGTTGACGGGCAATACAACGCAGGATCTTGTCGCGGATATTGAGCGCTTCCGGGAAATGCTCGGGGTGGAGCGATGGATCGTGTTCGGCGGTTCCTGGGGGAGCACCCTTGCGCTGGCATATGGCCAGGTGCATCCGGAGCGCTGTCTCGGTTTCATCTTGCGAGGCATTTTTCTTGGTTCTGATGCCGAGCTCGACTGGTTCATGCATGGCATGGGTAAATTCTTCCCCGAAGCGGCACGGCGGTTTGAGCAGTTCCTACCAGAGAGCGAGCGGGGCGATCTCCTGCACGCGTATCACCGCCGTTTGATCGATTCCGATCCTGCCGTTCATCTGCCGGCGGCTGTGGCTTGGGCGGGGTATGAGGGGGCTTGTTCGACGCTGTTACCGTTGCCTGCCGTCGGGCAGGAAGATCCGGCGCGATCGCTTTCCCTGGCGCGCCTGGAAGCGCATTATTTCGTGAATCGGGTTTTCCTTGAGCCGGGTGAAATAATCAATCGCATCGACCGTATCGCGCATTTGCCCGCCACAATCATTCAAGGGCGGTACGACGTGATTTGCCCAGTCGAAACGGCAGTGAGCCTTGCGTCTGCCTGGCCCGGTGCGATTCTTGAGGTCGTGACAGATGCCGGGCATTCGGCCATGGAGCCCGGTATCGCCAAGGGGCTTGTCGCTGCGCTGGATCGCTTGCGGAGATTTATCGGGACTTGATGCGCGCGCCGGGCCGGTTATCATGCCCGCGTTCCAAGTGGGGGGATCATTGTGCGTCAGTATTTGAGCTTCGCGATTGTGGCGATTGCAGCCTTTATCGCGATGGAAAGCGCCGTTCGGGCGCAGGAGCCGGCTTTCCTTTCCGTGGGTGCCGGCATCTACGATGTGAACGACAGCGAGACGACCGGGGAAGCCCGTGTTGAGTACCGCTTCTCGGAAGCGAACAAGCTCTGGCATTTCACGCCATTCGTCGGGCTTATGGCGACTGCCGAGGGCGCGACATACGGATATGGCGGGATCGGTTTCGATGTTTTCTTCGGTAATCGCTGGGTTTTGACGCCGAACTTCGCGGTTGGCCTCTATGGCAACGGAGATGGCAAGGACCTTGGCCACGCTGTTGAGTTCCGGTCCGGGGTGGAGCTTGCCTATCGATTCGATGATCGTTCCCGTTTGGGCCTGACATTCCATCACATCTCGAATGCGGGGCTGGACGAGCAGAACCCGGGAACGGAATCGGTGCTTCTGGTGTACTCGATCCCGTTCGACAAACTGTTCAGCGACTAGCAGGCAAACGAAGGAAAGGTTTTTGAGCCCGCCTTCCGGTCAGGGCTCAATGCCACCTTCGCGGCACCAGGCCTTGAAGTTTTCGAAACCGTTTTCATCGCTCGCATAGAGAACCTGATCGCGGTACTCGAGGTCGGAAGCATAGTCGACTTCGCCGACAGGCTTTTTGGTTGCCAGATCGAGTTCGTTGCGGATCAGGATATCGGCGCGAAAACTGACTTCCCAGCCGTCCGCACCGGGCTTGATGAAGGAGCCCCGTCGGATCTCGTGAACGACGGTCTGCAACCCGGTAATCTTTGTTTCCTGTTTGACCATTTCCTCGAATGCAGGGTCGAAGAACAGCGCCTGATAGCCCATCAGCGCGATGGAAAACTCGTAGCCGTCTGTCTGGCGCGCATGGACGATCTGACCGATTGCATCAATGAAGTGAGGATCGGTAAGTCTCGGATAGTCTGCGCTGGTCCAACTAATACCCATTATTGTCCGTCCGAATGCTGTTTGCGGCTATCGTTCGCGTAACCCGGTATACCCTGTCCCGGGTACAATGAGAACGGAGCAAGAAGCGTGCCGCTAGCTTCTGGTGCTTTGTCGAAAGTTCTGGTAGAGTATATTAGATAGTATTTGCGACAAAAGCGTTGCGATTGAGGGGGCAAAATGCGTCCATACACCAGATTGCTTGGCCTTTTGGTCATTCTTTTCGGTCTTTCCGGTTGTGCTGCGGCTGTTGTCGGCGGAGCGGCGTGGGTTGGCACGGAAGCTTATGCTGATAAAAATCCGTTCGAATATATGGCCGGTTTTTTTGAGCGCGATTGCGCCAACACGGCGATCTACGACCAACCACCGCGCTGCCGCCGTTAATAATCCCACCTTTTGCCTCCGGATTTTAACAGCTATCCTGCCGTCAAAAATCGGAGGACGGCATTCGTGGCATCGACAAACAAAACGGCATTCATCAGTGGCTCGGCGCGGAACATCGGGCGGGCCATCGCGCTCCGCCTGGCGCAAGACGGTTTCAACATCATCGTAAACGGAAGCCGTGATCGCGACGCTTGCGAGCGTGTGGCGGCCGAAGTCAAGGAAGCCGGCGTTGATGCCATGGTCGTCATGGGCAATGTCGGCAGCAGCGCCGATGTCCGCGCAATGGCCAGCGAGGCCCTCGAACGGTTTGGGCGAGTCGATGTCCTCGTCAATAATGCCGCGATCCGGCCGCAGAAGAAGCTTCTGGAGATGTCGGACGACGACTGGGACCAGGTTATTTCCGTTGACCTGAACGGTGCCTTCTATCTCGCCCGCGCTTTTCTACCCGGGATGGTCGATGCGGGTTGGGGCCGGATTGTGAATATGGCCGGTATGAACGCTATTCACGGATATGCCGGCCGCGCGCCGGTGTCGGCCGCCAAACACGGGGTATGGGGCCTGACGAAGGCGCTGGGCAAGGAATTCGCCCCGGCAGGAATTACCACGAACGTGATCTCGCCCGGCCCCATACGGCCCGAAGAGACGGACTCGGAACATGCCGAGCATATCCGTTCCCAGCTATCGCGCATCCCTGTTGGACGTCTGGGAGAGGCAAGTGAGATCGCCGCCGTGGTCTCCATGCTGTGCAGCGAAGAAGGCGGATTCGTCTGTAGTCAGATGATCGCGGTCAACGGAGGTACCGAGACGTAGTTCGGTTGAAAATCATGTCGAGTAAGCGCGCGGAAGTGATTTCAAAATAAAGATTCTTCCGATTTATGAATAATCCCTAAACGAATCCGCGTCTGATTCACACTCAAGTCGTGTATAATTACATTCAGGCGGATGTTCTTTCGCGACGGTGAAGGGTAAAACTGTATTCCGCTGTTCAGGTTGGGGAACTTGCAGTTGAAACTGCAGGGTCATTATTTGGCTGGCGGCAGAACGCCGTGTGCTTGTGATCGACGGCGCTAGGAAATTGGCAATGCCGTTGAATTTGAGACGGGGTTATCAATTATGGATTACTCATCTTCGGCTCTGGTGCCGCGTTGCCGGCGGGTCTTTTCAAGCTACCTTGAGAATTTCGGGTACACGCTCGAAAGCGGCACGGACATGGAATTCTGGTGCGATGAAATCCGCCGCCATTCAGAATTCGTGAATCCGCAATTCATGCCGGAAAACCTCGATCAGTCTGCAAGCCGCTACGTCAGTATTCGCAAGGAGTCGGGTGAACTTGCCTGTACGATTGCTTTCCGTTTCTTTGAGACGGACGACTTTATGGATGATTTCGAGGAAGGCCGCTTCTTCTACGACAGGCCCTCGGAGCATGACTGGCGTCACCACCATTCCGGCTTGCGCGGAAAGGTCAATCTGAGCGGAAACATCTGTTCGCGCGGTGGGCTTCACAGCTATGACCGCGGCAACAGCATCAGCTGGTATATCACGACGGTGGCCTATACCTATGCGATCGAGGCCGGCGCCTCCGCGACGGTCGGAAATACGCTCCCCAAGATTACGGCGGCCCAGCTCGCTCCCCGTCTTTACGGATATCGTCATTCGCTTATGGCGGAGCCGCATGCTTTCCCGTTTGCCGAGGGGGAGGTGCCGCTTGCTCTGGTCTGGATCACGGAGGATGAAATGCGGGAAGAAGTGCGGATGCGCACCCAGTATCTCGAAACCGCACCGGGCTACAGCATGCGAACCACTGTCGACAGCTTCAATGGTATTTTGATGGCTGCGGAGTAATACCCGGAATTATCTGGGTTCCGCCTTTCCGTCGCTTCCCGTCGAGCGTCGGAAAGGGGGATCTAGAGGGGAGCCCGTCCTAATCGCCGAACGTTATGACCCAAGGCAACGCGTTCCCGCCCGGCCTCCGGTCGGATAACGTAGTCAGGCGATAGCCTGGCCCTGATTGAGTTCAGCCGGTTTTCAAGCAGGGTGCGTCGGCTCTGCTCTTCCTGTGCCAGATAGCCCGCGGAATCTTCCATGATCACCGTCAGGCGCATGACCATGTTCCGTACCAGATCCTGATCGTCGCCGGTCTTCCCCGGACGCTCGTCTATAAGCGCTTCTGTCGCCTTGATCAGGCGTTCGACAGTACCGAAGAAATTCCAGTTCGGTGGAATATTGTCATCCATAGAGACGTCACCCGTGCCAGTGGTGTGAGTACCATAGCGTGTTCGCAAGGGTGTCGCAACAGTCTATGCCTCAGTTATTTTAAGTTCTTCACCACTGGCTGCAACATGCTGAAATCACAGCCTTGGTCGGCCTGGAGGACTTGTTCGGCATAGAGCCGGTCATAGCCGCGCAAGGTCTGCGGGTCGCGCTCTGTGGTTACCAGATCCGCGCGCCGGCGATCTAGTTCGGCTTCGTCGACAAGCAGGTCGAGACGCTTATCCTTCACGGAAAGGGCGATGCGGTCTCCGTTACGCACCAGAGCGAGCGGGCCGCCGATCGCGGCCTCCGGCGTGACATGCAAAACGATGGTTCCGAACGCGGTCCCGGACATGCGTGCGTCTGAAATCCGCACCATGTCTTTCACGCCTTTGGAGGAGAGTTTTTTCGGGATCGGCAGGTAGCCGGCCTCCGGCATCCCGGAGGGACTGCGCGGACCGGCATTTTGCAGCACCAATATATCGTCCGCCGTCACGTCCAGATCCGGATCGTCTATCCGGGCCGACAGGTCTTCCAGCGAGTTGAAGACGACGGCGCGGCCTTCCTTTTCCAGCAGAGCCGGATCGGCAGCGGACCGCTTCAGGATGGCCCCGCCGGGCGCAAGGCTGCCGAACAACGCGACCAGCCCGCCCTTTGGCTCCAGAGGATCGCTGGCCGGAGACACCACATCCCGGTTCACCGGACCGCTCTCGGCGGCAAGCCGTTCGCCCAGGGTTTCCCCGGTCACGGTCATGCAGTCGAGATTGAGCAGAGGCTTCAGCTCCCGCAGCACGGCACCAAGGCCGCCGGCGGCGAACAGGTCTTCCATGTAATGGCTGCCGACCGGCTTCAGGTTCACCAGTACCGGTGTAGTTTCAGACAGCTCGTTAAACCAGTCGAGCGGGATGTCGATGCCCGCCCGACCGGCGATGGCGGCCAGGTGAATGACCGCATTGGTCGAGCCGCCAAGTGCGAGCAGGACGCGCAACGCATTCTCGACGGACTTCCGGGTAATGATCTCGGTCGGTTTGATCGGGCGGCCGATCATCCGCACGGCAGCGGCGCCGGTTGCTTCCGCCGCGCGCAGCCGGTCTGCATGGACGGCGGGGATGGCGGCGGTGCCGGGCAGGGCCATGCCGAGGGCCTCGGCGATGCAGGCCATGGTCGAGGCCGTGCCCATCACGGCGCAGCTGCCCGCCGTGGTGGCGAGCCGGCGCTCGATGTCCCTGATCTCGACGTCATCGACGGTACCGGCCCGGTATTGCGCCCAGAACCGGCGGCAGTCGGTGCAGGCGCCGAGCCGTTCCTCATCACCGGCCGCAGTCGTGTAGCGGGAGGTCATCATTGGCCCGCCGATTAGCTGGATGGCGGGCAGATCGGCGGAGACAGCACCCATCAACTGGGCTGGCACGGTTTTGTCGCAGCCGCCCATCAGCACCACCGCATCCATCGGCTGGGCCCGGATCATCTCCTCGGTATCCATGCTCATCAGGTTGCGGAATTTCAGGCTGGTCGGGTTGAGGTAGACCTCGCCGAGGGAGATGGTTGGAAAGTCGATCGGCAAAGCGCCTGCCATCAGCACGCCGCGTTTCACCGCTTCCAGAAGTTCCGGGAAATGTCGGTGGCAATTGTTGAAACCGGAGCCGGTATAGGCGATGCCGACAATCGGTTTTTCCAGCGTCTCCGGCAGATAGCCCATGGAGGCGGCGAAGGAACGCCGCAGGTAGAGCGAGAAGTCGAAATCACCGTAATTGGTCAGGCCGCGTGCGAAGCCGTGCGCCTCGGTGGAAATCTTTTTGTCAGCCATCTCTCTCGCTCCCTTATTTTGGCCGAGAGTGTGGACGCCAATTGGCTGCCGCGTCCAGATCTGATGGGGCGTGAAATCCGCAGTGTGAAAAAGGCCTCTGAGAGGTCGGTGGAGCGGTTTGGCGGCAGGTCAGGTCTCCAGAACCATTAGCTCCCGATAAGCCCGATCTCTACATTTCTTCCCAGAGTTTTTCTTCCAGGTCGATCTCATCTTCTTCCTCGCGGATGAAGTCGCGCCGGGACAGCACGCCGACAAGCTTGTTTTTATGAACGACGGGAAGATGACGGAAGCCACCTGCCTGCATGATCCGAAGTGCCTCGATTGCCGGGCGGTCGGGGGCGATCGTCTCGGGGCTGGCACTCATCACGTCGGAAAGAACCGTTGCCTGCGGGCCTTTCCCGACAGCGATGACCCGCTCAATGAGATCGGTGCCGGTAAAGACGCCAACCAGCCGGTCCTCGTCGACCACCAGAACGGAGCGAACATGACGCTCTGCCATGCACACCGCAGCCTGCTCGACCGTCGCGGTTTTCGGCAGGGTCAGGAGGTTCTGATTGGAAACAACATCAGGGACCACGCGTCGTATCATAGCGATTTCTCCCACGGCCTACTTTTCCTTTATGTTTTCACTTTACGCCGAAAACGCAAGCAGAGCGTGAGCATTTCTCACCGAATAGGGGCGCTCATCAGTCGCCCAGGGTGCGACAAAGCGTCCGTTTCTAGTGACATGCAGCAGAAAAGTTTGTTATATTCAAAAATATGAATATGTATCATGCAGCCGATGGATGCCATGTCCTGTATGGTGTGTGCACAACGGTTTGTTGCAGTAGCAGATGAAGGAAGTCGTGCCATGAGAGCTCCCCTGTCCTGGAAAGCCGGCGGACTTTTGCTAGGGATCGTGTTCTTTGCGGCGGTCCTTCTGGTGAAGCCGATCGGTGTCTCGACCCAGTTTGTGATCCTTGATGGCATCCTCTGGGATGCGTTCGACAGTTCAATCGTGACCGAGTCGGCTGAAACCAAAAGCGGTTACACCAGCAGCAATGCCTATCTTGCCAAGAGCGGCGGGAGTTATGCAAAATCGATAGAAAACCCGCTGAATTACAGCTTCGTCTTTGTCCTGGCCCTGATGGCCGGTGCCGCCCTCTCGGCACGGCTGCGCGGCGGTGTGGAAAAAGCCGAACGGTTGATGCCCGAAGTCTGGCGCGTCAATTTCGGCGATGAGCCGTGGAAGCGCTATCTCGCGACCTTCCTGGCCGGCTTTATCGTGCTGTATGGAGCCCGCCTGGCCGGTGGTTGTACCTCCGGCCACATGATGAGCGGGATGATGCAGACCGCCGTCTCCGGTTTCATTTTCGCGGCTGGGGTCTTCGCGGCCGGTATCCCGACGGCCCTCATTCTGTTCCGGAAGGAGAAATAAGATGAGCAGCATTATTCTTGCAATCGTCATCGGCGGCGCTTTCGGCTTCACGCTTGACCGGATCGGCGCGACCAACCCGAACTTCATCATCCGGATGCTGAACCTCACCAACCTGCACCTGATGCGGGCCATCCTTATGGGCATTGGCGTTGCCGCGGTGCTGGCCTTCGGCGGTCTGCTGACAGGCCTGGTCGACCCTGGGCATCTTTCGGTGAAGGCCGCTTATCTCGGTGTCTTTGTCGGCGGTCTACTGCTCGGGCTTGGCTTCGCGGTTGCGGGCTATTGCCCAGGCACAGGTCTCGCGGCGGCGGCCTCAGGCCGGTATGACGCCATTGTCTTCGCTCTTGGCGGCCTGCTCGGCGCTTTCGCCTATATGGTTACCTATGCCGATGTCGAGGCCACGGGGCTTCTGGCAGATATCGCCGGCGGCAAGACAACCCTCGGCACCATCGCAGGCACGAACTACCCGGCTCTGTTTGATCTGTCGGGTGAGATGATTGGCCTGGTTATGGGGGCGGCCTTTATCGCCGTTGCCTGGCTGCTGCCGGAACGGATCCTGGGATCCAAGGGGCACGAGGCTCCGGCTGAATAGGCCTACTTCTTTTCTACCCCCGGCACGGCATCGTGCCGGGGTTTTTTGTCCGGAAGTCCGGGCCATCAATCAAGGAGCGGAACGCTCCAGCGACAATGCGTGACGGGAGGAATGTCATCAGATGATCAGGATCATGAAAGGCGCCGCTCTGGCGATATGCGCTCTATTCTGGGGCGCCGCAGGGGATGCCGGGGCCAGCCAGGACATTCCCGACCAGTATCCTGGCTCGGTGCTGTATTCGAAGCCGGTCGAGTTCATCCCGGGTGTCTTCTCGGCGATCGGGGCCACTGCGCCGCCGACCTACGAGAATAGCGGCCACAACAACAATCTCAGCTTCATCGTGACCGGCGACGGTGTCGTGGTCGTCAATGGCGGCGCGTCATGGCAACTCGCGGCGGCGCTGCATGAGGAGATCAAGGCGGTTACCGATCAGCCGGTCCGCCTCATCGTCAATGAAAACGGCCAGGGCCATGCCATGCTGGGGAACAGCTATTGGCATGCGCTGGGCGTGAAGATCGTGGCGAGCGAGGAGGCGGCGGAAGAATTCGAGGCGACGGGCTACGACAGTCTCGCAGCGGCTCGCACGCTACAGAAGGAGAAGGCAGAGAAGACGGCGGTCGTCATGCCAGACGAGACCTTCGCCGAGCGCTATGTCGTCGAGTTCGGCGACTTCCCGATCGAGGTTCTCAATCTGGGGCCGGCGCATGCTCCTGGGGACGTATCCGTCTGGCTGCCCCGGCAAAGCCTGGTGATTGCCGGCGATATGGCCTTTCACGAGCGCATGCTGCCGATCTTCGAGGAGACCGACACGGCGGCCTGGCTGGAAAGCTGGGACGAGGGCTTCGAGCCGCTGAAGGCGACCTATGTCATTCCCGGCCATGGCCACCCGACCAACATGGATCAGGTGCGGCGCTATACGAAAGACTACCTGGTCTATCTTCGGGCGCGGATCCGAGAGCATCTCGACAAGGGCGGCACCCTCGCGGATGCCTACTATGTAGACCAGTCTCCCTACAGGCACCTGGATACGTATGAGGAACTGGCGACCAAGAATGCCGGGCGCGTCTTCGCGCAGATGGAATTCGAATAGGTCATTTCCTGCGGTGCCGCTTCGCAGAGAGCCCGTCTTCGCCTATAGGAGTAGGGCAATCCTGTTGTGGAGCGGTCCATGTCCAAACATCTCATTGTCGGCGGCGGCGTCTATGGCGCGGCCGTCGCTTGGCATCTGGCTAAAAGTGGCGAGGCGGTCGAATTGATCGAGGCCGGAAAGCTCGCTACCGGTGCTTCCGGCGGGCCCGGCAGGCGTGGTGTTCGGGCGAACGGGCGTGACGTCCGGGAAATCCCGCTGATGGTCCGGGCCCGGGAGCTTTGGCCGACGCTGCACGAGACCCTCGGCACAGATCCACTTTTCGAGACGACCGGCCAGTTACAGCTTATCGAGCGCGAGATCGATATTGCCCCGGCGGAAGCGCGTGCCGCCTTGCAGACCCGGCTCGGCATTCCGTCCCGCGTGCTTTCTTCGGACGAAGTTCGGGAGCTTGAGCCGGATGTGTCTCCGGCGATCCGGGCGGGCCTGTTCTGCCCGGATGACGGCGTTGCCTTCCACGAGAAAACCACGCTGGCCTATGCCGCCCTTGCGAAAGCAGAGGGCGCGGTGCTGCGCGAGGGCATTGGAGCCGACAAGCTGCTTGAGCGGAACGGAAATGTGGTTGGAATTCTCACCACGGAAGGGGAGGAAATCCTCGCCGACGGCAAGGTGCTGCTGTTCTGCAATGCCGGTGTGAAGGGGCTTGTTTCCCCCTGGATCGATCTGCCGGTCTGGAGCCGGACCTTCCTCGTCGCGGTCTCCAAGCCGCTTGAGAACAATCCGGTACGCCATCTCGTCGGCCATGCCAGCCGCACGCTGTCGCTGAAGCGGGAGCCGGACGGGCGGTTGATGATCTCCGGAGGCCGTCCCGGTATCTGGGATCCGGCAACGCGCACCGGCACGCCGATCCAGAAGGAAGTCGATCTGAACGTCGCCGACGCGGTGGCGACTTACCCGTCGCTGGAGGGCATGCAGATCGAGACCGCCGACACAAATCACCTCGAGGCTGAAAGCATCGACCATATCCCGATCATCGACAGCCTGCCGGGCAATGCAAATGTGCTCTACGCCGTCGGCTGGACCGGCCACGGCTGGGCTATCGCACCGGCGGTTGCGCAGATGATGGCGGACTGGGTGCTGAAGGACGCGAAGCCGAAACTGCTGGAGCCGTTCGCGTTTTCGCGGTTCGGGTGAGGCGTTTTGCCAGCTCGGGCTGGCCGAATGGCCGATTAGAGGTTCCTAAAATTACTATCGTGCAATCATTATGTGGTTAAACTGTTTTTAAATAGATTTCGTTTAAGGAATTTTGAGAGTGGCCCAATGATAAGTGCCTGCGCCCTGATCGGCCGCCGGTGGCTGCGGGCGGTTTTATCTCGGGGAGACGGCGCTGGGAGCCGTCTTTCGACCGGTTTCGTTGTGTTGTCAGCAGCACTGGCATTCTTCGCTGTCGCCATGGCTTCCGCTCCGGCCCGCAGCGAGGATGGTGCGAAAACTCCGTCCATACTCATCCTAAATTCCTGGTTTCCCGAGCAGCCCTGGCAGGCCGCAGTGGAGAGGGGGATCCGGGATGGGCTTCACGAGGCAGGCCTGCAGGCGCAGATTTATGTGGAGTATCTTGATGCGGGACGCTTCTCGTGGAAGCGGGTCGAGGACGCGCATCGGAGGCTTTTTGACGCAAAATTCTCCAGTGTGCCCCTTGATCTGGTTATTTCGGAAAGCCTTGCTGCCGGCCGGTTTCTTGCGCTCAATCCGGACCTGTTCCCAGGAGCGGCGCGCCTCTATCTGAGGGCGGGCTCTGTGGCGCCTGCCGGTGCTTCCCGGGTTGATTACAATGCGAACGTCGAACAGGCGTTCGCCGAAATGCTCCGGGTCGCCGATCCGCGCCACATCTTCATCGTGGCGGACACGACGGGGGCCATTGGCAAGACCCGTATTGGCGGGGCGGAGGCCGCAGTCGAGCGGCTGAAGCCGGACGCCGGGGTCGAATACCTGGTGGACCTGCCCATGGCTGAGCTTCAGGAACGGGTCGCCAATCTGCCTCCGGACAGCGCGATCTTTTATCTGCCGGTTTTCATGGACGGTGCGGGAGAACGTTTCATCCCCTATGAGGCTGTGCGCCGTATCGCAGCCAGCGCCAATGCCCCGGTCTTTTCCGCATGGGACACATTGATGGGCAGCGGTATCGTGGGCGGACGCCTGCTATCCGGCGAAGCGGTTGGGCGGATCGCAGCGGAGCATATCAGCGCCATCATGCACGGCGCGGCGCCGGTATTGACCGGCCGGACCAACATGCGGTCCATCTACGACAACCGGCAACTGAAGAAGTGGGATATCGCCACCGGCCGGCTTCCCCCCAATGCCGAAATCCGTTTCGCGGAGCAGTCCGTTTGGGAGCAATACCGCTGGGTCATCATGGCCACGATAGCGTTGATCGTTCTGCTGTCCGGTTTCTCCGTCGCCATGTTCATCCTCAACAGGCGCCTCAAATATGTCACCTTCCTTCTGGAAGAGGAACGCTTGCAACTTGAGGGGCGTGTCAGTGAGCGGACTAACCAGCTCAAGGAGTCGAATGAGGAGCTCCAGCAATTTGCCCACGCCATTTCCCACGATCTCAACAATCCGCTCGGCGCGGCGAAGGGCTTCGTCTCTCTCCTGTTGCACTCTGCCAGGGACAAGCTGGGTGAGGATGACGTCAATTTGCTGACGCGGGCCGGTGCCGGGATCGACAAGGCGATCGGCATGGTCGCGGGGCTTCTCGAATACTCGCTGGAAACCGGTGGTGAGAAGATGCACAGACCGGTATCGACCGCGTCCGTTCTGACCGATGTCCAGGCGAACCTGGCCCAGCTCGTCAAGGATACCGGCACCCGTATCGACGTTGAAAAACTGCCGCCGGTCGTTGGCAACGAGACCCAGCTCCTGCGGCTTTTCCAGAACCTGATCGAGAACGCGATCAAATACCGCCGTGAGGGCGTTGCGCCGCTGATTCGTGTCGCCTGTAGGCCGAACGACGGGTGCTACGTCTTCACTGTCGAGGACAATGGCCTCGGTATGTCCGAGACGGAGCAAAAGAGAATCTTCAACCTGTTCACCCGGCTCGAGAGCGGCTGCAGTCAGCCCGGATCGGGGATTGGCCTGGCGCAATGCAAGAAGATTGTCGAGAAGCATGGCGGGTCGATCGAGGTGAGGAGTGTTCCCGGAGAGGGAAGTACCTTCTTCATCTCCCTGCTCGCGGCAGCCGCAAACTGATCCGGTAGAGCTGCGGCGGTCCTAGAGCAGGTGTTGATAGGCGGGAAGCTTGTCCGGATCGAACGGCCCGGCGTCCGATGGTTCGGCGCGCCCCGGCAAGCGGCTGGGGTCTGTCGACACCATCGTATTGAGAGACCACTTCCCCCCCTTTGATGCATCGCCGACCGACAGCGAGGATGCCGAGACCGGGCAGCCGGTGCCGGAAGCCAGTGCAGCCAGAAACGCCCGCCCGTCCCGCCCGTGTGC
Organism: Nisaea sp.; assembly: GCF_034670185.1. Taxonomy (NCBI): domain Bacteria; kingdom Pseudomonadati; phylum Pseudomonadota; class Alphaproteobacteria; order Rhodospirillales; family Thalassobaculaceae; genus Nisaea; species Nisaea sp. The sequence goes on from NZ_JAXMNY010000003.1 coordinate 362,949, forward strand.
CACCGAGCATGCATAGAGGGAAATGGGCGCTCCACGGAGTGCCCTGCCGATGCGGGAGAGAGTGTTCCGGTGCGTCAGCAACATATCCCTGGTGACGGTGTGTTCGCCGAGCAACAAGGCGCCTGGCGCCCCGTGACAGATGATGACGAGCCGGTTCCCCGGAGACTTCCTCACTGTCTTCAATATTCGCGACAGAGCGTCGTCGTCCGGTCCGATCCGGATGGTTTGGGCTGGCACCGCCAGCGCTGCCAGCAAAAATTCCGAGTCCGGGACGCGGTTGTCGATGGCAACAATCGTCTCGAGGTGGTCGACTGCCGGAACCGGATCCCAGCTTGTGATTGTGTCATATCCGGCCATTGGCGATCCTTCGTGCCATCCCTCTTGCTCAGGCGAAGAGGATGGAGACGTCCTCGATCTTTGCGACGCCGATGAGGGAGACGGTGACGTCGCCCGCCGTGAGGGTGAGGCCGGTTTCGGTTGCGGCGGATGTCACCTCCGTGCCGCTGGAGAACTGCAACGTGTCGCCCTCGGCCTTGCTGTAGTCGGCGATGGTGTCGGCGCCGGACCCGGGGGTGAAGACGAAGCTGTCGGCACCGATATTGCCGAACAGCAGATCGTTGCCACTGTTACCGGCGAGACTGTCGTCGCCTTGCCCGCCGTAAAGCGTGTCGGCTTCCTGCCCGCCATGGAGGGTGTCGTTTCCGCGATTGCCGTAGATCACGTCCGCGCCCCGGTTGCCGTAGAGGATGTCTGCATCCTGTCCGCCGCACATGGTATCCGCGTTCTGGCCACCGAACAGGGTGTCGCTGCCCTGATTGCCGTAGAGAAGGTCGTCCGCCTGGTTGCCATAGATCAGATCAGCGCCGGCCTCGCCGTACAGCGTATCGTTGCCGTCATATCCGTAGAGTGTGTCGTCTCCGGCGAGGGCCGAGATGGTGCCTGCACCATTGCCGCCTAACAGGCTGTCCGCGCCCGGAGTTCCGACGATGGTGCCGCTATCGCTGCCGCTTCCAGGTGTGGCGGGGACGGGCGTGACGTCCGTCAGCACGACATCGTTGCCGTCTCCGGCTGTGTAGCTGATCTGGAAGGTGCGCCCGCCTGAGGTAAAGCTGCTGCCTTCGGCCAAGCCGGTGAAGGTGCCGGTGACGGCATCCGCGCCGTCATTGTCGATCAGGGTGAATGTATTGCCGTTCGCCGGGGTGAAGCCGACGGAGGTCGAGAGCGTGGCGCCGGTGACATTGACGGTGCCGGTGACGTCGATCTGGTCGTACTGGGTGCCGGCCGTCGTGCCGTTGAGCTCGAAGGTCGTCGTGGAGCCAGCGGAGAGGGTGAGGTTGCCGGTGGAGAGTGTGCCGGGGCTGTTACCGGGGGTGAGCGCGCCGCCGGAAGCCACGGTGACATCGCCGGTAATGCTGCCCGACCCGGCCAGCGTGCCGCCCGAAGCGACGGTGAGGGTGCCGCCGCCGTTGAGTGCGCCGTTTACCGAGAGGGTGCCGGCATTGACGGTCGTGGTGCCGGTATAGGTGTTGGTGCCCGTGAGCGTCAGCGTGCTGGCGCCGGCCTTGGTCAGGTTGTTGGCACCCGAGATCACTCCGGACAATGTCACGTCGGCGCTGTTCGTGACGGTCGCGTTTGAGGAGAGTGTAACGGTGTTGTCAATTGTGGTGGCACCGGTGACGGTGAGGTTGCCGCCATTGAGGGTGAGGGCGCCTGTGGTGTTCCCGAGATTGCTGTCGGCGGAGACGGAGAGGGTGCCGCCGGTGACGGTTGTGGTTCCGGTATAGGTGTTGGTGCCCGTGAGCGTCAGCGTGCTGGCGCCGGCCTTGGTCAGGTTGTTGGCACCCGAGATCACCCCGGAGAGGGTGGCGTTCGCACTATTGGTGATCGTGGCATTTGAGGAGAGCGCGACAGTGTTGTCGATGGTTGTTGCGCCTGTGACGGTGAGGTTGCCGCCATTGAGAGTGAGGGCGCCGGTGGTGTTCCCGAGATTGCTGTCGGCGGAGACGGACAAGGTACCGCCGGTGACGGTTGTGGTTCCGGTATAGGTGTTCGTTCCCGAGAGGGTGAGCGTGCTGGCGCCGGCCTTGGTCAGATTGTTGGCACCCGAGATGACCCCGGACAGTGTCACGTCGGCGCTATTTGTAACCGTCGCGTTGGCACCGAGCGTCACGGTATTGTCGATGGTTGTTGCGCCTGTGACGGTGAGGTTGCCGCCATTGAGTGTGAGGGCGCTTGTGGTGTTTCCGAGATTGCTGTCGGCGGAGACGGAGAGGGTACCGCCGGTGACGGTTGTGGTTCCGGTATAGGTGTTCGTTCCCGAGAGGGTGAGCGCGCTGGCGCCGGCCTTGGTCAGATTGTTGGCACCCGAGATGACGCCCGACAGTGTCACATCGGCGCTGTTCGTGACGGTCGCGTTTGAGGAGAGTGTAACGCTGTTGTCGATGGTTGTTGCGCCTGTGACGGTGAGGTTACCGCCATTGAGTGTGAGGGCGCTTGTGGTGTTTCCGAGATTGCTGTCGGCGGAGACGGAGAGAGTGCCGTCGGTGACTGTAGTGGTGCCGGTATAGGTGTTCGTTCCCGAGAGGGTGAGCGTGCTGGCGCCGGCCTTGGTCAGGTTATTGGCGCCCGAGATCACCCCGGAGAGGGTGGCGTTCGCGCTATTGGTGATCGTGGCATTTGAGGAGAGAGTGACGGCATTGTCGATTGTAGTGGCGCCGGTGACGGTGAAGTTGCCGCCGTTGAGGGTCAGGCCGCCTGTGCCTAGTCTGTTGTCGGCGGAAACGGAGAGGGTGCCGTCGGTGACAGTGGTGGTGCCTGTATAGGTGTTGACGCCGGAGAGCGTCAGGGTATTGGCGCCGGCCTTGGTCAGATTGCCTGTGCTGGAGATGACGCCCGACAGTGTCACGTCCGCACTGTTTGTGATCGTCGCGTTTGACGTAAGGGTGACGGTGTTGTCGATGGTGCCGGCGCCGGTGACAGTCAGATTGCCGCCGTTGAAAATGATGGCGTCGTTACTGTTTCCGAGATTTGCGTCGCCGGTGACGGACAGGGTGCCGTTCGTGATGGTGGTGGTGTCTTGATAGATGTTGGTGCCCGAGAGGGTGAGAGTTCCGGCGCCGGTCTTGATCAGGCCGCCGGTACCGTTGATGGCGCCGGATATCGTGACATCCGCACTGTTGTTGATCGTGCTGATGAGGTTATCGAGATGGATTTCATTGTCGATGGTGGTCGCGCCGGTGACGGCGAGGGTGCCGTCATCAAGGCTGAGTTTCCCGCTTCCGAGCGCGGCGTCGTCCGAAATCGACACGGTGTCGCCGTCCTGAACCCGGATCGAGACCGGGGCGTCTGTGTTGCCGACGCCGCCCGTCGTCCTGACCATGGAGTTGGTGCCGCCGAGGACGACCGTCAGGTCGTCGTCCCCGTCCCCGATGCGCAGCAAGCCGCTGCCGGTGATATTCGAGTTGATGGTCAGGGTCAGCGGACCGCCTGTTCCTCCGATTGTTAAATTATTATTGCTCAGGGCGAGGGCGATATCGCTGCCATCGATGGTCAGGTTGGTGGTGCCGCCGCTGAGCAGAAGGCTCGTATTGGCGCCGCTGTTGAGCGTGACGGCGCTGCCCAGCGTGAGGCTCTGGGCACCGGCCAGACCGGTGAAGTCGATCAAGTTGCTGCTGGCTGCAGCGCGGAACGAGTTGGCGCCGGTATCGAGGGTGTTGGTGACATTGGTCAGCAAGCCCGGCCAGATGGCGTGCGCGCGGCTGAAGGCGCTTACGGTCGCGCGCGCGACGTTCTTGCTGTGGCCTAGCGGCGCCGAGGCGACGTCGAAATTCCAGTCGCCGCCGCGTGAGGCCGATCCGGTCGGGGTCGAGGACGCGATAACCCGGGCACCTGTCGCGCGCGCAAGATCCTGAACGAGCCGGCGGCCGGCGGCACCCTGTCCGGAGGAGCAGCCATACAGCACGATCGTCGCATCCGGTGCCAGAGAGCGGCGCCACTGCCGGCCCCGTTCGGCCAGTGCCCGCCCATCAAGTGTTTCTCCGCCGATTGCATGACGCCCCGGCGCCCCGTGACTGACCAGATGCAGCTCGTTGACCGGGTGCTCCCTGTTCGCGAGGGCGCTGCCGACCGGATCGGCGGCGTGCGGGCATGCCAGAGCAATGGCCATATCCGGATCGGCCCCGGCCAGCAGCAAGTCGGGCTGCGGCACCGCCGCGTCTAGGATTGCCAGAGCGCGTCTCTTGGCCGCCGGGCCGGTCGTCATGGCCTTGGCGCCATAATGCGGACAAAAGATGGCGGACATAGAAAATCCTTACGTAAGGTCTTTCGGGCGGCGGCTTGCGGAGACGCCCATCATTCAGCGCTGCCATTGGTGGGCGCGCGGTACACACTTAAACCGGAAGGGAGGTAAACAGGGGCTGGAATTGTTGGAATTTCCAAAAATGACAAATTGTCTTTTTTGGAAATTGCCGAATGATTTTAAAGTGTTGTGAAATTATGAATAAATTGAATGCGCCTGTTTATCTTGGTGTGCCCGAAACGGGCAGGAGGGCCTCAGGGATCCGTTTTCTGAAATGCAAAAAATGAGAACCTGACACCGTCTCTGCCATGTCTTCTGGCATTGCCACGTAGAGCCGATCCCACATCCGCACCTGCCGCGCCAACACCTAACTGCAGATAACGGTGCCGCCGCCAAGCTATATCGGGAGGAGTTGGAAGTGGCTTGGAATTTTTGGAATTACCAATAATGACAATATATCAATTTTTTGTTGTATTTAATCTGAATCAAATATCAAAAGAAAATACATCTTAATTACTGTCTTTTATTGTTAATGCTCTGGGAAATAGTGGGGATTATCACTGTCTAGTAATGTTCTTCCTACAATACGGCTTCATTTTATCGCGCTGGTTCACTATATATAAGGGGTGAGGCGCTTGCCTCTGATTTCCAATTTTTCCAAAGGAATTCTGGATTGAATGGCTCCGACCGGATGAAAGGTGTGACGCAGGGTTTCGCCGACAAGCTCCGGCTGATTTTGCTGGTCACCGGATGCGAGACCCAAAAGGAGTTCTACGCCAAGCTGAAATCCGTTAACCCGGAGACAGGATACGATCCGGTCAGAGCATACAAGTGGGTTCAGGGTCGCTCCAGCCCGCGTAACCATTCGGTCTATGAAGATCTCGCTCGCCTGATCGATCTGGGCATCAGCGGTGACGAACTGCGCACCTGCCCTTTTGAAGATTTCTACCGCCTGCTTCTTGGGCGTTACGGTGACCTGTTAGCGGATATACCCGCGCCGGACCTCGCCTCGGACCGCAACAATTTAGCGGCGTCGGTGGAACGTGACGAGGCGCCGCCCGCCTATCCGCTTCCCGGGTATCTTGTTGGCAGGTATCTGACGCTTTCGCGGGCCTGGTCTCCGCACCGGCCCGGATGCCTGATCACCGGGGTGACGGACATCTCGCACGGGCCGAACGGCAATCTTCTCATTAACTATATCGAGCATTTGCCCTGGGGCACGCTGAAGCTGAGCGGCCCGGCACAGCGGATCGGCCGCAACCTTACCACCCAGCTTGTCAGCCGCGATCAGGAGATGCTCCTCACCTTTACCTACGCGCTGCCGCCGGCGCCGGGCGTCGTGCTGGCCGGCATCCTGAGCGGTGTGACCATGCACGACGCGGAGATGCGCCCGGTGGCGGGACGCGTCATTGGCTTGCGGCTTCCGGAAGGATCGGAAGCCAAGATAGAGGCCGGGGCTGACGGGTATCTGGGGCTGACAGCCGAAGAGATTGCCGAACAACTGGTACGTTTCGATATGACACCCGAGCAGGCGGTGCCGCTTGCTCCGGATATTCTGGAGTTCCTGGTCGATACCGGCGATCGCGGCCTGATCGAGGCACCTGTCTCCGCGATCAATACGATTATGGGCAAGGCCCTCAGCGAGCCTCCGGCGCCGACGACACCGCCTGTTCCGCCGAAACTTTATGTCGTGGATAAAAAATCCTCGGGCCGAAAGCGCTAAGGCGAAAGCGGTAAGTTGGCGGTAGCCTGTTTCGCGTGATCTGGTCGATACTTGAGATACGCATGTGCGTGCGTACGACCTGTGTCATCAAGCGCTTCAGGGACGAGCTGAGTTTTTGGCGATTCTGAATTTATTGAAACTGCTTCTGCCCGCCTTGTTTCCGTCATGGCGTTTTTTTGACGTGATCGGGCCATCTCCGCGCGTTGAGCTTTGCCTGACCGATAACCCCGAAAATGATGAAGCGGTTTGGCGGGAATGCCGCCCGAGGCCGGCGCAGCTCGGGTTTCGGGACCGGCTTACAGGGTTTTTCTGGAATGCGCGATGGAACGAAACACTCTACCTGACGAATTGCGCTGAACGTTTCGTTCAGGGCCAGGAGGAGCATGCCAGCCGTGAGATCCGGCGGCGCCTGCGAAGTGATCTTCTGCGTGCCGAAGGCGAGGGGGGTGGTGGGGACATACCGGCCTTTTTCCGCTTCAGGCTGGTGTTCGTCAGTCGTGACGATGACAGTCTGAGACGCGATGTCGCCTTCGTCTCCCCGCCATATCAAACCGTCGATCCGCTTGACCGATGAGCCTGGATCTCGCAATCCGGCTGACGGAAATCCTGCTGTCGATCGCCCTTATCCAGCAGAGCCTGGAGCATGTTTTCGGACTGCGGGATGAGCGGATGCATTATCTCGTGCGCCTGGTGCTGAGCGTGTTGCTGCTGGCGGGCATCGAGCCGCAATGGGTCTGCGTTGCCCTGTTTATCAATGCCTTGCTCATTCTGAGGAGCTTTCAGGGGCCATATAACGGCGGCAGCGACCTGTTGAGCGTGCTGTTGATCACCTGCCTCTGCGTCGTGCACCTGATGCCGAACGCGCAATGGCAGGAATATGTCTTCGGATACCTGGCGCTTCAGGTGGTGTTTTCCTACTTCAAGTCCGGCTGGGCCAAGGTCATCTACCGGGACTGGCGGAGCGGGCAGGCCTTGAGGGATGTCTTCGCGTTTTCCGTCTATCCGGTCAGCGAAGCGACCAGAGAATGGGCCACACAGCCGCGCTTGCTCTGGGTAATGTCGTGGGCCGTCATCCTGCTGGAATTGCTTTTCCCACTGGCAATGCTGTCGACGGAAGCACTTGCGGCCGGACTGACACTCGCCATGGCGTTCCACGTCGCAAACTTCGTCATGTTCGGATTCAACAGGTTCGTCTGGGTATGGGCCGCCGCCTATCCGTCCCTGATCTGGCTCCAAGCGCGGCTGGATCTGCTCGGTTGATAGGGGAGACACGACGCTGACGGCCTAAAGCAATATCCTGATTGAGTTTATTTGGTTGGAAAAAGCTCTTTATTATTATTCGCGCTCGGGATGCGCCAGCTCAAATACTTGACTGCTGCCGTCATATCGACGGTTCGGATGGGCGAGGGAGGGACGATGAAGAGACTCGATACAGTCGAACGCCATCTGCTCTCAAACGGAGATATACATGTCCCGCAATTCTTCTCTCCCTTGCTCGAGGCTTGGCACAGGCACCAGGCAGACGCCGAGGACGTCTTTCCGGCCTATCGGCACTTCGATGTTCTCGACATACCGCCGGCGTTGATCAGCCACCTGATCCTGTGCAAGCTGATCGGCAAGCCCAGACGCTTTTTCTACGAGTTGGTCGGACAGGCGATCGAGACCCATAACGGGTTTTCCGCCTCGAAGCGTTTCCTAGCCGATGTTCCCCTGAAAAATAAAAAAGTGATGGCGCGGGAATTCGGGCTGACCGTCCTGAATCGCTGTCCGATTTACTCGAGGGGGCCGTATATCGGAAAGTTCGAATATGTGAGGGAGATCGAGCGTCTGATCTGCCCTTACCGGATCGAGGGCGACACCTTCGCTTTTGTTGCGCTGGCGCGATTTACCCTCGATCAAATGGGGATGCACCAGGAGCGTCCAGACGGTGGGAGCGGGGCGCACATCGGCCTGCACAAGAAGGCCTCTGCTGAACTCTAAGGCTCCGGAAGCAGACTATGTGGGCCGAACGTTGTGCTCGCGGCAAGCGGCAGGGAACTTCTTGGACGGATTTCAGCGCTTGGAAGGATGGCAAAACCGGGGCTGGCGAACTCATCCGGAATGCTGAAGTGCTTGGTTTAATGGTCGGGGAGAGAGGATTCGAACCTCCGGCCCCTGCCTCCCGAAGGCAGTACTCTACCAGGCTGAGCTACTCCCCGACCGAGGAGAGGCCGCTATATAGCGTGGTCTCCAGAGAGCATCAAGCGGTGATTTTCGTTTTTTTCATAAGAATTCTACGACGCTTGGCTGTTCAAAAAAATTCTGATTTTTAATAAAAACTCGGCCGCCTTAACCCTTTGTTTAGCAGGCGATGCAAAAACCGCTAAGGGCCGGCTTTCCGAGATGTCGAAATACGGAGAGCACTGGCGTGCGGAAACGGGTGCGGATTGCGGTAGGGGAAGTTAATGGATTTCAACAAGCTGGGAATTCGCATCGCGCTGATAGCGATCATTCCACTGATGGCCCTGGTGGCCGTGACGCTTTTCCTGCTGGTCACGCAGCTCAATACCTATAATGGCTTGAAGGCTCTTATCCCATTGGGAGAGCTCTCGAAACGCGCGGGCTCTCTTGTGCATGAGCTTCAGATCGAGCGCGGGACCTCTGTCGGCTTGTTGACCGGCGGTGCCGGTGCTGCCGGGCGGGTGGCGAAGGCAAGGGGTGTCAGCGACGGAGAACTCGGTCGCTACGATGCCTTCGCCAAGGCATTCAAAGAGAACAGCTCTCTGCATGACGGTGAGCACCTTGAAGATGTTCACAGGTTCCTCGATAAGGTCGAGGGCGAACTTGCGGACCTCGCGGCGCATCGATCTGCGGTCGATGCCGGCTCGGTAAGTGTGGCCCAGAATGTCGGTTTCTATTCCGCCATCATCCGCGATCTGATCGACATCATCGCGATCGTCGAGGAAGCCAGCCCGGACCCTGAAATTTCACAAGAGTTGCTCGCGCTCCGCGCCCTGATCTGGGCGAAAGAGAATGCCGGGCTAGAACGGGCGATTGGTGCGGGCGTCTTCAATACAAATTTTGGAAACCCGGCTCTCTACGCCCGCTTTCTGAATTTTGTCCGCGGTCAGCAGATCTTCCTGCATGAATTCGAAATTTTCTCGATTGCGGGAGAGACAGAGATCTTCGACCGGATCGTCACCGGTCCCGACGTGCAGCAATATCAGAACTGGTTGAAGGTTCTCGTCGACTTGCCGACCACGAACGACACGCAAGGCATTGTCGGGGGCGACTGGTTCGCAACCGCGACCAAGAGAATCAACCTGATGAAGCAGGTCGAGGATACGCTTGCGGACAAGATGATCCTCGACGCGCAGAGCCATATCGATGCGCAGTTCACCGAGATGATCCAGGTTCTACTGGTCAATCTGGTCGCTCTGGTTCTTGCCGCGTCGGCTGCCTGGATGATCATCCGTTCAACCACGGGGCCACTCGGCCGTATCACGGACACACTTCTGGCGATTGCCGCCGGCAACGACTCTATCCAGATCGGGGAAGCGGATGCCGGGCCGACGGAGGTCCGTAATCTCAACAAGGCGGCGGGAACTTTCCTCGGCGCCGCGCGGGAGCGCGCCGCTCTTGAGCGGGCGGCGATGGAACAGCAGTCGCGTGCCGAGGAAGCTCGGGCTGAGGCCCTCCGCTCCATGGCGAATACGGTCGAAGGCGAGACTGCCGCGGCTGCGGAAGAGATATCGAGAGAGACCGCCGAGCTGCGCAATGCGGCAACGGAAATGGGCCAGTCGGCCGAAAGTGTTTCCGCGCGCTCCGAGAGCGTCGCCGCGGCCGCTCACGAGGCGCTTGCCAATGCGGAAACCGTCGCCAGCGCCGCCGAGGAACTGACGGCCTCAATCAACGAGATCAGTGGCCAGATGGGTAATGCGACCGGCATTATCCGGGATGCCGCCAATCTTGGCTCCGGGACGGAAAAGACGATCCTGGATCTTCAATCCGCAGTGGTGCGCATCAGCGAGGTTGTGACCGTGATCCGGGACATTGCCGAGCAGACGAACCTCTTGGCGTTGAATGCCACCATTGAGGCGGCCCGTGCGGGTGAGGCCGGCAAGGGCTTTGCGGTCGTCGCGAGCGAGGTCAAGAACCTCGCCAATCAGACCGGGAGCTCGACCGAGGAAATCAACCAGCAGATCGCCGAAGTACAGAACGTGACCGAAGCGGCGGTGCGCTCGGTGAGCGAAATCATTGCCAAGGTTCGAGAGATCGAGGAGGTGGCTGGAGCCGTCTCTCACGCGGTTGGCGAGCAGAAGAACGCGACCGACGAGATCGCTCACAACGTCGCGGAGACGGCGTCGGCATCACGCGAGATGACGGAACAGATCACCGCCGTGACCAGGGAAGCGGAATCCACCGGGCGCCGCGCCGGCGAGGTTGCTGGCGTTGCCGAAAAAGTGGCGCGGGAGGTCCAGGAATTGCGGTCAACGGTAGTTGCTTCGGTCCGTTCCGCAGATCCGAACGTCGATCGCCGCCGGGACGAGCGCAAGGCCGTCCGGATCGGGTGCACGCTTCAGTTCGGAGGAGCCCCGATAGCGGCCACCGTGGTCGATCTTGCGCCGGGCGGGTGCCAGGTCGAAACGGATCAGGAGTTTGCTGAGGGCGCGGACGGTACGATCTCAATCGACGGCATTGCGAGCGGCATTCGGAGCCGGGTAGCTTCCGCTCGCAATGGCTCTGTCAGCCTCGTCTTCCACGACAATGGCGCCAATGCGAAGGCGATAACGGCTGCTATGTAGGTGAAACGGATCGCGCACGTTGCCGCCGCCGATCAATAGGCCCGCTCGACGCAGAAATCGACAACGTCGATAAGGGAATCCTTGGCCGGGCCGTCTTCGAACAGGCCGAGTGCGTCGCGGGCAATCGACGCATAGTGGCGCGCCCGGTCCAGGCTGTCGGCCAGCGTGTTGTGCTTTGCCATCAGTTCCTGGGCTCTCTCCAGATCGCCGTCCTGCTGATCAAGCTCTTCCAGGGTACGGCGCCAGAAGGCACGTTCCTCGTCGTCGCCGCGCCGGAAGGCGAGGATAACTGGCAGGGTGATTTTACCTTCGAGGAAATCGTCCCCGACCGTCTTGCCGAGCTTTTCCTGTTCGGCCGAGTAATCCAGCACATCATCAACCAGCTGGAAGGCGATGCCGAGATTCATGCCGTAGCTTTCGAGCGCCTGTTGCTCCGCCTTCGGCCGTTCAGCGACCACGGCGCCGATTTCGGCGGCGGCGGCGAACAGTTTGGCGGTCTTGCCCCGGATCACCTCCAGATAGGCGCTTTCGTCCGTCGCAGTGTCGTTCGTGGTGATGAGCTGTTGCACCTCGCCCTCGGCGATCACGGCGGAGGCCTCGGAGAGAATCCGCAGGACCTCGATGGAGCCGTCGGCGGTCATCAGCTGGAAGGAACGACTGAACAGGAAGTCGCCAACCAGCACGCTGGCCTGGTTGCCCCAGACAGCATTCGCCGATTCCTGGCCGCGCCGCAGGTCGCTCTCGTCGACCACGTCGTCATGCAGCAGGGTGGCGGTGTGGATGAACTCGACGCAGGCTGCGAGGCGTATATGCCTGTCGCCCTTGTAGTCGCACAGAGCCGCCGCGCCGAGGGTGAGCATCGGCCGCAGCCGCTTGCCGCCGGCGGCAATCAGGTGCCCCGCAAGCTGCGGGATCAGCGCCACCGGGCTCTGCATATGCTCGATGATGGTCTGGTTGACCCGCTCCAGATCAGCCTTGACCAGATCGGTCAGACCATTGATTGAGGCTTTGCGCTTCCCGCTGTCCTCGAAATCCACAACCACGCCCAAGGCAAACTCCGTGTCGCTTGACGCCTCACATTCGCGAAGCGAGCATAGGTCCGGTTTTGCGGCGGTCAAGTCTTGCGCCCGCTTCCCGGTGACGCACCCGGGAATATGTGGCGGGCTTGTGCTCGCCGATCACATCTCACTCCAGGGAGCGTCCATGAAAGAATTGCTGCGTACGACTGACATTGTCCGGCTGTCTTTCCTCAGCGCGCTGCTGCGTGATGCGGGTGTGGAGCCGCTGGTGCTGGACAGTCATATGAGCGTGCTCGAGGGCAGCGCTAACGCGATCCCGCGCCGCCTGGCCGTGCGGGATGAAGATTTCGACCGGGCGAAATGGGTGTTGGAGGAGTCGGGTGAGCAGCTCGACGAGGATTGATCTGCCTGTGGGCGTAACCGAGGACAGCCTGCTCGGTGGACGCGTGCGATTTTTGCAGCCGGTTAATGGATATCGTGCCGCGGTCGATCCGGTGCTGCTGGCGGCATCCGCCCCGGCGCAGGATGGTGACCGGGTGCTCGATCTCGGCTGCGGCGCCGGTGCAATTTCTCTCTGTCTGCTGGCGCGGGTGCCGGATCTGACCGTGACCGGTATCGAGCAGGCGCCGGAAATGCGCGATCTCGCCGAACGCAATGCGGCTCTCAACGGCGTAACCGATCGCTTCTCGCCGCATCTCGGGCGGGTCGAGGCGCGGCCACCTCTCTTCGAGGAAGGCGCGTTCGATCTTGTACTCGCCAATCCGCCCTATCTTGAGACAGATCGCGCAGATCTGCCTGAGAGCGCGCTGAAGGCTGCTGCCCATGTCGAGGGAGGGGTGCCGCTTGCCGAGTGGGTCGAGGCGGCCTACCGAGCGCTGCGCCACAAGGGCAGACTTGTCATGGTACATCGGGCTGACCGGCTGGCGGACATGCTGGAACCCATTCAGAAGCGCTTCGGTGGAATTGAAGTGCACCCGCTCTACCCTAAGGCCGGGCGGGACGCGAAACGGGTGATCGTCATGGCCCGCAAGGGCGTCCGGACACCGCTTTCCCTTTCATCCGGGGTGGTGCTGCACAATATGGATGGGAGCTATTCACCGCCGGTTGCGGCCGCCCTCGACGGGGCAGCACTCGCGCTCGGCGCGCCGCTTTAGAGGAGAACATCCATGTCCCGCCCGATCTGGTCGCGGCTGAACCCGTTTGGCCCCAAAGACCCGCAAGTTGCCGTGGTGCGCCTGCATGGCCCCATCGGCGGGAACGCCGCCTTCCGGCAAGGGCTGTCCATCGACAGTCTGGAAGAGCCGCTTCGGGCGGCGTTCGAGTCCCGCCGGACGACGGCTGTGGCGCTTTCGATCAACTCGCCCGGCGGCTCCCCGGTGCAGTCCGATCTGATCAAGACCCGGATCGAGTCGTTGGCCCGCGAGTTTGACAAGCCGGTCACCGCCTTCACCGAGGATCTCTGCGCGTCTGGCGGCTACTGGATCGCGCAGGGAGCGGACGAGATCATCGCGCATCCTTCCTCGATCGTCGGTTCCATCGGCGTGATCACGGCAAGTTTCGGGATGCAGGACGCCATTGCGAAGCTCGGCATCGAACGTCGCGTCCACACAAAAGGCACGTCCAAGGGAATGCTGGACCCGTTCCAGCCGGAGAAGCCGGCGGATCTGGCGCATCTCGATTCCCTGCAGCAGGATCTCTACGATTCCTTCAAGGACTTGGTGCGCCGCCGCCGCGGCGCGAAGTTGAAGGGTGATGACGAGGAGCTGTTCAGTGGCGCCGTCTGGACCGGAACGCGGGCACTGGAGAAGGGCCTGGTAGATGGGCTTGGGGAGCTGCGCAGCGTCATGCGGGAACGCTATGGCGAGGATGTCCGTTTCCGTCGCTACGGGCCCAAGCGCTCGCTCTGGCAACGGCTGCGGCGCGGGACCGATTTCAGCGGTCCCGCAGGTGAAGCGCCGTCGCTTGCCCATTCCCTGATCGCCGCAATCGAGGAGCGGCTGCTCTGGAACAGGTTCGGGCTCTAGCTCATCCGTTTGGACGCAACAGCACCTTGCCGTTCCGGCTCTCGCGTTTGGCGTGGGCCATTGCCTGCTGGATGTCGTCGAGACCGTAGCGTGCCTCGACCGCGACCTTCAGGGTGCCGTCGATGAAATAGCCGCTGAGTTCGGCATACATGCTCCGGATCTGTTTTGGCTGCATGCCGCGCATCAGTTTGGCCAGCCAAAAGCCCGTGAGGGTGATGTCCCGGAACACGACCTGATGTGCGTCCAGTGTGCAGGGATTGCCGCTGAGGAGCCCGTAATTGACGATGATGCCGCCTTCGGCCAGACACGCCGCCATGTCGTTTACGGCGGAACCGGCGATGGCATCCAGCCCGAGCTTGATCTCCGCCCCGTTGGTTGCGGCTGCAACCCGGTTGGCGAGATCGGGGCCTTCGAGCACCACGACATTGGCACCCATATCGTGCAACGGTTTGATCAGCTCATGCCGGCGCACGACGCTGACTGTGTTGAGTCCGCGTTTCCGTGCAAGCTTGATGATGTCGGTGCCAACGCCTGAATTGCCAGCATTTTGCATTACCCAGTCGCCGGGATTGAGCGTGACGTAGCTTTTCAGCATCAGCAATGCGGTGGCGGCATTGACCTTCATCATCGCCGCCTGTTCCGGATCGATGTCGGGCGGGAGCTTTACCAGAGCGGCTGCGGGTACGGTCAGGCTCTGGCTCCAGTTGGCGCGGTGCAGGCTCATCACCAGGTCGCCTACGGCGAGATCCTTCACCCCTGTGCCGACGGCGGTCACGCGCCCGGCACCTTCAATGCCAAGCGGGGATGGCGTCTCGGGAATGCTGGCGTAATTGCCCTCGATGCCGAGGATGTCCGCCGGATTTATCGAGCAGGCAATCAGATCGATACTGGCTTCACCCTTGCCCGGAGGGGGTGCGTCCGCAACCTCGCGGCAGATCACGACTTCCTCTGCCGGACCAACACGTGACAATTCTGCGGCTTTCATACGCTTTCTCCTCGGCTGTTGTCGGCGCGGGACACCGGCATAGTATATAATCGTATCGGAGAGATGATTGCATGAGCAGGCAATTCAATAACAACCAAAGTAATTCCCATTATGCGGAAGACTGGTGCGGCGGGTGATGTCGGCTGCTCCGGAACGGATCGAAACCGAACGCCTTCTTTTGCGCCGGTTCGAGGAAGTCGACCGTGCCGAGATGGTGCGCTTCTATGGCGACCCCGGGGTCATGGCGATCCGTAAATACGGTGCGCGTGATCCGGTGGCTGCCAGCTTGGCGTTCGATATTCTGATGGAGCACTGGCGCACGCATGGCTTTGGTCTCTATGCGCTGATCGAGCGGGAGAGCGGCGCGTTCTGCGGGGAATGCGGTCTGCGTTACACTGATGACGGTGCGGAGGTGGAGATTTCCTACGGCCTGTTCGAGCTGTTTCGCGGAAAAGGGTACGCGACTGAAGGGGCGTCAGCTATCCGCGATATCGCCCTTGATGTGTTGAAGCTACCCGTCCTGGTTGCCCATTCACGCGGCGATAATCGGGGTTCGCACGCCGTGCTGGAGAAGATCGGAATGACCTTTGCCGGACGGCGGGAAAGCCCCGGCCATCCTCACGGCGTGGTCAAGTATGTGATAGATCGCGATTCCGGGTCTTGAACTCCCGGGCCGATCAGCTAAAACGGGGTTATGTTCAGTATCCAGAAAATCTTCGTGCTCGTCGCCGTCATCACGGCGATCTGGTACGGCTTCAAACTCGTGGGCAGGCTCGATGCCGCGCGCAAGCAGAAGCTGAAGGAGGCCGCGCGGGGCAATGGCGCCGGCGCGCCTGACACGGCCAAGAAAGATGATGTGGTCGATCTGGTGCAGAACGAGGACGGTACCTACGTCACGACCAAGAAAAACCGGAAGGTCTGAGACCTTCCGGCTGGCCCGAAGGATATCCCGCCCGGACGATTTCCCTCAGCGTTGCCGCTTCTGCAGGTTGCCCCGGACTTTTTCCAGCTTCAGTGTCAGGAAGTTCGCCAGTTGCGGTATCTGCTCGGCATTCTGCGACACAGCATTCAGACATTGCAGCAGGTCGGCGTTCATCTGGCGCATGAAGGGGTCGGCGATCTCGCTCTGTATCCAGGTCACGGCAACGACGCGCTTACCCGCCGTCACCGGGTTGACCCGGTGTATGGAATTGGTGGCATAGAGCACCGCGCCGCCCGCCGGCATCTTGAAGCTCGGGGCGAAGGTCATGTCGCTGTCGATCACCAGCTCACCGCCCTGATAGCTTTCCGGGTCGGATAGGAAAATCGTCATGGAGAGATCGGAGCGAAGTTCCTCCGATGTTCCCTTGCTCATCACGTTGTTGTCCATGTGATCGCCGTATCCGCCGCCGGTCTCCGTGCTGGAGACCAGGAAGGTGCCGATCTTTGCGGGGGCGGCAAGAAAGGTGAAGAGCAGGGATTCGCGCCTCTGATAATCGCGCAGGACCGTCGTGATCGCGTCCGAGACCTGCACGCGCAGCGCGCTGTCCGCTGCAAGCTCCTGATTGTTTTTCTTGGAGGCTTCGCGGCCCGCGGTCTGTGCGCCGTCAACCCAGTTATCCGGTTCGGCTTCCAGCCGGTTCCGGATTTCGGTGACGAGTTCGGGCGGAAGCAGGTTGGGGATCGGATAGACGTAAGGCATCGTGTTGGGTTCCCTCCAGGCAAGATGACGCGCACCGTAGCCGAGGCCGTCGCGCCGGGCCAGAGACAAGTCAGTGTCTGGTCCATTGGGGTGGGCGCGAGGCGAACGTTCCAGTATCGTTGCGTAATATCAAGAGCGCCTGCAAGTCGGCGTGGGAGGGGGCGGCAATGACGCGCAAGCGGATGGCAAAGGATGGCGATGCGGCGCCGGCAGGTGAGCCGCGTGGAGAGACCGCCTATCTGAAGCTGAAGGACGCGATTCGGTCCGGCGAGCTCAAGCCGGGCGAAAGGGTCCGGGAAAGCGAGATGGCAGCACGCCTTGATGTCAGCCGCACGCCGGTGCGCGAGGCTTTTCGCCGTCTGGAGGCGGATGGCTTGCTGAGTTTTGCTCCCTATCGCGGGATGGTGATTTCTCAACTCGACCATCAGGCAGTGATGGAACTCTATTTCATGCGTGAGGTGCTGGAAGGCACCGCCGCCGGTCTCGCCGCCCATCGTGCTTCGGAAGCGGAAGTGTCGATCCTTCAGGAAATCGTCTCGATCGATCCCGCCGGTGAAGGCCCTCCCGCGGCGGTCGCCGGTCATAACCGCCGCTTCCACACAAGCCTCTATCACGCCGCTCACAACAGGTACCTGCTGAAGACACTGAATGTCCTGCAGGATGCAATGGCGTTGCTGGGGCCGACCACGATGCGTGTAGAGGGTCGTTCCGACGCGGCGAAAGCCGAACATGCGGCGATCGTTCAGGCGATTGCCGATAAAGACCCTGAATGTGCCGAGCGTCTGATGCGGGAACATATCCGGGGGGCACAGAAGGCCCGGCTGCATCTATTGTCGGCTGATGAGGATGCGTGATCTGTGGATGAGTCTCATGCCGGTATCCACCGATAGCGGTGCCGCGAAGTGGCCTTTGTCATTTCCTCTTGGAGGAGTAATGATGGACAAAGGTCCATGATTATTTCCAAATGGCCAATATGCCTTTGATCGTCTTCAGGGATCTGAGATCCCGCTTTAACGCCATTCCGCCCAATGTTCAGGGCATGATCTGGATCGCCCTTTCGGGGTTGGTCTTTTCCTGCTTCATGGCAATCGTGCGCTATGTCGGCGCCACGTTGGACCCGATCCAGACCGGGTTCCTGCGCTATGCCTTCGCGCTTTTCTTCATGGCGCCCTTCTTTATGAAGCTGCGACCATCGGATCTTCGCGGCGCCAAGCTGCTGATGCATGCCCTGCGCGGGTTCCTGCACGGTTCCGGTGTTTTGCTCTGGTTCTATGCCATGTCGCGGATGCCCCTGGCTGAAGTCACGGCAATGGGCTTCACGGCGCCGGTCTATACCACGCTGTTGGCCGCCCTGTTCCTTGGAGAGGTCATTCGCCTGCGCCGCATCGTGGCCATTGCGCTCGGACTCTTCGGTGCCCTTGTCATCATCCGTCCGGGTTTCGAGGTCGTGGATCCTGGCGCAGTCGCCATGCTGCTCGCGGCGCCAATCTTTGCCTGCGCCGATATCGTTGCGAAGAAACTGACGGTAACGGAAACGGGCGCCGCAGTGGTCGCCTACCTGTCGGTCTTCGTGACCATCTTCACCTTTATCCCGGCTCTGTATGTCTGGCGGGCACCAACCGTTGAAGAACTCGTACTGGTTTTCATCACTGCCGGTTTGGCGACGCTTGGACATCTGCTGATGACCCAGGGTTTCAAGGTCGCGGAAATGTCTGCGATCCAGCCCATCAAGTTCGTCCAGCTCGTCTGGTCCGCCCTGATCGGCTTCGCGATCTTCGGTGAAGTGCCGGAGATTTTTACCTGGATCGGGGCGGCGATCATCGTCGGCAGCATTTCCTACATCGCGCACCGCGAAGCGGTCGCCCGGCGCAAGCGCGCCGGGACCTGATTTCCGGCATTATCTTCGGGGCCATTGGGACCAGAGGATGGCCGACAAGATCACGCCGCCACCGATAAAGGTCGCTGTCGGGGGAACTTCAGACAGGATCAGGAATGCCAGCAGCGGCGCCACAGGTGTTTCCAGAGCGCTGAGCAAGGCGGTCTCGGCGGAGGGCAGCAGCCGGGCGCCAGCCATCAACGTGACGGACGCGACCGCGAAGACCAGACCGAAACCGGTCATGGCAGGCATGTATTCGGGCGCGGCATCGAGCGGCGCGGCTACGAGCAGAGCGACGGGAAGCAGCACGATGGAAGAGAGAGCGGAGGGTATCCCCGCCGGCGTCTCCGGCCACCGGCGATAGACCACCATTGAGCCTGCGAGGGTTATGGTCATCCAGAGCGCCAGCAGGTCGCCTCTCAGGCTGGAGGCGCCTATAGACCCCCCGAATATGATCAGAACCCCTGCAAGGGTGGCACCGCTGGCAAGTATTGTTCTGCTCGTCGGTCGTTCCCGCAGACAAATCCAGGCGAGGATCGCAGCCAGAAAAGGCACGGTGGCGTAGATCAGGGCGACGTTGGCGATGCTGGTGAGTTTAAAGGACGAAATGAAGGCGGCTGACCCGCTCGCCCCGAGCAGGCTGACGAACAGGGCGGGCCAGCCGAAGCTGGCAAGCTCCCGTCGCAAGCCGTTGGTCATCAGTAGATAGCCAAGAGTGAAACCGGTGGCTGTCAGACCGCGCCAGAAGACAATGGTCCAGGCGTCTTCCGGAACGCCTTTCGTGAACAGACCGGCTGTGCTGAAGAACAGAACGGAGATGCTGACAAGGCAGACGCCCCGGAGGCGTGGCGATGGCGTGGACAGACTGATAAGCATGGCAGCATTTCCTCGGCGGGATAACTGGGCTGGCACTCAGTATCAATTTCCTGCTGACAGCATGCTGTCAGGAATGATTTGTTATTTTTCAGTATGAAAGGCGTTCATCAATGCGTCCTACTGACAGATTGTTCGAGGTCATCCAGATTTTGCGCGGAGCCCGCACTCCGGTAATCGCAGCGCGCCTTGCCGAACAGCTTGAGGTCTCGGTCCGGACGATCTATCGCGATATCGTGGCGCTTCAGTCCATGCGGATACCGGTCGCGGGTGAGCCCGGCATTGGCTACGTCCTGCAGCGCGGTTATGACCTGCCGCCGATCAATTTCGATATCGAGGAAGCGGAAGCCATCTCCGTCGGATTGTCCATGCTGGCGCGGACGGGTGATGCAGGGCTGAAGAGGGCGGCAGAGCGCGCCGCGCGCAAGCTCAACGCCGCCACACCGCTTAGCGAGGCCTTGCTGACGAGTAGTTGGGGCGCGCCGGATCTGGATCTGCTTCCAGAGATCCGGGCTGCGATCCGGGAAGAGCGCACCTTGCAGATCGTCTATGCAGGCGATGCAGGCTCCCTGACCCGGCGCAAGGTCCTGCCGATTGCCCTGATCTACTACGCCGAGGTTGCCGTGCTGGCGGCCTGGTGCCGGTTGCGGAAGGACTTCAGGCATTTCCGGCCGGACCGGATGCATGAATGCACGCCGCTGGACGAACGGTTCGAAGGCGAGGGCGGGAGCCTCAGACGCGCCTGGGAGGCGAGCCGTTCAACCGGTCCCGCCGCCAATCGCCTTGCCGGTCAGAGGTCGAATTCGACAAAAACCGGATAATGGTCGGAAGCGATCTCGTCCGTCGCCGCCCAGCTCTTCGTAACCTTCGGCGCAAGATCGTCTGTCGTCAGCACATGGTCGATCTTGTAGTCGGCGTCCCGGGTATAGAGGGTCGAGACGCCTTCCTCGCCGTTACCGGCGGCAACCCAGCTATCGACCAGCTGGTCATAATGCCGGGTCCGTCCGTGCTTCGGGTGCGGCTCGCCGCAGAGATGGGCATATTCCTCGGATGTCGGGCGGCAATTGAAATCGCCCGCGAGAATTGCGGAGCGCGGCGCCGGTGCGAATGCCAGCCCTTCCGTCCAGTCGAAGGCCGCTTCCGGCGGAAGCGGATGCGGGCCGTCAATCGGGCCGCCTTCGTAGGGCGCGCGGAAGATATACTCTCTCAGCGCCTCGACCTGCGGCATGCGATGCGACGGTGCCTGGTGTGCCAGGTGGGTGCTGTAGACCCGGATCGGGCCCGAGGGAGCGTCTACAATCGCTTCCACCGCACAGCGCTGCAGGTCGAATACGCCCGGTGACGGTTTCTTCCGCAGATGCAGGGTGCGGGACGCCGTGATCGGCCAGCGGCTTGCCACCATGTTGCCGAAGGTCCGGCGCCGGTTCACGACCTTGCCGCTCTCGTTCCGAAAGCTGCCATCCACATTGAAGCTGGAGCCGAAGACATAGAACAGGTTCAGCCGCTCCGCGATGCTGGCGGCCTGGTCTTCATAATCGTCCCGTGGCCAGTTCTGCACCACTTCCTGAAAACAGATGATATCGGCAGCGGCGACGGCATCGGCAATGCGGCCGGTATCGAAGGCGCCGTCCTGACCGAGGCCGAACTGGATATTGTAGGTCGCGAAGGTAAGGGGCATGACGGTTCCGGCAAGATGTCTGATGGAATGACCGGAACCTTAGCGGGGGAGCATGACAACAGCGTGACGCGGTCAGGAAAATCATGCGGAGAGCTAGGCTTTGCGCAGGATCATCCCGTGCTTTTCGTCTCCATCGAACCCAAGTTTTTCATAGAAGCCGCTTGCCTCGGCGCGCCGTCCGGTCAGCAACATGACCTTGTAGGCATCGGCAGCCCATGCCGCATCGATCAGTGCGTTCATCACGCCACGTCCGATGCCCCGTCCCTGATGCGTCTTCAGGGTCACGACATTCTCCACCAGCGCATAGGGGCGGCCGCCATAGGTCATGTTCGGCATCAGGTGGATTGTCGCCATGGAGACTATGCTTCCGTCCATCTCGGCGCCGTATATTGCGGTACCGTCGCGATCGAGAACTTCCCGGAAGCGATCCCGGCCGAAATCTCCGTCCGCGACCGGCCTCGTTCCGGACAATTCCCGATACAACGCCAGTGCGTCATCGAAGTCGTCAGGTCGCAGTGTCCGGTAAAGCATCGGGACCCATCCCTGCCGCTCGGCGCCTCAGGCGTAGAGGTGGCACTCCACGCGGCCGTCGGCATCCATAATGACCGGCGGCTTGTCTACCGAGCAGGGGCCGAACGCCTTGGCGCAGCGCGGGTGGAAGGTGCAGCCGCTGGGCGGGTTGATCGGGTTCGGGAAAGCGATGCCGAGACCGCTGTCCGGCACGCCGAGACCGGGCTCCGGCGTCAGCACGGAACTGAGCAGCGCCTTTGTGTAGGGGTGACGCGCCTTGTCGAACAGGGCCTCGGTGCCTGTCTCCTCGACGATCCGGCCGAGATACATTACCGCCACCTTGGTAGCGATATGCTCCACCACGGCGAGGTTGTGGCTGATCAGCACGTAGGTGAGGTTCAACTCTTCGCGCAGATCCATCAGCAGGTTCAGGATCTGGGACTGCACCGAGACGTCAAGCGCCGAGGTCGGCTCGTCGCAGATCACGATTTCCGGCTTCATGATCAGGGCTCGGGCAATGGCGACGCGCTGACGCTGACCGCCGGAAAGCTGGTTCGGATAACTGTCATAGACCCGGCGCGGCAGGCCGACGATGTCGAGGATGTCCTCGACCGATTTCCGCCATGACAACGGATCGCCGACCTTGTGGACGCGTAATGGCAGGGAAACGATGGAGCCAATCGTCTTGCGCGGGTTGAGAGACGAATAAGGATCCTGGAAGATCGGCTGGATGCGGCGGGCGATCGCTTTCCGGTCGCCGTCCCGATCGACCGGTTTGCCGTCGATCATGATTTCCCCGTCGGTCGGCATCTCAAGACCGAGCAGGATCTTGGCAAGAGTGGATTTGCCACAACCGGATTCCCCGACCAGGCCCAGGACGTCGCCTCTGTCGATTTTCAGGGAAACACCATTCACTGCCCGCAGCGGCTGCTTCGGGCTGAAGATGCCGCGGCGGATCATGTAGGTCTTCGTCACGTCCCGCATTTCGAGGACGGGGGGCGGGGTCTGTCCGGTCATGCGGATACCAGCTCCTTCGCATTAGCTTCACACGCGGGCACATCGAGGGTGCAGCGGTAACCGCGCCCCGGGCTCAGCGTATGGAAGGGGTCTTTCGTGTCGCATTCGCCATGCGCGAAGGCGCAGCGGTTGCGGAAGCTGCATCCCTTAATGTCGCCGATCAGGGTCGGGACGATGCCGGGGATGGAGCCGAGGCGGGAGCCGCGCGCGGTCTTGCCGGGCACCGGGATGCAGTTGATCAGACCCTGGGTATAGGGATGCAGCGGCTGATTGAAGATTTCGTCGACCGTACCGGCCTCGACGATCTTGCCGGCATACATCACGGCCACCTTGTCCGCGACGCGGGCAACTACGCCGAGATCGTGGGTGATCAGGATCAGGGCCGAGTTGAACTCCTTCCGGAGCTCCGCCAGCAGGTGCAGGATCTGCGCCTGGATGGTGACGTCGAGCGCCGTGGTCGGCTCGTCCGCGATGATCAGCTCCGGGTCGCACATCAGCGCCATGGCGATCATCACGCGCTGACGCAAACCGCCGGAAAGCTGATGCGGGTATTGTGAGAGGCGGCTGGCTGCCGCCGTGATGCCGACCCGCTCGAGCAGGTAGATGGCACGGTCCCGAGCCTCTTTGTCGCTCGCATTCTTGTGCCGTATCAGCGGTTCCATCAACTGGTTGCCGATTGTGTAGGCCGGGTTCAGCGAAGTCATCGGCTCCTGGAAGATCATTGCCATCCGGTTACCGCGAATGGCCGCCAATTCCCGTTCCTTCATACCGAGGAGATCGGTGCCGACGAAATGCATTCTGTCCGCACTGACCTTGGCCCGTTTCGGGAGCAGCCCCATGATGGACAGGGACGTAAGGGATTTGCCGCAGCCGGATTCGCCAACAATGCAGAGCGTTTCCCCCTTATCGACAGAGAAATCGATGCCGCGAACTGCGTGCAGGTCACCCGAGGGGACCGGGATGTCGACTGTAAGGCCGCTGACTTCAAGAACTGCTGACACGCTTCGCTCCAATTTGGGAGTTGAGGGGGGCTTGCATCAGTTTCTGTTCTCCGGTGCAGTAACGTCACGGATGCCGTCGCCGACGAGGTTGATCGCGAGCACCAGCAGGAAGAGGGCGACACCCGGTATTGTGATCATCCAGGCTTCAAAGAGGATGTAGTCCTTGCCTTCTGACACCATCAGCCCCCATGAGGGCAGTGGTGGCTGCACGCCCATTCCGAGGAACGACAGCGCCGCTTCGAGCAGGATCGCATGTGCCATCTCAAGGGTCGCGACCACGATCAGATTGTTCATGATATTCGGCATGATTTCAGTCAGCAGGATGCGCGGCGTTGAACACCCGACGGCCTTGGCCGCTGCGACATAGTCCATTTGCCGAATTTGCATGGTTGCCGACCGCATGACCACGGCATAGCGATCCCAGAGCAGCAACCCAAGCACGCTGATCACGACCGTAAGAGATCCGCCTATCAGAGCGACGACCGCGAGTGCGACGAGCACCACAGGCATGGAGAGGCGCACGGTGATAAGGAAAGTCACCACCATGTCGACGCGGCCGCCGAAATAGCCTGCGGCCACACCCAGTGTTGTGCCGATGACGCCAGAAATGAAGGCGGCTGCGAAACCGATCAGCAGGGATATCTGGGCGCCATACATGATGCGGGAGAGGTAGTCCCTGCCAAGCTGGTCGGTGCCGAGCACGTGTTTCCACTCGCCCGTCGTCCACACAGGCGGCTTCACACGGGCCAGAAGTTCCTGGAAATAGGGATCGTGAGGCGCCAAAAACGGCGCCGTGAGCGCCATCAGAAACATGATGACGAGTATGCCGCCGCCGATCATCAGGCCCCGGTGACCGAATATACGACGTCTCAGCTGTTGGCCCGGTGTCGGTCCGACGATGTCTTCCGCAGCGGGCAGGCCACGATTGGCGATAGTTGTGGTCATGTTCTCAGCCCACCCGGATACGCGGATCGAGCCAAGCGTTCAGCAGATCCGAAAGGAATGTCAGGACGATATAGAATAGCGAAAAAACCAGAACCACGGCCTGCACAACCGGCAGATCGTTCCGTCCGATCGATTCCCAGGCGAGGTAACCGGCACCATGCAACGCGAAGATGCTCTCGATCACAATCGAGCCGCCGAGCATGAAGCCGAATTGGACGGCGGCCAGCGATACGACGGGGATCACGGCGTTGCGCAGAGCGTGTTTGAAGAGGATGACGTGCTGTGGCAGTCCCTTGGCCCGGGCCGTGCGTATGTAATCAGAGCCCAGTACCTCAAGCATACCGGTCCTGGTCAGTCGCATGATGGCAGGTGTCGCATAGTAGCCGAGCACAATGGTCGGCAGGACGAAGTGCACCCAGGTCTCCGACCCGGTGGTCGGAAAGATCGGGTACCAGACGGCGAACATGACGATCAGCACCAACGCGAACCAGAAGCTCGGCATGGCCTGCCCAACGACGGAAATGCCGAGGGCAAGGCGATCAAGCAGGCTGTTCGGGCGCATGGCTGCAAGCACACCGAGGGGGATCGACAACAGGATCGCAAAACTGATGGCCGAGACACCGAGGGTCATGGAGACGGGCAGGCGCTCCAGTAACAAGTCGGCAACTGGGATCCTGAAGTAGTAACTCTCTCCGAAATCGCCGCGGAACGCGTTGAGCGCCCATTCGAAATACTGCACCACAATTGGACGGTCGAAGCCGTAAAGCTTCTCGATATACTCGATGTCAGCGTCGCTGGCCGTCTCGCCAGCCATGGAAATGGCCGGATCGCCCGCAAGATAGGTCAACGAGAACGTAATGGCTGACACCGTCATGGCGACGAGCAGAGCCAGAAACAGTCGTTTCAGGGTGTAGACCAGCATGCCTCAAATCCCGTAAGGCCGGTTTTTACCAGCTCGGATTATAATTAAGGACCCCCGCCCCGGCGTTCAGGCCGGAGCGGGGGCGAAAAGATGATCTGGTTATTTCCAGGATGCCGTGAAGAACCGCGGAATCTCGTCGGATGTCGGCGTGAAATCGACGTCGTTCGAGAAGGCGTAGTTCGTGTTGTAG
Organism: Nisaea sp.; assembly: GCF_034670185.1. NCBI lineage: Bacteria > Pseudomonadati > Pseudomonadota > Alphaproteobacteria > Rhodospirillales > Thalassobaculaceae > Nisaea > Nisaea sp. Next base: position 388,474 of record NZ_JAXMNY010000003.1, read on the forward strand.
GACCACAGCGGCAACCAGTAGGCCTGCTCGGCGATCAGTTTGAGCGCTTCGCTGTAGGCCTGCTTGCGGACTGCCGAATCCACCGTGGTGTCGCCCTTCTGCAGCAGCTCCTTCACTTTCGGATCGAGGGCAAGGTCGTCCTTGCCGTGCGTGAAGAAATGGCTGGTGATCGCCGATACATCATTGATCGAGTAGGATCCCCAGGTCATGAAGGCCATCGGGACTTCCTTGGACCGGATCTTGTCACGCAGGGCCGCGTACTTCAGATAGCTGAAGTTGGCCTTGATCCCGACCTCGCTCAAGAAGTTAAGCATCGCTTCGGCGTAGTCCCGGTTCCGGTAGGCATAGAAATCGATGGCGAAGCCATCCGGGTATCCGGCTTCCGCCAGCAGCGCTTTCGCCTTGGCCGGGTCATACGGGTACTTTGTCACATCGCTCTCGCAACCGAACTGGCTGGGGAAGCATGCGGAATTCACCACCTGCGACTTGCCGCGGACCAGCGCCTCGACGATGGCGTTCCGATCTATGGCATAGGAGATCGCCTTGCGAACCAGCGGGTTCTTCAGCGGTGTGTCGCCTGTGATACCCGCCGCATCCATGGTGATGTAGCCGATGCGGAAGGTTTCCTCGTTGATGATCTGGACTTTGCCTGAGGATTTCAGGCGGTCGGCCTGGTCCGCGGGCACCCGCCACATCCAGTCGGCCCGGCCAGACAGAAGCTCTGCGATCTGGGTGTTGCGTTCCGGGATCGTGCGTTGGACGATCTTGCCGATGGTCGGCGCGCCTTTCGGCCCGTCCTTCATGTAGCCATCGAATTTTTCCCAGACGATCTTCTTGCCGGGTTCCACTTCGGTGATCTTGTAAGGGCCGGAGCCGACGGGTTTCTGGCCCATGCCGTCCGGACCGACTTTAGAATAGTAGTCCTGCGGATAGATCGGGACAGATCCGGAAACAAACTCAAGAGCGGCCGGGAACGGTTCTTTCAGCATCACCTGGACTTTGTACTTGTCCAGTTTCTTGGCTTCCTTGATCCAGTTCACATTGCGCTGGGTCTTCACGCCGCTATCCGGATTCGCGACCCAGTTATACGTGAAGACCACGTCGTCGGCGTCGAGTTCCTCGCCATTGTGGAAGGTGAGACCTTCGCGCAGCTCGAACTCGAGCGTGGTATCATCTACCCACTTGAAGGATTTCGCGATCAGCGGCACGTAATCCATCGTCTTCGGATCGCGGTACAGCAAACCGTCCCAGGTCAGGCGGGTAACGATGATGCCTTCACGGGCGGTGTTGAAGTAGCTGTCAACATTCTCCAGTTCGCGTTCCCACACGATGTTCAGTGTGTCGTCTGCCTTGCCAGCGAGAGCCGCTGGAATAGCAGAGACAAGCGCCAGCGAAGCCAACGCTGACGCAGCAAGAAATTTCTTCATGTCCACTCCTGTTCGTTAGGCCGGTTTCTGGACTGCGAGCGAAAGTTGGGCGGGCCGCGCAGCCGTCGGACTGACTGTCCGGACCGATTGGGGACGAACAGCATTGCAGGCAAAAATTGTCATTGCAAGAATTAGGAAGGCTATTCGCATAAAATTAATATGGGTTATGGCATGCTTGGTTGCGCGATCTTGAATTTGACCCGCTTTAGACGTGGGCGAGGTTTGATGGCGCAGGAATCCCGTATTTCTCAGCCCATGGCTGCAGCGCCTCCATGATGCCGGAATAAAGCGGTACGCCATTCTCCAGGCCGTCGCGGCGCTTCCGGATCGCGTTCTGTCCGGGCAGGCGCACCGGGGTTCCGGGAGTGGCGGGCTTGGTGGCAAGGCATTTCGCGACGATGTGGTCGATCTGCCGGTTGAAGGCGTCTCTACCCGAGAACGCGGTTGGATCGGATACGTTAATGTACACGCCGGCACCCCAGCCATCGGCAGGGTCTGCGCGACCATGTCCGGCAAGTCCTTGCGTCAGAGCTTCAATCATCAGCGCCAGACCGTAGCCCTTGTGTCCATACTCCTGGCCGCCGATGGGCAGGATCGTGCCTGGGGGATCGGTGAAGAGAACGCCCGGGTCGTCGCTTGCCGTGCCGTCCGCATCCATGACCCATTTTCCAGGCAGCTTCTTTCCCTCACTGTGCAACCGGCCGGTCAGCCCGTTCGTGGTGATGGAGGCGCTTGTGTCGATCAGGATCGGGTCGCCGCTGGTGGGGATGCCGACCGCAATCGGGTCCGGTGTAAAGAGCGGCTCGGTGCCGCCATAGGGAGCGACGCTGGCAACGGCCGGATCGGAAGACGTGATCTGCACCATGCAGCCATCCCGTGTTGCCCGCTCCAGGAAGACCGCGAGACAGGCGATGTGGTGGCTGCGCCGGATGGCGATGCTCGCGGTGCCGTAAAGCTTCGCGCGTTCGACGGCCTGATCCACCGCCCGGGCAGTGAGCCAGACGCCGGGCAGGCGGCGGCCGTCCCAGGTCGCCACGGCGCCCCGGTCGCTCAGCACTTCCGGGCCACCTTCCTTGCGCATGGTGCCGTCCTCAAGCGCTTTCAGATAAGGGGCGCAGAGCTGCAGGCCGTGGGTCGTATGGCCCATAAGATCGGCTTCGACGAGCAGGGGGGCGATTGTACCTGCCTTGTCTCGATCGAGACCCGCGGCTTCGAACAGACCTGTGGCGAAGGCCGTGAGCGCGTTTGCGTCGTAACGGTGTTCCATTGTTCCCCCCAATGCATTTTCTTTTGTCATAGCGAGCCTGCCGATTTGTGAAGACAATGGGAAGACCGGGGTTTCATGCGGGGAGAAAACAACAATGAGTGCGAGCGATTACGAGATCCGTGACGATCGTTTCCGCCGATGCGTCAAGGCGATCGAGACCGTCGAGCAGATCTGGACCGGCGGTAAATGGACCGAGGGGCCGGTCTATGTCCCGGCCTACAAGTCGCTCATCTGGAGTGATATCCCCAACGACCGCCGCCTGCGCTGGGACGAATGCAGCGGCGCGGTCGGCGAGTTCCGCATCAACGAGGGCGCCAATGTGAACGGCAGCACCCTTGATCGCGAGGGCCGGGTGATCTGTTGCGAGCACGGCAGCCGGAGTGTCACGCGCATGAACCACGATGGCTCTATCGAGACGCTTGCCGACCGGTTCGAAGGGAAACGCTTCAACAGTCCGAACGATGTGGTTGTGAGATCGGACGGATCGATCTGGTTCACGGATCCGGCCTACGGCATTGAATCCGACTATGAGGGTTTCGAAGGCGACGAAGAGATCGGCGGGCAGCACGTCTACCGGATCGACGGTACAACGGGTGCGATCACTCAGGTGACAGACGATTTTACCTGCCCGAACGGTCTCGCTTTCTCGCTCGACGAGACGAAGCTCTTCATCGCGGACAGCGGAGCGACGCGCTATCCGGGCGCGCCGAAGCATATTCGCGTGTTCGACGTTACGGACGATAACCGGCTGCGGGGCGGCGATGTGTTTGCCGAATGCGAGGCCGGCGTCTTCGACGGGTTCCGGTTCGACAACAAGGGGAAGATCTGGACCAGTGCGGCGGACGGTGTGCATTGCTACACGCCGGACGGCGACCTGATCGGCAAGATACTTGTCCCCGAAGTTGTCTCGAACCTCTGCTTCGGAGGGCCGAAGCGGAACCGGCTTTTCATTACCGCGACCAAAAGTGTCTACACGGTCCTGCTGGCGACGAGCGGTCCGCGCTAGTCGGCTGCGTCCTGGCTCCTTGCGGACAGTCTTTGGTGCCGTGCCGTCTCTAGCACGCCGGCAAGTACTTCGGTATGGAACCGGTCGCAGCCGATGCAAAGGTTGCGATAGGGCTCCCCTTTTACGGTGATGGTCTCTGACTTCTTCAGGAAGGTCTCGACATCCCAGCCGTGGGCGATGCCCATGCGCTCCGGATGGCCCATCGAGATTGCCTCGAAGGCCGGGTGGCCGACCAGGCTGTCGATGATGTCTTCCAGCGGCTCTTCCGTCAGGTTGCCGAGTGGCGCCTTGGTCTTCAGGCAGCAGGGGAAGACGTCGCCGTTCGGATCGATGGAGACCTCGGAGCCGGAGTAGCGCCGGTTCAGGAAGTTCAGGCCGCCGGACCAGACATTGCAGAAATTGTCGCTGATCGTGGCTTTCGAAAGGCCGTTCTTCCAGGCTCGGCCGCGCGGCCAGATTTTTCCAATCCAGGCATCCTCCGTCGCGCCGAAGAAGGAAAAGGCCGGCCCGTCATCTTCCCAGGCTCGCTTGGACGGCTCATGCACGAAGTCGCGCATGCCGGCAGCCTTGAACCACTGGGTCAGCTGTTCCTGTAGCGGAACCCGCTTCTCGCCTTCCATGCCAACGTGGAAATCGTCCATCCCCGCGACCGAGATCATGTAGATGCCGCGCTCCAGCAGCTCGTCGATGATCTTCTCGGTGAGCAGATCGCCCGTGGTCTGAACCACCAGCCTGACACCGCCCTGTGTATTGTATTTATCCCGGATCATTTCCAGCGCGGGATAGAGGATCGTCTCTCGCACCGGATCGATCAGCACCTCGCCGCCAGAGACAATGATCCGGCTGTTTCGCTCGACATAGCCGCCTGGCGCATTGTCGTCCGGTTGTTCGAGGTCGAGATAGGTCAGGCGTTCAGGAAGGTTCGCGATAATCCGCGGGAAATTCTCCTGCGCCGCGCCGACAACTGCTTTCAGCTCGTCGCGGACATAGGGCCGGAACTTTTCCTCGTAGCAATGCTTGCAGCGCCGGTGGCAGGCCCAGGAGAGGACGTAATAGATGCTTTCCATTGGTATTTCCCGATTTCACCAAGGTTAAGCATATGCCTGTTCCGGCCCGGTGTGTGAAATCACGCCTTCGTCAGGAGCCTGAAATCCCGGCAATGTCAGAGCCTATAGCCCGGTCCGGCTGACGGTTGAGCCGGGAGCTGTTGCTGAGTCCCGGTTGCGCGGGATGGTGGCTTCCGGTACCCCGTGAGTGTGAATTTATAGGGACGGACCGCGCCGCGCGCGGCGGGTAGTGCATGACCGCAAGGACATTGATCGGCGATATCGGCGGGACGAACCTGCGTCTTGCCCTGACAAACGGCACCTCCATTGAAGCCGAGGTCCGGTTCAGGACAGCGGATCATCCCGGACTGGAATCAGTTCTCGATCAATATCTGGGCGGCTTGCCCGCTCCCGCCCGCCCGACTTCCGCGCTGCTGGCGGTGGCGGGCCCGGTGTCCGGAGATTGCTTCTCGCTGACTAACAGTCCCTGGAGCTTTTCCCGAAATGCTGTGGCGGAGCGCTATCGCTGGGACCGGTTCCTGCTGATGAATGATTTCTCCGCCGTCGCGGCGGCCCTGCCCTATCTCGAGGACGAGGATCTGGAGACGGTGCAGGCGGGTGTGCAGGTGTTGACGGCTCCCAAGCTGGTGCTCGGCCCTGGCACCGGTCTTGGTGTCGGCTCGGTCGTACTGGCGAACGGAAAATGGACGACCCCGGGCGGAGAGGGCGGCCATGTCGATTTGCCGTGCCGGGATGAGGATGAAGCGGAGATTCATCGGATGCTGCGCCGGAATGGCCCTGTTTCCGCGGAGACCGTTCTCTCCGGTCCGGGCCTTGCGGCTTTGTTCAATGTCCTCGCGGAGCGGGGCGGCGCCGCGATACGGGCTGGGGCCGGCGAAGAGGTCATGGCAAGGCTGGTGGACGCGGAATGTCCGATCGCGCGGGAGGCGATGGACCGGTTCGCGATCTTTCTAGGTGCCGTCGCCGCCAATGCTGCCCTTACCATCGGTGCTCGAGGCGGCGTTTACCTGACAGGTGGTGTTTTGCGCCACGCCGGGGAAGCTTTCCGGGAGGATCTGTTCCGAGCGCATTTCGTCGGAGAGGGCCGGATGAGCGAATATCTCTCGGCTATTCCGGTCTATCGCATCCGGCATCCGGAGCCGGGTCTCTTCGGGCTCCGGATGCTGGCGCGGGTTTCGTCCGCCGATTAGTGAATGTTGGTCAGCACGTCCTGGAACCGCTCGAGCGCCCAGTCGACCTGATCGCGGGTGATGACCAGCGGCGGGGCGATGCGGATTGAATGCTCGTGCGTGTCTTTTGCCAGAATGCCGCGCTCTTTCAGGGCCTCGCAGTATTTCTTGGCGCCGCCCGCTTCCGGTTGAAGCTCGACCGCCAGCATCAGGCCGCGCCCCCGGATTTCCTTCACAGCGTTGGAGCGGATGTTTTCCAGCCCGGCTTTGAAATAGGCGCCTTGCTCTGCGGAATTCTCGATCATTCCCTCGCTCACCAGCACGTCGAGCGCGGCCCGGGCGATGGCACAGGCTAGCGGATTGCCGCCGAAGGTGGAGCCATGCTGGCCCGGCTGCAGGACGCCGAGAACTTCGGTATTCGAAAGCACGGCCGAGACCGGGTAGAAACCGCCGGACAGCGCCTTGCCGACCAGTGTCACGTCCGCTTCGATCTCCTCATGCTCTTCGGCCAGCATCTTGCCAGTGCGGCCAAGGCCTGACTGGATCTCGTCCAGGATCAGGGTGATGTTGTGCTCGGTACAGAGCGTCCGCATCCGCTTCAGGTAGCCTGTGGGCGGAATGATCACGCCGGCCTCGCCCTGGATCGGTTCTATCAGTACGGCTACGGTATTCGGTGTGATGGCCTGCTCGAAAGCCGTGATGTCGCCGAACTTGACCACCCGGAAGCCAGGCGCGAACGGGCCGAAACCGCCGCGTGCGACCGGATCAGTGGAGAAGCCGACAACACCGATTGTGCGGCCGTGGAAGTTGTTGGAAAAGACGATGATCTCGGCCTTGTTCTCCTCCACGCCCTTCTGCTCATAGCCCCATTTCCGGACCGCCTTGATGGCGGACTCAACTGCTTCGGCGCCCGAGTTCATCGGCAGCACCTTGTGGGAGCCAGTGAGCCGGGCGATGTCCTCGTAGAAACCGGCGAGCTGGTCGTTATGGAAGGCGCGGGAGGTCAGGGTGATGCGTTTGGCCTGCTCGACCATGGCCTCGAAGATCTTCGGATGGCAGTGCCCCTGGTTGACCGCCGAATAGGCTGACAGGCAGTCGAGATACTGTTTGCCGTCCACGTCCCAGACATGCACGCCTTCGCCTCGGGACAGCACAACGTCCAGCGGCTTGTAATTGTGCGCGCCGAGGCGCTGTTCGGTGGCGATGAAGTCTGCGGCGTTTGCCATGATTGTCTCCGTGGTTCGGGGTATCAGAAGGAACGTGTCGGCCGGTCCATGACCTTGCGGCCGAACAGGCTCGCGGCCAGGTCGACCATGAGGCGCGCGGTCTTGCCGCGCTCGTCGAGAAACGGATTCAGTTCGACCAGATCAAGGGAGCCGACGCGCCCGCAATCGTTCAGCTTCTCCATGATCAGATGCGCCTCCCTGAAAGTCGCGCCGCCGGGAACGGTGGTGCCGACCGCCGGCGCGATCTCGGGATCGAGGAAATCGACGTCGAGGCTGACATGAATGATGCCGTCCGCCGCTTCGACCCGCGCCAGGAAATCCTTGAGCAGTGTGTTGACGCCATGCTCGTCGATGGCACGCATGTCGATCACTTCGATTGGCTGGTCCAGCAATTCTCGATGTTCCGCCGGATCGACGGAGCGGATGCCCATCATGGTGATGTTTTCGGGCTTCACGGGCGCTTCCAAAGGAGGGAAATAACTGTCGAAGCCGTCCCGGCCGGTGAAATAGGCGACCGGCACGCCATGCAGGTTGCCACTCTCGGTGCTGTTCAGGTCGTGATAGTCGGTATGGGCGTCGAGCCAGAGCACGAAAAGCTCGCGGCCTTCTTCCTTGGCGGCCTTGGCGATACCGGGAAGGGTTCCCGCCGCCAGTGCATGGTCGCCGCCGAGGAAGATCGGTGTGCGTCCACCCTGCTTGGCCTGATAGGCGGCTTCGGTGAGCGTCTCCACCCAGCCAGCGGTTTCCGTCAGGTTTTTGATCGCCTTGTTCGGATGGCTGCGTTCCGGAAGCGTGGCAGCGGTGCAGTTCCCGAGATCCTCGACGCTATGGCCGAGGCTTTCCAGCGCCCGGCCGAGCCCGGCAGTGCGGAACGCGTCAGGCCCCATGAGGCAGCCCGGCTGGCCTGCCCCGATCTGAACAGGGGCGCCGACAAGAACGCAGGAACGGTGATCGGTCATTCTCGGCTCCATGAAATTGTGCGGATCATCTGCCCGCATCGAACTTGGTTCAGTATGTGGGCAAGTCTCTGGCGCAAAATAGATGGCAATTTGCGCAATTTGGTCCATGATATGATCAAATTGGTAATCATTATGTGACGATATGAAATATGGATGCTGTTGATCAAAAACTGATCGCTGCGCTGCGCCGGGACGGGCGGGCCGGGATTTCCGAGCTTGCCGGTACGGTCGGGGTGTCGCGCGCCACGGTGCGCAGCCGACTGGAGCGGCTGGAGCGCGACGGACATGTGCTCGGCTATACGGTGGTGCTGCGCGGGGATGCGTCGGAAATGCCGGTACGCGGCATCATGCTGATCGAGATCGAGGGGCGCGGGACGGAGAACGTGGTGCGCCAGCTCACCGGCATTGGTGAAGTCGGCGCGGTGCACAGTACGAACGGCAAGTGGGATCTTATCGCCGAGATCGGTGCCGAAACCCTGATGGATTTTGACGATGTGCTGCGCCGTATCAGGCTGATCGAAGGCATTGCGAACTCCGAGACCAACCTGCTGCTGGCGACCCGGCGCAGTGCCCGGGCCGCTCGCGGCTAACGCACGTCAGGCCGCGGTATCTTCCTCAAACAGGTCGAGGGCCTTGAGGGCGGTGCGGGCGGAAAGCCAGAGTTCGTCCTCCTCGCGGATCACCTTGCAGACGACATTGAGGCCAACCAACACGGTCTTTAGCGCGAGCGCAGTGGCGTGCGGGTCGAGCCCGGAGGAGAGCTCGCCGGTCGCCTTGCCGAATTCAAGCAATCGTTCCAGCCGAGCGACATTGGCCTGGATCATCTCATCGAGCATCGGGCCGAGCGCTTCGTCACGATTGCAGAGTTCAGCCACGCTTTTCACAGAGAAACAGCCCTTCGCATCGGGGTCGGTGGCGCGTGCGTGACATGCGGCGCGGAACGTCTGCGTGATCAGCCTGCGGACGCTGCCCGCTGAAGCAGGGTCTCTTGCGAAAGCCCGGTCCGGCGCCTGTTCGCCATAGCGGGTCAGCGCTTCGCGGAACAGCTCTTCACGGCTGCCAAACGCGTTGTAGAAGCTTGACCGGGTGATCCCGAGACGTTCTGAAAGCGCCTTGACGGAGCAGGCCTCATAGCCCTCCCGCCAGAAGATTTCCATGGCCGTATCGACGGCTTCGTCTCTGTCAAATTTGCTCGGGCGGGCCAAATCACTCACGAAAATATTTTTTATACAGCAGTGGACAAAACGTTGGACGCGTGTTTTATCCATAACTGTACATAACGTGCCCGGCAAGTTCTGTCGAGTGCTCAGGGAATGAGGAGATATTCATGACGGCGTTTTTTGTAGCTGTGGTTGCAGTCAAGGACCCGGCCAAGATGCAGGACTACTCAAAGCAAGCCGCGGAAACCTTCAAGCCGTTTGGCGGTGAAATGGTGATGCGCGGGAAAGCAGGGGCGGTTCTGACCGGCGGTGATGCCAATCATCAGGCGACGGGCATAGCCTCCTTCCCGAGCATGCAGGACTTGAAAGCCTGGTACGCTTCGGACGCCTATCAGGCGATCATTCCGCTGCGCGAGGAAGCGGCTGACATGACAATCACCGCTTACGACGTTCCGTCCTGATCCGTCGCATGAGGCGGCCCGGCACGGCCGCTTCACGTCGGGAGTTGGATCGTTCCGTGAAAAGGCCATGGCCCGGGTGATCCCGGATGATCTAGGCTTCCCGTGTTGGCAACACTGCAGGTCTGTCGCGCATGAAGATCACAGGCATCCGGAGCCATGTGCTCCAGTACGATCTCGATGAAGAGCTCGGCTATTCCCAGCAATATTACCTGAAGCGCACCACCCATCTGGTGGAGATCACCACGGACGAGGGGGTGGTTGGCTGGGGCGAGTGTTTCGGTGGCGGCGATATCGCTTTCGCCAACAAGGCCATCGTTGAACGGGTGATCCAGCCGATGGTGCTCGGCATGGACCCGCTTGAGCGCGAGGTGATCTGGCACAAGGTCTACAACCTTCTGCGAGATCACGGACAGAAGGGCATGCCGATCCAATCTCTCTCCGGCGTCGATATCGCGCTCTGGGATCTGGCCGGCAAGATCCACGGCGTGCCGGTCTACCGGTTGCTCGGCGGTGCCTTTCGGGACCGTATCCAGGTCTATGGCTACGGCATGATGCTGCAGAGGGTGCCTGACCTGAAGGAGCGCTTCGCTGTCGAGAGCGCGGCGATCAGCGCAGCCGGCTACAAGGCCATGAAGATGAAGGTCGGGCGCGGCGTGAAAGAGGACATCGCGCTGGTCGAAACCGTCCGCGACGCCATTGGCCCCGACATCGGGCTGATGGTTGATGCAAACCATGCCTATACGGCACGGGAAGCGATACCGCTCGGGCGCGAACTGGAGCGGCTCGGCGTTGCCTGGTTCGAGGAGCCGGTCGCGCCGGAGGACAGGCAGGGCTATCGCGACCTCTGCCTTGCCCTCGACATGCCGATTGCCGGAGGGGAGGGTGAGTTCACCCGCTGGGGCTTCCGCGATCTGATCCATAACCGCTGCGTCGATGTTCTGCAGCCGGAAGTCTGCGGGCTTGGCGGTATCACTGAATATCTGAAAGTCCGGGCGCTGGCCGAAGCTCACTTCATGCCGATCGTGAACCATGTCTGGGGCTCGGCAGTGGCCGTCGCAACCAACATGCATCTGCTGGCCGCGTTGCCGGACCTGCCGGGAGGGGCACACCCGGTCCAGCCGATGCTGGAATATGACACCACGCCGAACCGGTTCCGCGAGGAGTTGCTGACCGAACCGCTCCGGGTCGGCGAGCAGGTGAAGGAAAGCGGCGGTAGCGTCGGTCTGCCGGGAGGGCCGGGGCTCGGCATCGAGCCGGACCCGGATTTTGTCCGGCACTTTTCTGTGAGGTAGTCAAAAGGGACAAGCGGATGGTTGAAGGAAGTTGCCTCTGCGGAGCTGTGACATATGAGGTGACGGGCGAGGTCGGGGACATCGTGCATTGCCATTGCTCCACATGTCGGAAAGCCCATGCCAGTGCCTTTTCCAGCGTAGCCGGGGTCGCCGATGAAGATTTCGTGCTCTCCGGTCGGGAGCACATGAAATCCTTCGAGTCATCGCCTGGAAAGCTGCGTCATTTCTGCGGCACTTGCGGCTCGCAGATCTATGCGAAGAAACAGGGCACGGGTCATGTCATCCTGCGTCTTGGGACGCTCGATACGGATCCGGGATCGGAGGAGGTGCGGCACATCTGGCTATCCGACAAGGCGAGCTGGTACGCTCTGCATAACGTGCTGGAAGAGCACGAGGAGTTCTGATCCGGGCCCGTGCACTCGGCTAAATGCAGATCAGGTCTGCCGATTTCCCGTTGGAATCCCTGCCTGCTAGACGATATGAAGAGGCAGATTGCAGCCATGGACCAAAAGAGACGTGACTGAGCTTCACCGCATATCCGTCGCACCGATGATGGACTGGACCGACCGGCATGACCGCTATTTCCTGCGGCAGATCAGCCGGCATGCGGTCCTCTATACCGAGATGGTGACGACTGGCGCCTTGCTGCACGGCGACGCCAAGCGCTTCCTGCGATATGACGCGTCCGAGCATCCGCTCGTGCTGCAGCTTGGCGGCAGTGAGCCCGATGCCATGGCCGAGTGTGCCCGTATGGCCGAGGACTGGGGCTATTCGGAAGTGAACATCAATGTCGGCTGCCCGAGCGACCGGGTGCAGTCCGGCAGTTTTGGTGCCTGTCTGATGCGGGAGCCCGATCTGGTCGCCCGTTGCGTCGAGGCGATGAGCGAGTCCGTGTCCATTCCTGTCACTGTGAAGTCCCGCATCGGGGTGGACGATCAGGAGCCGGAGACGGTATTGCCGGATTTCATCCGTCAGGTTTCTGACGCCGGGTCTCGTCACGTGATCGTGCATGCCCGCAAGGCCTGGCTGCAGGGCCTCAGCCCGAAGGAAAACCGGGACGTGCCGCCGCTGGACTATCCGCTGGTCCATGCCATGAAGCAGAAGTTTGACGCGCTTCAGATCTCGATCAATGGCGGTATCTCAACGCTCGATGAAGCCGAAGCCCAACTCGCGCATGTCGATGGCGTGATGATTGGCCGCGCGGCCTATCAGACACCCTGGGTCCTGGCCGATGTGGATCGCCGGTTCTACGATGCTGGCGAGACGGATCTTACCCCCTGGGATGTGGCGGATGCGATGGTGGAATATGCCGCCCGCCGCATGGCTGAGGGCGTGCCGCTGAAGAGTATCACCCGGCATCTGCTTGGACTGTTCCAGGGCTGTGCGGGTGCCCGCGCGTGGCGCCGCCATCTGTCCGAAAATGCCTTTCGCGAAGATGCCCGACCGGAATTGATCCGTGAGGCGGCGGAGCTGGTGCCGAGGCGGCAGGCGGCCTGAATTAGACCGAAGCCTCGGCTGTCTTCCTTTTCTGCATTCGCCACAGAATGAACAACCCCGGCAGGGCCAGTCCCGAGCAGGCGCCCATCGCGTTATAGGCGGCGGTACCGACATCCTCATACATCATGCCGGCAAGCGGCATCGTCATGCCCATCAGCACGCCGCCGGTCAGCGCGTAATAGAGGCTTTGGCCAGTGGCACCGAGATGATCCGGGATGGCGCGGGTGAGATAAGCCATCGCCCCCAGATGCGCCGCCCCGAAGGTGAGGGCGTGCAGGCATTGTAGCGGCACCAGCAGCAGCGGATCGTTGGTCAGCGGAGTGAGCGGCCAGCGGATCAGCCCGCCGATAGCGGCGAGGGCGAGGAAGCCGAGCGGGCCGATTTTGCGGGAGAACCGCCCGGCGAAGGCGAACAGCAGGACTTCGGCGACAACACCGATACCCCAGAGAAACCCGATCATGCTCTCGTCCAGCCCGGCATTGCGCCAGGATATGGAGCCGAATGCGTAATAGACCGCATGGCTGACCTGAAGCAGCCCGGCAGTGGCGACAAACAGCAGGAAGTCCGGTCGTGCCAGCAGGGAGAGCGGGTTGCTGCGGCTTGTCGTTGCCGGGCGGGCGCGTTCCGGCATGCCCCAGCAGGCGAACAGGATCGTGCCGACCGCACCGGCGGCAATCCACATGATCCAGCCCGGATCGCGGCCCGAGAGGAAGGCGCCTGTCGCAGTCGTTCCGACGATAAAGCTGATGGATCCCCAGAGCCGGACCCGGCCATAATCGAGCTTCGCATCACGCACCACGCGGAGCGCGGTATTCTCCATCACCGGCAGGATCGGATTATAGAGCGCGGCAAACAGGCCGCAGAGCAGGGCGATTGGCCAGAACCCGGTGGCGCCGGTCAGGGCGAGGCAGGTACAGAGCGACAGCATGGCCAGTATGATGGAGAGCCACCGTCCCTGGCCGCGCCGGTCCGCGATATGCGCTACCAGCGGATGCGAGATCAGTTTTACCCAGAAGACGGCAGCCATGATCGACGCGATCTCAATCGGGCCAAGCCCGCGGCTGTCGAGCCAGACCGGCTGGAACGGCAGCAGAACGCCGAACAGCAGGAAGAAGGTGCCGTAGAAGCCGGAAAGCCGAAGGAACAGGCTCCGGCGTTCCGCCGCAGAAATTGCAGCCTCAGCACTCATTTTCGGACTCGCGATGCCGACCTCAGGCGGGGCGGCGATGTCCGGGTCGGGAAGCGGATATCGCGCGGCTCAGAACTATCACCGGCAGGATGCCCGCCGCAATGATCAGAAGAGCCGGAAGGGCGGCTTCCTCCAAAAGTTCATCCTTGGCGTATTGATAGACAAAGGTTGCCAGCGTCTCGTAATTGAACGGCCGCAACAGAAGCGTCATCGGCAGTTCCTTCATCACGTCGACGAAGACGAGGACGCCACCCGCCGCCACCGAAGTCCGGATCAACGGAGCAACGATTTCGACCAGGCCTCCGGTCAATGTGCGCCCCAGGGTCCGGCCAGCCTCAATGAGATTTGACGGTACCCGCTGCAGGCCGGACGCTACCGCTCCATAGCCGACAGCCTGAAAGCGGACAACGCAGGCGACCACGACCAATCCGATACCGCTTGTCACCCATCCGCCTTGCGCGTGTCCGAACAGGTATCCGGTAAGCGAGGCCATCCCCCGATCCAGCAGCCCCGCCGCGGTTACGACGCCAACCGCAAGGATTGTCCCCGGAAAGGCATAACCGATTGACGCCAGAGCCGTCAGTTTGCGGAGGAGAGTGCCGCCGCCGTAGACGGCGATCAGGCCCATGAAAGTCGCCGACGCAACGACCAGAGCCGCAACCATGGCCGAGAGACTGAGCGAGTTCACCACGGCTTCGGCGGCGACGCCTGTCATGTCGATCGAGTGCCCTTTCAGGACGAAGCTCAACAGAACGCCGACAGGGATCAGAAATCCGATCGTAATGGGCGTTGAGCAGACGAGAATGCAAACAACGGCTTTCCATTTGCGCGCCGGAAGGGCCGTCATTGTATTGGCCCTGCGCGACGTGTCGGCGAACCGCCGCCGCGTGCGGGCCATGGTTTCAAGCGTGAGCAATGCAAGGATCAGAACGAAGGCCACGCAGGCGATCTGTGACGCTGCCGCCAGATTGTTCATACCCAGCCAGACATTGAAGATGCCGAGGGTGAGGGTCTGGATGGCGAAGAACTCGACGGTGCCGAAGTCGGAAATCGTCTCCATCAGCACCAGCGCCAGCCCCGCGACGATTGCCGGGCGCGCCAGGGGGAGTGCGATGCCCCAGAACAGGTTGCGGTTGGCCAGACGCCCCGCGTCGAGCAACGACGCTGGTGTCGTCAAAAAGGCGGAACGCGCCATCATGTAGATGTAGGGATAAAGAACCGCGCCCATCACCAGCGCTGCACCGTGCATCGAGCGGATTTCCGGAAACCAGTAATCGCGTGCGCTGGTCCAGCCGAAAAGCGCGCGCAGCGCCATCTGCACTGGTCCGGCATATTCCAGGAAGTCCGTATAGGTGTAGGCGATCAGGTAACCGGGCACGGCCGCAGGCAGAAGCAGCATCCATTCGAACAACCGGGAGCCGGGGAATTCGTAGCGGGTGACGATCCAGGCCGAACTGACCCCAAAACAGAGACTCACGACCGAGACGCCGGCCATCAGAACCAGAGTGTTGCCGACATAATAGGGCAACACGGTCGCGGCCAGATGCGACCACAAACCCTCGCTGTCTCCGGCGGCGGCAACGAAAACGGCGGCTATGGGGAAAAGCAGCACAATCGCCAGCAGCCCGCTGGCCAGAAACAGTGGGTTGGTGAAGGTCCGGACGCCTGTGCGTCCGGGCGCAACTGGTTCTGCTACCATCTAACCCGGTCGATGATCATCTGTGCCTGTGGCGCCAAATCTGCGATGCGTGCAATCGGCATCTGATCTTCCTTGAATGTTCCCCACGACCGGAGTTCATCCGGAATGTCGACGGCAGGGTTCACCGGATACTCGAAGTTGATTGCGCCGTAAAGCCGTTGGGCTTCGGGCGAGGTCAGGAATTCAAGAAAACGGACGGCTTCGGCTTTGTTCCGTGAGTGTTTCGCCACGCCGCCGCCGGAGATGTTGATGTGTGTCCCCCGATCTTGCTGATTGGGGAAAATGAGGGTGACGGCATTCGCCCATTCTCGCTGTGACGGTTTGTCCGAGAATTTCAGTTTGCCGAAATAATAGTTGTTGATGATCGCGATATCGCAGACGCCCTGGAAGATCGCCCGAACCTGTGCGCGGTCGTTGCCCTGCGGCCGCTGCGCCAGGTTTTGGACGACGCCGCGTGCCCACTTTTCCGCCTCATCCGCGCCGTCGGCATCGATCATGGAAGCAACGAGCGCGCGGTTGTATACGTGGCTCCCGGGGCGCGAACAGATGCGGCCTTCCCATTGCGGATCGCTGAGGTCCTCGTAGCGGGAGATTTTGCGCACATCTTCGACGTCCTTCGAGATCGCGATCACGCGGGCCCGTTTGGAGAAGGCGAACCAATGATTTTTCGGGTCGCGCAGATGTGCCGGGATGTTCTTCTGGAGCACGGGGGAGTCGACGGCGGAAAGCAGGTCCTTGTCGGCATAGACATGGAGCCTTCCGATATCCACCGTGAGGATGACGTCTGCCGGACTGCTCTCGCCTTCCGCCTGGAGGCGCTGGGCGAGCCCGCGCGAGGCATAGACGATATTCACCTTGGTCCCGGTCTGCTCGGTAAAGGCGTCGATGAAAGGCTGGATCAGAAAGGGCTGCCGGTGGGAGTAAATATTCAGTTCCTGCTGCGAGAACGCATATCCGGCCGTGGTCAGAACCAGGAGCAGAAACATCAAGCCCCCGGCTACAGTGCGCCGAAGAGCTGTCGATAGCATGGACGACATCAGGAACAGTCCTTTCCTCGCCGAGCGCCGCACACACTGCGCGGCCTCGAAAACGGGCGTGATATAAAGCGATTTGAGTGCATGCGGCGTCGGCGCTTCTTGTTCGGTAACACCGAACGAGACCGGCTTCCAGCGCCCCGCTAGGCACAGGCTGCCGCCAACCCAATCCCATATCGCCAGCACCGCGCCAAAATTCTTGTCGTAGTGCTCGGGCGCGATGGAATGGTGGATCTGGTGTTGAGCAGGCGAGATTAAAAGGCGTTCGACCCAGCGGCCGTAGGAGATCCAGACATGGGAATGCCGGAGGTTAGAGCCGGCGGCGTTGAATATGAAGAGAACCGCATTCGCGCCAAGGATCGTGACCAGTTCTGCACGGCCGCCGAAAAAGTAGATGAAGATCGCAACGACAGCGCCTTGAACAAGGATGCCGCGCAAGGCGAAAATCACGCCTTCAACCGGGTGTGTCCGGTAAACGGTCAGTGGTGTCAATGTCTCGGCGGAATGGTGGACCTTGTGAAAACACCAGAGCAGGGGCCAGCGGTGCAGAGCCCTGTGTGTCAGGTATTTCGCCAGATCGTCCAAAAGGAAGAGAGTGAGGGTGAACAGCGTGCCGACGGCCCATACCGGAGCGTCCGGCCAAATCAGGGTCCGCCCGTCCATCCATATGTGCAGTCCCTCGAAGATCACGGTCGCGACGGCAAGCTTCGAGAGAAGGCGGGGCATCACCCCCATCAGAACGGCCTGATTGATCAACAGGACCTTGTAGTCGGCCTTTGCCGAGGATGACCACCAGACACGCCGTCCGAACGCATCCTTCAGTGCCTGACGCCAATGTCCCGGCGTGGTCAGAATATAGAAGACTGCGGCAAGCAAGATCGCGCCAGCCAGATAGCCCAGGAAAACCCGCTTCTCCGGGTTCCAGAAAGGAGCGATGACCTGCTCTATGTAGCTGTATAGGACGTCGTCCATGGCTGATGACACTCGAATATGGCCGGCGGGAGCCTGCGTTGACAGCACCCGCCGGATGGTTGAATTCAGTCGTTTTCGGCGCTGTTGGTGCCGCCGAGGCTTTTCGTCAGCTCGGCCATGTCCCCGGTGACGTCGTTATTCCGTGCCTGCACCTTGAACGTGTCGATCATCAGCTGCTGAACTTTTGCCATGTGCAGCATGTATTCGCCCCAGGGCAATCCCTGGTCGCGGACATAGTTTCCTGAATTGTCGATATCGACGACCTGGCTGGCGTTGGTCAACAGCGGGCTGTAGCCAATGAGCCGGTTAAGACGTGTCGCTGTCTCGCCGAGATTTTCCTTGCCGGTCTGCAGGGCGAGGCTGAAGCCCTTGAGCTCACCCCAGTGCTTGATGTAATTGCGCTCGACCTTCGCCGTGTCGCCGTTCGCTTCCATGATCGTCTGCAATTTGACCATGTCCTTGTAGACGGAGCCGGCATACTTGAAGGTCGCTTCGGCGAGAACCTTCTCCCAATTATCCCCAATAACCTTGGCATAGGCCCGGAGCTGTTCGCGCTGGGCGGCTGTCAGCTTTTCGCCCTTGGCATCGGTCAGCAGGTGACGGCCGTCGAGGAAGGCGCCGGTGATCGCGTGCAGGTAATTGGTGGCGTTGTCTTTGTCATAGACAGAGGCATCGAAGCCGGCAGCGTAGTAGGCCGGCCCGAAGGTCATCTCGGTCTTCAGATCGACTTTGCCGTCCTTGTTGAAGTCCGCCGCGGCGAGCGCATCACCCGACCTTTTGGCGATGTCATAGACCTGGCGCGAGGTCAGCTGCATCGTATGGGCTGGCGTGCCGAAGTAACCGAAGGCCTCGTCCCAGGCATGTTCCTTGCCCGTATACGCTGCGCCGTCGCTGTAGGGCTTGTCGTTCGGTTTTTTGTCCGCGCCCAGATATTCATCCAGATACCCGTCCACGACCTGATTGTAGGACACCGCACCCATGACGAATTTGGAAATAAGCTGGCTGTAGTCGTAGCCATTTGCGAGATCGACCCCGCCCTCGGTCTGTGCTGCTTTGTCGATCCAGAATTCGACCAGCTCCGGGCCAGTCATGTTGTTCGGCATGCCGGTAACGGTCGCCTTCGTGGTTTTCCCGGCGAGGTTCTTTTTCTTGGAGATTTCGTCGATCGTGCTCTGCTTGATGACGAATGGCCCTTTGGATTTTGGTGCCAGGATATCCCGTCCGGCATCGCTTTTCGCAAAGTAGGCCATCATTCTGGTCTTGAGATCTTCCGGGCTGCTTCCGTCGCCGGAACCCGCGAGCTTCTTCAATGAATCATGCAGAGCATGACGGGCAATCTGGCCGGAGTAGGAGACCGATGAGGTCTTGCTGCCGGTATAGCCTTTCACGGTGACCGGAAAGTCTGCATAGACGCGGTCATCGGCCGCCGCCGGTAGCGAGAACACCAAAGCCGTTAGCATTGTGGTGGCAAGAATTGACGATCTGCGCATGAACTTTCCTCCGCGTACTTTTTGTAAGAATCAGCCGTTAGAAGAAGTGTGATAATGAGAGTTCTTCTCAATAGCAATAATTGTAATTATGAGAGTCGTTATCGAAATCCGCAGAATGTTTAGGATGAAGGACGCCTAACCCTCTATTCTGCTGGGTTTTTTGAGGTAATCGACCAGCCTGATAAATTTCGTCCCGGGCCATGGGCGTATAACGATCTCGTTATCTCTCCAGAACAGCTCTAAATCCGGCGTTTCCCTCCGCCGGGGATCAGGCGGCGGTCGATGGCGCTGCTCTTGATCAGGGCATAGACAATCATTCCGGTTTGAAGCTTTAGCAGGGTAACGCTCTCGCGGGTTATTCTTGCCCGGAGTCCGACCCCGTCCAGGTCCAGCAAGATCTCGGCGAATGCGCCATCTTCCAGAACGATTTCCGAAATCGTGGCCCGCAGGGCATTACGGATGCTGAGGCCGTTGGGCTCGTCGATGGCGATCGACACGTCACGTGCGCGGATACGTACCCGGATCATTGTGCCGGGCTCTGCGTCGATATTAGGCATGCGCAGGACCTGCTCGCCGATTGCCAGGTCGGTCATGGAATAGTCAGGGTCTTGTGCGAGGACCGGCCCCTCCACGATAACGCCGGCCTCGAAGCGGCCCAGCATCGGACCGAGATCCATCCGCTGCATCACGTCCGGGACACTTCCCTCCGCCGCGACGCTCCCGTTCCTGATCAGGAGCACATGGTCCGCGAGACGGCTGAGCTCGTCGAGAGAGTGGGTGACGTAAAGGACGGGGATCTCCATTTCTTCCCGCACGCGTTCGATATAGGGAAGAATTTCCATCTTGCGCCGGATATCGAGGGATGAAAGTGGCTCATCCATGAGAAGCAGGCGGGGCCGCGAGACCAGTGCCCGGCCGATGGCCACGCGCTGTGCCTCCCCCCCTGAAAGCTCCTCTACTCTCCGGTGCAGCAAGGGGGCGAGATCCAGCATGTCGACGATCTGGTCGCGGGTCGGGTCGGCGCGGTGGGTATTTGCCCTCCTGGCCGCATAGTCGAGATTGCCGCCGGCAGAGAGATGGGGAAACAGCCGACTGTCCTGAAAAACAAAACCGGCCCGGCGTTTGTGGGGCGGGACGAATATCCCGTTCTTGTCGTCCTGCCAGATCTCGCCGTCATGCTCGACATAGCAGTTCGTGCCGCGCTCGAGACCGGCGGCGAGCCGGAGCAAGGTGGTCTTGCCGTGTCCGGACGGGCCGAACAGACCGACGATGCCGGCGAGCGGGGCCGAGACATCAACGTTCGCTGTGAATTCCGGGAACCGGATTGTGCCGCGCATGATCAGCATGACCAGCTCACCCCGCCCGCACAGGCGTTCGACGATTCAGGATTGTCACCGCCATCAGCACAAGGAAGGAGAAGATCAGCAGCCCGATCGAAAGCCGATGGGCCTCTGTGTAGGACAGGGTTTCGACATGCTCGAAGATGGCTATGGAGATCATCCGGGTCTTATCCGGGATGTTTCCGCCGACCATCAGAACCACGCCGAACTCGCCGACCGTGTGGGCAAAAGTCAGGACCGCAGCGGTGAAATAGCCACGGATGGCGATGGGAGAGGCGACGGTCATGAACGCGTCAAGTGGCGAGGCGCCGAGCGTGGCCGCCGCTTCCATATGCTTGGTGCCGACCGACTGGAACGCGGTCTGCAACGGCTGCACGGCAAATGGCAGGGAATAGATCACCGAGGCAATCAGCAGGCCGGAGAAGGAGAAAGCCAGGGTCTCACCGGTAAGCTGAACCCAGGCGCCACCGATGGCGCCCGCGGGGCCGAGCAGGATCAGCAGGTAGAAGCCGAGCACGGTCGGCGGCAGGACAAGCGGCAGGGCGACGGCAGGTTCGATGATCCAGCGCAGCCGGGATGGCGTATGGGCCAGCCACCATGCCAGCGGCGTGGCGATGAGGATCAGGATGATCGACGTTGCGCCGGCCAGCTTCAGGGTCAGCAGGATGGCGGAAAGATCGCCCGGGCTCATTTGCAGGTATCAGGCGGCTGATAGCCCGCGTCGCGGATGATCGCGCAGCCGGCGGGAGAGGTCAGGTACGCAAGAAAGCCTTCGGCGGCAGGATTTCCCGCGCCGCGTTTGAGCAACACTGCGTCCTGCCGGATCGGCGTATGCAGATCCATCGGAACGGTCCAGTGGCTGCCGTGCAGATCTTCCGGCGCGGCGAGCAGCTGCGAAAGCGCGACGAAACCTGCGGGGGCACCACCCGCCGCCACGATCTGGAACGCCTGGGCAATGTTCTGGCCCATCACGATGCGCGTCTTGTAGGTCTGCCAGAGGTCGAGAGCAGTCAGACTTTCCTTGGCGGCCAAGCCATAAGGCGCGAGCTTCGGATTGGCGATGGCGATGCGTTTCAGCTCAGCCTGGCCGAGAAAGGCGGCACCGTCTTCCGGGATGGTGTCAGGGATCGGACTCCAGAGGGCGAGGCGGCCAGTCGCATAGGTAGATGGCGCTGTCGTTGCGGTCCCATCCTTATGCAGCAGGGCCGGGCGGGCCTCGTCGGCAGCAAGGAAAGCATCGAATGGTGCACCTTGCTTGATCTGGGCATAGAGCTGTCCGGTGGACCCGCTGGCGATCACCACCGTCTCGCCGCTTGCGGCCTTGAAGGCTTTGGCGAGTTTGTCCGCGGTGGAGGAGAAATTGGCCGCAACGGCTATCGTGGCTTCAGCGGCCTGGGCCGGAACTGTCCCGGCGATGCCGGTCACGATCCCGGCCAGCAGAGAGAGGGCCGGCAGAGAGAGGATATGCCTCGTCAAACTCCTGGAAAGTCGCGGTTTCATGATCGGTCCAGTGATGTGCAGCGAGTGCCGTGAAATGAGCGTTATGTATCATTGGATATAACGCTCTCGTCAAGATACAGCCGAATCCTCCTGATCGTCTGCCCCGCCTTCCGAGTCGGTGGCCAGCAACCCGCGCAGTCTTTCCATCTCCGGCGCCAGCACGTCGGCGGCCCGGGCTTCCATTTGCCGATAGCAGCTGGCGATGTCCTGTCCAAGTGCGGTCAGCCGTGCTCCGCCGCCGCTGTTGCCACCCTTGGCGGTTTCCACCAGCGGTTCCGCGAAATGGGAGTTCATCCGTTGGACCAGCAGCCATGCCCTGCGGTAGCTCATGTTCATCGAGCGGCCGGCCTTGCTGATCGATCCGGTCTCCGCGATGGCTTCCAGAAGATCCACCTGACCGGGGCCGATGGCGACATTGGTGTCGAGAACGACGCGAAGGCGTGGACCGAGGGTTTTGTTTCCTGCTTTCATGGGGCCGACTCTGCCACGGACTTCTCCGGGGCACACCGGCAAAATCAATAACCCGTCAGCGGGCAAAGGGGAGACGTTGTGGAACACGCGACCGAAGATCTTATTTACGAGGTGAAGGACGGGATCGGCTGGATCACCTTCAACCGTCCGCAGGCTCGCAATGCCTTTACTTTTGCGATGTATGAAGGTGTTGCCGAGATCTGCCGGAACGCGGGCAAAGGCGAGGCGGTGGCCGCCATCGTGATGTGCGGCGCCGGTGACAAGGCCTTCGCGGCTGGCACGGATATCGGCCAGTTCAAGGATTTCTCGACTGCCGAGGATGCCTTCTCCTACGAAGAGAACGGCAACAGGATGATGGCGGATATCGAGCGTTGTCCGGTGCCGACCATCGCGGCGATCCACGGTGCGTGCACGGGTGGCGGCGCGGCGGTTGCAGCTTCTTGCGACATTCGCCTGACGGCGGCGGACCTGAAGTTTGGTTTTCCGATTGCCCGCACACTCGGCAATTGCCTGTCGAACGAGAATCTGCGGCGCCTCTCGTGGCTGGTCGGCCCGGCCAGGGTTTCGGAGATGCTGCTGACCGCGCGTCTTGTCGGAGCGGAGGAAGCCAAGGCGATCGGCCTTGTCTCCGAAGTGCTGCCGGACCGGGACGGTGTGTTGGCGCGCGCCGCCGAGCTGGCGGAGACGCTGAAAGGTCACGCGCCTATCACCATGCGCGTGACCAAGGAAGCGTTGCGGCGGTTGCGCACCAGCGGAGCGGTTCCTGAAGATCGCGATCTGATAGAGGCCGCCTATACCAGCGCCGATTTCCGGGAAGGCATGTCGGCCTTTCTGGAGAAGCGCCGGCCAAGTTGGCAGAACCGCTGACCTGAACGCCTCAGGCGGCGAGATCCCGGGTCATGAAGACGCTGTACGGGTCGAGGGTGTAGCTCCCGAAAGGCGGGCATTCCTCGAACCCGAAACGGCTGTACAGCGCACGGGCCGGCGCGAAGGCTTCCATGGAGCCGGTCTCCAGGCTGACCTGCCGGTATCCGCGTTGCTTCGCCTCGGCCAGAATATGCTCGACCAAGACCCGGGCGACGCCCTTGCCGCGATGCTGTCGCGCGGTATGCATCGATTTCAGCTCGCCATGCTCCGTCGCGAGCTGCCGGAGGGCGCCGCACCCGAGCAGGCTCCCGTCCTGCCAAACACTCCAGAAAGTGATATCCGGGTGGCGGAGCCCGTCGAGATCTAGAGCGTGGACGCTTTCCGGCGGCGAATGTGCATTGCCATGCTCCATATGCGCGGACAGCAATTCCGCGATTTCCGGTCCGGTCAGGTCATCGACCCTAATCTCCATTTTATTTCTCCGGAGTTCATTCAAAACCGGAGCATATCGTCCGAACCAATTTGAGCTCAAGCTGGACGATAAATGCGAATGCGCCACATCATTCAGATGGATATGCATCAGGTGGGGAGAGTGCGATGAAGGTACTGGCGAGCGGCCTCGCGATTATGGCAATCATGCTGGGACTTTCCTCTAAGCTGGTAGCCGCGGAAGACTTGCGGATCTTTGATACCCACATTCACTTCAGCCACGATGCCTCGGAGCGATATTCGGCTGAGGACGCCGTGGATATCTTGCGGCAGGCGGGGCTTCGCAGGGCCTTCGTGTCCAGCTCCCCGGATGAAGGGACACAAAAACTCTACCGGCAGGCTCCGGACTTCATCGTGCCGGTCTTGCGTCCCTACCGGAAACGGGGCGAATTGCAGAGCTGGGTGGACGATCCGACCGTGGTGGGGATGGTGGCCGAGCGGCTTGCGGCTAATCGCTATGCCGGGATCGGAGAATTTCACGTCTCTGGCGCTGATGCGGATAAGCCGGCAGTTCGCGGCTTGGTCGACCTGGCGCGCACGCACGGGCTGTTTCTCCATGCCCACGCGGATGCCGATGCCATCGCCCGGATCTTCCGCCATGACCCGGAAGCGCGAATCCTGTGGGCACATGCAGGTTTCGAGGGCCGCGAGCGGGTTGAAGCCATGCTCGGTGCTCACCCGGAACTCCGGGCTGACTTGTCTTTTCGCTTCGAGCACGTCTCCAATGGGAAAATCTCTCCCGCCTGGCGCCGGACCTTTCTTCGTTTTCCTGAGCGCTTCACTATCGGCACCGATACTTACACACCATCCCGCTGGGAAGATGTGGGCGATTACATAACTTGGGTGCGAGGGTGGCTCGCTGACTTACCCGAACCTGTTCGCAATAATATTGCATACGGGAACGCTGAGAGACTGCTCGCCTCCAATCCGAACGCCATGTAGAGCTTTCGCTCGCTTGTGAAATTATTGTCGTGAGAGCGATTTAGACTTGCCCAGGCCCGAGGTGCGCGGCTTAGTATCCGCTAGTGCACTTAAAATAATTACGGTTTCGGCGTTCCAACGAAAACCGTATGGATAGTCGGGACTGCCTAAATATGGCCATTTCACTGCAGACTGCAGCGCTCAGCGCAATGCTAGCGTCGTTGTTGCTTGCCGCTGCATTGACGTATTTGCGGTCGATCCCGAAAGCCCCGGATGGATTGAGCTGGTGGGCCGGCGGGTTTTGGGCCTATTCCGGTGCAAATGGCTGCATCGCGTTCATTGCGCCGGAATACGGGGCAATCTTCCTTGAAACTCTGGTGGCCATGTCGGCTTTCATGCTGGCTGCCGGAACGCGCAGATTTCTTGGATATACAGTTCTGGCCCAGTTTGTTGTTCTGGGTATCAGTCTGACCGTTTTCTGGGTCCTCGCAGCCGAAGTTTTCCAGCTGCCGTTTCTCGTTCGAGCTGTTCCGGTCTTTCTCCTGTCCGCAGCCGGGTTGATCATTGCCGGCGGGTCGCTCTGGCGAAAGGCGGGTGCGGACAGCAAGGGAGCTGGATACCGGATAACGGGAGCCCTCTTTGTTTTCTGGGGACTGCATCAGCTGGATTACCCGTTTTTGCGCAATGTGGAGTGGTTTGCGCCTTACGGTTTTCTTCTGGCGCAGGTACTGGCCATCGGCTGTGCGTTCGGGCTGATGATCATTGCTCACCAAAGGATGATGGCGCGGTCCGAAACTGAAGCCGATGCGCGCCATGCTGCCGAAAGCGCCTTACTTTTGCAGCTCGACTTGCGGCAGAACATCATCGATGCCGTGCCAATGCCGATTTTCGTTGAAGACGATGCCGGTGTTTTGGTGAATGCGAACAGTGCGTTTGCGCAGCTTGCAGGCTGCAACCTGCCTGATGTCGCGGGAAAGAAGATCGACGAGATCTGGTCGGACGCGGGGATCGTGCAAGGCGCGGAACCGGACGCTGGACCCATGTCGGAAGGCCGGGTCCAGCCTTTCTCCACGGTGCTGTCTCTTCCTTCGGGGCAGGCCCGCAGCTACGCCGTTTCCAGAATGTCTCTGGCGATGCCGGACGATTCCCGGTCTGGAGCTGTCGTCGTCATGCAGGACATGACAGACCGCAATCGCACGGAGATGCAGCTACATGAAAGCGAGAAGCGGTTCCGGGATTTCGCCGAGGCGTCTTCGGACTGGCTGTGGGAAACCGATGCCGAGGGGCGCTTCAGCTATTTCGCGCATGGCGCACGGGACTACAGCGGACTGATCCCTGAAAGCAATCTCGGGCGAACCCGTTTTGAGGCGACAATCGAAGATCTGACTTCGGAGAAATGGCGAACGCATATCTCCGACATCGAAGCGCAGCGGCCATTTAGCGGGTTCCGGTATCTCTTGCACGGCGATGACGGCCATGAAGTCGCGGTGATGATCAACGGTATGCCGTTCTATGACGATGACGGCACGTTTCTCGGGTATCGCGGAACGGGCAGCGATGTGACCCGGCAGAGAGAGGCGGAGATTTCCCGTGACCGTGCCCTACTCGATGCCGAACGGGCGAACCGGGCGAAGTCTGAATTCCTCGCGACGATGAGCCATGAGTTCCGCACGCCGCTGAACGCCATTCTCGGTTTCAGTGAAATGCTCTCGCAGGAAGTCCTCGGTCCGGTCGGCGCGCCGGCCTACCGGGAATATGCCGATGCCATCAATGACAGCGGCAACCATATGCTGGCACTGGTGAATGACATTCTCGATATTTCCGCCATCGAGGCAGGCAAGCGGGTGATCATGAAGGAGGAAATCGGCCTCCTGGATCTGTTGCGGGAAAGCACTGTCGAAGTTTCCAAAATCGCGGCCGATAAATCGATCAATCTTGAGGTGGGGCTACCGGGTTCGCCGTTGCGGCTGTTCGCGGACCTCCGCTCCGTTCGTCAGATCATCCTGAACTTGCTGTCCAATGCCGTGAAATTTACACCGCAGGATGGCTGGATCCGGCTTTCCGCGCAGCCCGACCGGGGTGACATGATTGCTATCGTCGTCGAGGATAGCGGCGAGGGTATTGCGGCAGACAAGCTCCCCACCATCACAGATCCCTTTTCCCAGGCGAGCAATCATCCACATCACAGCCACGAAGGTACCGGGCTCGGCCTTAGTATCGTCAAATCTCTGGTTGAGGCTCACTCGGGCGAGTTGAAGATAGAAAGCACCCTCGGTGTCGGGACCAAGGTGACGGTCTGGCTGCATGCGGCACTCGGCCCGAAACCTGCGCTTCAGGAAACAACGTCGGTGGGGCCCAAGGTCGATATCGAAGAAGATCCGGACGACGACGCTTAGCCAAGGCTATCAGGGGCGTCAGGCGGGGCGTGCGTATGTCCGGTTGTTCCGGGGGCGATCTGTCTATACATCCTGAGCATTGAGCAGAACCGAAAACAGGTGACCTGATGTTTCGATCCTTCTTTCTGACCCGCGAATGGGCGGTCTGGTCGTGGGTTGGTATGGCGTTGATCTTCGGCGGCACCTGGTATCAGGTTCAGCTCGACGTCCAGATCAATGAATGGTTCGGTGGATTTTACGACACCGTCCAGAAAGCGTTGGGCGAGCCGGGCAGCATTACCATCGGAGAATTCTACAAGCTGCTTCTCACATTCGGGCAGATTGCCGGGATCTATGTTTGCGTCGCGGTCTTCCTCGGGTTTTTCACCAAGCACTGGGTGTTCCGCTGGCGCCAGGCGATGAACAACTTCTACATGTCGCACTGGCAGCGCCTGCGCCATATCGAGGGAGCGAGTCAGCGGGTTCAGGAAGACACCAAGCGATTTGCAAATATCATGGAAACGCTCGGCAGCAATCTGCTGGACTCCCTGATGACCCTGGTCGCTTTTCTGCCGATCCTCTGGGTCCTCTCGAAGCAGGTGAAGGAGGTGCCGTTCTTTGGCGAGGTGGAGCACGCGCTCGTTTACGTCGCGATCATCTTTGCCCTTTTGGGGACGGCGGTGCTGGCTGTGGTTGGTGTGAAACTGCCGGGACTTGAGTTCAACAACCAGAAGGTTGAGGCGGCTTACCGGAAGGAGCTGGTCTACGGGGAGGATCACGAGGACCGTGCAACACCGCCGACCGTGTGGGAATTGTTCCAGAATGTCCGGCGGAACTATTTCCGGCTGTTTTTTCACTACATGTATTTCGACATCGCCAAATGGAGTTATCTGCAGTTTGGCGTTCTGGTGCCCTATATCGCCCTTGCGCCGACAATTGTTGCCGGGGCCATCACGCTTGGCGTCATGCAGCAGATTGTCCGGGCGTTTGGTCGGGTGGAATCATCCTTCCAGTTCCTGGTCAGGAGCTGGGGAACCATTGTCGAGCTGATCTCCGTCTATAAGCGTCTGCGCGCCTTCGAGGCTCAGCTTGCAACGCTGCCGCCGGAACCGCAGCCTGAAGCGGCGGAGTAACTCAGAGCCGGAGTGCTCGCGAAGCGCTGCAAGCTCGTGCGTTTAGTCTGACCTTTCAGGACTTGCTAACGGGTCCAATGAGCCGCCAATAGGCAGCGCTGGACCGGTGCTCCGTGGCTGGATTTAATAATCAGATTTGTTCTTGTAATCAGTCTCAGATGATAGCCGATCTCAAGCTTTCGCGAAAAAATGGATCAAGATTATCCCCTTATGCTTGTGGGCTCGCTTTCGAGCGCCCGCTTCTGGGCGGCTATCCGGAACTGCGCGTTGCTTGCGCCGTATCCTGAGTATCCACCTCTCCGCTCGACGATTTCGAAGAAGAAGCCTTCGCCGTAATTGGGGCTGTAGATCTGGAAATACTCACCTTGCTCGTCTCTGTCGTAGAGAATGCAGGCGCTTTGAAGGCGCGTGAGCAGATCTTCGTCGAGTGCAAAACGGGCATCCAGGTCGTCATAGTAATTCGGTGAAATGGCGAGGGGGACGAAGCCGGTTTTCTTCAAGAGCTCCGCGGTTGCGAAAATGTCGTCGGTCTTGAAGGCCACATGCTGTACGGCGGACCCGAAGCTTTCCGAAATGAAATGTCCGGCAAGGGTCTTGTTGTTTTCCGCGCCATTCAACGTGATGCGGAGCGAGCCTTCCGGGTTTTCAATTGCCTGGCTGCGGACCAGTCCGGCGGGATCGACAACATCGACCATCGGCGTTTTGCGGGTATCGAAGATCGATGTGTAGAACAGCAGCCAGGTCAGCATTTCCTCGTAGTTCATGGTCTGGGCCAGGTGATCGATGCTGGTCAGGCCGACATCCAGACCCGGAGCCTGATCGTCTTCCGGCTTGAACTCGATCTCCCAGACCCGGGCAAGGTCGCTGTGGCTGTCGAGGAAATGCATGATCCCGCCGCCAACCCCCCGAATGGCGGGGATGCTCAACTCGCCGGGGCCGACGGGTTGCTCGAACAGCGTCGCGCCGAGCTGGCGGGCCCGTTCCACTGTGGCGGTCGCGTCTTCCACCTTCAGGCCGATATCGCAGACGGTTGTGCCGTGAACCAGATAGGACGAATGGGCAAAGCCTTCGCGCTCGGTATTGATGACGATGTTGATATCGCCCTGGCGCCAGAGCCTCACGTCCTTTGCGATGTGCCGTCCGGCTTTCTTGAACCCCAGCGCCGTCAGTTGGGAGCAGAGCTCCTCGGCCTCTTTTTCGTCCGCCGCGAATTCGATGAACTCGATACCGGAGGCCCGGACCCGGTCCGGCATCTCCGGAACGTCCATCACGATGCCCGGCTCGGAGCGTTTGACCCTGTCCATCAGATAGACAAGGGAGCGGTGCCCATCGATGGAGATGGTCTTGGGGGAGCCCCCACGGAACTGATCGTTGAAGATTTCGAGGGAGACATAGCCGTCGTACCCGGTGGCTGCGACGGCGCTCATAAACTTGGTGACGTCGAGATCGCCTTCGCCCGGCATGCAGCGGTAATGCCGGCTCCAGTGGAAGAGATCCATGTCGATCGCCGGCGCGTCGGCAAGCTGAACGAAAAAGATCTTGTCGCCCGGAACGGACCGGATGGAATTCGGGTCAAGATCCCGCGCGAGTGTGTGGAAGGAATCGACGATCAGACCGATATTCGGATGATCGGCCCGGCGTACGATCTCCCAGGCGTCCCGGTGGTCGTTGATATGGCGGCCCCAGGCGAGGGCTTCATAGCCGACACGAATTCCTCGTTTGGCCGCCCGCTCGCCAAGTTCGGCGAAATCCGCTGCCGCCCGATCGATGCCGCCGAGCGAGAGTGGTGAGACGTTGGAGCAGATCAGCACGAGGTCCGCGCCGAGTTCCCCCATCAGGTCGAACTTCCGTTCCGCCCGGTCAAAGGTGCGGGTGCGTTGCGGCTCGGGCATGCCTTCGAAATCACGGAAAGGCTGGAACAGGGTGATTTCCAGGCCGTGGTCGCGCACCAGTTGCCCGGCGTCGCGGGGCGATCCGTCGAAGGCGAGGAAATCGTTCTCGAAGATCTCGATGCCGTCGAAACCGGCTGCGGCGATGGCAGCCATTTTCTCCTCGAAGTCACCCGAGATCGAGACCGTGGCGATGGAGGTTTTCATCGGTGTCATATCTCCTTAGGTGCGGGAGTTGTCGTAGTTTTCTTGCGGTCTTTTATGCACATTTGGCTTTAAGCCAGGCGCACATCCGGCGCAGGGATGCTTCTGCCTCGGGGCAGTATTCCAGCGCCCGCAGATAGCCGTGGATCAGGCCTTCACCTGCATCCCGATTAACCGGTACTCCTGCCGCTTCAAGTGCGTCCGCATAGGCGGCGCCGCTGTCACGCAGCGGGTCGTATTGGGCAACTGCAATGTAGGCCGGAGGCAGTCCGGCATGGTCGTCGGCTGCGAGCGGGGCGATATAGGGATCGCTGTTCAACTGCTCTGCATCCGCGCAGTAAAGCGCGTTGTTCCCCGCCATGCCGGCGACTTTCAGCAATGGACCGTTCGCGTTCTCGGTATAGGACGGCCGGGTGCGGTCGAAATCGCAGGAAGGGTAGGCGAGCAGCTGCGCCTGCAGTGGCAAGTTCAATTCGCGGCACTTCAGGGCTGCCGCCGCCGCGAGGTTGCCGCCGGCACTGTCGCCGCCGATGGCGATCTGGGCCGGATCGATGCCGAGTTTTCCGGCATTGTCATGCGCCCATTGTACGACCGACACACATTGCTGGAACGCGGCGGGATAGGGATGTTCCGGAGCGAGCGCATAATCGACGCTGATCACCGTCTGCCGGTTCCAGTCGGCGATCCGGGATGTGATGTCCCAGTGTGTCTCCGGGCTGCCCTGCATCCAGGCGCCGCCATGCATATAGATCAGCGCGGCTTGCGGAGCGCTGTCGGCATGACGGAATATCCGAACACGGACGGGACCGCCGGGGCTGTCGATCCAGTGCTCCTCGTCCGTCTCCACATTCTCCGGCGTTTCCAGCCGCATTTCGCGGGCGATGGCCTCGAATCTGATCCGGCGGTCAGCCGGTGTGGCGCCCGGTGCCAGGCTGGCCCACTTGCCGTCCCAGACGTCGAGAAACCTGAGGATGCCCGGAAGAATCCGGCGCGTTTCGTCCAATGAATTAAGCACGTTGCGTCCTTTGTCCGTATCGGTCCGCATGACGAAGCGCAGGATCATGTCACCGACATGCCGGCGCAGCATCTGCTGGCCCCTGGGGCTGAACAGGTCGTCACCGAAAATCCGGGAGAATGTCGACCGGTTTGAAACGTTGAAATAACAGAGAGCCGAGATGTGCCAGTGCAGTTCAAGCGCCGTCAGTCCGCGCCGGAACAATCCAAGCTCGCAGCCGCGCGCATAGATGTTCTCAAGCAGCCGGATCGCCGAGCTGTTCTGCCCGACGATACCGTCGGACCGGGACATATGTTCTCCGTTATGGATGTTCTCGATGGTTACGAGGCGGACGAAATTGACCGCGTTGCGATGGTGGTCGAAGGTGAATTCAGCAAGCTGCCGCAGGGCTTCTACCGGCGGCATTTGGGTCAGATCAAGGGCGTCCTCGGACCGGCGCATTTCCTGATAGGCGTCTTCCAGAGCGGCCCGGTAGAGGCCCTCCTTATCGCCGAAATAATAATAGATCATCCGTTTCGAGGTTTTGGTCTTGGCCGCGATCTCCGAAATGCGGGCACCTGAGAGCCCTTTCGCCGCGAAAATCTCGCGTGCGATCTGGAGAATATTGGCCCGGACCGCGTCGGGGTCCTGCTTCCACCCTTTGCGAAACATTTCGCCTGGCTGCTCTGCCGACGTGTCAACTTCGCCCAACATTTCCTCCCTTCATGTTCTTCAGTTTCTTTCGTTGGGCTCAGCATAACGGAGTACTGAAGCGGCTGCGCCCTTCGTGCCGACCCGGGCTTCCCGGGCCCGCTATGAGGGGCTGACGGCATCACTATTGACATATTTAACCGCTGTGAACAATATCGAGAAAAATGAGCCAGACTGTTAACGGTCATGGACATAAGGGATGGGCGTTGTGGAAGTTGAAGTCGATGGCATCGGTGAAGCCTCGCTGCCTGATTGTGTGCTGGCGGGCCTGATTGGCAACAGCATTCAGGCCTCGCGGACTCCTAGGATGCATATGGATGAAGGTGCGGCGCTCGGGCTTTCTTACGAGTATCGGCTGATCGATCTGCCGCGCGATCTGGGGGAGGCGACACTCGCCCGGATCCTCTCTGATCTGGAGGATGCCGATTATTGCGGCGTCAATGTAACCGTTCCGTACAAAAGAGACATTCTGACGCACCTCGATGCGCTTTCCGATGACGCGCGCGCGGTGGGCGCCGTCAATACCGTGCTGTTCACCAAGAACGGCAGGATCGGGCACAACACGGACTATTGGGGTTTTGCTGAAAGCCTGCGGCGCGGCCTTCCGGATGTGGCGCGCGATAAGGTGCTGCTGATGGGGGCAGGCGGTGCCGGCCATGCCGTCGCGCATGCCCTGATCGATGGCGGCGTCGGAACGTTATTGGTTTGCGACACGAACCGGGATCTGGCCACGTCCCTTGTCTCCGAGCTGAACGAGCGCGTCGGTGCCGGGCGCGCCGAGCTTGTCGAGGATGTCGCAGATGCGGCTGGATCTGCCGACGGCATCGTCAACGCAACCCCGGTGGGGATGCTGAAAATGCCGGGAATGCCAATCGACGGCGCGCTTGTCGAGCCCCGTCATTGGGTGGCGGACATTGTCTATTTTCCATTGGAAACAGAGTTGCTGGCACATGCCCGGGCAAAGGGGTGTGCGGTGTTGTCGGGTGCCGGTATGGCGCTCTTTCAAGCCGTCCGGGCTTTCGAGCTGTTCACCGGCGTTACGCCGGATGCCGACCGGATGAAGGCGGTGTTCGACTCATTCGACTGACCGTCGCGGAACGCAGGGTCCGCAAAATTCGTAATAAAGGGAGGAAACAATGCGAAACCGAACGATGAAAAGCACCCTTCGAGGTGCTGTTGCCGCCATGGCTCTTCTGGTCACATCGGGGGCAGTCAATGCCGCCGACAAGGTTGAGATCATCTATTCCGACACCGTTCAGGAAACGGACCGCCGCAGCGGTATCCTGAAGGAGCATTTCGCTGGTTGTCTTGGCGACGGCTTTGAATTCAAGCCGTATTTCGGCGCCACTCTGTTCAAGCAGGGCACCGAGTTGACCGCGATGCAGCGCGGCAACCTCGATATGGCCAACCTCGCCAGCTACGACTTCGAGAACCAGGTTCCGTCTGCCTCCATTCTTGGTACCGGCTATCTGTTCCGTGGCTATGAGCACATGCGCAAGGTGTTCGATGGCGATGTGATGGACGGTTTGTTCAGTGAGATTCAGGAGAAGACCGGGGTCAAGGTCCTAGCTAATCCCTATATAGGCACGCGCCACGTCAACATCAAAGGTGACAAGAAGATTATGACGCCGGCGGACATGGCTGGCATCAAGCTGCGCATGCCAGGCGGTGAGGGCTGGCAGTTCCTGGGCAAGGCGCTCGGCGCCAATCCGACGCCGGTAGCGTTCACCGAAGTCTACACGGCGCTGCAGACCGGTACCGTCGACGGGCAGGACAACCCGTTGCCGACCAACAAGCAGATGAAGTTCTACGAGGTGACGAACCAGATCATCCTGACCAGTCATCGGGTCGCCA
Source organism: Nisaea sp. (assembly GCF_034670185.1). Classification (NCBI taxonomy): domain Bacteria; kingdom Pseudomonadati; phylum Pseudomonadota; class Alphaproteobacteria; order Rhodospirillales; family Thalassobaculaceae; genus Nisaea; species Nisaea sp. The sequence continues at coordinate 422,137 of NZ_JAXMNY010000003.1, forward strand.
CAAACATCTTCGCCATGTCAGGCAAGAAATGGAACAGCCTGAACGACGCGCAGAAAGCGAAGGTCAAGGAATGCTCCATGCAGTTCCAGGCTGCCATGGACAAGAGCACGCTCGGGCTTGAGAAGGAGATGGCGGACTTCTTCGAGAAAGAAGGTTTGAAGCTCTACAAGCCGGACATCGATGCGTTCCGTAATCACGCGCTCGATATGTACAAAAACTCCGACTATTCGAAGAACTGGCCCGCCGGACTCCTCGAAAAGATCAACAAGACCTAAAATCCAAGGCGGCACCGGCGCTTTTGCGGCGCCGGTGCCGCTGTCTTTTCCGGAGGGACCGCTTTGCTGGGTTGGCTTTCGCGTCGCGCCGAGAATTTTCTCGCGCTGGTACTCGCTGCATTGTTCGCGAGCTTTCTCATACAGATTGTTTTCCGCTACGTGCTGAACCTGCCGCTGGGCTGGACGGTCGAGATGGTGTCGATCTGCTGGCTGTGGGGCATTCTGTTCGGCTACGCTTTTGTTGTCCGGGATAGCGACATTATCCGGCTGGACATCATCTACGACATGTTCCCGCGCGGCGGACGCCGGGCTCTTGACGTGATCACGGGCATGATATGCGCCGGTATATTTGCCTGGACGCTACCGAATGCCTGGGAATTCATCGATTTCATGAAGATCGAGAAGACGGCCTATATCCGGCTGCGCTTCGATTATGTCTTCGCCATTTATGTCCCCTTTGCGCTGGCCGTGATTTTCCGGTCCCTGCGCAGTGTCTGGTATGGCCTGTCCGGCAAAGGCCCCGCCTTCAGCCCTACGCACGGGGCGGAGACCCACGATTATGATTGATCCGTTTACAGTCGCACTCCTGCTCATCCTGTTCCTGGCTTTCGGCGGGCTCTCGATGGGGCTGGCGATGATCTGCGGCGCCTTCACCTATCTGCTGCTTGGCGGTTTCGATCCCTCGATCGCCTCCGAGACGCTGCTGCAAGGGCTCTTCCACGGCTACACGCTGCTTGCCATTCCGCTCTTTATCCTGGCTGCCGACATCATGAATATCGGCACCCTGGCGGATCGCCTGCTGCGGTTCAGCCAGGCACTGGTCGGGCGTTTCAAGGGCGGGCTCGGCCATGTGAACGTGGTCTCGTCGCTGATTTTCTCCGGCATGTCCGGCTCCGCCGTCGCCGATGCCGTCGGCATGGGCAAGATCATCATCACCATGATGACCAAGGACGGGAAATATACCGGCTCCTATGCCGCTGCCATCACGGCGGCCTCGGCGACAATCGGACCGATCATCCCGCCCTCCATTCCCATGGTGCTTTATGCCCTGGTCTCGGATCAGTCGGTTGGCTACCTGTTCGCCGCCGGCATGTTGCCGGGGCTGCTTATGGGCGTCGTGCTGATCATCATGAACATGATCATCGCGCACCGCCGGGGTTTTGCGACCGACGAGGCCATCCCGTTGCGGGAGCTGCCGGCGACGACTTTCCGCGCCATACCGGCCCTGCTTCTGCCGGTCATTCTGCTGGGCGGTATCTATGGCGGCGTGATGACGCCGACGGAAGCTGCTGCCGTGGCCGCATTCTATGCCCTGTCAATTTCGGTGCTGCTCTACCGCTCGGTGACCTTCAAGGGCTTCTACCAGGCACTGCTCGGCTCCGCCCGGTCTACGGCAACGGTCGGTATCCTGATCGCTGGAGCCCTGACTTTCGACTATGTGGTGACGCGGGAGAACGTGCCGCAGATGATGGCTGATTTCCTCGCACAGTATGATCTTTCGCGTGTGGGTTTCCTGCTGGCCATCAATTTCATGTTCCTGGTCCTCGGCTGCATTCTCGAATCCGGTGCGATCCTGCTGATCATCGTGCCGATCTTCCTGCCGACGGCCCAGGCGCTGGGTATCGATCTGGTGCATTTCGGTGTCGTTGCCGTGGTCAATGCCATGCTCGGCCTGATTACTCCTCCCTATGGCCTTCTGCTCTTCATCGTGGCCTCGATCACGAAGCAACCGCTGATCCGGATCGTCAAGGATCTGCTGCCTTTCCTAGCCGCTCTCCTGGTTGCACTTGGCGTGATTACCTTCGTGCCCGACTTCGTGCTCTTCCTGCCGCGTCTGCTTGGCTACAAGGGGTAGACTCACTGGCTTCGCCATCCAGCGACATGCATCTTCAGGTTGTGTATCGCTGGACTGGACGTCGTATGACGGGCAACATTGCTGACCTATGTTCAGGAGCTTCCGGGCGCTCTGAGAGATCGGAATGGCTGGAAGATGGAGTTGAGTGAACTCGATTCGGCCTCGACTCTTGGATTGCGTGCAGGCTTAGTCGCCCCATAGGCCTTGAGAAAAGAGCAATGGGGCGGAAGATCGATGAAGAAATCATCTCCGGGTTTGAAAGAATCCGACTTCCACGACGCTGGTGGAGAATTGGTGCTGCGGCGTATCGAGCCACTATTCTATTCCAGATTCCCAGCCTTATCGAATATCGCCATTGCGGCTTTGATCTGCATTGCCGCGAAAGACCATGTCCCGCTTGAGTATCTTTTCGGATGGCTCCTGTTGATGGGGGGCGTCTCCACATACCGGATCATTCTCAACGGACGCTTTAGCCGCTCGGAAGTCGGCAGCTCTGACGCGCCGATGTGGGAGCAGCGCATGTTCCTGTGTGCGGCTGCGCAAGGATGCATCTGGGCGGCGATCGGTCTTGCCATAGCGATCTTTCCGATGCCAATCGAAGTCCTTGGCGTTGTGTTGATGGCAGCCTGCGGAATGCTGGCAGGCGCGACCTTCACCATGACGGGCAGTCAGAAGGTCTTCCGGGCCTTTGTTCTGCCGGCCGGGATCGGCCCGACAATCGGCATCGCCTTCATGGACGGAGATGCCGGTCTTGTTCTGGCACTCATGGCGGTGGTCTTTCTGGTTGTCGTGTTGATCTGGGGGTGGACCGTTTCAAAGGCGGCAGACGAGCGCCTGATGCTCGCTGCCGAGAAGGAGCACTTGCTTGCCAACCTCGAGCTGGCGCATCGGGAGGCGGAACTCGAGAAGGACCTGAAGCAGGAAACCTTCAACAAGCTGGGGCATGAATTGCGAACGCCGCTCAACAGCATTATCGGGTTCGCTGAAATCATTGGCACTGAGGCTGTTGGTCCAATCGGGAATGCCAAATACAAGGAATACGGATCACTCGTCGCAGAGAGTGGAAAACATTTGTCGAACCTGATCGACGAAATGTTGAACCTGGGGAAAAACGAGAGCCTTCAGGCATCGATCGATAAGGAGCCTGTGGATGTCGAGGAGATCATGGTCTTCTGCCGGGATTTGCTGGCTCCACTGGCAAGAAGGGGCGGTGTCGAGCTGCATGTCGTGCCTGCAGGGCATGGCGCCCCGCTGATCATTTCGGCAGAGCGTCTCAAGCTGCGTCAGGTTCTGATCAACCTGATCAACAACGCAATCCACTACACCTTGCCGGGCGGGCGGATTGACGTCGCCTTGAAGAGGAATGCCGACGGGTTTCTGGAAATCAGCGTTTCGGATACGGGTATCGGGATGGCCGAGGCTGATATTCCCAAGGCTCTGGAACCTTTCAATCAGCTCAAGGACGGTAAAAAGCATAACCCGGACGGAAAGGGTATCGGGCTTGCTCTATCCAAGAAGTTCGTTGAACTGCATGGCGGCAGTCTGAACATCGAAAGCACATTCGGAGTCGGCACGACAATCCGCGTCCTGCTCCCCGCTGGAGCGGAAGCATAAGAGCGCGGTGTTGGGCTGTGCATCGCAGCAGGGATATGGGCGTTTGATCTTGCTGCGGAGTGGGACAGGGATTAAATACGGCATCCCCAAAAGAAAAAATGCCGAGAACCCTTAGGTTCCCGGCAAGTTGAACAGGGAGGCTTCACGTCTGGGAGACGTAGGATCCCGAAGGACCCTCTACTTCAGGCGGGGGCCTGAAGGTCAGATGCTGCAAAGCAGCACCGTGATAATGATTTAGATATGTCTATAAGACGTTAACGACCATGCATTTTTGTTCAGTTCCGATATGCAAAAAATGCATAGCCATTCGCCTTCATATGTCAAATTAGTGAAATGAAATAAATTGCGAATCAAAACCGGTATTCCCATTCGGCTTTAATATCGTTACGCCAATGGTGGGGTAGGCCGTTATTCCACTATGCTCAAAACTGCGTCAGTGCGACTTCCTGAATGAGAAAGTCGCGCAATACGGTAATTCTTTTCGAGTGCCGTAGCTCTTCCGGGTAAACAAAATAGGCCGGGACCTGAGGGCCTTCGAGATCCGGCATAATGCGCACCAGGCTGCTGTCTTCCTGGGCCAGGTAATCCGGTATCGCGGCAATGCCGACGCCGCCCTGAACGGCGCGCAGGATCGCATAGTAATTATTCACCGAGAAGGTGTTCATATGTGTGCGCCGGTTGCCGCCCGTCGCGACGTCGCGCAGCCAGTTCACGTTGGGAAAGGGCGGGTGCGGCGTATCACCGTAAAGCACCAGGCGATGGTCTTGAAGGTCTTCCGCAGTCTGCGGCATTCCCGCATGTTTCAGATAGGACGGGGCAGCGTAGAGGTGCAGTTTTATATTTTTTATATGGCGCTGAATCAGATCCGGCTGACGGGGCGGTGTCAGGCGGATGGCGACATCTGCCTGGCGCATGCCAAGATCCAGCTCACCGTCATCGATGATCAGATTGACCGTGATCTCCGGATAAAGTTCCAGAAATTTGCCGATGCGTGAAGCAAGCCAGGTTGAGCCGAAGGCGACCGGTGTGGTGATCTTCAGCGGGCCGCGCGGCAACTCCTTGCCTTCCGAGAGGCTGGCTTCGGCGGCGGCAAGCTTGGCGAAGACATCTCGCGCTGTCCGATACAGGGTTTCGCCCTGCTCGGTCAGAATCAGGCCGCGCGCATGTCTGTGAAAGAGCGCGACCTTGAGTGAGTCTTCGAGTTGACTGATTTGCCGGCTGACAGCGGACTGGCTGAGATTAAGGGTCTCACCTGCGTGCGTGAAGCTGCCTGCCTCAGCAACGGCATGAAATACCCGGAGTTTGTCCCAGTCCATGGCCATGATGAACCGATCTCGCCTTTTTAGCTCACTGTTCCGCGCGTTATTCTAGGCCAGAGGAGTCCTGTGGGCCAGAGGAACACGATGTAAAAAGCACTTTAAGGCAAAAGGGTTATCGGATCGTTACCGGGTCGGCCGGAATTACTCCGCCGCTACGGCAGCCTGATCCTCAAGCGCGGCGATATATTTCTCCGCTTCCAGCGCCGCCATGCAGCCCATTCCTGCCGCCGTCACGGCTTGCCGGTAGACCTTGTCGACACAGTCTCCGGCCGCATAAATGCCGGGAATCGAGGTTCGCGGGCTGCCGTTTTCGGTGATCAGATAGCCCTCGTCATCCGCTTCGAGCGCTTCTATGAACGGCTTTGTCGCCGGATCGTGACCGATGGCGACGAAGAATCCGGTCGCTGCGATTTCGGAAACGTCGCCGGTTTTCAGGTTCTTGATGCGCGCGCCTTCGACACCGGCCATCGGGCCTTCTCCGCCGAGCACTTCCTCGACGGCGCTGTCCCAGACCACATCGATCTTCTCGTGCCGGAACAGGCGCTCCTGCATGATCTTCTCGGCGCGCAGTGTGTCGCGGCGATGCACCAGCGTCACCTTGGAGGCGATATTGGCGAGATAGAGAGCTTCTTCGACCGCCGTGTTCCCGCCGCCGACCACGATGACTTCCTGGTTGCGGAAGAAGAACCCGTCGCAGGTGGCGCAGGCGGACACGCCTTTTCCGCTGTATTTCTGCTCGCTCTCCAGACCCAGCCACCGGGCCTGCGCGCCAGTGGCGATGATCACGGCGTCGGCGACGAACGTGTCGCCGCTATCCATCGACAGCGTGTATGGCCGTTTGGAGAAATCGACGGAGGTTACGAGATCGTAGACGATCCGCGCGCCGACATGTTCGGCCTGTTTCTGCATCTGCTCCATCAGCCAGGGGCCTTGGATAACATCCGCGAACCCGGGATAGTTTTCCACCTCGGAGGTGATCGTCATCTGACCGCCTGGCTGTAGGCCTGCGAGCACAACCGGTTTGAGGTTGGCGCGGGCTGTGTAGATGGCGGCGGTCAGTCCGGCGGCGCCGGATCCGATGATGACAATTTTCTCGCGGTGTTCGGTCATGGGGGCGGGCAGTCCTGCTATCTGGGGGCGTCTCGGCCGGTCTCTGAGGGTTCCTTCGAACATAAGCAACAGGCGAGAGCGGAACAAGCCGCCCGAAGGTCATTCATAAGAAGATCCTGCATGTTTAGGCAGTTCGTCGTCGCAGGATGTCCAGGAAAGCCGCTCATCCCAGTAAACGTGAAATGCGGGAGTGACCGAATCCGGATCTTCCAGTGTTGCCGCGAAGAAATGGATTTCATCGGCGAACCGGTCGGAGCGGTAGGCAATAGGAGTTCCGCAATGCCCGCAGAACAGGCGCTCCACGCCGGGCGAGGATGTGAAAATCGCAGGGGGCGTTCCTGTGAAATGCGCGGCTTCCCGGGGAACGCCGATATAGGTGGTGTATGCGGAGCCTGTCTGGCGTCTGCAGCTCTCGCAGTGGCAATGGCCAACCCAGTTCGCCGGGCCGGAAAATGTGTATCGGGTCGCGCCGCAGAGGCAATGCCCTCTCTGTTCGATCCCGGCATTCGCCATGCCTATGCTCCACGGTTACGTGATTGTTCAAAAGCTGATTCTTGACAGCCACCAACCACGCCGTCATGTCTCATCTGGATCCAGAAATAGCCCCAGCATTGGAATGCAATCCATGCCCGATTGGCCCGCTTGGCTGACAGCCCTTCTTCTCGCGACCAATCTGGTGTCGCTGGTAGCGCTCTTCTTTGTTACCCGCCGGATGCTGAAGCTCCGCCGACAGAAAAAGCGTGCCTTTGCCTTTTCGGAATATCCCGTTCGGAAAGTGAAGCTGGAAGAGGTCGCGCCCTGTTTCGAGATGACCCGGTACGGGCCGAGCCCGGACTCCGAAGTCCGGTTCATCGGCGGGGAAGGCGTGGTTGCGTCACTCTCCGACCGGGAGTCCTGGGTCATGGCGGCGCTGGCGAAGAATGTGAAACGGGTCTTCGAATTCGGCACCTGCTCCGGCAAGACCGCGCATGTGTTTGCGCAGAATGCCGCGCCGGACTCGGAAATCTTCACGCTGACGCTGCATCCCGACGATCTCGCCGCGACGGAATTCGGATTAGGGGATGACAAGGAACACCGGGACATCGCGGTGGCCGAGTCTTCTTTCGAGACATTTTACTACAACGGCCAGCCTTCGGAAAAACACATAAAGCAGATCTTTTCCGACAGTAAATCCTATGATGAGGAGCCGCTGCGCGGTTCCGTGAATTTGGTTTTTATCGATGGCGCACACACCCGTTCCTATGTCGAGAGCGACACCCGCAAAGCACTGAACATGCTGACGGATGACGGGGTGATCCTGTGGCACGACTACAAACCGGATGCACCGGATGTGTTTGCGTTTCTGAACGAGCTGTCCAGGACGTTGCCGCTGATGCATATCGCGGATACCAACCTGGTAATGTACCGGCGCGAGAAAGCATCCTGAGTTTGTGGATTATCGGAAGTCTGAGCAGGAATAGTGCGCCGTAAAGTCTGATGCGCCCGTCTGTGCTCCGGGAGCTCTGTGCTGAAGCGTATAGAGGCTGAGTCCGAGGACGACATCGATCGTTCCATCCGACGATGACATTGGCAGCATCAACCGTTCCGCCCGCCAGGTTTCCTGAGATGCGAGCTTTTCTTCGACTGCGCCATACATAAGGGCCGGGCGGCCCACGATCTCAAGCCATCGCCCGCGCATGGCCGGGTAATCGACAGTCCCGACGATTTCGCACAGGGTGCGGCCGCGAATAATTTTTCCCCAGGCACCGTTCACGGTTTCGCCGGCTAGCTGGCAGACAAAATCGCCCCTATTCAGGTCGAACCTGTAAATCCAGACAAATGGCAGCAAAGAGGGAATGGAGTTGGGAGAGAAGGCTTTGCGCTGTGGCACCAACGCGTCCCCGCGTGCATCCAGCCAGGCCCCAAAGAACGCAAACAGGCTGTCATTCGCATGTGGAATGCGCCTGCGGAGTTCCGTCAGGGCTTTTTCTTTGCCGGTTTCGTTCATCTGACCGCAGAGCTGTGATCGAGTGTTGCGTTACCCAAGATACTTTAGAAAGAGTATCATGTTGCTTTCTAAAGGCGCTTTTTGCCACAGCAATTTCGGTCAGAGTCTGGGCGACACCGTTTACGGGACGATTTTCGGCTAGTTACGTAATTGTCCGGGTGCTGGTCTTCAGGTGAACAGCCGTTCACCTTCCATGCCCTTGTAAAGACCCGCCACCTGCTCGGCATAGCCATTGTAGAGCAGGGTCGGTATCCGTTCGTTGCCGCCGCCAAGCGGCCGTTCTGAAGCCTGGCTCCAGCGGGCATGCGGAACCTCGGGGTTCACGTTCGCCCAGAAGCCGTACTCGCTCTTCTGCAGCTCCTCCCAGAAGGAAACAGGGCGCTCCGAGGTGAAGGTGAAGCGGACGATGGATTTGGTCGATTTGAAACCGTATTTCCACGGCACCGCCAGCCGGAGCGGTGCGCCGTTCTGCCGTGGCATCGGCTTGCCGTAGATACCGGTGGCGATGAAGGCGAGATCGTTCATCGCCTCTTCGATGCTCAGCCCCTCGATATAGGGCCAGGGGTACCAATGCTGCTTCTGGCCCTTGGCATTATCCGGGTCCATGAAGGTTTCCATGCGGATATATTTCGCCGAGGAGAGCGGCTCCGCCAGTTTGACCAGCGCTGACAGCGGGAATCCGCTCCACGGCACGACCATGGACCAGGCCTCGACGCAGCGAAGCCGGTAGACACGCTCTTCAAGTGGCATCTGATCCAGCAGATCATCGATATCTATTGTCTTCGGCTGGGCAACCTCGCCGTCCAGAGTCACGGTCCAGGGGCGGATTTTCAGGGCCTGGGCGGCGCGGCTGATATTCTTGTGGCTGCCGAACTCGTAGAAATTGTTGTAGCTGGTGGCAAGGTCCGGATCGGTGATCGGCCGGTCCGGTCCGCCATCGGCGAAGGCCGGGTTCCGTTTCACCGGATAGAGGTGGGAGGAGGGATCGGGCTCCACGGAGGCGAGCTGTTTCGCTGCATCCGCCTCGGCGCTCGCCTCGTCGCTGCAACCGGCCAATGCGGCTGCCGAGAGAATCATCGGCCCGGCCGCGAGGCCTTTCAGCAGGGCGCGCCTGTTGTGAAAGACGGATTCAGACGTGACCGCCCGTTCCGGCAATTCCCAGCCCTTCAATCGCTTCAGCAGCATGATGTTCCTCCGACGATACCAAACTCAGGAACAGACATAGGGCAGGCAGCCGGACACGGCTACTCACGTGCCAGTGAGAGGGCCGTGTCCGGAATGGTGCGGCCTTGGGCTGGGAAGTGTTGAGCGGCCTAAGCCGCGAGTGTTTCTTCCAGCGCGAGCACGTCGAGGCAGGCTCCGGCGGCTTCCCGGCCCTTGCCGACCATATGCTCCCGGAAGAACCGGGTATGGTCCTCGGTTTCGTGGAAGTGGTGCGGCGTCAGCACGACGGAGAAGACCGGCACGCCGGTATCGAGCTGCACCCGCATCAGCCCGTCCACCACAGCTGAGGCGACGAAATCGTGCCGGTAGATGCCGCCATCGACGACGAATCCGCAGGCAATGACAGCGGCATAGCGCTCGCTGGCGATCAGCTTCATGGCCGTCAGCGGGATTTCGAAGGCGCCGGGGACGCGGAAGCAATCGATCTTCGCTGTATCGAAGCCGCGCTGCTTCATCTCGTCGATGAAACCGTCCCGGGCTCGGTCGGTCATGTCGCTGTGCCAGCTTGCCTGGATGAAGGCGATCCTGTCGCCGGACGCGATGCCTGTATCTTTTGGTGAGGTCGTCATTATCGGTTCCAACTCCATGTAAAACTCACTGGAATCGAGGCCGAGTACAAACAGGGGGACGGAACCCGCGAGGGCCATCTCCGCTCCCATGCCGTTCTCTCTCATCCGGACTGTGACCGTCGGCTTCGGAGTTACACCGAATCTGCTGACCCCGGCCGAAGCCGGGCGCTCGCGGGCTTCATGGGCTTTCCCATTCACAGGTTGGCCCATGTTACCGCCGGTGGGGAGTTTCGCCCCGCCCCGAGAACAATGCCGTCCCTCGCGAGACGGCGGGCGGAGCCTAGCGCTGACACCATCTTCGGGCAATCCCGAATGAGCAGGGAGCATTTGCCTCTGGCTTTGCCTCTGTCGCGTCCTATCTTCACGGCCATGAAAGATCAGGAACGCAATTCTCTGGGCGGCCGCGTGAAGCGGTACGCGCGGGTGACCGGAGCTGTTGGCGGCCTCGCGGCGCGGGTCGCGGGCGAGCGCTATCTCGGAATGAAGCTGGACAAGGGCACGCACGCGGCGGAGCTGCGCGAAGCCCTGGGTGGTCTCAAGGGCCCGCTGATGAAAGTGGCGCAAATTCTGGCCACCATCCCGGACGCGCTGCCGAAGGAATACACCAACGAGCTGGTGCAGCTTCAGGCCGATGCGCCGAGCATGGGCTGGCTGTTCGTCAAGCGCCGGATGAGCCGGGAGCTGGGTGCCGGCTGGCAGCAGAAATTCGGCAGCTTCGAGCATGACGCGGCGGCGGCGGCCTCCCTTGGCCAGGTGCACAAGGCAACGGATGCGGACGGCAACGCGCTGGCGGTGAAACTGCAATATCCGGACATGCAGTCAGCCGTCGAGGCGGACCTGCGCCAGTTGAAGCTGATCTTCTCGATCTATGCCCGCTACGACAAGGCGATCCATACGGACGAGATCTACAAGGAACTCTCCGCCCGGCTGCGCGAGGAGCTGGATTACCAGCGCGAGGCCCTGCACATGGCGCTCTACGGCCAGATGCTGAAGGACGAGGCGGGCGTGCATGTGCCGCACAGCGTCGATGCCCTGACTACGCCGCGCGTGCTGAGCATGAACTGGCTGGAAGGCGCCAAGCTGCTCGATTTCATCGCCGCGCATGACGATCAGGAAAGCCGCAACCGCGTCGCCCTCAACATGTTCCGGGCCTGGTATGTGCCGTTCTACGAATACGGCGTGATCCACGGGGACCCGCATCTCGGCAACTACTCGGTCCGCCCGGACGGCTCCGTCAACCTGCTCGATTTCGGCTGTATCCGCGTCTTCCCGCCGAGCTTCGTCAAGGGCGTCATCGATCTCTACAACGCCCTCTCAACCGATGACGAGGCGCTGGCGGTCCATGCCTATGAAAGCTGGGGGTTCCAGGGGCTGGACAAGGAAACGGTATCGGTACTGAACATGTGGGCCCGCTTCATCTACGCCCCGTTGATGGAGGACAAAGCCCGCCGCATCCAGGAAACCAACACCGGCATGTATGGCCGAGAGGTGGCGGAAAAGGTCCATGTCGAACTCCGCCGCCTGCAAGGCGTCAAACCACCCCGTGAATTCGTCCTGATGGACCGCGCCGCGATCGGGCTCGGCTCGGTGTTCCTGCATCTGAAGGCGGAAGTGAATTGGTACCGCCTGTTCCACGATCTGGTCGCGGATTTCGATGTGGATGCGCTGGCGAAGCGGCAGGCGGCGGCGCTGAAGGAGGCGCGGGTGCCAGCGGCGGAGTAGGTGTTTTTTTGCGTGATCCGACGGGGGCGGATGCATAGTATCCGGTGCAAAGGAAGTGCATCGGAGACCTGTCTTGTGTTTCGCTGATATGCGCCGGTTCGGCCATCTGGACATTGCCACGGCACTCGCATCCGGCGGCGCCCCTATCCCGCCGGAGGAGCTGTTCGAGGTGCCGGAGGGTGCGCCCGCGCATGAGGTGGCGGACAGCATCGCGGGGCTGCGGGCGGAATGGGCGGCGCTGATGGGCGAGCGGCAGCGGGCCGGCCGGGAAGCGGCCCGGGCCCGGGCGACCCTGGCCTCGCTCCGGGCGGAGCAGGACAAGGTGGCGGCCGTACTGCCGCTGCTGACGGAGCGGGTCGACGGCCAGCGCATCCTCTTTGAAAAACAGCTGACGCAGAAGTCAGTCTATCTGGAGCATGAGCAGGCGCTGCTGGAGACCCGGCATCAGGGCCTGGTGCTGGACAAGCAGATCGAGGAAGCGCAGGCGACGCTCGCCAGCGCGGAGGCGACGGCGGAGAACCTGCTGCTCGCCTTCGAGGCACAGCGCCAGCGCGCCCTGGCGGAAGCCCGGCAGAAGGCGAATGCGGCTATGCAGGAACGGATCAAGGCAAGTGACCGGGTCGGCCGCCTGACCCTCGCGGCCCCGGTGGCGGGGGAGGTCACCGGCCTCTCGGTGCATACGCTCGGCGGCTATATCCAGCCCGGCGCGCCGCTGATGCGGATCGTGCCGGACGGGGACCGCCTGACGGTCGAGGCGACGGTGACGAACCGGGATATCGGCTTTATCGAGATCGGCCAGCGGGCGGCGGTGAAGGTTGATGCCTTCAACTACATGCGCTACGGCAGCATCGAGGGAAGGATCGTCAGCCTCAGCGCCGACGCTGTCGTGCCCCAGGACGCGAACAACGCCGCCGGCGCGGCGGGCGCGGCCACAACCGGCCCGCAGGCGGCGCCGCAGATGCTGTCCTACACGGCGCGGATCGAGATCGAACGAGAACATCTGAACGTGGACGGCAGGGACGTGCGCCTGGTGCCGGGCATGTCCGTGACGGCGGACCTGCTGACGGGGGAGAGACGGGTGCTGGAATATGTACTGCAGCCTGTACTGCGCTATGCGAGTGAAGGGATGCGGGAAAGATGAAATTAATGAACACATTATTCAGTATTTTATAATGGAGGTTTTTTCATGTCTCTAGGATTAACAATTTTATTGCACGGTCAAGTAAGATTTCTAGTGTGGATGGTGCATCCAGCATCATGGGTTGGTGTTGTTGTGGCATTTTTTCTTTTAATTGCAGATTTACGAACTTTATCAATGTGTGTGTTTTTGTTTTGTTTTCTTACATTTGTTTCATCATTATATTTAGTTTTTTATAATAATTTATCGGAAATAAAATATTCCATAACATATAATATTCTATTCTTTTTGTCGTTCTTGTTTTCATTTATTTATTTAATATCTTTATGTGCTTTGTTTGATTTTGTTTTCGTAAGTCGTGTATTAATTTTTGTGTTGGTGGTTATGCCTGCGATTTTTTTCTGGATTGGAAAATTGCAGTGTAGAAGCCGGAAGTTACTAGATGAACAACGTGATCAGATAATTTGATTTGGGAAGGCCAGAGTAAATGGTTGATAATGTATTAATGCCGTCTACTGGAGTGAGAATTAAGGGGACACACACCTTAATTCAACTAATGTCAGTTGTTGTGGAATTAAGGGGACACACTACTTAATTAGATGCGCCGCCAGATCCACAGAATTAAGGGGACACACCTTAATTCACACCTTGGGAATTAAGGGGACACACACCTTAATTCACACCTTAATTCCGCATCTCATAACAGGTCTGTCGCGTCCGTCTTCGGGCCCGGTTTCCGCTTTCTGAGTCTTCTGCCGAGCCGCTGTTCCAGATCCTTCAGAAACCCGTCGCTCCCGAGCGGTCGCCCTGTCCGTTCGTGGCGCCGGATCAGATCCGTCAGTTCCGGCGCGATGCCGCCATCCAGGAAGCGCCGCCAGTCCCCGATCATGTCCGGCAGGTCTGACGTGAGGATGCGGTCGGCGGCACCTCTTTGCTCCGCTGCATCGAGACCGAGATGAGCGCGGGCGCTCGACCAGACCCAGTCTTCCGGCCGGGCCGCGAGCCGGGCGCGCACCGGGTTCAGCTCCACATAGCGCGCCGCCGCGATCAGATGCGCGTCGTCGAGCGGGAAGGAGGCGAACCGGCCCTGCCAGAGGTAGCCGCGCCAGCCTTCCCGCAGATTGACCCGGTGTGTGTAGCGCTGGTGTGCTTCACCCAGAGCTTCTGCCAGACCGCTGGCCGTTTCCGGCGCAAGGACGAGATGGACGTGGTTCGGCATCAGGCAATAGGCCTGGAGCGCAACGCGGGCACGGGGCAGCGCCTCGGCCAGGATTTCCAGGTAAGCCGTGTAATCCGCATCGGAAAAGAAAGTGGTCTGTCTCCGGCTGCCCCTCTGCGTCACATGATGGGCGAGACCGGGCACGACCACGCGCGCCAAACGTGCCATGCCGGTGTCATGGGAGGAGCGGGGACGGAATTAAGGCGTGTGTCCCCTTAATTCTCCCCTTAATTCTTTTAATTAAGTCGTGTGTCCCCTTAATTCTCAATTCCGTGTGTCCCCTTAATTCTCAATTCTCCTTTGAGAGAGGCCCATCTGAGAAAGTCCGTCGCCGGGACCGCGTGCGAAGCCTGCGTCGCCTATCAGTAGCGCAAGCCGGCCCAGGATCCGCCGGTTCAGCGGCCCGATCCCTTGGGTTCCCGCATGCGCGGGAGTGACGATGACGATGGCGGTGGCGGTGGCGGGTCAAAGGTCGAGTGCGGGGGGCTTGAGCGGAAGCCCCGCGCTGATCATATGAGATATGCAGCGACCATCGGACACTCATACATCGGCTCGGTTTTTTGACCTGAATCAATGCTGCACTGCACATGTGTCGCTATTGGATCGGACAAGACGGTGAACGCTGGCTGAACCAAGCCGGTTTTCTCCACAGTCCGCTTCATGGCGATTGCCTCACTCGTCCCGTGGCGGGCGCGTTTCTCTAATGGAGCTCAGTGCCATGCAGGCCAATACCGTAAAGTCACGCACGCGGAAGACCCGTCGGAGCACGGATACCGGCAAGGGTAAGCCCCGGACATTCAGCGCCCCCGCCAGCGCCCCGCTTGTCCCCGAATGTGACCGGCCGACACCGGGTCACTATACGGCGCAGGCGATCGACCATGCGTTCAAGGCCAATCTGGCGCGGCTGACCCTCGGTATCTCTCCCGCCGGGCTTGCGACATCCTATTTCAACTGGTTCTCACATCTCGCGCTGTCCCCGGGCAAGCATATGGAGCTGGTGGAGAAAGCGGCCCGCAAAGCCGCACGGATTATGATCCATGCCGGAACGGCCGGGATGAACGCGGAAGCGCCCCCCTGTATCGAACCGCTTCCCCAGGACCGCCGTTTCTCGGGCGAGGCCTGGAAACAGTGGCCTTTCAACATGATCTCCCAGTCTTTCCTGCTGACCCAGCAATGGTGGCATAATGCCACAACGGAGATCGACGGCCTCTCGAAGGAAGACGAGCATGCGGTGTCGTTCATGGCCCGGCAGATGCTTGATCGCTATGCACCGTCGAACATGCTCTGGGCCAATCCTGAGGCACTGAAGGCGACGGCTGCGCAGGGCGGCGCGAACCTGATGCGCGGTGCCATGCATATGGCGGACGACTGGCAGCGCACTATTGCCGGCAAGAAGCCGTCCGGCGCGGATGCCTTCCAGGTCGGGCGGGATGTCGGAGTGACGCCGGGCAAGGTTATCTACCGCAATCACCTGATCGAGCTGATCCAGTATGAGCCAACCACGAAGCAGGTCTTCCGGGAGCCGGTTCTGATCGTGCCCGCCTGGATCATGAAGTACTACATCCTCGATCTCTCGCCGCATAATTCGCTGGTCAAATACCTTGTCGAACAGGGCCATACGGTTTTCATGATCTCCTGGCGCAACCCGACATCGGAAGACCGTGACCTCGGTATGGATGATTACCGCGAACTCGGTGTCATGGATGCCCTGGATGCGGTTTCGGCAATCATCCCGGACACACAGGTTCATGCCGTCGGGTATTGTCTCGGCGGCACGCTGCTCTCGATCGCGGCAGCGGCCATGGCGAGGGATGGCGACGACCGGCTGAAATCCATAAGCACCTTTGCCACCCAGGTGGATTTCACCGAGGCCGGCGAGCTGATGTTGTTCATCCGGGAAAGCGAAGTCGCCTATCTGGAAAACATGATGTGGGACCAGGGCGTGCTCGATGGCTATCAGATGGCGGGAGCCTTCCAGATGTTGCGCACGAACGATCTGGTCTGGTCACGCATGGTCCACGACTACATGCTGGGTGAGCGTCAGGAAATGAACGACCTCATGGCCTGGAACGCGGATCTGACACGGATGCCCTACCGGATGCATTCTGAATATCTGCGCAGCCTGTTCCTTGACAACGACCTCGCCTCGGGACGGTTCACGGTGGGAGAGCGGCCGATCAATCTGGCGGATATACGTGCACCGATCTTCGCTGTCGGAACAGTGAAGGACCATGTCGCGCCCTGGCGGTCGGTACACAAGATCACCTTCCACCCGGCGACGGATGTCACGTTCCTGCTGACAAGCGGCGGCCACAATGCCGGGATCGTCAGCGAGCCGGGCCACCCGCGCCGGAGCTATCAGGTGGCGACCAAGAAGGCGGGCGAACGCTATATCGATCCGGACACCTGGATGGCGGAGGCCCCTTCGAAAGACGGCTCCTGGTGGCCGGAATGGCAGGCCTGGCTGGCTGGTCAATCGACGGAGGACGCCGCGCTGCCGGCAATGGGGGCGCCGGACAAGGGGTACGCGCCTCTCTGTGACGCGCCGGGTACCTACGTTCTGCAGCAGTAGCGGCTGGAGTTCTGTTGTCAGGTGGCGACCCGTTCGCGCGGCGCGCCGTCACCCAGCACGACAACATCCATGGGAATGTCCCACGGCATCGGGAAGATTGTCGGGATGGTGCATCCGGGGAGGCCGATCCCGATAATGTGCGGGCGGGGAGCGAGGCGGGCCAGGGTCATGTCGTAATAACCGCCGCCATTGCCAAGCCTGAAGCATTTGTCGTCTACGCTGACCAGGGGAGAGATCACCATGTCGGGTGTGCCGACGGCGCCATCGGCGGGCACCGGAATGTTCCAGATACCACGGGCCATGCGGGCGCCCGGTTGCCATTCCCTGAACTGCAGGGGCTGTTTCTTCACCACCACCTCCGGCAGCAGGATTTGCGCCCCCTGGCTATGTGCTTCCTTCATCCAGGGACGCATGTCGGGCTCTCCTAGCATTGGCCAGTAGACCGCGATGCGCCGTCCTTTCAGCGGCCCCGTAACCTGTTTCAGGTCCCTGATGATCGCTTCCGTGGCCGCGCCGCGCTGCTCCGGTGAGAAGGACTTTCTGACCTCGTACAGCCTTTGCCGTTCCGCGCGTCGGAACCGAATCACGTCGCGCAGGGTGTCGGGGTCGACGGGGTGACCGTCCACCAGCAAATGACTGAAGCATGGATCCTCTCCGCCGTCTGTATCGTCGGGCATCTGACGTTCCTTCTGAAGGTTGGACCTTCTCGGATATTCAACAAAAAGATCCGGGGCTACGCAATGCTGACAAGCGGAATAGGGGGCGGGATGGCATTTCGGGAACACGTAACTCAACTCTTAGCGGTAACGCTGGAGTTGCGTGAGCAAAGGGCACAAAGCAGATCATCGTCCGGCACAAAAGCTTTCCACGATCTTGCGCGCAATGCTCGGCGTTTCGGCCGAGAGATTATCCGATTTGCCAACCCAATCTAGTGCCTCGTCCAGGCACGGAAATATGCCTCCCGGGACGCGGAAAACCGTCTCGACGCTCAAATGCGTCATGGTCTCGAAGCGGGATGGCGGCACCACCATAACCATGGCAGTGACCAGCCGGCGCATGTTCTCGGCAGCGCCGGCTTTGAGCCATTGCTTTGTTGCGCGGGCAACGCCGGGCGCTTGATCGAGGGCGCTGTCGTCGAGATGGACCCGCAGCGGGATAAAACACTCGCCACGGGCAAACCAGCCGTCCCATATCGCCAGCATCTGTTCATGCTGCTCCAGGGACTGCGCTCCCTCCAGCATCAGGATGCCGAGCGGCCAGAGGGAGTCGTCCGATGCGATGCGGGAAGTGATGCTCACAAACTGGTTCCTCAGAACAGGGCGCTGACGCCGAG
This sequence comes from Nisaea sp., assembly GCF_034670185.1. Taxonomy (NCBI): domain Bacteria; kingdom Pseudomonadati; phylum Pseudomonadota; class Alphaproteobacteria; order Rhodospirillales; family Thalassobaculaceae; genus Nisaea; species Nisaea sp. The sequence continues at coordinate 440,074 of NZ_JAXMNY010000003.1, forward strand.
GCGGAATGTGCGCGGCTGGAGCAGGACGGCAGTATCCGCAGCTTCGGTGCTGCCGGGATAGAAGGCGACGGCGGTGTCCGCATCGAAAATGTTCTTCATCTCACCGAATATGCGGATGTTTCCGAACGTGTAGCCCATCTCGGCATCCGTCACGATATAGGCGTCGGTTTTGCCACGGGGCCGGTTGTTGATATCCGTGAAGTAGCTGTCCGAATACCGTGCAGCCAGGCTGGCGTTCCAGCCGTCCTGCTGCCAGGAGACACCGGCGGACCCTGTAAGGTTGGGAGCACTGAATAGGCTGTTCCCTTCGATCCCCGAGCCCGGATATTCCTCAACCTCGGTCTTCAACAGGCCGACATTGCCGAACAGGCCGACATTCTCGAGAAGAGCGAACGTCGCGCCCAACTCCGCGCCGTAGGTCACGACCTGGTCGGCGTTGCGGACCACGAAGGACTCGTCCCGGGTGTCGAGCGGGGTCAGGTCGAAGGGCAGCTGCATGTTGGTATAGCGGGCATAGAACAGGTTCTGCGTCAGGCCGAGCCGTCCGCCCACCAGGGTCTGTCGTCCGTAGAGCTCGTAATTCCAGACCGTCTCGGAATCATATTCGTAATGCACGACGGGGAAGGGGTTGGGAGAGTTGAAGGCGATGCCGCCGCCGCCCGCATTGTAGCCCTTTGAAACCAGCACACCGTAATTCTGGTTGTAGGCCGCTTCCCAGTTCACGCCGATCCTCGGCAGGAAGGCATCGAAAGTCCGGTCGCTGTCGATGATTGCAACAGTACCGGTCGCGTCGCCACCGCTGCGCCGGTGCTGTTCCTGCTCGTAACGGGCGCCGACGGTCAGCTCCCATGCATCCGCGAGCGGAATGATCGTCTCGCCATAGATGGCGTAGGTGTCGACCTTGTCGTCAAAATTCTGCCGGGCGACGAACTCGATGAACTCATCCTGACGAGCCTGGTAGAGATGGGTCCCAAGCAGAACTTCGAAACCATTGTCTCCGGAATAGCGAACACGCGGGTCCATGGCCAATTCGAGCGTGTCGATACGCGCATTCGAGGTGCCCGGCCTGACTGTCCGCGTAAACCGGAAATCCGGGGCGGAGGCGTCCAGTTCCAGCCGCCAGTTCTCGTCCAGGTCGACCTCGAACTCTCCACCGAGGCTGGTTGTCGAGGGTTTGTGCACCGGTTGTGCCGGGAAGTTCGAAGTCCGGTCGTCGAATGGGCGCGCGATGATCTCGTCTTGCGGTGCCTTGTAGCTACTGTGCGACGCGGTCAGGAGCAGCGTTGAATCGAGCCCGAGATTTGGGCGGGCAAGCAGCTTGCCGCGCAGGGAGAGCGCCCTGATTTTCCCCGGATTTTCGGTGCCGGTAAACGGCTCGTAATTCACGGCGGATTCTCCGGCCTGCCAGTCGGCCGAGAAACGTGCGGCCAGAAAATCCTCGACGATCGGGGTGTTGACCATGCCGGAGATGCGGCGCTTGTCTATGCAGCGCAGTGGCTGGTGCCGCTCTTCCTGGCTCCAGCTACAAGCTGGCTGTTCAATTACAACTCGCCGCGTCTGGTATTAATTGCGTGCGAGCTCGGGGGCGTTCTGCTGGTGTGCCTGATCGGATCAATTGAGATCACGGGCATTACCGCAATATTTCCACTTCTGGTGGTCCGTGGGCTTATCGATGTCGCAGTAAAGTCTGGGCGTCTTATCGTGCTACGTCTCCAATTTCCGGGGGAGCGGCTCAAGCAAGCCCTTTCGATAAACTCGACATCTTTTGTGATTGGACTGGCTGTGGCGGGGTTGATGGCCTCAGCCATCGTTCACAGGCTTGACCTGTGGTCTGTGGCTTTGATTTCGTCCGGGTGTTTTGCCTTAGCAGCGGTTGCCTATGCCTCACTGAACTTGTCTGCCGCGAGCAAGGAGATGGCGGTCGGAGAAGTTCGGCCATCATGGTGGAGACAGCTATCCGTCCTAAGGGTTGACCACTTGCTACGCCGCCGGTTCATGCTGTTCTGTCTACTGGTAGCAACGATGCAGGGTTACCACATGGCCGCCCGTACTGTTTTCCCAATACGGGATCTGGGGATGGACGCAAGCGGCCCGGCTTGGCTGCAATCCATCGCGATAGCGGGTGTTCTGCTCGGGTCTATAATGGTCGCCCTTACCGTCGGGGGAGAGCGTGTTTCGAAGATAAGAGATGAAGTAATTGGGTTGGCAGGATACGCAATGATGCTTGCAACATGGCTCTTCGCATCACCGATGATCGCGCTTGGTTTCTATTTCGTGTTTATGTGCCTGCATGAGATCGTTTTCGTCAGGCTGAGCGCAGACGTGATGGCGGATTGTCCGATGGAGGCCGTTCCTGCTGTATCTGTCGCCATGACCAGCGGCTCCCTCGGCGGCATGACGCTTTTCACTATCCTCGCTGGATGGGGCGCGGATTTCGCCGGGATGGCTAATGTCTGCCTCGCTATTTCCGGTATGGGCGGGCTTTTGTTGATGGCAAGTTTAATGGTTCCGGTGCCGCGCTCCGAAGGAAGGGCATGAGGCATCAGCCCAACGGACCGGCCAGTATGCTAAATGTTCAGCAGGAAGATTCTGGTCACCGCGATCGTTACCAGCTCCAGATAGAGCACCATCGCGATCATCATGCCGTAGCGCTGCAAGTCGCTGATCAGTTTCGATTTCCGCTTGCGGGCGGCGGTACTGAAGCTGCCCCACTTGGACGTGACATAGTCGATCTTGCGAGCCTCAGCTGACTGCCACCACTGCAAGCTGAGGATCACGCCAGCGCTGGCGAGGCTGAAAATCCAGACCATGACCATAAGCAGATGCGCAAGTATCGGATCTTTCCAGTGGGTCCATTCCCCGTAGCCCGTCGCGACTGCGGCACCGATGGAAAAATAGAGCACGGCACGCCATTGCTGATGTTTCGCGAAGCGCAGGTTTTCGGAGGCATCGGCATAGATTGCGAGGAATTCGGCGTGGGTCGTTTCCTCAAGCTCACTGGGGGTATCTTCCTCCGGGTTGAGCGGATCTACGCGGTCTTCATCGGTGTCGATCGGATTGAGTGGCTTGGCCATGATCGGATCCTCTCCGTCGCTTCACCCTCTTCCCTAGGCGTGTCAACGTTGCCGAGAACGGGGGCGGAATTCCGAACATAATAGCGCTAAACGCTTTCGTTCTTTCATAAATCTTGCTTGAGTTGGGGCCTCCGGCTGACAGAGGACCGGATAGCTCACTATATTTTACCGTGCTACGCTTGAAGAGCGATGAAGTTCTCCGGTGCTTACTCTTTGGGGGTCGGTCGCCCTCAAGAAAGCCAGTACAACAGGTTTAAAATGCGTGCTGAGAGTTACTTGGGCCGGGTTTGTGAACGACATGAGGCTTGCCGGTCTTCTCGGGATCGTTGTGCGGGATCGTGCGAGGGGAGCGCCGGATGTCGATGACTCCAGAGCAGAGCGCTCGGCAGTTTTCCGATCTGCTCGAAAAATCGCTCGGCGCACACCAGAAAGGGGATCTGGAGATTGCGGCAGAAGGGTACCGTGCGATTCTTGACCGGTTCCCCAATCATGCGATCACACTAGACCTCTACGGCACTTTGCTTCACCAAACCGGAGAGATCGCAAGGGCTCTTGAATTCCTGGAGCGTGCGGTCGCCCTTGCGCCAGAGTCCACCTCCGCCCGGCTCCATTTGGGCGCCGCGCGGATGGCCGCCGGAAACCCGGCCGATGCGCTTAAAGAATTCCAGATCGTTTGCTCAGTAGATGCAGACAATGCGGAAGGGTGGCTGAGCCAGGCGCAGGCGCTTGAACAGCTCAATCGGCTTGATGAGGCGATCACTTCGGCCCGTCGAGCGGTGGATATTCTGCCGGCCCACGCCGTCACTTTGGGCCGACTGGGCGCGCTTCTGCTGAAAGCGGGGCAGGCAGAGGCGGCATTGTCTGCGCTGGCCGGGGTGCATCGGGCCGATCCGTTGGCTCTTGAGGCTTATCTGCATACCGCCCTGGCATGGAAGGCGGCCGGAGATCGGATTGCTGCTGAAAAAGCGGTGCGCCGGGGAATTATCATTGCGCCGGGTACTTTCGAGTTCTACCTGCATCTTTCTGGCTCCAATGCTGCCCCAGGTAAGCGGATCGATTATGTGGAGTGGGCCCGGTATGCGACCCGACTGCGTCCTGGAGCCTCTAATCTCTGGTCGAAGCTCGCCGTCGAATGTTCGCGCGAGCATTCAGTCGATGCGGCAGTCCGCGCGGGCATTAGGGCACAAGTGCTCGACCCTTTGAACGAGTCATCCCATAACGGATTTGCTGCGGATATTTACCGCAGCAGAAATCACGAAGCGGCGCGACGGGCATGTTACCGTGGACTTGTCGCTTACCCGTATATCGCCGAACTGAAATTGATCGCCGCTGAAACGGAATTGTGGCGCGGCAATTTTGAAAAGGGCTGGGCTCTTTTCGAGGAGCGTCTTGATCCGAGAATATCACCCGCGCGGATCGCGCTGCCGCCCTTGTGGGAAAACAGGGCGGAGGATCCGGGGCAGCTTTTTGTCGCCGCAGAGCAGGGTATTGGCGATGAGTACGTATTCCTGAGTTTTCTTCCGGCGCTCGCCGAGAAGGTGGATCGACTTACGGTCGAGTGCGACGAACGGAATCTTCCGCTCTATGCCCGAAGTTTTCCCGGTGTGACATTTGTCGGGCGCCACATCCGCGCCGATGAGCATGGTCGTGCAATTTTTGATTATAGCAACTGGTCAGGCCGCCAGGATATAGATCATGCAATTTTCGCGGGTTCTCTGCCTGGTCTTTTTGTCCGTGATGCGCAGGTGCCGGGGCCTCATGGCGGTTATCTCAAGGTCGATGAGGCTGAGAAGGCTGCCTGGAAGTCGAAATTCGACCGACTCGGCAACAAGCCGAAAATTGGGATCTGCTGGCGTAGTGGCTTGGTTACAAAAATACGCGAAGCCTTTTTCACAAGCGCCGCAAACTTGGTGGGCGCCCTCGGTGCAGATGACGCAGATTATGTGAGCCTCGTTTATGATGCGCGGGACGAGGAACTGGATGAGGTTGAAGCCCTATACGGGTGCCGGATTCATGTCCCCGAGGGGATAGATCAGCGCAATGAACTGGACCGCGTTGCAGCAATGCTGTCGGCGCTTGATTGTGTTGTCGGTATGGGGGCCGCTCCCATACTTCTGGCATCGGCAGTCGGTGCGGAAGTGATTCATTTGGGATGGTGCCGGTTTCATTGTGCTGACGAGCACGACGTCGTGTTTGGGAACTGTCACCCGATGCTCCGTCGTGACGAAAGATTTGACATGAGAATCGCTGTTCCGCGAGCGGCTGCGTTTTTGCCGACTGTGATCGGACGCTGAATGGACATGCAATACAGATCAGAGGCTGAGTATTGCAAGTCCTCCGGCAAAACATCCTGCGCCGACTGCAGCGCCCAGCAGCAGGTTACGTTTTGCCAGGAAGAACACCGCGAAGCCGATCGCCACTGCACCGACCCTGAGCATGAGCGGGGTGTCGGCCAGATCGCCGGTCGGCAGGATCGCCATGCGGGAGATCAGGCCAGCGACGGTGGCGTAGGAAACGCAGCCGATCCAGCGGAACAGCGCGCCGTCCGTGTCTATCTTCGACGCAAGCAGGGCGCCGAGGACGCGCCAGATGAAGGTGACCGAGGCCGCCAGCAGGACCAGCGCGAGCGGCGAAACCGCAGCGGTGCTCATCGGCGCCTCCCGAGAACGATGTAGGCAAGCGTTCCGCCGATCAGGCCTGTCAGGATGACCCCGTAATTCGGCTCGATGCTGTGCAGGGGCGGCCCGATGACGGCGCCGGCACAGACGGCAAGAATGACAAGTCGGTCCCGGTTTAGTGCAAACAGCAACGACAGAAACACAACATTGAGGAAGACCAGCGTCAGACGGATAATTGCCGGCATGTCCGCTGAAAGCCAGTATCCAGCAAGCGTGCCAATGCAGCCCATGGTGATGCAGAGCCCCGCGACGGGCCAATAATAAGCCAGAGCCGACTCTCTATTCATACGCTGAGCCGCGGCCATGCCCATCGGCCAGGTCGATGCAGACATCAGGTGTGCGATGAAGATCCGCTTCAGCGGATGTTTGACGGCATCGCGGAAGGTTCCGACCAGGATCGTCGCCATCGGGAAGAACCGGACGCTGGCCATGGAGACCGCCAGCAGCGTTACGAACAGATCTGCACCGGAGGCCCGCAGGTCCGCCATCGCAACCTGACCCGGCATGGCCCATATAAGCGCTGTCGAGAGCAAAGCCTCGAAGGCGGAAAAGCCGTTGGCATGCGCGAGAGAGCCATAACCGAGCATGGTTGCGAAGACGACAATCGACGGGACCGCGAGACCGTGACGGACGCCTTCACGAAAGGCTTGTTTCCGGTTGGGGCTATGTTCGCTCTCGGTTTTCCGTTCGCTCACGGCCGCCTCATACGTCTTAACTCTTCCGGGGTGCGAAATTTGACAGATTGCGTCTGGATTTGACTACCAAAAGCATACAGACTGCCCCGCTGAAAATGGTGCAAAAAGAAAAAAAATTTAAGCACCGCACAGAACAGGCGAGCCATGGGAGGCCGTGTAAATGCATGATGACCGACTGATCGAAGTCGACGATCTTCGGGTTCACTTTCCGTTGGATGACCAGACGGTCAAGGCGGTTGATGGAGTCTCTTGGCATATTGACCGGGGCGAAACGCTGGCTGTTGTCGGCGAGTCAGGGTCCGGCAAGTCCGTGACGGCGATGTCGCTGATGCGGCTGACCGATTATGCCGGTGGGCATATAGCGTCCGGTAAGGTCGATTTCCGGCGCAAGAACGGTGAGGTGATCGATATCGCCAAGGCCGGCCAGGGAACGATGCGGGATATTCGCGGTAACGATATCTCGATGATCTTCCAGGAGCCGATGACCTCGCTGAACCCGGTCTTCACCATCGGGTTCCAGATTGCCGAGACCATCATGCTGCACCAGGGAAAGAGCGAGCAGGAAGCGCTCGACATGGCCCTGGAGATGCTGAAGCTGGTCCGTATTCCGGAGCCGGAAAAGCAGTTGAGCCAGTATCCGCATCAGTTGTCCGGCGGTATGCGCCAGCGGGTGATGATCGCCATGGCGCTGAGCTGTCGTCCAAGTCTGCTGATCGCGGACGAACCGACCACCGCGCTCGACGTGACGATCCAGGCGCAGATTCTTGATCTGATCAAGATGCTGCAGCAGGAAATCGGCATGTCCGTCATGTTCATCACCCACGATATGGGGGTGGTGGCCGAGGTTGCGGATCGCGTTGTCGTCATGTTGAAAGGCAAGAAGGTCGAAGAGGGGCCGGCGGAGCAGATCTTCCATTCGCCGCAGCACCCTTACACCAAGGCGTTGCTTGCCGCCGTGCCGAAACTCGGCTCCATGAAGGGCATGACCTTCCCGGCCAAGTTCTCCAACGTCGATGTGAACAGGGCCGAAGGCGATGCGGTCAAGGACGCGTCCGCCGGGCACGAGTTGCAGGAAATGAAGGACACGGTCCGTCATGATGCGAAGCCGCTGCTGACGGTCGAGGGCCTGACCACCCGGTTTGATATCCGCAAGGGTATGTTCGGATCAGCCACGGCACGGGTTCACGCTGTTGAGGGTGTATCCTTCGCTCTCCAGCCTGGAGAGACATTGGCATTGGTCGGAGAATCCGGTTGCGGCAAGTCGACCACGGGGCGGTCCATCATCAAGCTGGTGGAGCCGAACAGCGGCAGTATCAAGTTCGAGGGCGAGGAGTTGATGGACCTCGACTCGAAATCCATGCGCCCGCTGCGCCGCGACATGCAGATGATCTTCCAGGATCCGTTTGCGTCCCTGAACCCGCGCATGACTGCAGGTTCGGCCATTGCCGAGCCGATGATCGTGCACAACATCGCTTCCGGCAAGGATGCGGATGAGCGCGTCGTTTCGTTGCTCCGCCGTGTCGGTCTTGATGCCGAGCATGCGGAACGGTATCCGCACGAATTCTCCGGCGGTCAGCGTCAGCGGCTTTGCATCGCACGGGCTCTGGGTCTTGGCCCGAAGCTGATCATTGCGGACGAAGCAGTCTCGGCTCTGGACGTGTCGATCCAGGCGCAGGTCGTGAACCTGATGATGGATCTTCAGGAAGAGTTCGGTCTTGCCTATCTCTTCATTAGCCACGACATGGCCGTGGTAGAGCGTGTCAGTCACCGGGTTGCAGTTATGTATCTCGGTGAGATTGTAGAGATCGGCCCCCGTGCGGCAGTGTTCGAGAATGCTCAGCATGCCTATACGAAAAAGCTGATGTCAGCGGTTCCGGTCGCCGATCCTTCGCGCCGCAAGCGTGACCTCAACCTGATGACGGATGAGATCCCGAGTCCGTTGAAGCCGATCGGCTACGAGCCGCCGAAGCAGGTGTACCGGCAGGTCGGAGAAGGGCATTTCGTGCTGGAGAGCTGATCTGGCAGCGATATGATCTGAAATAAGAAACGGCGCCTTCGGGCGCCGTTTTTTGTTGCCGTCTCGATGTGTGAAATCCGGATATAGTCTGCCGGCATTCAGGCGGGAGAGCGATAATGACAGACCTCGGACAGGCGGTACCCAGCGGCACGGATATAGATCAGGCTGTAGCCGCGCTGGCGGGCGTTGCCGAGGAGACGCCACTGATGGCGGCCCCGCACCTGGCCAGCTTGTCGGGAGCGGCAGAGGTCTATGTGAAAGCTGAGTCGCTCCAGCGTACGGGTTCCTTCAAATTCCGGGGAGCGTATTGGCGGTGCTGCAATTTGACCGATGTGGAAAAACAGGCGGGTGTCGTCGCCTATTCTTCCGGGAATTTTGCCCAGGGACTTGCCGCCGCGGCGATGGTCTTGGGGGTTCCGGCCACGATTGTGATGCCCGTGGACGCACCGGAGGCAAAGCGCCACAAGACGGAAGCCTATGGCGCGACAGTTGTTTTGAGTGAACACGGTGACCGCCCGCGCGAGGAGGTAGCCAGCGCACTGGCCAGGGAAATCTCAGAGCGTGAAGGCAAGGTTTTGCTGCATCCCTTTGATGATCGGCTTGTTGTGACGGGACATGCCAGCGCGGCAGCGGAGATAATCGAGGGGCTGCGGCGCGGTGGGAAAGAGGCGCCCGATTTTGTTTTCTCATGCGTTGGCGGCGGCGGCTTGATTGCAGGCCTTGCTGCGGGTTTCAACCGTTTCTCCCCATCGACACGGCTCGTCGCAGTGGAGCCGGAAGGCTTTGACAGCTTTGGGCAGTCCCTGAAAGCGGACGCGGTAACCCGGATCCGCAGCGACAGTTCATCTATTTGCGATGCGCTGCAGGCAACGGCTCCTGGGGAGGTGCCATTCGCCTGCGCCAGAGCAACGGGTATGCAGCATCATGTAGCGGTGGGTGACGATACTGTCCGTGCGGCAATGCGGGTTGCGTTCGAGACTCTGAAACTTGTGCTTGAACCGTCGGGAGCCGTGGCGCTGGCGGCCTTGCTGCAGCGGCCAGATTATATTCAAGGCAATCGCGTCGTTGTGATGGCTACCGGCGGGAATATCGATTTCGAGCAGTTTTGCGGAACGCTGGGCGATGTGGCCGTGTAGTAAGCTGTCCGCGCTTGAGCTTTATTTTGATTGTCTGGGTTAATCCCCAGACAAAGAAAAAGCCCCGCCAATGGCGGGGCTTTTTGCTGAAGGTGTTGGTCTAATCAGCGGGTTCTGAGTTTCGGATCCAGGATATCCCGGACCGCGTCCCCGAAGAGATTGAAGCCAAAGACCGCGATGGTAATCGCGAGGCCTGGCCAGATCGGAACCCAAGGCGCACTTTCCGCATATTCCTCGGCTCCGCCCTGCAGCATCAGGCCCCAGGCCGGTGTCGGCTCCTGCACACCCATCCCAAGATAGGAGAGGGAGGCTTCCAGCAGGATCGCTTCACCGAGGAAGGCCGTCAGCATGATCAGGAACGGTGCGAGTACGTTCGGCGCAATGTGTTTCATGATGATGCGCATATGCCCATATCCGATGGACCGGGCCGCATCCACATAGGGCATCTCACGGATCGCCAGTGCACTGGACCGCACGACACGAGCGCAGCGCGGCACGAAGGGGATGGTGATCGCAATGATCACCTTGTCCGTGCCGGTGCCGAAGATCGAGACGATGGCCAGAGCCATGATGATCAGCGGAAATGCCATAAAGACATCGATGATGCGCTGCATGATCAGATCGAACCAGCCGCCGAAATAGGCACTCGCGACACCGAGAATGAGGCCACCGAACGCGCCCACCAAGGCGCAGGCGAACCCTACGAAGAGAGCCGTTCTGGCGCCGTACACGATGCGCGAGAAGAGATCCCGTCCGAACTGGTCGGTGCCGAGCAGGAAATCCATGCTCGGCGCGACCAGCATATGCTCGAAACTATTGGCCTCCGGGTCGTATGGAGCAATGACTTCGGCAAAGACAGCCATGAAGACCATCAGAATGATGACAATCGCTCCGCCGGTGCCCAGCGGCTGGCGCCGTACCATACGGCTGATGTGGTCGATAACCCGGACTCGCTTGAAGCCGGTGTTAGTTTCGGGACTTGCATCCATGGTGCTCATGTCCTGCATCTCCCCTAGCTGTAGCGAATGCGCGGATCAAGCCACGCGTAGAGCACATCGACGACGAAGTTCATGAAGACGAAGATCGTCACCACGAGCATCACCAGCGCCTGTGTCAGTGTGTAATCGGACTGGGTCACGGATTCGACGAACAGCTTCCCGAGGCCGTTCAGGTTGAACACCTGCTCGGTCACGACAAGGCCACCCATCAGGAACGCGAATTCAATCCCGATGATGGTCACCACCGGCAGCATCGCGTTTTTCAGCGCGTGCTTGTTGACGATGACTTTCTCGATCAGACCCTTGGCCCGGGCGGTGCGGATATAATCCTCCCCGAGCACTTCGAGCATGGCCGATCTGGTCATACGTGTCGCGACAGCGGAATATCGATATCCCGTTGCCAGTGCAGGCCAGATGAGCTGCGATATATTATGTGCCGGATCATCAAAGATCGATTTGAAGCTGATCGGCGGCATCCAGGGTCTTCCCATGAATTCCTGCGTTCCGATCAACAGGCCCAGGATCATGAGAATGCCGAGCCAGAAGGACGGCATTGCGATGCCGGCGATGCTGAAACCGCGGACGACATAATCGACCATCGTGTTCTGCTTCGCTGCGGAGATAACCCCGAGCGGAATGGCGATTACGATGGAAGTCAGTGTTGCCATGATTGCGACCTGCAACGACAGCTCGAACCGGACGCCGATTTCGTATGTAACATCCTTGCCTGTCCACATGGATGTGCCGAGATCGAGAACGAAGAACCCCTTCATATAGTCCCAGAACTGGACATAAATTGGGTTCTCAAGTCCGAGACTTACCTGACATTGCCTGATTTGCTCTGGGTCCGCGTATGCACCTTCGCCACCGAACTTGATCAGGCAGATATCGCCCGGGACAAGCCTTAGAAGAAGGAAGACGAGGATAGCCGCTCCGATCAGGGTCGGAAGCAGCATGAGCAAGCGTTTGACGATGTATCCGTACATGCCTTGCCGTAAAACCTTTGCTGGAAAAGGGCGACCGCCCCGCCGGGGGGCGGGGCGGCCGACGTCTTTAGCAGTAGATTAACCGCCGAGTTGTCTTTTCTTCTCGGCCTGGTCGATCCAGATGTTGTCGAGTGCCTGGTTCAGGTAGTGGCTTGGTGCGATCTTCCAGCCCTTCACATAGGAACGGTGCGGGTTGATCTTGTACCACCAGAGCGTAATGAACTGCGATGCCAGCTCGTCCAGTACCCGCTTTTCATATTTGCGGATGATGGCGCGCTGTTTTGCTTCATCACCTTCGGCCAGAAGCTCGTCATACCATTTGAGCAACTGCTCATCCTGGAACTCGGCGTAGTTGTTGCCGGCGCCGGGCAGGAACTTCGAGATGTCGGCAATCGGGTTCACGATCGACTGACAGTTGAAGTCGAGCGAGATGGTGAAGTCTTTCTGCTTACGCAGTGTGGCGTAGAAAGGCGTGGTCGGCTGGACCCACTGGTCCGCCTGGACACCAATCTTCTTCCACTGATCGATCAGCCATGTGCCGACAACCTTGTAGGGCTGGTCGACGCCGCGATTGTGCAGGGTGATCTTCAGGTTTTCGTGACCGGCTTCCTTCAGCAGTCTTTTCGCTTCGGCGCGGTTCGCCTCGACGTCTTTGCCATAGCCGGCAAGCTGAGAAAGTTCGGCTTCGGTTGCTGCGAGCGGGTGACCCGGGAAGACAACGCCGCCAACGGTTTTCACGATCGCAATACGGGACAGGTATTTGGAGCCGCCCTCACGATCGATGGCGAGCGACAGTGCTTTACGCACCCGCACGTCGTCCATCGGCTTGACCTTGTGGTTCGGGGTCACGATTAGAACGCAGTTCCAGTCGCTTTCCTGAACCGTGATGGCGTCGCCAAGGGCTTTGACAAGATCGTCACGCGCTTTCGGCGGGAAACCGCGGAACTCGATGTCGGCCTGGCCACCACGAATTGCCTGCAGGCGAACGGACATTTTCGGCGCTGAAATCGCGGTGAAACCGTCCAGATAGGGCATGCCCTTGTGATGGTAGTTCTCGTTCTTGACACCCTTTACGTGGCTGCCAGGAACGTGCTCGACAAACCGGAAAGCGCCCGACCCGTTGATGTTTTTCTGGTGCCAAGTGTAACCGTGCGCGTCCAGATCCTTCTTCGCATAGAGGAAGTTGTACGGCATGGCGACAGACGGCAAGAAGGTGCCGGACGGGTTCTTCAGCTTGAAGACGACGGTGTAATCGTCAGGCGCTGAAATCGATTCGACAGTCTTGAAGTATGCCTGCCGGTTCGAGGCAATGCCCTCCGGCGGAAAGGCGATCTTGTCGAAGGTAGCCTTGACGTCGTGCGCGGTCAGCGGCGTGCCGTCGTGGAACTTCACGTCCTTGCGGATCTTGAAGGTGTATTTGGTACCGCCGTCCGTCGCCTTCGGAACATCGCCTTCACAAACGTCGCAGACAAAGTCTGTCGGCGAGGAGGGATTGTCCGGGTTTACCCGTATCAGCAAGCTGTAGAACGGGCGGATCGGGTGGATCATGCCGAAGGTGGATTCGATATGTGCGTCGTAAGACGGAATTTTCGAACCGACAACCAACCGCAGCTCGTCGCCATATTGCGGCGTTTCGGCTGTTGCGGGGCTGGCGGGCCCGAAGATGGCAGCAACACCCAGCGCAAGCGCTGTTGTGGCTGCAGAGCGCCAAAGCATTTTCATAAACGTGTTCCTTCCCTAGTAGCGAATTTGTTTATTGTTTTTTGAATAGGCTCGGCCAGCAATGAACGTCACTGCTTCTTCGCCAAGCGAAGAACGGACTCATTACCAATTGGACCGTTGTCTGAAGTTCCTCCGTTCGCCTACCCTTTCGTCAGTCTGCTAACCGTTGTTTTCCGGTCTTTCAGCTGATCGAACTGAATATCATTGTCCCGCCTTTCGATTTCCGGTCAAGGAAACACTGCATAACGGGACGTGCTTTTCCGGACTACGGGAACATGTCGAGGGAATGGAAACAAAATGACGGTGGTTAAAGCGCTTTTTTTTGATGTTTTTGGGACCGTTGTCGATTGGCGGAACAGCATTGCTGAGGAAGTAGACCGCTTTTCTGACGAAAAGGGCCTGGGCCTGGACGGGCAGGCCTTCGCGCTCTCCTGGAGGCGGCGGTACGTCCCGGCAATGGCTCGAATACGCAGTGGCGAGCGCGGTTTCATTGACCTCGACACATTGCACCGGGAAAACCTGATCGAGGTGCTGGAGGAGTTTGGGGTCGCGGATCTGAGTGACGCCGACGTCGAGCATCTTAATATGGTCTGGCATCGTCTTAATCCCTGGCCCGACAGCGTGCCGGGGCTGGCCCGGCTGAAAACCAAATTCATTCTGGCGACCATGTCGAACGGCAACGTGAAGCTTATGGTCGACATGGCGAAGCATGGCGGATTGCCCTGGGACATGATTCTCGGGGCCGAGATCGCGCAGAGCTACAAGCCGGACCCTGAAACATATCTCGCCGGGTGCCGCATGCTGCGTCTCGCTCCGGAGGAATGCATGATGGTCGCTGCCCATAACGGCGACTTGGTCGCTGCCCGTGCACTCGGCCTGAAAACGGCTTTTATCGCGCGGCCGACGGAGTACGGACCGGAGCAGACGGTCGATTTCAAAGCCGAGCACGATTTCGATGTCATCGCGGAGTCGATGGAGGGCGTTGCCGACAAGCTCGGCTGCTGAAGCTGTTTTAAAAGGGAGAAGCGGAATGGCCGACAAGAGCCCGACCGAAACATACGGAGACTTCATTGCCGCGATGAGCGGCATGCCCGTCCCGGAGACGGCACAACATCATGCAAAACGTTGTGTCCTCGACTGGTTCGCGGCGGCGGTTCCGGGAAGCGTGCTGCCGCCGGCGACATTGCTGCCCGATGCGGTTCCTGAGGATCTTGACCGCGGGCGCGCGCGGCTGATCCCGTCCGGGAGGTTTGCGACAGCGCGGGCCGCGGCCTTGATCAATGGCGCCGGCTCTCACACGGTTGAGTTCGACGATATTTACCGGGACGGACTCTATCATCCCGGCGTTGCCGTCATTCCCGCCGCGCTTGCGCTTGCCGAGGAAACAGGAGCGGATGGCGCGCTTTTTCTCCGTGCGGTCATTGCCGGATACGAAGTCTCCAACCGGATCGCCGCAGCGGTCAATCCGGCGCATTACGATTACTGGCACACAACGGCGACCATCGGGTATTTCGGCGGTACGGCATCCTCTTCCGTCCTGCTCGGCCTGACCGCATCCGAGGCGGCGCATGCGCTTGCCTCTGCGGGGACCATGGCGGCCGGATTGCAGCAGGCTTTCCGGGCCGAGGCCATGAGCAAGCCATTGCATGCCGGCCGGGCGTCGGAAGGCGGCGTGCTGGCGGCGCGGATGGCAAAAGCCGGCATCACCGGCGCGCTCGATATTCTGGAAGGCGCCGCCGGGTTCGGAGCGGCGATGAGCCGGGATGTGGACTGGGAGGCCGCTGTTGAGGGGCTTGGTTCCGACTGGACCATCGAGCGGACCACGCAGAAGAACCACGCTGCTTGCGGGCATGTTCATGCGGCCGTCGATGCTGTGAGGGAAATCGTCACCGCGAATAACCTCACGGCAGAGTCGATCCGCCGGATCGAAGCTGGTTCCTATCAGAAGTCGCTTGAGATCTGTGGCAATGCCGATCCCAAAACGGCTTTCGAAGCGAAGTTCTCTCTGCCGTATTGCCTCGGCGCGGTCATCGCGACCGGTGCGGTCCGGATCGCGGCCTTCTCTCCGGAGGCGCTTGCCGACCCGATGATCCGCGACATCGCGGCGAAGGTCGAGCATACGGTCGACCCTGAATGCGATGCGGCCTTCCCGCGCCGGCGCTCAGCAAAAGTCACGATCGAGACCGCGGATGGCCAGCGTTTCAGCCATTATGCGCGGACCCGCAAGGGAGATCCCGATTTGCCGCTTAGTGACGCGGAACTGGATGAGAAATTCTTTGAATTGACCGGCGGCGTGCTGGGCACGGCGGCCAAGCCATTGCGGGATGCGCTCTGGCGGATCGATGCCCTGGCATCCCTGTCCGATCTGCCATTCGGCGAAATTGCGGCAAAATCAGCAGCGGAATAACCGCGCTTTACAGGAGGAAGTTTTGGATTTCAATTTGAGTGAGGAGCAGCGTCTCTTCCAGGATTCCGTGCGCGGTTTTGCGGAGCGTCACCTGCAGGAAGGCGCGCTCGCCCGGGCCCATGAAGAGAGTTTCCCGTTCGATGTGGCGAAACTGATGGCCGGGCAAGGCTTGATGGGGATCACGTTCGACGAAGCCGACGGCGGGCAGGGCGGCTCGGTGATGGACGCGGTGCTTGCCATTCAGGCCGTCTCCGAGATTTGCCCGCGCAGCGCCGATGTCATCCAGGCTGGTAATTTCGGCCCGATCCGCACCTTCGCTGAATATGCCAGCCCCGCTCACAAGGAGAAGTGGCTAGGCAAGCTTCTGGCCGGTGAGATGGCGATCTCGCTCGGTATGTCCGAGCCGGAAGCAGGGTCCGCCGCGACCGATCTCGTCACGTCGGCCACGCCGGACGGAGACGGCTTCCGGGTCAACGGCACGAAGGTCTTTTCCACCCACAGCCCGGAAGCGGGAATTTTCCTGATCTATGTGCGCTTCGGGCCGGGGTTGGACGGGATCGGGTCGGTGATCCTTGAGCGCGGGCAGGAAGGCTTCACCATGGGCAAGCCGGTGCGCTATGTCGGCGGCGAGCACTGGTGCCAGCTCTATTTCGAGGATGTCTACGTTCCAGCGGAAAATGTGTTGCTCGGCGAGGGCGGGTTCCGCAAGCAGATCGCGGCTTTCAATGTTGAACGGATCGGCAACTCCGCCCGGGCGCTGGCCTTTGGCCGGCACGCGTTCGAGATTGCCCGGGAACATGCCCTGACACGCAAACAGTTCGGCAGGGAGTTGGCTGAATTCCAGGGCATACAGTGGAAATTTGCGGAAGCCGCCGCGCAGATCGAGGCAGCCCAGCTCATGCTCTACAAGGTCGCGACGGAAGCTGCCGAGCGACTGCCGTCCGCCTATGACACGGCCATCGCCAAGTTTCTCTGCAATGAGGCCGGGTTCCGGGCCGCGAATGATGCCATGCAGGTGCTGGGGGCTCTCGGTTACACGGAGGAAAGCCTGGTGGAATACTGCTGGCGCCGGACGCGCGGCTGGCAAATCGCCGGCGGCAGCCTTGAGATGATGAAAAACCGGATCGCTGAAGGTGTCTTCGAGAAACGCTTCTCTCAACGGGCGCCAAAAGCAAAGTAGGTGCTTTTGGCAATCAATTAATTGCTTTCAGCATTCAATATGGTCACCATGCTTCCACATGAGGGAGGAACATGGTGACCGATATGCATGACCCGGTGGAGGCTGTCCGCCACTTTTCCCGTTTCTATACCGGCAGAATCAATGTTCTGGCGGACCGTCTGCTGGAGAGCGAATTCTCGCTGCCGGAAGCCCGTGTGATTTTCGAGCTTGGCCATTGCGACGGGATGAGTGCCCGCGATCTGGCGGACATGCTGGGGCTCGATCCGGGGTATCTCAGCCGCCTTCTGAATGGCCTGAAGCGTCGCGGTATCCTCACCCGGTCGGTATCCGAGATGGACCGGAGGCGCCATGTCCTTGCGCTGACAGATGCCGGAAGCAGCGCGCTTGAAGCTCTTCAGGCAAAATCGCGTGCGGAGGTTTCCGCGGTGCTGGAACCGCTGGGGCAGGACGCGCGTCGAGATTTGGTCTCCACCTTGCGCAAGGCTGAGCACTTGCTCGGTGGTGAGAGTGCCGCCGGAAAACCGGTGCCGGTGATCCGGCCGCATCGGGTCGGCGAGCTGTCCTGGGCGCTTGCCCGGCAAGCCATGCTTTATGAGCAGGAATACGGTTGGGACGGTGGTTTTGAGCTGACCCTGCTGAAGATCGGACGCGAGTTTCTCGAGCACTACAACCCGGACGATGATTGCCTCTGGATTGCTGAGGTGGATGACCGGGTCGCCGGATCAGCGGCTGTGGTGCGCGACGGGCCGGAAACAGCACGACTCAGGATCGTCTATGTCGAGCCGGACGCACGCGGACTGGGACTCGGGCACAAGCTTGTCGGAGCCTGTATCGATTTTGCCCGTTCGCGCGGTTATCGCGAGATGGTGCTCTCGACCTACAGCATGCTGACCGCGGCACGCCGCGTCTATGAGGTGGCCGGGTTCACGCTTTATGCAGAAGAAGACGAACAGGCCTATGGCCAGTACCTGACAGCTCAGCATTGGCGCCGCGATCTGGCATAGATAAGTGCGTGGAATAGCGCTACCGACGAGGGAGAATTTTTAGCAATATCAGTGTTCAGGCACGGATTACCAGACCCGTTGCCAATTCTTTGCAGCGGGCTTTCCGGATGTCTGAATACACGCCTCTACTTCTCGCGCTGTTCGCGGCGTTCCTGTTTGCCATCGGCGGGCAGTTGCAGAATCTTGGCGTGAAAACGGTCGACTCCCGGACCGGCACCGCAATTTCGATCAGCACCTCAGCCTTGATGTGCTGGTGCGCCGCGCCGTTCTTCATGGACTGGTCTGCATGGGCGCATCCGGCGGTACTGATTTTCATGGCTGTCGGCATCTTCAGGCCGGCACTTTCCGCGAATTTCTCTGTCGTCGGGATCCGCTATCTCGGCCCGACCCTGTCATCCACCCTGTCGTCGACATCACCGTTGTTTGGTCTAGCTCTCGGTATTCTCGTTCTTGGTGAGGCGCTGACCTGGCAGACCGCGCTTGGCACGGTTGGCATCGTTGTGGCCGTCGTCATGCTGTCCCGCCGGGGCAAGATGGCGGAGGTTTCCTGGCCGGTCTGGGCGCTGTTGTTCCCGGTCGCCGCTGCGGCGATCCGTTCGGCCGCGCATGTGCTTTCCAAGGTGGGCATGGAATTCATTCCCGATCCCTATTTCGCCACGCTCGTTGGCTTTACTGTTTCGGCGGTTGTCGCAACGGGGGCCCGGTTCGTGAAGAAGGCCGATGTGCCTTTCACCTGGAACGCGCCAGGGCCGCGCTGGTTTGCTGTGGCGGGGCTGACCTTCGGAAGCGCGGTTGTCTGCCTCAACCAGGCGCTGTTGATTGGTAAAGTCGTGACGGTGGTGCCGATCATTGCCGCTTCGCCGATCTTCAGCATGATGCTGAGCCTGATCGTCTTCCGGCGCGAAGTTCTGACGCTGCGGATTGCTGCTGCGGTGCTGGTGGTCTGTGGCTCGGTGGTCCTGATTGCGCTGAACCGCTAGACAGGGACAGCTACCTCGCCGTTCATCAGCAGTCGTGCCGTGCGGATGACGGTAACGGAGCGGACTGTGGGCCCGTCATTCGCGGTCACGTCTGCACCGACGGGCAGGATGCCCGATGGATTGGCGAGGCGCACATCCCCGTCCGGTATCTTCGTCAAAGCCGCTGGGACAGTTCCCGACAATCGGCAGGCAACGCCGGTGCACATGGCGCCGGTCAGAGGCAGAACCCGGTGGACATTCTCCATGGAGAGCATCCGGACGGCCAGGTCGGCCATCTCCGGATCGATCGTGTTACCGGCCAGGTCGCGGGCAGCTTGCGGCGCGCCGACGATGGCGATCTTGGGAACGGCGGAGGGCGCTGATGCTTCATCCTTGGCCAGCCCCATCATGACGGCAGCCTTGCGCCTTATTTCATCAAGCAGGTCCATCAGCGTCCGGTCGGCTTCGAGTTCCGCGATGGTCTCGTTCGCGGTGCGGCCAACAGCCGCCGCGTCGATGAAAACGCTTGGGTTGCCGACATCCATCAGCGTCGCATCGAAACTCCGGCCGTCGTCGGTCCTGATTTGGTCCGTCAGGTTGCCGGTCGGAAGCAGGCTGCCGGTTCCAGCGCCTGCGGGATCGAGGAATTCGAGCCGGATCGGGGCGCCTGTGCCGGCGACACCGGGGATGGCGAAAGCGCCGGTTTCGGTCGCAAGACCGTCCTCGACGGCGAAATGGGCAATCAGGATCTTGTCGGTGTTGGTGTTGTAGACACGGACGGAGCGCTGGCCGTCGGCGAGCCGGATCAGGCCGCGTTCCAGCGCGAAGGGTCCGACGGCGGAGGACAGGTTTCCGCAGTTCGAGCTGTAATCCACCAGCGGATTGCCGACGGCCACCTGTCCGAAGGTAAAATCGAGATCGGCGTCGTCCCGATCGCTTGGCGAGATCACGGCCACTTTCGACACGGACGAAACCCCGCCGCCCATGCCGTTGAGCTGGCGCCCGTAGGGATCGGGGCTGCCGATGACGGACAGAAACAGGGGGTCCCAGAAGGATCGGTCCGGCGGCAGATCTTCCAGTGAGAAGAACACCCCCTTGCTGGAGCCTCCACGTATGAAACAGGCGGGGATGCGGAGGCTTGTCATGATCCGGTTAACGCTCGTTCGCTGGAATGGCGGCTTTCGGCGGGAAGGAGAGGGTGACCGTGGTGCCTTCTCCGAGGGTGCTTGTGATGTTGATGGAGCCGCCCATGGCTTCCGTCAGCCGTTTCGAGACATGCAGCCCGATGCCGAGCCCGCCGGCGGTGACGTTGCGGTCGGTCTCCGAGCGAACATAGAGATCGAATATGTTCTCCAGAACCGATGGCGCGATACCGGTACCGGTATCGGACACCTGCACCTTCATGCCGGTGGCGTCCTTGCTCAGGGCAAGGCTGATGGTGCCGCCGGAATCCGTGAACTTGATGGCGTTGCTGAGAAGGTTAAGCACCACTTGCCGCAACCGTTGCGGATCGACCGGATGCGCGACCGGTCCTTGCGGCAGAAGGAGGCGCATTTTAAGGCTTTGCGAGCGGGACTTCGGTTCGATGACCGCCTGGCACTCTTCCAGGATTTCCTTGATGTCCGAGGGCTCGAGCTTGAGCCGGAGGCTGTTGTCCTCGATCAGCGACAGATCGATCAGCTCGTTGATCAGGTCAAGCAGGTGGCGTGCGGAAACGCCGATGGTCTGGACATAGTCCGCATATTTCTCATGTGGCAGCGGGCCCAGCGTTTCATGCTGGATCATCTCGGAAAAACCGATGATCGCGTTCAGTGGCGTGCGCAACTCATGGCTCATGGTGCCGAGGAACCGGCTCTTGGCGACGTTGGCGGCATCAGCCTCGTCAGCCGCTTCGGTCAGGGCCTTCTCGATTTCGACATGGCGGGATCCGTCCCGCATGCTTGCCGTGAACATGACGCCAACCGTCGTCGGCACCAGCATCATCGACAGTTCGATCGGAATCAGCGCGCCGTTGCGCTTGCGGGCAAAAACCTCTCGCCGCATCGTCTGCGCCGGCTCCGCCGCCTGGGACAGAAAGGTCTGACGCACCGAGCGGTGCGCCGAACGATCCGCATCGGGATAGAGAATTTCTACTGGCTGGCCAATAAGCTCAGACGCGTTGTAATCGAGTAGTTGGCTCAATAGCCGGTTCGCGCCGCGAATGATGCCCTCGGCATCGAAAACGACAAGGGGATCCGGCACTGCGTCGATCGGAATCGGCAGATCGGTCTGGCTCACGCCGCCCACATAGCCGGCGAACGGCTGTTCTGAGTCCTTTTCCAAGTCTCCTAGGCCCCGGAGGGTCGGATGAGGCAATGTGGTCGTTCCCGGATGGTTTATCTGAACAAAATCGGCCATGCCCTCCCCCATTTTGAGCATGGTACCGACAGCTATTTCTTCGCCGCCACATCACAAGACTAAGTGCATTCGTGCGCTTTAGCTACATGATTTAGTGGTGGATTTAGTGAAATTTTATCTAGTTTGGGGTGGCGATTACCTAAGCTATTGCTTTATTGGAACGGACGGTCGCCAGCGAGTGTGATCCGGTGCATCAGGCGTCTATATCCATGATAATCGTTCACTGGATAGTGCATCGCCGCACGGTTGTCCCAGAAGGCGACAGCACCCTCTGACCAGCGAAACCGGCAGGTGAATTCGGGCTGGATCTGGTGCTCGAACAGGAACTCCAGAATGGGAGCGCTTTCCTCTTCGGTCATGCCGTCGAACCGGACCGTATGGGCGACATTTACATAGAGTGCTTTTCGCCCGGTCTCGGGGTGCGTCCGGATCACCGGATGACATGATTCGAACTCGTCTCCCGTCAGTCCTGCCGAGGCGCGGTCCATCATGTGCGTTCGTGTCCGCTGCACCTTGCGCTTGCCTGAGATGTTGAACGCTTTCAATGGGGCAAGCAGCGCTTTCATGCCGTCGGACAAGGCTTCATAGGCAAGATACTGGTTGGCGAAGAGCGTATCGCCGCCAAAAGGCGGCAGCTCCCGCGCATAGAGCATCGTGCCCATGGGCGGTGTGTCCTGGTAGACCGTGTCCGAGTGCCAGACCCCGCCAAAATTATACTGATCGTCTTCTTTTTTCAGGATTGGGGTGATCTCCGGGAACTCATCCAACCCTTTTGCAAAGGGATAGATCAGAGGGTCGCCGAAGCGGCGCGCGAAACGGAGCTGCTGCTCCGGCGTCAATGTCTGGGCGGGAAGGAAGATCACCAGGTGATCGAGCAGCGCCTTGCGGAGGGCTGCGACAGTGCCGTCATCAAGCTCTCGGGAGGCATCGATGCCATGAATTTCCGCGCCCATGGCGCCGGCTACCGGTCTGATGTCGAGCGTCTGCTGCGCCAGTCTGGACTGAGCCATCTCTTCCTCCCGTGTGGTTATTCTTTTTCGTTACTGCAATTTAATCCCACGGAGATGGTCGGCGACAAGTGGCCTGTTCAACCATTCGAAGGTTCCGAATGGGCGTCAGTCGGAGACTTGGTTGCGAGCCATGGCGCACACTTCACTGGCGCTGTGCCCGGCCGCACGCAAATCCCGGATGGCGATGGACTGGTCCCTTTTGGCGAGCCGCTTGCCATCCTCGTCCCGCAGTAACCCGTGATGCTGGTAGTCGGGTGTGGGCAGGCCGAGCAGGGCCTGCAGCAATCGGTGAACATGCGTTGCGTCCAGCAGATCCTCGCCCCGGGTGACCAGAGTGATGCCCTGCAGCGCATCGTCGAGCGTCACCGCGAGATGATAGCTCGTCGGAATATCGCGCCGGGCAAGCACCACGTCGCCGAACATTTCGGGGCGGGCCTGTTGCGTGCCGCGCTGCCGGTCCGTCCAGACGAGCGGCCCGGTCCGTTCAAGCGCGCGGGTCATCCGCAGCCGGAGCGCGAAGGGCGCGCCGGAGTCGAGGCGGCGCTGGCGTTCGGCTTTGGTGAGCAGCGTGTCGGTGTCCGTGGGAGCCTCTGTCGGAGCGCCGTGTGGCGCCGAGAGCGTCTCGTTCAACTCGCGTCGTGACAGGAAGCAGCGATAGAGCAGCCCCATCTCTTCCAGTAGATCGAGGGCTGTCCGGTAAAAATCAAAATGTTCCGATTGGCGGCGTACCGGCTCCGCCCAGGACAGGCCGAGCCAGCGGAGATCGTCCAGATTGGCCGCCTCATGTTCCGGCCGGCAGCGGGTGACGTCGATATCCTCTATCCGTAACAGGAACGTGCCGCCGTCGCGTGCTGCCAGGTCTGATGCGAACAGGGCCGAGTAAGCATGGCCGAGATGAAGGTCACCGGTCGGTGACGGCGCGAAACGGGTGACGGTGCCGACAAGAGGCGGCGTGCCGTCTGGAAACAGCAACGAAGAAGACAGAGCGAAGCCTCCAAGCTTGGCGGGGCACGGTTCCTGATATAGGTAGCGTAGCAGGTGAGGGAGCGAAACCGGTCTCCCGCGATAGAACATGGGAGATGGAGATGACCGAACTTGACGGGCCGCGCATGGCGGCTGCGAGCGTTGAAGCCCCGACGGCGCTGGTGGTTCTGCTGCACGGACTTGGTGCTGACGGTAACGATCTGATCGGCCTTGCGCCGGTCTGGGCGCCGCATCTGCCGCATGTCGAGTTCGTCTCCCCGAACGCGCCATACCCTTGCGACATGGCGCCATACGGCCGGCAATGGTTCAGTCTGCAAGTCCGGACCGAGGAAGTCATGCTCGAAGGCGTGCGGCAGGCCGCGCCGATCCTTGAGAATTTCCTGGTCGGTGAGCTGGCCCGTACAGGGCTTGGTTGGGACCGTCTGGCACTTGTCGGGTTCTCCCAGGGCACCATGATGTCCCTGCATGTGGCGCCCCGCCTGAAACAGGCTCCCGCCGGTGTGCTCGGTTATTCCGGTGCCCTTGTCGCGGGTGGATTGCTGGCTGAAGAAACTGTCGGAAAACCGCCTGTTTCGCTGATCCATGGTCTGGCGGACGAGGTTGTGCCGCATGCGGCAATGCCAGCTGCCGAGGCAGCGTTGCAGGCTGTCGGCATCGAGGTCGAATCGCAGTCCCGTCCGGGGCTGGGCCATGGCATTGACGAAGAAGGGCTGGGCCGGGGGCTTGCCTTTCTGCAGCGTGTGCTACCTCAATAGCGGCAGGCGACAAGGCTTTCCCGCGATCCGGGAAGAGGCCGGTAATTTCTCCGGTGACAAGTTCGAAAAACCGTAACAATATATTGATATCAATCGGGTGCTTCTGGAGCACAAAGCGTTGGAAATTGAGGTCGACGAGAAATGAACATCGTTATACCCCACAACATATTGTGGCCGGGCTTGGCGCGCCCTCGTCAGTTTCCTAGTCGGTAATTCCTCGGCAGGACGGAGAGAAACGCGTGAACGCCCTATCAGCTGCTCATCCCTCTCCGGCCCTCGTCCTGAACGCTGATTTCAGACCGCTCAGTTACTTCCCTCTGTCTCTCTGGTCCTGGCAGGACGTCGTCAAGGCGGTGTTCCTGGATCGGGTGAATATTCTTTCCGAATACGATCACGTGGTGCGCTCTCCGAGCTTCGAGATGAAGCTGCCGAGTGTGATCGCGCTGAAGGAGTTCGTGCCGCAATCCCGGCGCCCGGCCTTCACACGGTTCAATGTGTTCCTGCGGGACCGGTTCAGCTGCCAGTATTGCGATACTCGCTTCCCGACACAGGATCTGACCTTCGATCATGTGATCCCGCGCTCGCGCGGCGGCAGGACCAGTTGGGAAAACGTGGTGACCGCCTGCGGTTACTGCAATCTGCACAAGGGCAACAAGATGCCCTCGCCGCGCGGCTTCATGCCGATCGTGAAACCGGTGCAGCCGTCGACTTATCTGCTGCAGGAAAATGGCCGGGCCTTCCCGCCGAACTATCTGCATGAAAGCTGGCGTGACTATCTCTACTGGGACAGCGAGCTGGAGCAGGACGCGTTCGAAACCCGCCCGGGTTTCTGATCCGGCCTATCCGACCAGACCGAGAAGATCCCAGACGCCCCATCCCACCAGCGCGCCGAGCAGCACGACCAGCCAGGGCGGCAGCTTCCAGGCCGCCAGCGCGAGATAGGCCGCGGCAACCAGGGCGAAGTCTGCCGGTGATGCCACCGCACCAGTGAAAATCGGATTGTAGAGCGCCGCAAGGATGAGGCCGACGACTGCTGCATTGACGCCGCGCAGGGCCGCGTACGCCTTGTTGCTGCTTCTCAGCTTGGCCCAGAACGGGAGAGCCGCTGGGACCAGCAGGAAGCTGGAGAAGAAGATCGCAACCAGCGCTGCCAGAGCATAGGGAATCTCACTGCCAGGCGGGGCGATGACTGCGCCGAGGTAGGCGGCAAATGTGAAGAGCGGTCCCGGCACGGCCTGGGCCATGCCGTAGCCCGCGAGAAACGCGTCGTTGTCGATGATGCCTGGCGGCACGATCTCCGCCTGCAACATCGGCAGAACGATATGGCCGCCGCCGAAAACAAGCGCGCCGACCCGGTAGAAGATATCGGTGAGCTGGAGCAGTGGATGGCCGGACTCTGAGGCCAGCAGCGGCAGGCCAACAAGCAGGGCGGCGAACAGGGTGAAGAGCGCCAGCGCGGTCTTTGTGCCGATCCCCGGCTTCATGGCGGTCCCGGTCGGGGCTTCTTCATCGGACTTCAGCAACAGTAGTCCGGCAATGGCTCCGGCAACAATCACCAGCAACTGGCCGTAGGCAGGCGCAGCGATAAGCATGAATGCGGCGGCACAGACAGCAAGGGTTGCGCGCGGGGCGTCGGGGCAGAGGGAACGCCCCATCTGCAATGCGGCCTGGGCTACCACGGCGACGGCGACCAGTTTAAGGCCATGCAGCCAGCCCTGGCCTTCCGCTCCACCCGCGATGTTGACGCCATAGGCAAAAGCAATCAGCAGAGCAGCCGACGGCAGGGTGAAGCCGACCCAGGCAGCCAGCGCACCGGGGAGGCCGCCGCGCAGAAGGCCGATGGCGTAGCCGACCTGGCTGCTGGCCGGGCCGGGCAGAAACTGGCAAAGCGCCACCAGTTCCGAATAGGTCCCGTCGTTGAACCATTTCCGGCGCTCGACGAACTCGGTGCGGAAATAGCCGATATGAGCAACCGGGCCGCCGAAGCTGGTGCAGCCGAGCTTCAGAAAAATCATCAGGATTTCGAGCCAGGAGTTGCAGTCTGGTGCGTGTTTCTTTGGTTGTACGCTCATGCTGTCAGGCCCGGCGCGGCAGGCTAAGTGCGATGGCGAGACAGCCCGCAGCGGCGGAAAGCAGGAAATTGTAGCCAGCCATTGAGATGCCGAACATTTCCCAGGCGATGTCCGTGCAGCGGACGATCGGCTGGTTCATGAGCTGTGCCTTCAGCGCTTCCAGACTGTCCGGCATCGATGTCGCGCCGCATTCGGCGGTACCTTCCCACCAGAGATGTTCGACGCCGACATGGAAAAGCCCGATCCCGGCGCTGGTGAGCAGGGCCAGCCCACCCAGTACGCAAAGCAACCGCGCGGCCTGCGGTGCGCGGTGGACAAGGGCAAGTCCGATCAGGCCGAGGATAATTGCCGCCGCGTGTGGATAGCGCTGATAGAGGCAGAGAACGCACGGGGCGAGGCCGCCGAGATACTGGAAGGCAAAGGCGCCGCCGAGCATGGATGAGGCGAAAGCGGCAAGTCCGGCAGGAACCAACCAGGCCGGAAGGGTTCCGATCGAAGGTCTCACAATCCCGGTCTCCATGGCCACGTTCCCCGGCAGTTCGGCGGATGCTTCCGTCGGTTCTATCGCCCCAGCGGAGGAGGTCAAGTCCCGTCGCCGTTACCGGGGCTTCAAGCGGTTTTCCCGGCCCGCACGGCCGCCCGCAAGTAGCAGAGAAATCCGATGATCGACGTGCCGACGACCACTTCGAGCGCGAAATCGTAGCCGCCGATCTCCCAGAACAGGGAACCGAGGAACGGTGCAGCCGCGAAGCAGGCGAGATAGGGCAGCGCCATTGTACCGGAAATGGATCCGAAATTGGTCTCGCCCATGATTTCCCGGGTGACGACCGGTTTCATGATGCTGGTCAGCCCGTAGCCGCTGCCCTGCAGGAAGACAAACCCGACAAGCAGGATCGGCAGGGAGCCGGCGCCGATCAGCAAGACGCAGGCAACGGCAACGGCGAGGAAGCAATAGCACATGGCGATGAAGTTGGAGACGAAGCGCTCGACTGACATCATCACCACCCGGCCTAGGACTTGCATCGGGCCGATCATGGAGGCGGCAGCGACGGCGATGGCGGCATCGACACCCCGTTCCTTCAGCAATGGCAGCAGGTGGTTGATGACCACACCGTGGGAAATCGCCATCATGGAAAAGCCGATGGCGAGTAGCCAGAAGGTCGGGTTGGCGAGGAAGGTGGATTTCTTCGGCTGCAAGGCAGCATGTGCGCCGGAGCTCGCTGCAGGTGGAGGCACATGGGTTGTTCTGGTGCGTTCCAGCTCGCGTGTACCCACGATCATCAGCGGCAGTGCGACGAGGCAGACGGCAGCCCCGGCGACCTGAACCGCGAGCTGCCAGTCCGCGAAGGCGACCAACGCGTGCGCGGTCGGGAACGAGACCGTTCCGGCGAATCCGGCCATCAGAGTGATCAAGGTAATGCCGCGTTTCGCGGAGACGCCCCGGGTCCGGGTGACCAGCATGAAGCAGGGCTCATAGAGGCAGGCGGACATGGCCATGCCGAGGCCGCACCAGACGGCGTAGAAGACCGGCAGGCTATCAACGAAGGAAAGCAAGGCAATCAGGATGCCGCCGATCAGCGTTCCGCCGCTGAGAACCGTTGCGCCATGTCCCCGGTCCACCAGATTGCCAACCAGCGGAGAGCAGAGTGCAGTCATGGCGATGGACGCGGTGAAGGCGCCGGTCAGCTCTGTCTTCGACCAGCCGAGATCGGCCTCCCAATGCACCAGCAGGGCCGGGAAGATGTAATAGAGGCCAGCCCAGACGATGGTTTCCGCAACGGCGAGCAGAGCGATTGGTTTGTCGAGGCGCATACGGTTACCGGTTTTCCATAGTGTGGCCTTGTGTCAGGAGACTGTGCCTGACGCTACCGGATTGCGGTCCGGTCCGTGATGCACTGCCCATTCCATACCGGTCGCGCCAAAAGTGCATGAGAAGGTCGCGAGCGTGTAGCTGTCACTCGCATCATGCTCTCCTCGGCACAGGATGGGGAATTCCTGGACCGTGCGGTCGAACAGGATTGTCAGAGCATCGCGCTCTCCGGCGAGCAGCATCGCGTCCGCGCGGGCCTGCCGTTCGCGGGAAGAGTCTGAGACGGTTTGGTCGATAGTCGCGAGAGCGGGCCGGACCAGATGGTTGGCGTGAGCATGTGGCTCAGTCACTTCCAGAGCGACCATTCCGCTTGCCGGGGCTTCGACTGAAATCATCCGTCCGCTGCCGTCCGCGAAATTGTGATGGAAACCGGAGGCCCGGTCGTCGCGTCCGACGATTTCCAGTACCTGCTCAAGTGTTGTGGCGGACAACACCGCGCGGGTGATGACATGCCGGGGAATGCCGACGGTGAGGTCATGCGGGCGGATATTGTTGATCGTCTGGACAATGCCCGCCGCGTTCCAGCCGAAGGCATGGCCCGGCAGCATGCCTGGATAGCAGAAGGCGGAGAAAGCAGGGCCGGTCTCCGGCTCGAAATGGGCGATGAAACCCTGCCCCGCCAGTTCCGGAGCGCCATCCTCGTTGTGAGCGAGCGTGGCCGGGCGGCCCGCTTCGGCGGGCAGCATCAGACTGGTGCAGGCATCCTCGTCACTGCGCACCAGATCCCTGAGGTCACCCCGGCAGTTCCAAAGAAAAACCTTCTCGAAGGGCTGGCTGGCACCGTCCGCGATGCCTTCTATTTCCCGGACATACTCCGGAAAGGCGTTTCGGGCGGCGGCTTCGAGGCCCTTCAGACGCTCCGAGCCGAGCCATGGTTCAAGCGCCTGGAATTGCGGTGTAGCAAACGAGGCCTCCGCGATGGCTTTTGCCGCTTGTTTTCCGAGGCCGTATCCGAGGTCGTAGGAGGAGCCGCGAAGGGAGATCTGGTCCATTGCCATGGTCATTTCGTTCTGTCGTTTTTGTGCTTTGCGCCGAGCGCTTTACGGCGATGTGAAGGAAGGTGAGGCGCGGGACATTGCCGCGAGGCAATACCATACGCACATTGTCATCCAAATCCAGAGGTGCTGATCGAGATGGTTGAACGGAGTGTGCAGGCATGAGTTTTCTGACGCGGGCTGCGGCACTGTTTGCCGTCATAGCGATCTGGAGCGCACCGGCCGGAGCGGCGCCCAAGGCTGAGCTATGGGATGTCTGGGCGGTGCATGACCCGGCCAGCGATATCGTTGCGGATCATTCGGCCTGGGACTGGTTCCTTGGAGAATATGTCCGGCCCGGAAGTGACGGTATAAACCGGGTTGCTTATGACGAGGTCACGGCGGCTGATCGGAAGGCTCTGGATGGATATATTGACGCCCTTGCGGCGATATCGGTGCGATCCCTCTCACGGGCCGAACAGCTTCCGTTCTGGGTCAATCTCTACAACGCGCTGACCGTTCGCGTGGTGCTTGAGCATTACCCGGTCGCCTCGATCCGAGACATCGACATATCACCCGGCTTTTTCGCCGACGGGCCGTGGGGGAAGAAGCTGGTCACGTTGGAAAGCGAAGAGGTTTCGCTCGACGATATCGAGCACCGCATCCTGCGTCCGGTCTGGCGCGACCCGCGTATCCATTATGCTGTGAACTGCGCCTCCGTCGGATGTCCGAACCTGCAGCCGTATGCGATGACGGTTGAGAACGCAGAGGCTTTCCTGAACGAGGCGGCGATCGCCTTCATCAACCATCCGCGTGGTTCCCGGATCGAGGATGGTGGCCTTCGGGTATCCAGCATCTACGACTGGTTCGAAGCGGATTTCGGCGGCACTGATGCCGGTGTCATCGCGCATTTGCGGGAGTATGCGAAAGGTGAACTCACGGCAAGCTTGGCGACGGTCACGCGGATCGCCGGAGACGATTACGACTGGCGCCTGAACGGCACTCGGGCGCCTTGAGGTTTCAGACCCGCCATCGCAGCAACGCTTTTTCCGCCCGGCCGATGATCCAGGACACGGTAAGGCCGATGGTCGAGAGGATGGCGACGCCGGCAATGAGCTGGTCCATCGCCATCAGGCTGCCGGCCATCAGGATGTAAGCCCCGACACCGAACTCCGCGCCGATCATTTCAGCCGCGACCAGCAGCACGATGGCGATGGCGGCGGAAATCCTGAAGCCCGGCAGGATCGCGGGCAGGGCGCCTGGCAGGATGATCTTGCGGACGATGGAGAACCAGGAAAGCCCGAAGGACTGGCCCATGCGGATCAGGCCCCGGTCCACATTGTCGACCCCGCCATAGGTCGCGACCACGGTTGGGAAGAAGGTGCCGAACAGGATGGTGGCAACCTTTGAGCCTTCGCCGATGCCGAACCAGATGATGAACAGCGGCAGCAGTGCGATCTTCGGAATGGGGAAAATGGCGGCGACGAGGGGGACGAACCCGGCGCGGGCGAGAGAGAACAGACCGATGGAGAACCCTACGGCGATGCCGAGAATGGTGCCTGCCGTCCACCCGATTACCAGGCGCGAGAGCGAGGCGCCGAGATGTGTCCAGAGCAAGCCACTGTCGAGTAGTTCCATGAAGGCCGTGGCGGCCTCGCTCGGCGCGGGTAGCACAAGCGGATGAATGATGCCTGTCCGGCAGCCGGTCTCCCAGACGGCGATCAGGACTACCATGACGGCAAGACCGAACAAGGTGCGCGGGCGCGGGTTGAAGCCGCCGCCACGGAACGGGACGGGTTGCGGTGTGGAGGTCTCAGGCATCGATCAGCTCCATGTCGGCGGCAGCCGCTTCGTCGCGGATCAGGGACCAGAGCTGTTCCTGCTTGGTGGCAAGTTCGCCCACGCGCGCGGCGCGCTCGGTGAGCGGCATGTCGATGGAGACGGTCTCCCGGATGCGCCCCGGGCGGCGGGACAGCACGACGATCTTGTGCCCGAGGCGAACGGCCTCGTTAAGATTGTGGGTGACATAAACGGCGGTGAAAGGCGTCTTCGACCAGAGGCTGACAAGATCATCCATCAGCAACTCACGGGTCTGGCTATCCAGTGCCGAGAGCGGCTCGTCCATCAGCAGCACAGCGGGGCGGACGGCGAGAGCGCGGGCGATGGCCACCCGCTGCTTCATGCCGCCGGAAAGCTGGCGTGGCAGGGCGGCCTTGAAATCGGAGAGCTTGGTGCGCGCCAGCACGTCATCAATGATCGCATCGGCTTCCGCCTTGCCGAGTCCGTGATCTTCCAGCACCAGAGAGACGTTTCCGGCAACGCTGCGCCAGGGCAACAGGGCGAAATCCTGAAAGATATAGGTCAGCGGGTTGAGGCTGTCGGCCGGTGGGGCGCCATGCTCAAGGATAGAGCCTTCGTCCGGGCGTTCCAGGCCGCCGATCAGGCGCAACAGGGTCGATTTTCCGCAGCCTGACGGGCCGACGATACAGACGATCTCACCGGCGGGGATTTCGAGGTCGATGTCGCTCAGAACCGGCATGCCGCCATAGCGGTGGCTGATGCCGTTCAGTGTCAGTTGCATGGCTGCTCGCGGCGTCCGTTTGCGCCCGGCTCAGCGGAGCCGGGCGCATCGGATCAGTAGGTTTCGACAAATTTCGGGTCGACCAGCGTGTCGATCGCGATGTCCTTGCCGACCAGGCCTTCGCTCTGGAACCAGGCAAGCTGCTTCTTCACGTTGGTCAGGTTCAGCTTGAGGCCCGGTTGCAGCCGCATGGCGCCGTTCTTGATCGACGGCGCGGCTTTCTCGTAGGGCCGGCTGGCATAGACATATTTGTGGATCAGCTTGGTCATCTCTTCGATGGCCGCATCGCCCTTGGTCTTGTCGACCATGACGGCGTTGAAATCGGCCGATCCCTTGGCGTAGGCAGCGACGAACTTCTTCACCAGCTCCGGACGCTCGGCGGCGTTCTTGGCGGAGGTGAAAGCGGTGGTCACCTGATAGTCGTCATATGCATTGATCCAGCCGATGATCTTCGCGGCACCGCCCTTTTGCAGCGGCTTGGCGATATGCGGCACGATGATCATGGCGTCGACCTGGGCGGACTTCAGCGCGCCGATAATGGCGCCGACCTTCTGCAGGGGCTTCAGGGAAATCTTCGAGATATCGAAGCCTTCCTTCGCCGCAACCTGGGAGGCCATGTAGTGGAAGGAGGAGCCGGTCTGAGTGATGCCAAGGCTATGGCCCGCGAGCTTGTCCGGGCTGGTCAGACCAGCCTCATAGGCAGCGGTGCCGACGAGAATGGCGGAGCCGTCAATGCCCTTTTCTTCCTGCAGAACGCCGCCGATCACTTTCACGGCACCCTTGTCGGCCAGGTTGACCAGACCGCCGGTGATCGAGGTCACGCCGAAATCGACGTCGCCCGAGGCAATCGCCACGGCCATCGGCTGAGCTGCCTGGAAGTATTTGAATTCGACTTCGAGACCCTGCTCGGTGAAGTAGCCTTTCTCAAAGGCGACAAAGCCACCCGAGTGCGAGGTGAAGCGGAGCGCCC
This sequence comes from Nisaea sp., assembly GCF_034670185.1. NCBI lineage: Bacteria > Pseudomonadati > Pseudomonadota > Alphaproteobacteria > Rhodospirillales > Thalassobaculaceae > Nisaea > Nisaea sp. Next base: position 472,543 of record NZ_JAXMNY010000003.1, read on the forward strand.
CGACGGTGATCTTGTCGGCGGCAACGGCCGTTCCGAACGTCCCGGCCATAATGCCGAGTGCGGTGACGCCCGCCATCATGGCGCGGCGCGAGAAGAGATGCTTCATCTCTGATCCTCCCGAGTTTCTTTTGAATAGCAGCGCAAAAACCGCCAGGTGACATGGACTTTCTCTTAGTCGGTTCGGCTCCATGAGGAAACCAAATTGCGCAACCGACTAAGCTTGCGCAATGATAGAGCTAATTAACCAACCCTTGGAAACGCTCTTCCCACTCCTGGAAACGCCCTTCAATGACCAGCTTTGATTATGTGATCGTCGGCGCCGGCTCTGCCGGTTGTGTGCTCGCTAACAGGCTCAGTGCGGACCCGTCCGTCACCGTATGCCTGCTTGAGGCAGGCCCGCCGGACTACCATCCGATGATCCATATTCCGGCCGGTTTCATGAAGACGCTGGTCGATCCCTCGGTGAACTGGCTTTACGAGAGCGAGCCGAGCTACTGGACGGGCGGCCGTTCCATCGCGGCGCCGCGCGGCAAGACACTCGGCGGCTCCAGCTCCATCAACGGGCACATCTACAATCGTGGCCAGCGTCTCGATTTCGACGGCTGGGCCCAGCGCGGAAACCGGGGTTGGGGGTACGCAGACGTGTTGCCCTATTTCAAGCGGACCGAACATCGCATAGGCGAGGGCGAGGATACGTTCCGGGGCCGCGAGGGAAACATGGCGGTGACGGACATTGACTGGCAGCACCCGCTCTGCGACGCCTTCATCAAGGGAGCCGAGAGCCTCGGCATTCCGCACAACAAGGATTACAACGGCAAGATCCAGGAGGGCGTTTCCTACGCCCAGCGGACGATCTACGGCCGCCGCCGGATGAGTACGGCGCGCGGCTATCTGCGTCCGGCGATGAAACGCAAGAACCTGACCGTCAAGACCAATGCGCATGCGACGAGAATTCTGTTCGAAGGCAAGAGTGCCAAAGGTATCTGTTATTCCGAAGGCGGTCGGCACGGGATCGAGACGGAGGTCTTCGCCCGGCGCGAGGTGATCCTGTCCGGCGGTGCGGTGAATTCACCTCAACTGCTGCAGCTTTCTGGCGTCGGTGATCCGGAGTTGCTGCGCGGTCTCGGTATTGATGTGCAGCATGCACTCCCTGGCGTTGGCGAGAATTTGCGGGACCATTACGCACCGCGTTTCACCGCCCGGGTCAAGAATTCAGGCAGCATCAACGAGTTGGCCCGCGGGCCGCGGCTCTGGGGCGAGGTGTTCAAGTATTTCACCGGCCAGAAAAGCATCCTCGGCCTCAGCCCGACGCTGGTCTATTGCTTCTGGCATTCGAACGAGACGGCGCGGAACAGCGACCTGCAATTCACCTTCACGCCGGCCAGCTACAAGCACGGCGTGCAGTCGAAGCTGGACGATCTGCCGGGCATGACTATCGCTTCCTGGCAGCAACGGCCGGAGAGCACCGGCTATATCCGTGCCCGCAACGCTGATCCGTTCGAGGCCCCGGTGATCCAGCCAAACTATCTGGCGGACGAGACGGACCGGCAGGTGCTGCTTTCGGGCATGAAGCTCGCCCGGCGCTTGTTACAGACTGAACCGTTGCAGCCCTATTTCGACGGCGAACTCTATCCCGGACCGGGCGTGCAGAGCGACGATGAGCTGCTGGCCGCCGCCCGCGAGCGGGGCACCACAACCTTCCATCTGATGGGGACTTGCCGGATGGGCCCGGACAGCGATCCGACAGCGGTGGTGGACGATCAGCTTCGGGTTAGGGGTATGGAAAATCTCAGGGTTGTCGACGCGTCAATCATGCCGACCATGCCGTCTGCAAATCTGAATGCTTCGACCATGATGATCGGGGAGAAGGCTGCGGATCTGATCCTGGGTAATCCAACAGCAGAACCTATATCCCTTAAAGATTGAAATGACTGAATATCCCGCCCTATTGGTTGTGTTTTTGCGGAGTCACGGGCTTTTTGGGGATTGGATGTTAATCAAGAATTAATAAGTTCCGTGTTTTTCTTGATTTCCAGATCATACGGATTGTTGAACGCATACAACTTGTCTTAGTATTCACGGGAATTAACCATGGCGTTGGATTTTAACGGGGGCAGCATGAGCTCTTCAAAATCACGCAAGAACGTTTATGCGGGGCATAGGACTTCCATCATCCTGGAAGAAGATTTCTGGGATGCCTTGGAAGAGTGCGCGCATGACCGTGAATTGTGCATCGATTCCATCGTGACCGATGCCGAGAAGGCTTTCCCCGAGATGAGCCGGACGGCTGCTGTCCGGATGTTCCTGCTTGAGCATTTCCGCACCAAGGCGGAAGACACCGACCCCATCCACTGACCCCTCTTGTGCCCGAATGATCGGAATGTGGCGCTCTGCGCCAGACCCGTTATCATTGTTGCATGACGAATTCTCCTCTCCTCGCTGAGGCCAAATCCGCACATCATGCGGGCGATCTGACCCGCGCGATTGCTGGCTACCGTTCCGTTCTTGAAGACGGGCCGGATGCGGCGACGAGTAACCTGCTTGCCATTGCGCTGGACGGATGCGGCCGTGCGGATGAGGCTGAGACAGTGCTGGCGCGTGCCCATGAAATGGAACCGGAGCTGGCCGATCCGGCGATCAATCTTGCCCGGCTCAGATTGCGTCGTGGCGCGGTCGGGGAGGCCGTCCCGCCTCTTCGGCGATCCGGAGAATCCGGTAATCAGGAAGCTCTGGCCTTCCTCTTTGACGTTGCTCACGCCGCTGGTCTGCATGCTGACGTTCTGAGCAGTGGCCGCCGGCTTTTGGCTGATGGAAGCCTGCAGGTCGAGCAGGCAGAGCGGCTCGGTGAGATTGCTTTCAGGGCCGGGGCCGAAGACACCCAGTTTATTCTGGAGGATGCTGTCAGGCGTTTTCCGGCTTCCTCCCGGCTGCAGTTGTTGCTGGCTCATTGTCTTGGGCAAGGGGGCGCGCATGCTGAAGCCGTGACTGCTTTCCGGCGGAGCCAATGCCTCGCCCCGGCGGATCTCGACGCGGTCTTCAATGCGGCCCGTATTCTCGATCTGATTGGTCAGAACAACGCCGCTAGCCGTGAATGCGGGCGCGCTCTTGCGATCGCTCCGGGCTGGCCTGATGCTTTGCTTCTCGGAGCGCGTATCGAGGCTCTGCACGGAAGTCCCGCCAAGGCGCGCGACCTTGCAGCGCAGGCGCTGACCGCTCTTCCTGCAGATGCGAAAGCATATGCCGCCTTGGCGCTCGCCCGTTTTGCCAGCGGTGAGAAAGAGGCCGCCATTGCGGGGCACAGAAGGGCACTACTGCTCGATCCTGCCGATGCAATGGAATGGAATGACCGGGGAGTGATGCTGAAGCAGGCCGGTGCTGTTAGCGAGGCGAATTTCGCCTACGGACGGGCCCGCACGATTTCTCCGGAATTGCTTCCTGCGATCAAGAACCACGCGGCACTTCTGTTCGACATGACCGACATGGAAGCCGCTGCCACTGCATACGACCACGCGCTCCGGATTGCACCGGACGATGCCGGCCTCGCGATGAAACGGGCGATGACCTTCCCCACCATCCTGCGCTCCGAAGCTGAAATCGATACGATACGGACGGATATCGAACGCCGGATGCAGGCGATCAAACGCTCCGGTTTGCTGATCGCCGATCCTCTGAAAGAGGTTGGCCGCCCGAACTTCTATCTCGCCTACCATGGCCGGAACGACAGGGATCTGCAGACGCTGATCGCCGAGACGTATCTTGCGCTCTGCCCACCTCTCGGTTTCATTGCGCCGCATTGCCGGGCGCCAAAACCGCGCACTGGCGGCAGACTGAAGATCGGTTTCCTGTCGAAATTCTTCTACGATCACTCGGTCAAGTTCATCAGCGAAGGCATCATCCGCAATCTCGATTCGGCGCTCTTCGAAGTGCATCTGATCAGCACCATGGCGGAACAGGATGTCGATATCTTCCCGCCGGGCCAGACGCCGGCGGGATATACACGGATCGAGGAGGATCTTTTCCAGGCGCAACGCGATATCGCGGCCCTGGAGCTGGACGTCCTGGTGTTCGGCGATATCGGGATGGAACCGCTCAGCTACTATCTCGGGTTTGCGCGGTTTGCCCCTGTGCAATGTGTCATGCAGGGCCATCCGGTGACGACCGGCCTGCCGCATATGGATTATTTCGTCTGCAGCGCATTGCAGGAAATTGACGGCGCGGAAGCGCATTACACGGAAATGCCGATCAGGGTGAAGGATATCCCGCTCTGCTATCCGGAATTGCCTGAGGTTCCGGACAAGACGCTTTCAGCCTTCGGCCTGCCGGAGGACCAGACGCTCTATTTCTGTCCGCAGACCCTGTTCAAGTTCCATCCGGATTTCGATGCCATCCTGAAAGGTATTCTGGAGGGCGATCCGGACGGTATGCTCGTGCTGTTGAAAGACCGGCAAGAAACTCGGAACCGGCAGCTTGAGGCACGCCTGTCGGAGACGCTCGGCGATCTGACGGAGCGCATCCACTGGGTCGGGCGACTACCGAAACTCGATTATTACGCCTTGCTGAAACACAGCGCCGCGATGCTCGACACCACTCATTTCTGCGGCGGTAACACAACCATCCAAGCGCTCGGCCTCGGTATCCCGCCGATTACCCTGCCGGCGGATTATGTGCGCGGCAGGATGACGATTGGCTGGCTGAAGGCCATCGATGTGATGGAGCTGGTTGCGGACACGCCGGATGATTACGTCCGTATCACGCTCGCTTGCGGCACCGACCCGGCATGGCGGGCCAAAGTCGTCGCGAAAATCGAGGCAAGAAAACACGAACTGTTCGAAAATCAGGCCTGCGTCCGGGAGCTGGAAGAGTTTTTCCCTGAAGCCTATGACGCTGCCTTGCGAGGAGAACGGCTACGTTGGATTTCCGGGCGCCATATGCCCTGAGACGGGGGCATTTAGACGAAATCTGGAACCTGATCCAATTGCGCGTCGGCCAGTGAGCCCCAGCCGAGAGCATGGGTGAAAAGATCGAGCCCGCGCGATCTAGCGTACTGATTGCCGTTCAGTCGTGCCTGATAGGACATGCTCCGGGCGAGAAAACGCTCCTTCATTTCCGATGTCCGGCTTTCCGTCCCGTTTTCGAGCCGTCCGATCATTTCCATCGTCGCCAGTTCTATGGCGCGACCTGAATTCTCCATCGGAGCGATTCCCGCATCCTGATAAAATTGTGCGTCGGGCAGAGGTGTTGAATTGAGGGTGATCGGTAGGTCACGCTCCAGAATGTGCTGATAGGTGAGAGGTGCTGAAGCACCGGTTTCGATGAGCGGTTTATAGAGGAACAGATCGCCCGGCAGATGATGACCGAAAATGGTCGGGATCAGGTTTGTCGTCAGGCTCGGCCGTCCGAAGGCGCGGACCAGGCCTTCCGGTCCGGATTGGCAATTGATTGACAGGAAACACTGCCCGCAGAGGAAGACATCCATCCAGTCTTCGTGGTCATCCAGATGGGGCACGTCGAAGACAAGACCACTCCCGGTATTCAACAATGGGTCATCCTTGCTGCCAATGCGGAAAACCGGGAACCCCTGTTGTGTCAGCCATTCGATGGCGGGGAGGAAATTCTCCAGCGACGCGGCGCGCATCACACCTTCACGTCTGTTGACCGGGTTGGATACGTGCTCCACGTCCCGGACATGGAGAAGGATGAAACGGCGCCCGGCTTCAATGCCGAGCCGGTTCAGCCAATGCCAGCCGCGTTCCAGTAATTGCTCGTCCATGGAAAGAAACGACGGCCCGTGGGTCCAGCGCTCCATTCCATAATCTCTGTAAAACCGCAAAATATGTGCGGCATATAAATCGTATGGTCCTTTCTGTACGAGCCCCTGATTGAGCAGTGACGAATAGAGCACGAGCTTGTCGTCGGTCTCGATGATCGTGAATTGCTTCGCAAGCAGATCGAACAAACTCTGATTGATCCCGGCGTCACTTCTTGGCGGTGTGATCAGCACGATCTGCTCGTACATGCTTCCGAACATTGTCTTCAGATAATGAGGTTCCGGGCCCAGATGCCCGATATGCCGCGCGAGCGGAAGAGTGGCGACCAAACTGCGTGCGCCCTTTCGCAAATATGGCTGCACGAGGCCGCGCAACCTGTCATCGAATTGTGGAGAGGACAGAAGGGTCAGCAGGTCTGAAATGTCGGGGTTAGGCTCGTTAACGGCCATCATAGTCAATCAGGTCAGCTTCTTCCCCGGGCGCAAAGTCGACGTGGATATGATTGCCGTCATGATCGTGGATGTTCACCTGCTGAATTCCCATTTCCGGCAGCACGCCGCAGCGGTAGGCAACATTTTGCTCCCGCAGATGCGCCAGGAAAGTGCTCAGTCCATCCGCGGAAATCGCAAAATGTTCCAGCTGCGCGTCGGGGCGATAGGGGGCAGGGTCGTCCTTTACGCTGACCAGATGCACCATCGCGGCGCCGTTGGCGTAAAGCCAGGCGCCGGGGAACGGAAAGGGCGGACGGTCGCCCGGATGCATGTCGAGGACGCGGCCGTACCATGCGATCATGGCGTCGAGGTTTTTTGTCCGGAGGTTCACGTGATCGAGCGTCTTGAGCGCCATGGGCTTTCCTTTTTGTTCACGTTATGTTTCGATCCGGTAGGGCAATTCGGAAGAAGCTTACCTCATGGCCGACATCATACCCAATCGCGACGCGCGGCGTCTGTTTCTCAATCTGCACGCGCTATCGGACTCTCCCGGCCGACCATTCCGGCGTAAGGACCTGCCGGCGCTGATCCATCGTATTGGTTTCGTGCAGGTGGACAGTATCCGCACCGTGGAGCGGGCGCATCATCACATCCTGTTTTCCCGGGCGACAGCGTACAAACCGGAATGGCTGCATCACCATATCGAGCGGGAGCGCACCCTGTTCGAGAACTGGACGCATGATGCCTCGGTGATCCCGGTCGAATTCTACCGCTATTGGAAACCGAAATTCTCCCGCACCCGCGCACGCCTGATGAGCCGGGACTGGTGGCGGGAAAGGCTCGGGGAGGATTACGAGGAAACCTGCGCCCGGATTCGCGCCCACATTATCGAGAACGGCCCGGTCCGGTCCCGAGATCTGACGGTGGGGGAGAGCCATCACGACGGGAGCGACGAGAACAAGGCCTGGTGGGGCTGGAAGCCGTCGAAATCCGCGCTCGAACATCTCTGGCGTACGGGAGAGCTGGCGGTCTCGGCTCGTGAAGGCTTTCAGAAGGTCTACGATATTGCCTCCAATGTGGTGCCGGCGGAGCATTTTGACCCGGTGGTGCATGACGCGGAGTTCATCGACTGGGCCTGCCGCTCCGCTCTGGAACGGCTTGGGTTCGCCACACCGGGGGAACTTGCCGCCTACTGGGACGCGATCTCTCCTGCGGAGGCGAAATCCTGGGCCGAACAGCAGACTGCTGAAACCGCTATTTCGGTAGAGGTGGAGAATGCGGACGGTAGCCTGCGGCAGCATCTGGCCCGGCCCGATGCGCTCGACCTGATGGCAGGCGCGCCGACCCCGCCCGGCCGTATCCGGTTCCTCAGCCCGTTCGATCCGGCGCTGCGCGACCGTAAGCGTTTGCAGCGCCTGTTCGGATACGATTACCGGATCGAGGTCTTTGTGCCCGAGGCGCAGCGGGAATATGGCTACTACGTCTTCCCGATGCTGGAAGGCGACAAGCTGGTTGGACGGATCGACATGAAGGCGGACCGGAGCGCCGGTGTTCTGCGCGTGCAGAAGCATTGGCTTGAGCCGCGCCTCAGCCTTACAGCTCAGCGCAAGGCGCGGATGGAGGCAGAGCTGGTGCGGTGGGTGAAATATCTCGGGCTGGAGCGGGCGGAAGGAGACGGCTTCGACGTCGCGCTCTAGTCCATCGTGGCATGGTCCAGGCGCTTCAGGACCGTTTTCGCCGTGTCGATGAAGGCGCGCAGTTTTGGATTATTGCCAGCGCGTTCCGGGAAATAGAGGAACAGGCCGGTCTCCTCGACGGACGCTTCCGGGAGCAGCTCCACGAGGCTGCCATCCGCCAGTTCATCCTCGATCCAGGGCTCGAAAATATAGATGATACCGAGTCCTTCGAGCGCGAAATCAAGGCCGATCGTCAGATCGTTCAGAACAAGATTGCCGTTGGAGGGGACGCGCACTTCGCCGGTGCCGGATTCCAGCTCCCAGTCATACATGCCGCCCGAGGAATTTCGGTAGGACATGCAATTGTGGTTCGCGAGATCTTCAATCGATGTCGGTTTGCCGTATCGTTCGATATAGGACGGGGATGCCGCGACGATGGTCCGGAAGGGCGGTTTAAGCCGGAAGACCTTCATGTCCTGCTCAATGGAGCCGCCGAGCCGGATACCCGCATCGAACCCTTCGGCGACGATATCCACCAGCCGTTTGTCGACGGCTATCTCGATCCTCAGGTCGGGATAGCGCGGCAGCATCTCCTTGACGACCGGTGTGACCACCATCGGAACGAAGGGTTGCGCGACTGTCAGGCGTAATAGCCCGGAAACCTTTCCCTGAGCCGATTTCAGCCGCTCCAGCGCTTCGTCGATGCCGGAAATAGAAGGGCCGGTGGTATCGACCAGCAATTGTCCCCAGTCGGTGAGGGACACGCTGCGCGTCGTCCGGGCGAAGAGCGGCAGGCCGAGCCGGTCCTCGACAAATCGCACCGAGTGACTGACTGCCGAGGCGCTCATTCCGAGCTCTTTGGCGGCGGCGGCGAACCCGCCGCGCCGGGCAACGGCGAGGACGACGGGAAGGTGGGGGAGTATGTCTCTTTGCATTGCTGAAAAATATTGCACAATCCTTGCAGTTCAAGGGCGGATGTCTTTTTCGCGGCTGCACCTATCTCTTTTCCAACGGCGACGAAAGCGGCGCGGGTATGCGTCGGCGAGCTTTCGCGCGTGTGGGAGAGCTGAAAAATGATAACACTTAATCTGAACGGCACCGAGCATCAGCTCGATGCCGATGCGGATACCCCGTTGCTGTGGGCAATCCGCGACCATGCCGGTCTGACCGGTACGAAATTCGGCTGCGGGCTGGCGCAGTGCGGAGCCTGTACCGTGCATGTCGATGGGGCGCCAGTGCGCTCCTGCCAGACTTTCCTCGGCGATATCGACGGGGCAAAAGTTACCACCATCGAGGGCGTCTCGGGCAAAGTTGCCGAGACAGTGCAGACAGTCTGGGCGGAACTGGACGTGCCGCAATGCGGCTATTGCCAGTCCGGACAGATCATGTCGGCGGCCGCGCTGCTGGCGGAAACGCCGAAGCCGACGGATGACGATATCGACGCGGCTATGAGCGGGAATCTTTGCCGCTGCGCCACCTACCAACGCATTCGTGCAGCGATCCATGTCGCCGCCGACCGTCTGGAGGCCTGATCGATGCTGGTCCATAAACTCAATGCACTTGCCGAACGCGTGAAGGCCGAACCGGTCTCTCGGCGAGGCTTCCTGCTATCCGCCGCCGCCACCTCGGCAGGGCTCGCCATCGGCTATCGCCCGCTGGCCGGTCTCGCGGCGACTGAACCGTCCAAACAGGGCGGTAATCTTGCGGCCTATATCGCGATTTCCGAAGACGACACCGTCACCATCTATTCCTCGCAGTTTGATATGGGCCAGGGCTCCTATCATGGCGTCGCAACGTTGGTTCTTGAGGAGCTTGGGGCAGATTGGGCGCAGGTGAAGGTCGAGGGCGCTTCCGGCAATGTCACCCATTACGGCAATGTCATGTGGGGCGGCGGGTTCCAGGGCTCCGGCGGCTCTACCTCGATGGCATCTTCCTGGGACCGGTATCGCAAGGCCGGTGCCGCCGCACGGATGATGCTGGTCGAGGCTGCCGCGAAGGAATGGAATGTTCCGGCCTCCGAGATCACTGTCAGCAAGGGCATCATCGCCCATGTTGGTTCCGGCAAGTCCTCCGGTTTCGGAGCTTTCGCGAAAGCCGCCGCAAACCTGACGATCCCGGACATGATCGCACTGAAAGATCCGTCCGGGTGGACGGAGATCGGCAATCCGGACCTGAAGCGGTTCGACCGCGTCGGCAAGACCAGAGGCGAGCAGGATTTCACCATCGATGTGAAATTGCCCGGCATGCTGACCGCCGTAATGATCCACCCGCCAAAATTCGGTGCGACTGTTGCCAGCTTCGATGCGGATGAAGCCAAGGCGTTGAAAGGCGTTACCGATGTGGTCGCCATCGACCGGGGCGTCGCGGTGGTGGCGACGGATATGTGGTCCGCGCTGAAGGGCCGAGACCTCGTTACAGTCACTTGGGATGAGAGCAAGGCGGAGACGCGTGGTTCGGCCGAAATCATGGCCGAGTATCACGCCCTGGCCACGAAGGCCCCGACGGCGGTTGCCCGGACGGACGGTGATCCGGAGGCGGCGCTGTCTTCGGCCGCCAAGGTACTGGAGGCGACCTACGAGTTTCCGTATCTCGCTCATGCCGCCATGGAGCCGCTGAATGCAGCGGTGCATATGAATGCGGATGGCGATCTGGAAATCTGGGGCGGTCACCAGATGCCGGATTTCTATCAGCAGATGGCGGCCAAGGCTGCCGGTTTGGATCCGTCGAAAGTGCGCATGCACATCATGAAGACCGGCGGTGGCTTTGGCCGGCGGGCGACGCCGGATGCGGATGTGATCCTCGAAGCGGTCAATATTGGCAAGGCGATCGGCTGGAAGGCGCCAGTGAAGGTGCAGTGGACCCGTGAGAACGATACGCGGGGCGGACGCTATCGTCCGGCCTATGTCCACCGTTTGCGTGCCGGGATCGACGCGGATGGTAAGCTGGTGGCCTGGGATAACCATATTGTCGGCCAGTCCATCGTTGCGGGCGGTCCCTTCGCCGGACTGATCAAGGACGGTGTCGACGCCACCTCCGTCGAAGGTTCTTCCACCCTGCCATATGCCATCCCAAATCTTGGTGTTGGACTGACCACCACGGATGTGGGGATTCCGGTGCTCTGGTGGCGCTCTGTCGGCTCCACCCACACGGCCTATGCAACCGAAATGTTCCTCGACGAAGTGATTGCCGAGATCGGTGCCGATCAGGTGCAGTTCCGCCTAGACTTGTTGAAAGATCATCCGCGCCATGCGGGCGTCCTGAAGCTGGCGGCGGAAAAGGCTGACTGGGGCAAGCCGCTGCCGGAAGGCCACCACTGGGGCGTCGCCGTGCATGAGAGCTTCCACTCCTATGTGGCGGAGCTGGCCGAGGTCTCGGTCGAGGATGGAGAAGTGATCGTGCACCGGGTGGTCGCCGCCGTCGATGTCGGCACGCCGATCAATCCGGATGTCATCAAGGCGCAGGTCGAAGGCGGTGTTGGTTTCGGGCTCGGCTCGGTCCTTCAGGAAGAGTTGACTCTGACCGACGGTGTGGTGGATCAGGGCAATTACGATGCCTATCTGCCGCTCCGGATCGACCGGATGCCGCAGGTCGAGGTGCATATCGTGCCCAGCACCGAACGCCCGACCGGCATTGGCGAGCCCGGCGTTCCGCCGATCGGCCCGGCTGTGGGCAACGCAGTGTTCCGCGCAACCGGACAGCGGGTGCGTACCCTGCCGTTCGACAAGGGCTTCAAGTCGGCCTGATCGGATACCTCACCTGAATAAAGTGAGCCGCCGCCTGGCAACGGGCGGCGGTTTTTCTATGCACTTTATAATCGTCATCCCGGCCACCGAGCCGGGATGACGGTACTAGGTGATTTCATGCTACCGTTTCCGCGAGCATTTTGGGGAGCATGTGCATGTCTTGGAAGGGCCGTCTCGATCACATCCATATCTGCGCCAAGGGCGCGGAGAGCATGACCGAGCTGCGAGAAGCAAAGCTCGTCGCGGGGCAGGGTATCGAAGGGGACCGCTATTTCCTCGGGACCGGCACGTACTCGGACAAACCGGCTCCCGACCGTCAGGTCACCTTGATCGAGAGCGAGACCCTGGCAGCCTTGGCGCGGGACCACGATATGGAACTCACCCCGGTCGAAAGCCGCCGCAATCTCACGGTCACGGGCGTGCCGCTCAACCATCTCGTTGGCAAACGCTTCCGGGTCGGCGAGACGGTGCTCTATGGCGGCAGGCTGAACACGCCCTGCAAGTATCTCGACGATCTGCTGGGCAAGAAGCTGTTCAAACTGCTGTTGAACCGCTCTGGCCTCAATTGCGAGATCGTCGAGGGTGGTGTGATCCGTCCGGGTGACGCTGTCGAATGGATTGAGTAATCCCGGCGCGCCAGCTCCTAGAAGTGAAAGTCCGGCAATGCGTTGAAGGCATCTTTCAGCGCATCGCCCCAGCCCTGTGAAATGGCCAGATAGTAAGGGTCATCCGCGGTGATCCGATGCTCGTGGCCGACCTCGAAGCTGTCTTCCTTGTAGGTCATCAGATCCAGCGGCAGGCCGACGGACAGATTGGCTTTTATGGTCGAGTCAAAGGAGACGAGCAAAAGCTTGATGGCTTGCTCGTCGGTCATCGTTGGCTCGAACGCGCGCAGGATGATGGGGCGGCCGTATTTGGTCTCGCCGATCTGGAAGAAGGGGGTGTCCTTCGAGGCTTCCAGGAAGTTGCCTTCCGGATAGATCAGGAAAAGACGGGCGCCGCCGCCGCGGATCTGGCCGCCGAGCATGATCGTCGCATCGAAGGTGGAATCCGCACGCTCTCCCGTCGGGGAGGCGGTCCGGATAACGTCGCGCAGCAGCTCGCCAACCTGGCGGGCGACATCGAACATGGACGGGGCGTCCAGAATCGACGGACTGCGGTCTTCGGGCGCCTTGGCGCGTTCGTCCAGCATGCTGACGACTGTTTGTGTCGTCGCCAGATTGCCGGCGGTCATCATGGTAATTACACGCTCACCGGGCTTCGACCAGGTGAACAGTTTCTTAAACTGGGAAATGTTATCGACACCCGAATTGGTGCGGGTGTCCGACATGAACACGAGACCCTTCTCCAGCCTAAGGCCGACACAGTAGGTCATTCTTTTAGTGTGCTCCGAACGCGCGGTTATTGTTGTTCCACCTGCAAGCTGACAGAGAATGATTCGGCGCTGTCGCCGAAGCGCATTCCTGACACAGGTGCCGCTTCCTTATAATCTAAACCACAGGCAACACGAACATATCGTTCATCCGGCGAGATGACGTTCGAGACGTCGAATCCCACCCAGCCGATATCGGTCACGAAAACCTCTGCCCAAGCATGTTCCGCATCCTGCTCGATCCGGTCATCCATCATCAGATAACCGCAAATATAGCGGGCCGGGTAGCCGATTTCTCGGGCAGCAGCTATGAAGATATGGGTATGGTCCTGGCAAACACCATGGCCCGCCTTCAAGGCCTCTTCCGCTGTCGTCGTCACCTCGGTCCGGCCGGCCTCATAGGCGACCCGGTCGCGGATCAGGGCCGAGAGTGTATGCATCCGCGTAAGATCGGACTCCTCTTCGCCAAGAGCTTTCAGCAGTTTTCGTATTTCCGGCCCGACGAAGGTGGCGGGCGTTTCGCGACGGTAATACCAGAGCGGCGCATGTTGCGCCTCGAACCCGAGAACGCCATGGGTCTCGTGCGTGTCAATTTCGCCTTCGCAGAGGATCGTCATTTCGCTCTGACCGGGTTCGATACTGCTCAGGATGACGTGATTGGTGTGCTGGTCTGTAAAGCTGAGCTCCTCAGTGGCGCCTTCGAGACTCACATTCCAGTTCACAATCGACTGCATAGGGGACGAACGCGGCGTCTTGCGAAGCTGCTGGAGTGCGAAATGGACCGGCGTATCATAGTGATAGCTCGTCCTGTGGGAGATCCTGAGACGCATGATCAGCTATAAAATCTGTAATCTTGTTCGATTTGGCCGCTGAGCTGTCCGGTATCCTGAATGAAACCTTTCAGAAACTCGTGCAGCCCGGACGCTAGGATAGAGTCAATGGGACGTCTGTCCAGCTTGCTGAACATCTCGGTGGCCTGATCCGCGCATATGCTGCGTTCGCCATAACGTTCCGAGAGCTGATCCAGGTTGTCTACGATCTCTTCCATGCAATGCGCGATGGAGCGGGGCATGGACCGGTCGAGGATCAGGAAATCGGCGATACTGGTCGGGTTGATGTCCTCGCCGTTCAGCCAGCGATAGGACCGGTTCGCAGAAACGGAGCGCAATATCGTCTCCCACTGCACATTGTCCAGTGACGAGCCGATATGGGAAAGCGATGGCAGCAGGACGTAATATTTCACGTCCAGGATACGTGCCGTGTTGTCCGTCCGTTCGATGAATGTGCCGAGACGGGCGAAGTTATAGATATCGTTTCGCAGCATGGTGCCGACGAGTGTGCCGCGCACCAAGGTGCTCTGCTGCTTGATGGTGGCCAGAACGGATGGCAGGTCCCGTTCCCGGATCGGCCGTTGCAGAATCTGGTCCAGCACCATCCAGCATTCGTTCGTTGCCTCCCAGACCTCCCGGGTCAGCGCGGTGCGCACCAGTCTCGCGTTGGTCCGGGCCTGCTCGATGACGTAGCGGACGCTTGAGGTGTTACTGCGATCACGGAGCAGGAAATCGACAACGTTCGGAGCATTGTATTCGCTGTGGCTGGCAATGAAACCTTCGGTGACGCCAGCTGTGGCGATCACGGACTGCCATTCGCTGGTTGCCGCGCTGGAGCGGGTGAGGGCGATGCGGAAGCCGGCTTCCAGAAGACGCGCGAGATTTTCGCTGCGCTCCAGGTAGCGGAACATCCAGAACAGGCCGCCTGCGGATTTTCCGAGCATCAGTCCTCCAACACCCAGGTGTCCTTGGTCCCGCCACCCTGGCTTGAATTCACCACGAGAGAGCCCTTTTTCAGGGCAACGCGGGTGAGGCCGCCGGGCGTGATGTCGATCCGGTCGGGAGAGACCAGAACGAACGGGCGAAGATCGACGTGGCGCGGTGCAAGTCCGGCCTTGGTCAGGATCGGCACTGTCGACAGTGCCAGGGTTGGTTGGGCGATGTAGTTTTCCGGCCTGGCTTTCAGCAACTTTCTGAACCGGGCAATTTCGCGCTTGCTGGCGGCCGGGCCGATCAGCATGCCATAGCCGCCGGAGCCGTGCACTTCCTTGACCACCAGCTCTTCCAGATTGTCGAGGACATAGGCGAGCGAATCCGGCTCGCTGCAGCGCCAGGTATCGACATTCTTCAGGATCGGTGTCTCGCCCGTATAAAACTGGACGATATCCGGCATGTAGGAATAGACGGCCTTGTCGTCCGCGACGCCTGTGCCGGGCGCGTTTGCGATGGTGATGCCACCGGATCTGTAGACATCAAGAATACCAGGCACGCCAAGCATCGAATCCGGATTGAAATTCATCGGGTCGAGATATTCGTCATCGACCCGCCGGTAGATGACGTCGATCGGCTCGTAGCCTCTGGTAGTGCGCATGGCCACACGGCCGTCGATCACCCGCAGATCGTGCCCCTCGACCAGTTCCGCGCCCATCTGGTCGGCGAGGAAGGAATGCTCGAAATAGGCGGAGTTGTGGATGCCGGGGGTGAGCACCGCGATGGTCGGCCGGCCATTACAGGCGTCCGGAGCAGAGCGGGCGAGGGTGCGCCGAAGATTCTTCGGGTAGTCGCCGACATTCTGCACCGGTATGCGGGAGAACAGCTCCGGGAACATCTGCATCATGGTTTCCCGGTTCTCCAGCATGTAGGAGACGCCGGAAGGCGTGCGGGCATTGTCCTCAAGCACGAAAAACTCGTTGTCGTCCGTGCGCACCAGATCTATGCCGACGATATGGGTATAGACGCCACCTGGCGGATTTACCCCGATCATCTTTGGCTCGAACGCGCTGTTTTCGGCGATCAGCCGTTCCGGTATGCGCCCGGCTTTGATGATCTCCTGCTGGTGATAGAGATCGTACAGGAACGCGTTGATAGCCCGCACACGCTGCTCGATACCGCGCGCCAGTTTGGACCATTGCCACGCCGACAGGATGCGCGGAACGACGTCGAACGGGATCAGCCGTTCGGTGTTCTCCACATCGCCATAGACGTTGAAGGTGATGCCGGTACGGCGGAAAAAAGTTTCCGCTTCTACCGATTTTCTGAGTAGCTGACCCGGGTCCTCTGAGTTGACCCAGTCATAGTACTCTCGATACGGCTCGCGGACATCGCCTGCGCCACCGAACATCTCGTCGTAATCGTTTTTGCTTTCTGACATTGTCCGAAATTAGAGCAATTTATCTGGGTATTTCGCAAGTGCGAAGATTCCCGGTGGGCGATAATTGCGTTGTCAGAGTCGGTTTTGGGTGGCTTTTTCCTGCCTGGAAAAGTCGCAGTTTTCCAAGGCATCCTCTGGGCTGGTTCGTTAGGATTCCGAGCCCAGATACTCAAGAAGTTCAGTGGCAACCACATCCATGAGCAACGATCGGGTGATCTGCGATTTCAGGACATACCGATTGATCTCGTCATTCTCTTTGGCTTCCCGCTCGGACAATAAACCCGGCTGACCGGTACGCAGAACGATCCGGATATCGTCCTGATCGAGTGTCTCGCGGATGTAATGCGCCAGCTTGAGGCCTGCGTCCGGTGTCTCCATTACCACGTCAAGCAGGATGACCGAGATACCGTCGCATTTGCCCAGAACGTCGATCGCTTCGGCGCTGGAATATGCGTGATGAAAATGCAGCGGACGGCCGAGCATCGTTTCTCCGCCAAGCGCGAAAAGTGTCGACTGATGTACATCGGCATCGTCATCGACAATAAGGATGCGCCATGGCATCTGGCTTTCTGGATCGGAATCGACACCGTCTTCGACGTCCGGGTCTTCATCCATGAAAACCAGCGCATCATCGTCTTCTTCGATGTTGTTTGCGTACGGCCTGTAAGATCCCATGCCAGTCCCGACCAAGTTCCATCCTTTAATCATGCCACCACCTGAGTGCTTCTGCTCATATCTGGTTCATAACGTGGGCCAGCTTTTTGAGCGGGCAAGCCCATTCTACAAACCTAGTATTAAGCCGAGCTTAATAGGGCACGGTCAAACGCTGGAATTTTCGGAACTTTGAGCTGGTCGTTACAGTTATTCCGGCGCCACATGGCGCCGGAATGTAGCGTGTCGCTAGCCGACGAACGCCCGCTCGACCACGAATTCGGCCGGCTTGTTGTTCGCGCCTTCAGTCAGGCCGGCTTTCTCGCAGAGCTCTTTCACGTCTTTCAACATGGCCATGGAGCCGCAGATCATGCCGCGATCCGTTTCCGGATTGAGCGGCGGCACACCGAGATCCTCGTAAAGCTTTCCGCTTTCCATCAGATCCGTGATGCGGCCCATCTTCGGGCTCTCTTCACGGGTTGTGGTGGAGTAGAGCGTGAGCTGGGCCTGGGCGAGTTCGCCAAAAACCTCGTCTGCCTTCAGGGAGGCGACCAGCTCCTTGCCATAATCCAGTTCGGCAACGTCGCGGCAGGTATGGGTCAGGATCAACTCGTCGAATTTCTCGTAGGTCTCCGGATCGCGGATCACGGAAGCGAAAGGCGCGATGCCGGTGCCAGTGGAGAACATGTAGAGCCGTTTGCCCGGCGTCAGCGCGTCATTGACCAGCGTGCCTGTCGGCTTCTTGCGCATCAGCACGGTGTCGCCCGGCTGGATCTTCTGCAAATGCTCGGTGAGCGGGCCGTCCGGAACCTTGATCGAGTAGAACTCGATATTTTCATCCCAAGACGGACTGGCAATGGAATAGGCCCGGTAGACCGGCTTCTCCGCGTTCGGCAGCCCAATCATGACGAATTCGCCGGAGCGGAAACGGAAGCTCTGCGGTCGGGTTATACGGAAGCGGAATAGGCGATCCGTATAGTGCTGCACCTCGGTCACGGTTTCCGCGAAGACGCCGTCTGGAATCGGAAAGCCGCCGGTGCTGCGCTCTTCGGCGCTGGCGGGAGCCGCCGCGTGACTGTCCATCATGTTCATTTACCTGCTCACCTGTTGCGAGGGCCGGCTGGCACCGGCACCGCCGGTAATGACCGGGCGGCCTGAATTCTGTCGGCCCGTTGGAAGGGCGGCGACCGCCGTTTTCTAGCGTTGGCGGTCGCCGGGATCAATCATTCCATGCAGGGTGGGACCCACGGTCCGTGCCATTGCATGGCTGCGAGATGGTTGAAAGAGGATCAGGCGGCTGCCTGATCCCGGTTGTTCCGGTCTTGCGGCCCGTCGCGGCTCACGGAGCCATCGGCATTGAAGTGAATGCCGCATTCCGTCTTGTCGGACTGTGCCCAACGGCCCGAGCGGACGTCACCATCCGCGGCGGCGGGGGCGGTGCAGGGCGCGCAGCCAATGGAGCTGTACCCTTGCGCCTGCAACGGGTGGCGCGGCAGATCGCGAACGGTGAATTCCGCATCGATCCGGGACGAGTCCCAGTCCGCGAGCGGGTTGAGGCGTATGCGCTCGCCGAATTGCTCGATCATCTCGATCTCCGCGCGCAGGCCTCCATGGGCGCGCTTGCGGCCGGTGATGATCAGCCCGAACGGCTGGATGGCCTGGCGCATCGGCAGCACCTTGCGGAGGTTGCAGCAGGCATCGGGGTCGGTCTGCCAGAGCGTGCCATCCCTGTCCTGACGCCGGACCAGTGCGGTCGACGGGGTGGCGTTGCGAATATCGGTCAGGCCAAGCCGGGCAGCCAGTTGGTCCCGGTAGCGCAGGGTCTCTTCGAAATGCTTACCGGTATCAATGAAGATCACCGGCAGGTTCTTGTTCACCGAGGCGACGATATCCAGCAGTACGGCGGATTCCGTGCCAAAGGAAGCGATCACGGCGCTGCGACCGGGAAATTCCTCTTCGGTCAGGGCGGACAGCATGTCCTGCTCGCTCAGATTTCCGTAACTCTCGGTCAGCCGCCGATGCAGGGCCGCCGTTTCGGCTTCGCTCTGATCCCAGGCCCGGTGATACCTGCCCGTATTGTCCTCGTGTATCCGTTCGATTGCTTGCGCCATGCTCGTTCTATCCTTCCAGCGTCGCTCGCAGGCGTGCCTCAGCAATCGGACAAGACGGCCCGTTGACGGAAATCATCCGCCTGTTTCATCGCTCAGGTCATGCAAGACCGCGCAGAACGCGGCATGCCCGCCACTCGGTTCGGGCCCACGGGAACGCACCCGTGGCGCTTTAGCAGTTGGTGACGCGGATGCAAGCTGCCCTGTCAAATCCCGCGGGAATGGTTATCCGTTCCGATCCTGAAGGTAAGGACGGTGCAGGGGAGGGTCAACGTGTTGAAAAGGCCGGAAAGTTAAATAAACCGAACCGTTCCCGGATCGGCTTTCGCCGGATTAATTCCGTCTGCGACCACGGCGCTGGCGAGAAGATTCTTTGCTCTCTCCGTCGCCCAGAAGCTCGGCGGTGGCGCCTGTTAGAACGCCGCAAGCCGCGACGATGGCCGTCATGTCGGGCGTATCGCCCTTGGTGTGGCTTTCCAGTGCCTGCCGCATGGCACGGACATGCTCCGGCGTGGTGCCGCAGCAGCCGCCGATGATCCGGGCTCCCAGATCGACAGCGAGCCTGGCATAGGCCTGCATCAGTTCCGGCGTGCCGTTGTAGCGAACCGCGCCATCCTCAAAGACCGGGATGCCGCAATTGGCCTTCGACAGTAGAACATCATCCGGCGCGAGGCTGTCGTGGGCGCTGAGCAGGCCGACCAGCAAATCAGATGCCCCGGTGCCGCAATTTCCACCGAAGGCGATCGGCTTTACGGGGCGCGCATGCACCATCGCGACGAGGCGTTGCGGTGTCATGCCCATCATGGTCCTGCCATTGGTATCGAACGAGAGTGTGCAGACCGCCGGAATGCCGACCTCATCCGCAGCATCGAGTGCCGCCGTCAGCTCTTCTTCGGAGGAAATGGTCTCGATCCAGGCGACATCGGCGCCGCCATCTTTCAGGCCGTGCATCTGGGCGGCAAAGGCGTTCTTGCCGTCTTCTATGGTAAGCGGGCCCAGCGGCTCGTAAAGGTCGCCAGTCGGTCCTACGCTGCCCGCATTGACGATCGTCCGGCCGCTCTCGGCAATTTCGGCCGCGAGCAGTTCGGCGGCTGCCTTGTTGATCTCGTAGACCTTGTCTTCCAGCTTGTGCAGCTTCAGCCGGTTCGCCGTGCCGCCGAATGTGTTGGTCAGGACGATGTCACTGCCCGCCTCGATGAAGTCCCGGTAATGCGCCCGGACCCTTTCCGGCTCTTCCAGGTTCCACAGCTCCGGCGCGTCGCCATGTTGCAGGCCGCGCGCGAACAGGTTCGTGCCGGTGGCGCCATCGGCCAGCAGCCAGGGGCGGGTGGCGAGCAGTTCGGAGAGCAGATTGGTCATGGCGGTAGTCCCGAAGCTGGACTTGTTTAGGGCAGCATTATCGGTCTCAATACCGGATTGTAATCACGTTGATTGCGCACATGCCGACATTATGTGTCGTTGATCGCCGGTTTATCCGCACCGACAGGAGTTCTCATGGCCGCCGATGTTATCGACTACCGGATCGAAGGGGATCACGCCCCGCTTCTGACGGTGACGCTGGATCCCGGAGAGGCCGTGCAGGCCGAGGCCGGCGCCATGGTGATGATGGACCAGCACATCAAAATGACCACGGAGCTGTCCGGAGGTCTACTTGGCGGCCTGTTCCGCAAATTCTCCGGCGAGAGTCTGTTTCTGACCTATTTCGTGAATGAAGGCGACAAGCGGCAGGATGTATCCTTCGCCGGCTCCATGCCCGGGCAGATCCGCGCCATGGACCTCAGCGAGAATGGGGGCCTCTTCTATTGTCAGAGGGACGCCTATCTCTGCAGCGCCCGCGGCGTCGATGTCTCCATCGCACTTACCCGCAAACTCGGCGCCGGCTTCTTCGGTGGCGAGGGACTGATCCTGCAGAAGCTGGAAGGAGATGGTCTCGCCTTCCTCAATGCCGGCGGCACATTGGTGGAGCGTGAACTCGCCGCCGGACAACGGATCACCGTCGATACCGGCTGCCTCGTCGGCTTTTCCGGTACGTGTGACTACGACATCGCTTTCCAGAAAGGCATCAGGAACCTGGTGTTCGGTGGTGAGGGAATTTTCGTGACGCACGTCACAGGCCCCGGCCGTGTCATCGTGCAGACCCAGCCGATTGCAGAGCTTGCCATGTCGCTGGCGCGGCTGATGCCAAAACAGGACGACTGACCGAGAGAAATTCTACAAACACAAAAACCGCCACTCGGCATGCGAGGGCGGTTCCGTGTTTGGATCGGGTAGTCTGCCGCCGGAGCGGCGAAGCCCTGAAGCTCTAGAAGCCTTCACGCTCCATGCGCTTGCGCATCAGCTTGCGGTAGCGGCGGACGGCTTCAGCCTTCTCGCGTGCCCGCTTTTCGGACGGCTTTTCAAAGTTGCGGCGCAGCTTCATTTCCCGAAAGACACCTTCGCGCTGCATCTTCTTCTTAAGCGCGCGCAGTGCCTGATCAATATTGTTATCGCGGACCGTTACATGCACGAAACCCGACCTCCAAAACAATTGTGCGAATTCAGAACGCAGAATGCCCCGGGAAAATTCGCCCCCCTGGGACAAGAACGCGGTGTGTATCACAAGAGATTGCCGCTTGCAAAGGCCCAGCGTGCATAAATCACGCGGCTTTTGCATGGCGGCTTTGCAATCTGTTCTCGGCGCCAATCTGACGCGCTCACATTATAGCCGAGAGTTTACCAATTGGGGAGAGGGTTCTATATCCAAGGCATGACAGCTCAACAGATCGTACGCATGGGCGCGCCTGTGCTCAGGCGCCGGGCCGATGAAATTCCGGATCCGGCCTCAGAAGAGATCGCGGCCCTTGCCGCAGACATGGCCGACTCGATGACGGCAGCCGGTGGCGTCGGCCTCGCGGCGCCGCAGATCGGTGTGCCGAAGCGGATAATCGTTTTCAAGGTGCCGGGCGAGCGGGCAACGGCGGCGGCGAACGACGGGCCGCTGGAGCTGCAGGTCCTCATCAATCCGGAGATCGAGCCGCTTTCCGGCGAGATGGAGCTTGGCTGGGAAGGCTGTCTGTCGATTCCAGGATTGAAGGGCGAAGTGCCGCGCTATCGGAAGATTGCCTATCGGGGGTTCGACCTTCAGGGTGAGAAGGTATTGCGTCAGGCGGAAGGTTTTCATGCACGGGTGGTTCAGCATGAAGTCGATCATCTTGACGGCATTCTCTATCCCGAGCGGATGACGGATATGCGCCGCTTCGGCTATGGCGAGGAACTGTTGCAGGCGGCGGTCGATGCGTCGCCGGACGACATTCGGGGAGACGGAAAATGACCGAAGACACCGATTCCGTGCTGGAAAAACGCGAGGCGGAACGTGACCGGGTGCTCGATTGCATCCTGCCGCATGTCATGTTCGACGGCTGGAGTCGCAAGACCCTGCGTCACGGCGCCGAGGATGCAGACATTTCAATCGCCGAGCTTGATCGTCTGTTCCCCGCCGGTGTCACGGACTGTATCGGCCATTTTCTCGACCGGGCGGACCGGGATATGGTGCAGGCCTTCCAGAGTCGGAATCCGTCTGCGATGAAAATCCGCGAGCGCATTGCCGCTGCCGTGCGCATCCGTCTGGAGCAGGCGGCTCCGCATAAGGAAGCCGTTCGCCGGACCCTCGCTTATCTCGCCATCCCCGGTCATGGCGGCCTTGGCACCCGCAGCCTCTACAAGACAGTCGATGCAATCTGGAAGGCAGCGGGAGATACCGCGACTGACTACAATTTCTACACAAAGCGCGGGCTGCTCGCGGCGGTGTATTCCTCGACACTGCTATTCTGGCTGAACGATACGTCGGAAGACTACGCGGAGACTTGGTCGTTCCTGGATCGCCGAATCCAGAACGTCATGCAGATCCCGAAACTGACCGGGCGTCTGAAAGAAGCCGGCGCGAAGCTGAAGAACCCGTTCGAGGCGCTGAAAGACTGCGCCCCGAAACGGCGGTCCCCCTTTGCAGGGGCGCGGTAGGCTTTATTTCTCCAGAACAGCCTCAATGCCGGCGGCGACTGATAAGGTCTTCGCATCACCCATCGTCTCGCCCATGACCATCAGGCCGACCGGTGCCGTGCCTGCTTCGTGGCAGGGCAGGGAGACGGCGGAGCGGTCGAGGAAGTTGCCGAGCGACGGGTTACGCAGCATCAGCAGGTTCATGGTGTGGTAGAGGTGCTCGTCGGTCTCCAGGCTGGCGATGCTCGGGGCGATTTGCGGCACGGTCGGCATCAGCACGGCGTCGTAACCCCGCGTCGCGGCATTGGCGACGGCTTGAATTTCCACCCGGCGGCGGCTCAGGATCACGTAATCTGCTGCCGCCATCTTGGCGCCGCCCTGAATACGCGTGGCCACGCGCGGGTCATAGACGCTTTCCTTGCGGGACAGCAGCTCGCGGTGGATGGCGTAGGCCTCGGTCGGGGCAAATCCGCCGGCCTTGTTCGAGGCCGGGATTTCCAGCAGCCATTCGAAGCTCTTCTCTTCCAGCAGCGCACCGGCAGCCGACAGCTTGTCCAGCGCGGCCTCGAATGTCTTGGCGACATGCTCGTCCATGTCGTCCATCACCATGGTGCCCGGCACCACCAGACGCATTCCCTTGACCGAAAGCGGCGTGACGTCCGACGGCGCTTCACCGGCCATGATGGCATCAAGCAACGCGCAGCAATCAACGGAGCGGGCCAGCGGGCCGATGGAATCGAGTGCCCATGAGAGCGGGAAGGCCCCATCCGTCGGCACGCGGCGGGCGGTCGGCTTGAAGCCGGTCAGCCCGTTCAGGGCGGAGGGAATGCGGACGGATCCGCCGGTGTCCGTGCCGATGCCGGCGGCGGCCATGCCATCGGTGACGGAGATCGCTGCGCCGGAGGAGGAGCCGCCCGGAATGCGCCCGGTCTCCCGGTCGAACGGGTTTTTCGGTGTGCCGTAATGCGGGTTGAGGCCGAGGCCGGAAAAGGCGAATTCGGTCATGTTGGTGCGGCCGAGGATCACCGCACCAGCAGCGCGGAGCCGGGCAACAACCGGTGCATCCTCATTGGCGGCGGGTTCGTCCTTGCGGGCGACGGACCCGGCCATCGTGACGCGGCCCCTGATGTCGAACAGATCCTTCACCGAGATTGGGATGCCTGCGAGTGGGGAAGGCACCACGCCCGAAGCGCGAAGAGCGTCGCTTGCCTTCGCTGCGGCACGGGCGGCTTCGGTGAAAACATCCGTGTAGGCCCTGCCGCCTTCACCTTTTGCATCTCCGATTCGGGTCAGCGCTTCCTCGGTCAGCTTCTCAGAGCTTGTCTTTCCGGCAGCAAGATCGGCGGCGAGGTTTTTCAGGGGGGCAAACATGGGCTCAACTCACAAGTGGCAGGGAATGGATGTTGTAAGCGTGGGAGATCGTGACGCCGCGAACCGGGTCCTCGATCTCCATGGCAAAGCGGCTGGCGGGACGGATGCCGCCGATGGCGGCGAAGGTGCCGAGCATCATGGCAGATCCGGATGGCAGCGCGCCATTGGCATATAGTTCCATCATTTCCTCCGGGCGGCGCATGGCCGCGAGTGCACCGTCCTGATAGAGGACTTCGGTGCCATCAATGGTCGCGCGGGCTCTCAGCCGGAGATCGTCCCAGTGATCCAGCAGATCATCGAGCGGCCAGGCCTCCCGGGCGAGAACTTTAGGGCACATCTGTTTCGAGCCGGCGACCGAATAAGTCTCGGCGGCCCGGTCCGTGTGATCGGAGCCAACCGTGACCCAGATGCCTTCATCAGTGGAGATCAGCACGGCCTCGACTTCGCCCGATGTATCCGGCCCGACAACCTGGATGGCGTCGTCCTGCATCAGCACGTTGACTGCATTGCGGTAGAAAAGCGGCGTTTCGCTCGGTGGCGTAACGCCGATGGCTTTGAGCTCGTCGATATGATGCTGGAGCGCGTCCGTATCGCGGCCGGTCCAGCCGCCGACAATCAGGTTGGACACAGTGACGGCAAGCATTCCGCCATCGGGTTTCTCAAATCGAAGCGTAACCGTGGCGCCGTCGCGCATGAACGAACTCCCTATATCGTCGGATCGGTAGCCGATACGGCAAGAGACGAAACGATATCCGCTTCCGCAGCCTCGGGAAAGACGGCAACGAGCAGTTTTACAAGAGTTTCACGCAGCGGCTGCTCAAGTTGTTGTCCGGACGTGGAGAGGCCGAAAACGCTCAGGTAATGCGCGAGGTTATTGGCGGTTGTCGGGAGAGGTGCTGCTGCTGGATCGGCAGGAAGAGCGGAGAAACATTCGAAAAGCCGATGCTGCTGGATTTGTTCCGCTTCGAGCTCAAGGGCGGCAAGTTGTTTGCGGAAGCTCGCGATGTGCTCGTCAGCGGTCCTGGGCTTGAGGTGCCGGCGGACCGCACGCAGGGGGGCTATTACCGGGTCCGCCCATTCTCCGGCAAGAGCAACGGCCTGATCGGTTTTAGCCCTGTCCAGAGCCGTCCCGCGGGAGCCCAGCCAGCAGCAAAGCAGGATAAGGTTCACGTCGAGGCCGAAGCGGTCCTGCAGTGCCAGGCATCCGGCGGCCACGTCTTTCCGGCTATAGGTCGCGAGTGAATAGGTCCAGAATGGGGTGTCAGGCACGCTCATCCGTCTTGTCTAGCATGCAAAAGCGCCCTACCAAACTATTGTGCTTTGCGATATGACAGACCGTCTCACATACAAATTGTAACGGAATGCCTTGTTGGAACAGGACCGCGAAGAACTGTCCCGCCGGCTCGAAGAGCTGAAGATCGAACACCGGGACCTTGATGACGTGATCGCACGTCTTGCGGAAGACGGTCCGTTCAATCAGCTCCAGATCCAGCGTCTGAAGAAGCGCAAGCTGCTCCTGAAGGATCAGATGATCAGGCTTGAGAGCGAACTGCTGCCCGACATCATCGCCTGACCGGGGCGGTCCGCGCAGTGAGTGTCAAAACCATCATCTGTACGGCCGGAGAGGATCGGTTCTTTCCGATCTCGCAATGTTTGCTGCGCTCGGTGCGCGACCAGCAGCAGGGCGATATCGATATCGGTTATCTGAACCTCGGACTCTCCGCCGGAAATCTGGAAAAGCTCTCCGAATACGGTGCAAGTGTCGTGACGCCCGGCTGGGATATCGATTTCGTACCGCCGGATGGCGACCCAACCAAGGTTGGAGACGGCTTCAAGGCAATGACCTCCCGACCATTCTTACGCGATCATTTTCCGGGTTATGACGTCTATATCTGGATTGACGCGGATGCTTGGGTTCAGAACTGGTGGGCAATTGACTGGCTCATTGAAGGCGCGCGCCGTGGCGACCTCAATATAGCCCCGGAGATGGACCGGGCCTATGAGCATTGTTTTGACTTCAAGGCTTATGTCCGCTGGACCGTTGACCAGCAGGCGCAATTCTTCGGACACGATGTCGCAAAGAGGGTTGGTTATAACCCGGTCCTGAATTGCGGGGTCTTTTCGATGCCGTCGGCGCATCCGCTTTGGGACTTGTGGGCAGAGAAGCTGAGGGATGCTTTGCAGCGACATGTTGGCTTTTTTGCAGACCAGATGTCGCTCAATCACGTTGTCTATGCTGGGGATCATCCGCGCTGTTTCCTGCCTAGCCAGTTCAACTGGCTGGCCAGCATGGCGCTTCCCGCCTTCGATCCCGGGATATCCCAATTTGTCGAGCCGGGCATTCCGCACCGCCCGCTTGGCATTCTCCACCTGTCGGGCAAGACCAAATCAAAACCGCAGAGCATTGATGTTCTCGGCCGGTCTGAGCAGGTGAAGACCTGGCTGCTTTACGATCCGCAACGCAATGGAACTGGCGTCAGCTAACGACTTCAAGACTGGCACGCCGAAGGATTTCGGTGGCCTTGGCAAGCTCATCCTCTGAAATGGTGAGAGCCGGCGACAGGGTGAGAAGACGTCCGTCGGCTGCACCGGTATTGAGGCCGAGCCTGTAGCAGGCATCTTTCAGGTCTTTTAGTTGATCGGGATTTGTGCAGGCGACAGCCATGGAGAGCCCGAGGCCTATTGCGGTCTCGTATGCCGGAGCCTCCGTTGTCATTTGTTCCAGCGCTTTCAAAGCGTCACAGCCTTTGTTCTCAGACGCTGCAATCAGGTTTTCCGAGTCGAGTATCCGCAAGGTCTCGATCCCGGTGCGGGCAAGGACCGGGTTTTTCTGGTGCGTATAATGTCCGACCCCGAGATGCCCGGCGACATCAAGCTCTGCTCTGGCGATCACCGCCGAGAGCGGTAGAACGCCGCCTCCAAGAGATTTTCCGAGTACCGTCATGTCCGGCGCGACGCCGGTATGATCGCTTGCGAAAAACCGGCCGGTCTTGCCGAGGCCCGTTGGGATTTCATCGAAGATCAATAAGGTTCCCGCGCGGTCGCAAAGCGTTCTGATCTCCGGCCAGAACCAGTCGGGTGCCGTCTGTCCGGTGGACCGTACCGGCTCCGCGATCAGCGCGGCGATCTGGTTGCGTTCAAGGATCTGTTTCAGGCCGGCGAGCGCATCCCGGGCGCTTGTCTCCGGATCTTCTTCCTGCCGCCGTGGCCAATAGGAGGGGGCGTGATGGCAGCCTTCAAGCATGGGCAGACCGTCTTTCTCGCCGGTCGTCCCGCCAACCGAGAGCGCGCCGAGAGCAGCCCCATGCCAGCTTCCGTCAAAAGCGACAGTTCTGGTCCGGCCGGTTGCGGTATAGGCGAGCTTGAGGGCCATTTCGATGGCATCGGCACCGGAGGTGCCAAGCAGTACTTTCGCGGGGCCATAAGGCCAGCGGGCGGCCAGCATCTCCGCCAACTCTACGGCAGGCTCGGAAGTGAAAAGCCGTGGGGTGAAGCAGAGTGTATCGAGTTGTTCTTTCAGGGCGGCGATCAGCCTTGGGTGCCGGTAGCCGATATTGTGGCAAGAGTTGCCGTGGAAATCCAAGAACCGGTGGCCGGTTTCGTCTGTCGCCCAGGCACCCTCGCAAGAGATGAAGGCATGGTCGACCGGTGTGGAGCCAGCTTGATGCAGGAAGGCTGTTGCATCCCGTGTTGGAAGTGCTGTCATTGGGCTTGCCTCCCCAGAATATCAGGTGCCAAGACTGAAGCATGAAGCCGGAGCGGGCGGAAGTCGTCAGTCCAAGCTTGTAACTGCAAGCCTCGCTCCTATAATGCCGCGCTTCTTTGACCTTTCCCGTCTTTCGGGCTGGGGTCGTGACGGAAGCAGGAATGCGTATATGGCCAATGCCGCGACCCCTCTTGTCGGTATCATCATGGGCAGCCAGTCTGACTGGGAGACCATGAAGGAAGCCGCGCTCATTCTGGATGCCCTCGACGTCCCGCATGAAACCCGGATTGTCTCCGCGCACCGGACGCCGGCTCGCATGGCGGACTATGCCGCGACGGCGCGGGAACGGGGCCTCAAGGTAATTATTGCAGGGGCTGGCGGCGCCGCGCACTTGCCGGGCATGGTGGCCGCGCAGACGACGCTCCCGGTGCTGGGGGTTCCGGTCGAGAGCAAGGCGCTCAAGGGGATGGACAGCTTGCTGTCGATTGCCCAGATGCCCGGGGGCATACCAGTTGGAACTCTGGCTATTGGAAAGGCCGGATCAAAGAATGCGGGGCTGCTTGCGGCCGCGATCCTGTCTAACGAGGATGAAAAGCTGCATGCCCGGCTGGATGCCTGGCGCAAGGCGCAGACTGAGTCGGTCGGTGACGTGCCGGTGGATGCCTGATGTCTGACGTTCTGGCTCCCGGCTGCGTCATCGGGATAATCGGCGGCGGTCAGCTCGGCCGCATGACGGCGTTGGCGGCGGCACCGCTTGGCTATCGCTGCCATATCTTCACACCGGAAGAAAACAGTCCGGCCTCACAGGTGGCCGAGAAGACCACTGTCGCTTCCTATGAAGACGAGACGGCGCTGGCGGAATTCGCCGCAGCTGTCGATGTCATTACCTATGAATTCGAGAATATCCCTGTCGATACTGTGCAGCGCCTTTCGAAACTGGCGCCGGTCCGGCCACGGCCGAGTGTGCTGGCGGTCTCTCAGCATCGCGTTGCCGAAAAGGATTTTGCGCGCGATTCAGGGGCGGGCACTGCACCTTACCGGCATGTCACCGATCTTGACCAATTACGCAATGCTGTGTCCGAAATCGGTCGCCCGGCGGTCCTCAAGACATGCCGCTTCGGCTATGACGGCAAAGGTCAGGTCAAGATCACGGCGGAGACGGATCTTGCGGCGGCTTGGGCATCACTGAAGACAGGCGATGCGGTGCTGGAAGGCTTCGTTTCTTTCGACAAGGAAGTTTCCGTCATTGTGGCGCGCGGCATCGACGGTACGGCATTGGCTTTCCCCGTGGCGGAAAACCATCATGTCGATCACATTCTAAGCACCAGCACCGTGCCGGCAAAAATTCCTGAAATGACGGAAAAGGCCGCCCGAGCCACGGCCGTTGCCCTGGCGGAACGCCTGGAGCTGGTCGGGCTCCTGGCTGTCGAAATGTTTGTGACGGAAGAGGGCGACGTTCTCGTGAATGAAGTCGCGCCGCGTCCTCACAATTCGGGACACTGGACGCAGGATGGCTGTGCGACAAGCCAGTTTGAACAGCTTGTGCGCGCGGTGACCGGGCTGCCGCTGGGGCCAGTGGACGTACTGTTCCCGACGGTGATGCAGAACCTGATTGGCGATGAAGCTGATCAGTGGCTGGATATCGCCGCCGAGCCGCACGCGAAGTTGCATCTCTATGGCAAGGCGGAAGCCCGCCCGGGCCGAAAGATGGGACACGTGAACCGAATCAAGATTTCCTGATCGGAAGTTTTCCGTGCTTTAGGAAATAGCGTACAGCAGTGCCGACCCGTTGCGGCCTGTCAGGAACAAATGTCGGATCTGACGGCTTCATAATGGGATAGTGGTTCGGGAAAAGTGGGTCCCACTCGTCGCCGAAATAGAAGTAGGCTTTACCCAATCCGATGGAAGGCGCTCCGGCTGAACAAGCGAGCGCGAGCACTGCCGTTGAAGGCGTTATGACGAGATCCAGGCAGGACATCAGCGCTGCGACCCGGTCGAGTTCTTTTGTTTGATCGAGATCGGGAAAGTCATGAATGGTCACGCCATATTTGGCGTGAACAGATTCGATTTCTTCGCCTGCATCCCCGTTCTGAAGGTTTATCAGCGTGAATGCGTCTGCAGGAATACTCCGAATAAGTTCGTCGAGAGTATTGTAGTGAATAGATCGGTGTGAGGTTATCAGTGTGCCGCTTCGCCAGCAGACGCCGAGGTAAGGCGCGTTACCTAGTTCATTCAGACGGGTTTGCCATTTGGTCCTCTCGGAACTATCCATTTTTAGATAGCCGGGCCGATCCGGTTGGCTAACGCGCTGTGTGCGATAGAGTGCGGGCAGATCCCCGCTGCAAAGGTAGTGTGTGAACCCGTGTTCCTGCGTGGTCAAGGTGTAGTCGTATGTGGTTTCTCCATGCGGGCCTGGGCGAAGCTGTTTGTCGATCAGATTGAGAGTCGGGAAAGTTCGTTTCAGGAAACTGTGCAGTCGCACATCGGTTTCCACTGTGACGGTGTCCACGTCCTTCAGCAGATCCGGAAGGCAGCTCAAAAACCGGATATCATCGCCAATCCCCTGTTCGGAAGCGACGAGCAAATGATCTGGTTTTGTGGTGACGTTACTTCGATGCGGAGGCAGACCAATTCTTTTGGGAGACGATTTCATGGCAAGTCGGTATGGCCAATAGCGCCATCCGATTTCTACATCCTGCAGACAAAATGCGGAAAGGGAGAGATTGTAGGCCATATCCGCGAAACCGGGCTCTACCACCAATCCTCTGCGGGATATTCGGACAGAGTTTTCGAATGCACCGAGCTGGTAGGTTACAGTGCCGAGAGAATTATAAGCGGTGCCAAGCTCTGGAGCTAAAATAACTGACCGACGCGATGCGTCGGTGCATGCTTGGTAGTTCAGATCCGCATAATATTCGGCAGAAAGTTGGTTCCATGTTCTTGCCGAAATGGGTTGGAGAATGGTTGCTAGTCGTTTCGGTACGATACTCTCCCACCCAGTCACGTTTGAAATGTCACCGCTCCGAAAATTGGCATAGATCTCGTGGCGTTGTGGGTTCAGGAGGATGCCCTGCATGGCTGCGCGATCAGCAGCCGGAGTGTCTTTGAGAGATTGGTAAATGGTGTGCAGATGGAAATAGGGCTCGACCGTGCTTGGGGATAGGTCACGAGCCTGGGTTAGCGCTCTGACTGCGTCTTCGAGCTTGCCGTTCGTGTGAAGAGCGCAACCAAACCTCAACCACGCGTCGGCATTTTCCGGCATGAGATGGACAGATTGCTCTGCATTTGTGAGAGCAATCTCGGGGTGTCCCATCTCCAGGGCGACGATAGAGGCATTCAGGAACGCAGTGCCGGAAACGGGATTAAGGACGCATGAGCGTCTGTAGGCCGATGCAGCAAGACTCGGACTGCCCTCGGCGCGAACCGCGCTGCCGAAATGATCATAATAGGACGCCGGGTCGGGCCGCAGAACAATCGCTTGCTGGATGAGGTGAGCTCCCCTATTAGGCGAGCCTTGCTGGAAATAAAGCGTGCCCAGAAGGTGTAATATATCCGGGTTCGGCCCTACGGACGCACGGAGTTTCTCGTAAATAGGTCGCGCTTGATCCAGGCGTCCGGCTTCGTGCTGTGCGATCGCTTCGGCGAACAGTTGCTCGAGATTTCCGGTTTCCTGGTTCATCGTGCCTGCCGCCGGTGTCATGATATGGAGCCTTGTTATTCTTCGCGCTTGAAAACCCACCAGTTTGAATCGCCAAACCCGGTCAGCTTATCCCAGAAGAACCCGGCTTCGATGGGGCGCCAGTCGGGGTTCTGTTTCATGAAGAGCTCACCGTAGTCGGCTTTCCAGAGCATCTCGTTCTGGCCGCGATACTCGACCTCCTGAAGATGCTTGGAATAATACTCGGTCATCAGCACGTACTTGTTTGCGACACGTCCAAGTTCAGAAAGCGCCCTGTCCAGGGAATCCGGCTCTACATGGATTAAAACACCAGATGTAAACGCCATGTCGAAATGACGGTCTGGAAACGGAATTGATTGCAGCCACCCTTCGACGATGTTGCCTTTGGCCGTTACGCCAGCTGCAATTGCTTTCGCCCGGGCCTTGGCATTCGGCTCGATGGCATGGAGTTCAGCGGAGGTAATGTTCGACAGGGCGCGCAGGGCGATGCCGACATTACAGCCGCATTCAAGAATGGAAGCGGGCGGGTCGGCAGCCATGCACTCCCACATTTTCGCGTAGGCGCGAGTGTAGTCGCGCACACGTTCGGCTGTTGCGGAATTGCGTTCTGCATAGGCATCGCCGAACCGGCCCCGCCACGTATCAAGCTGCGCCGTAATTGTTTTCTCGTCCACCGGACTCACTCCTGGAAACACTGAAGAATTCACGGGCTGGTATCGGATCACGGTGACCAGAGCGAAGTATCGCTCCGGCCTGTTCTCCGGCATTCAGTAGCAGATCTACGATTGACATGAAGCCTAGGAATCCGGATCCGCACTGAGGGTAAATCGGGTGATCGTAGCGCTGGAACACCACATCGATGCCAGCCTCTTCGAAACGCTTTATGCCATCGAGTCCAATATAGTCGGCGGAGCCGGGAGCGCTGACATAGGTATCGGCGCCATAAAGACGGCAAATCTCAATCAGGCGCATCACGCGGCCATCGAATTTAGGAAGAGATTGAGCGCGGACTGTTTCCGTGGTGATCCCCAGACGCTCCATCGCGAAGTGGATGAAAGCGATATTTACGTCCGCGAGGCAGGCGCTGTCAGAAATGGACGACAAATGCTTTGCCAATGCCGGAAATTCTCTATCAAAGGCCTGAGCGCTCGCATACTCCTGCTGCAGGGTCTTTGCGAATTTCCGCATGCGGCGTTCAGGGTGAACAATCGCAGTGTCGAGACTGGTGCCTTCGCTAAATCGGGCGGAAACAGGCAGCGAAATCCACTTGCTGCCTTGGCTGGTTTTGATTCGGTTGCGGCAGTGCCAGGATTGCTTGGAGAATTGCACGGTATCGAGGAAGACGAACTGGTCGACTTGGTCGATCAGATCGAAATATCCCATCCAGGGGAGCCATGTCGGTTGCATGATCGCAACACGCATCGTCATCTCCTAGGAACGCCTCCCGGCGATAACCATTGTCCGTCCAAGCTCGGCCTGCCCGAAGGCTTTGTAAAGCCGCCTGCGGACCTCGGTCGGGATAGATCGTTCGAACGCGACACGCCGGTTGTGGCAATCGGCACCGAGCGCACGCTCTGAAATATAATCAAAGCCGAGAAGAAGCCATAGCTCCATCGGAAACTCGCCATGCCTATGGAAGGGCATGACCCCGACATCGTGCATCATGGCCTCAACGGCATCGAAGGTGAGGTAATTGATATGCCCTGGCGCTGAGACCCACCATTCCCTAAGGCCGAGCGAATCGACCGCCGCCATCTGCAGTGCGTTGAAGTCGTTTCCGCCACGGACCATCAGAACACCTCCGGGCTTCAGTATCTTGGATGCAGTCCCTAGGTTGTGTGCTGGATCGTGGGTGAACTCGAGAACATTGTTGAAGACCACCGCATCAAGGCTCTCGGGCTTGATCGTTCCATCCTCAAACAGACCATCCAGAGAGCCTTCGAGAGCGTCCAGTCCCTTGGATTTTACCGCTTCAACTGCATCGCTGGCCAAATCGATGCCGAGCGGTTCAAGCCCGGCCTGTTTCATGTCGTTGACAAGCTCGCCGAGTCCGCACCCGACTTCGGCGACCCGTTTGCCGGGCGCAAATTCCAGAAGAATGTCGATGATGTCTTTGTGGACGGTTTCCCGGAGCCATTTTTCCTGGTCTGCCGCCTCGTCGCCGCCGCGGTTGGCCCGCGCAATGTCGGAGGCGAGTTCACCTTCGTTTATGAGCTTGTAATACTGTTCCGCATAAAAACGGTCGAGATCTTCCCGCGTCGGCATCGGGTCAAGAACGCGATGCCCGTATTTGGGAGCTGGTTTTGTACTGTAGTCGCTCAATCTTCTGAGCCTTTCATTTCCAAACCATTTTGGCAGGAGTTGATTGCCCTGTTCTGGGCTTAAGCCTTCTTTATTTTACGCAAACCTACGCGTGATTCGCTAGTTTTGTTTCATGAGGCCTTAGTGGATGGTTTGCGCGTTATCACTCAGTTCCGCGCATAAAGGTTGGCTAGCCGGTCTTCGTAAGCGTCCTTGATCAGGTGCCGTTTCAGCTTCAGGGTTGGGGTCATCATGGTGTTTTCGGTGGTGAACGCCTCGTCAGCAATAAGGAAGCGCCGCACTTTCTCGCTCTGGCTGAGGCGGGCGTTGCCACGGTCCACCGCGGCGCCTACGGCTTTTACAAACTCTTTGTCTTCCTTGATCGCGGCAAGCGTCGGCTCAGCGTTATGCGCTGTCGCCCATTCCTCGATGAACGTCTGTTCCGGTACCACGACGGCCACCAGATACGGACGCTTGTCCCCATAGGTCATGACCTGAGCGATTTCGGGCTCGATCGTCAGCTGTCCCTCGACACGGGCCGGGGCGATGTTGTCGCCGCCGGAATTGACGATGATGTCTTTCTTGCGGTCGGTGATGTGAATGTAGCCGTCCTCGTCGATCCGGCCGATATCACCGGTATGCAGCCAGCCGTCGACGATGGTGCTGGCGGTGGTTTTCGGATCGCCCCAATAGCCTTTCATCAGCAGTTCGCCGCGCACCAGGATCTCGCCGTCTGCCGCGATCCGGACGTCCACATCCTTCAGCGGTGGGCCGACCGTCTGGATTTTGTTCGGGGCGCAGCGGTTGCAGGAGACGACCGGTGACGCTTCGGTCTGGCCATATCCTTGCAGAATGCGGATTCCGAGGGAGAGGAAGAAGGTTCCGATATCGGGGTTCAGTGCTGCGCCGCCAGACACGAAAGCCTTGAGCCTGCCGCCGAACCGGCCTGCAACCTTCTTGCGCACGGCAATGTCGAGCAGGGCATTCTCGGCGCATTCGAGAAGCGAGAGGCTTTTGGGATCGTTATAGGCCTTTCTGCCGAGCGTGACGGTACGGTGGAACAGCTTCGCGCTCAACCCGCCCTTGGTATCGACCCCGCGACGGATGCGGTCATGCAGAACCTCGTAGAGGCGCGGGACCGCGGTCATGATCGTCGGCCGGGCTTCGGTCAGGTTCTGGGAGACCTTTTCGGGCCCTTCTGCATAGTAGATCTCGGCGCCGATGGAGATCGGAAAATGCAGCCCGCAGATATGTTCGTAGGAGTGAGAGAGGGGGAGTAGAGAGAGGAAAACCTCATGGTCCAGGCCGAGGCCGCAGAGCAGGTCATGCGCACCTTCGCAATTAGCCAGAAGTGAGCCGTGTGTCAGCATCACCCCCTTGGGCTGGCCGCCGGTGCCGGACGTATAAATCAGGCTGCAAACCTCGTCGCGTTGCAATGCCGCGGCCCAGTCGACGGGATCGCCGTCGACAGCGTCGCCGTGCTGGAGAAAGCTGTCCCAGTTCATGATGGTTAGCGTGCTGTCGGGTGTCTTCGAAAGCTTGTCGATCGTGATCAGGGTTTTGCAGTCCGCCGCATTTTCGGCGGCTGGCAAAACCTTCTCCACCAAACGTTCGGTGGAAACCACGATGGCTTTTGCGCCGCTATCCTCAAGCACATGACGGTAATCGTCGGCCGTGTAGGTCGTATAGGTCGGAACCGCGATGGCACCGGTTGCCATGATGGCAAGGTCCGCGATTACCCATTCCGGCCGGTTCTCCGAGACGATCAGGACGCGGTCGCCCTTTTCAATGCCGCTCGCCCGCAAGGCCTTCGCGAAACGACGGACGGCATCCCCGGCCTCGCCATAGGTCATGGGCTGATAGGTGCCGCTCTGCTTGATCCACAGGAATGGGCGCGTGGAGAGCGCTTCAGACTGATCGAAGAACAGCGTTGCGAGATTTCGTACTGCCTTGTAGTCCATTATTGGTGTTTCCTCCCATGGCCGCTCGTTTCCTGGCGGCTCTGGATGAGTTTAGCAGACGAACGACTGGTTGAGCATTCGCGCTCGCACTAATGAAACGAATGGATACTCAGATGGCCGATGCCGCACAATCCGAACTTGGCGCTCTCCCCGAATGGGACCTGTCCGATCTCTATCCCGGACCGGAATCGGAGGCCCTGACCAAGGACCTGGAGAAGCTTGCCGCGGATGCCAAGGCTTTCAAGCACCGTTATGCCGGAAAGATTGCTGGCCTCGGCGGCACCGAGCTTGGCCGGGCTATCCAGACCTATGAGCTGATGGACGAGATCACGGGGCGCATCATGTCGTACGCCTATCTCGTTTATGCGGGAGACATGAGCAGCGCCGAGAACGGCCGCTTCTTCCAGTCCATGCAGGAAAAGGTCAACGCCGCCGGGACGGACCTGCTGTTCTTCACTCTGGAGATCAACCGGATCGAGGAGGCGGATCTCCAGGCCAGCCTTAAGGCGCCGGAACTCGCCTTCTACAAACCCTGGCTGCGCGATGTCCGGGCCTTCCGGGATCATCAGCTCTCTGACGAGATCGAGGAGAAGCTGCACGAGAAGTCCGTGACCGGCAAATCCGCCTGGGTCCGGCTTTTCGACGAGACCTTCGCCCGCCTGCGCTTCCCGTTTGACGGCAAGCAGCTCACCTCTGCCGAGGTGCTGGACAAGCTCAGCCACAAGGACGGTGCGATCCGCGAGAAGGCCGCGAAGAGCTTCGCCGGTGTGTTGAAGGAGAATATCGGCCTCTTCGCGCTGGTCACAAACACGCTCGCCAAGGACAAGGCCATTGATGACAAGTGGCGCGGTTATGCCCAGCCGATTTCGGCACGCAACCTCGCCAATCAGGTCGAGGACGAAGTTGTTCAGGCACTCTCCGATGCCGTGACGGGGAGCTACGATCGGCTGTCGCACCGTTATTATGCGCTGAAGGCGAAATGGTTCGGTGTCGATGCGCTGAACTACTGGGACCGCAACGCGCCGCTGCCGGACGACGATGACACCACGATCCCCTGGGACGAAGCACAGAAAACGGTGCTTGAAGCCTATGGGAGCTTTTCAGCTGATCTCGCCGAGGTCGGTCAGCGTTTCTTCGACAATGCCTGGATCGACGCGCCGGTACGGCCGGGCAAGGCGTCTGGTGCCTTCGCGCATCCGACGGTGCCGAGCGCGCATCCCTATTTGCTGCTGAACTATCAGGGCAAGACCCGGGACGTGATGACGCTGGCCCATGAACTCGGCCACGGCGTGCATCAGGTTCTCGCCGGCAAGCAGGGCCAGCTTCTGTCCGACACGCCGCTCACTCTTGCGGAGACGGCGTCCGTCTTCGGTGAGATGCTCACCTTCCGCGCCGTCCTGGCATCCAAGACCGATCCGAAGCAGCGCCGGACCATGCTGGCCAGCAAGGTCGAGGACATGCTGAACACGGTGGTCCGGCAGATTGCCTTCCACCAGTTCGAGACCAAGGTGCATGCGGCCCGGAGCAACGGTGAGCTGATGCCGGAGGATCTCGGCGATATCTGGATCGAAACCCAGACCGCCAGCCTCGGTCCGTCCATCAAATTCGACGACGACTACCGGACCTTCTGGTCCTACATCCCGCACTTCGTCCATTCGCCGTTCTATGTCTATGCCTATGCATTCGGCGACTGCCTGGTGAACTCGCTCTACGCCGTCTACCAAAACGCGGAAGAGGGCTTTGCGGAGAAGTATCTGGAGATGCTTTCCGCTGGCGGGACACTGCGCCACAAGGAGCTGCTCGCACCCTTCGGGCTCGATGCCAGCGATCCGGCTTTCTGGTCCAAGGGGCTGGATGTGATCGACGGCTTCATCACCGAACTTGAAGGTATGGAATGATGCGTACGCCGGACGCGCTTCAACTTCGATTGGATGGTTTGCCGCGCGTCCGGCTCGGACATTTTCCAACACCGCTGGAAAAGATGGAGCGGTTGGCCAGCCACCTTTCGGAGGAGCTTGGCAAGCCGGTGCCGTCGCTCTGGGTGAAGCGGGACGATTGCTCCGGCGTTGCCACCGGCGGCAACAAGGTGCGCCAGCTCGAGTATTCCTTTGGCGCCGCCCAGGCTGCCGGGGCCGATACGGCCGTGATCACCGGGGCGGTGCAGTCGAACTACATGCGCACGGCCGCCGCCTTCGCGGCGAAGCTCGGCATGGAATGCCATGTCCAGCTCGAAAACCGGGTCGAGGGTATGGGCGAGGAATATCACAAGTCCGGCAATGTCTTGCTGGACCGGATGTTCGGTGCCCGCATGCACCACTTCCCGCTTGGCGAGGACGAGAAGGCGGCGGACACCAATCTCAACAGCATTGCCGCGCGGCTGAAGCGGGAAGGCAAGAAACCCTACCTTTTCACCCTCTCTGCGGACACCAAACCGGTGACATCCCTCGGTTATATGCAATGCGTCGTTGAATTATTCGAGCAATCCATTGCTGGAGACATGCCGTTCGATGCGGTGGTGGTGCCGAGTGGCAGTGCCGCCACCCATGTCGGTACCCTGCTGGGCCTGCGGCTCGCGGGATATACCGGGCCGGTGCACGGC
Organism: Nisaea sp.; assembly: GCF_034670185.1. Lineage (NCBI taxonomy): Bacteria > Pseudomonadati > Pseudomonadota > Alphaproteobacteria > Rhodospirillales > Thalassobaculaceae > Nisaea > Nisaea sp. The sequence goes on from NZ_JAXMNY010000003.1 coordinate 511,085, forward strand.
ATCTGCGTGCGCAGGGACGCGAAGAGTCAGACAGAGCGCGTTCTCTCCATAACCAGGTTGGCCGAAGACATGCTCGGCTGCGGCGAGATAGTTCCCGAGAGCGACGTGATCTGCCGAGACGACTGGCTTGGCCCGAGCTACGGCAAGATGGTGGAGAGCACGCACGAAGCCATCGACCTTGCCGGCCGCCTTGAGGCGTTGATTGTCGACCCGGTCTATACGGCGAAAAGCCTGGCCGGCCTGATCGGCCTCACCCGAGCGGGCGCGTTCGAGGGCATGGGGAACGTGCTCTATATCCATACCGGCGGGCTGCCTGCGCTCTTCGCATATCGTTCCGCGATCTATCCGGACGATTAGGCTGAAGAGTTCAGTCCCCTTCTTGCTCGCCCAGGCCGTACCTGTATTGTTTCCGCCAACGGTCCGGCAGCGACCTGTCCGCTCGATTTTATCGGCGAACGGCTCAATCTTGAACAACTGAAAAAACTTGTAAAAGAGCTTCCGAAAGCTGTCCGTGAAGGAGATGCGGAGGCTGTTGCACGATGGGAAGCACATCATCCGAAGGGCGTCGCCTCGGAGCGGCAGCTCGCCGATGTGCAGCTTGTCATCGCGCGGGAAAACGGCTTTCCGAGCTGGCCGCGCATGAAGGCGCAAATCGACGGGTTGCGCATCGCCCCTGGTGTTGGGATCAGGGGCGCGATACGGACGTTAATGCTTGATCTGAGGGGCAGGGAGACGGAAAGGGGGGCTTGTTCTTGGAGCGGGCCTCCCATGCCATTATCATCGCCGAATGATTCGCGAATGTATCACGTACCTCACCACCCCGTGCCCGGCGCCCTATCGGCGGATGGGATATCTTCGTGAATGTGTCGGTATCGAGAGCCGGTATCGCCGGAACCGGAAGCCCTGGGCGTCACACCTGGAGCAGAGCCGGAAGCTGATGCTGGAAGCGGCCGGACAGTGCGACACGCGTGATACGGTGCTGATCTTCGGTGCCGGATTGCTCCACGACATTCCCCTGGCTGAACTGCTCGGCATGTTCCGGCGCGTCATTCTGGCGGATCTTCTTTTCATGACGCCTGCCCGCCACGCCGCGCAGGGGGAGGAGCGGATCGAGCTGGCTACTCTCGACGTCACCGCCTCGCTCTCCTCCCTCGCCGAAGGAAATACCGAGCTGACGCAACCGACAGCCTACCTGGATGACCCCTCAATCTCGCTGGTGATTTCCGCCAGCATCCTGTCCCAGCTTTTCGTCGTCCCGAACGCCTATCTTGAAAAGAACTTCGGTCAGAGCGACGCGGAGAGCGAGCGGCTGGGGCAAGAACTGGTCCGCGCGCATCTCGCCTATCTCGGCGCTTTCGAGTGCCCCGTGGCTCTGGTCGCCGACGAGGCGCATATCATCCGTGACCGGTCAGGCGCGGAAACCGCAACAGCATCCGCCCTGCATGACGTAGCTCTGCCGCCTGGTGGAAAGTCCTGGGACTGGGATATCTGCCCGCTCGGGGAGATCGACAGGGATCATTCCGTGGTGCATCGGGTGAGGGGGTATGCGGATTTTCCGAAGGGCTGAACCGTCTTCGCTTTTCGAAGCTTGCTCCCGCGCTCTAGAATGATCCGTAACAAAAAAATTTCTGGGGAGCATCGACCAATGAAACTGATCGGAAATTATCTTTCACCCTTCGCCCGGCGGGTGGCGATCAGCCTCAATGAGCTCGGTATTGCCCACGAGATGGAAAACGTGATGGTGAGCAAGAACCCCGAAGCGGTTTCGGGGCACAACCCGCTCATCCGGATCCCAACGCTCATTCTCGATGACGGCGAGGTGCTGGTCGAGAGCTTCGCCATTCTCGATGCCATCGACGAGATGGCGGGGGCAGAGAAGGCTCTTGTCCCGGCATCCGGTGCGGACCGGCGTCGGATCCTCAAGATCACTGCGATCGCGCTCGGGACGATGGATAAGACTCAGTGGGCCGCCTACGAGGTTACGTTCCATCCGGCGGAGAAAGTCCACCAACCCTGGATCGATAAGAATGAAAATCAGGCCTGTGGTGGCCTTGCCTATCTGAACGAGCTGGTCGAAAAGGCGGGAGATGGCTGGCTGGGCCGGACGGATAATATCAGCCAGGCTGATATTTCGGCCGTTGTCGCTTTCAGTTTTGCGCGGAAGATTCGCCCTAATCTGGGCGTTGAAAAACGCTTCCCGGCGCTGGCTGCCTTCGCAGAACGTTGCGAGGCGCGGGAGACCTTCAGAAAGGCGCCGGTACCGGGTTGATCAGGAGGCTTCCTCTGTCTTCAGGTTTGCAGCGACAAAGGCATCCCGTTCCGCGTCATCGACGATACCGGCAAAATCGCCGATCCCGCCCATGGTGCGCATGTAGGCGCGGCGGCTGGTTGAATAGATCCCGAAGAGGCGGAGCAGTTCAGTGACCGGTTCCGGGTGGTCGTCGACGCGGATGTCGGCTTCGGCATAGGGCTCGCTGCCCTGCATGACGTCCCGTTGCCACCCGGCGGCAGATCATGGGACTGGGATATCTGCCCGCTCGGGGAGATAGACCGGGTTTATGCAGTGATGCACCGGGTGCGGGGCTTTGTGGACATTAAAAAATGGTAGCAGGGGTCGATTTTCATGCTCAGTCGCGATAATCGTTGATTAGGTAAATTTCAAAAGATCCAGGGCTTGTAATGTTTAGAGAGTTTCGTCTTCGCAGGCTGCCGGTTTTCGTGCTGCTTTTTGCTCTTTGCAGCTGTGTTACGACGCAGCCAGATTTGTCCAAAGGTCTCAATCAGCAGAAAGCCTACGTGATCGTTGGTCGGGAAGCTGTGGCGCATGGCTGGAAAGACTATTTTGACTATAACGATACTCTGGAGTCGCAGGTGTCTTCCGAAGTAATTCGAGGAATGCCTAGCGGACGGGAGATGATTTTTAGAAAATATAACAGCGATGGAAAATTATCCGACGTTAAATACCCAGTGAATGATAATGAGACGTTTATTGTTGATTTGAACCTTTCGCCTTTTCCTTTTCGGAATTCACTTCAGTCTATTGTTTTTGGGGGGGGCGGTCGAGGCGTTGATATCTCTGAAATAACAGACAAATTTCACGGGAAAAGCGCGCAGGTTTTTGGCGAGGGATATCTGGTTTATGATGTTTTTGAAGTTACTCCAGGGAATTGGGTCTTCGAGCGTTATAGATATGACAAATTTGGCTGTATCAATCCTCGTGGATGTGGAAACACACTTTATAATGTAATGCAATTGAAGCGTGGGCAGGTGTCGCAAAATTCGCTGGGTTTTTCTGTCTCTGCCGGAGAGTTGGTTTATGTTGCAGATGCAAAAATAGAGTTCGATATTGTTTCAAAAAATGTCATGAATAAAAATTATTCATTCAAGAATTCGAATATGCCTGTGGATGAGGTGAGGACTTATCATTACGCCAAGAATATTAAATTTTCTTTCGGGTTAGATGTCAGTAGAATGAAGGAGGCGATGTCCAGCCGTCTCGACGTTTCACGGGTTGTCGTACGAAAGTTGAGGAGAATTAAATGATCGAACGATCTATTCTCTCATATGATATCTACGTTGAATAATTGCACATTTATTTGAATTTATTAGAGATTTTAATGTTGAGAATGGTGTGGTCGATGAAACGGCAAGTTTTTTTCTTCTTTCTAGTGTTTGGTGCTCTCAGCGGCTGTGCAAGCACGCGGGATTATCAGACGCCGAACGCGCACATAATAATGGGAGCGCGTGTGGAGCCGAAGATGCGAGAGGGCGTGATTGGTCTCTTCACACCGTCGACCAGTGCCGGGATTGGTCTGTCTCACATCCCGAAGAGGCGTGACATCCGTAATCATGCAATATCCGTTCGGGGTGGCCAGGGATGGTCGTACGAAGTGTTTCCTGTCGTCGCGGGATTGTACATTTTAGACGATGTTTATGTGCGAGGCGGAGGAGCTCAAGGTATGGAAGTCACGCGTCTCGCCGAGACGCTGAAAAAGAAAGATGGCAGGACCAGTGTTCGTGCCGCTTATCTCTTTGATATTCCGAAAGGTTCAGTCGCATATATTGGGTCATTCGATATCGAAGCCTCAGCCTTGCCTGTCGAGATTACCGTTGTGAAGGATATAGAATCTGCGCAGGCAGCAGCAGTTGCGGCTGGGATCGATCATTCCCGGATTCAGGTGCTTGAGCGGAATCTGATCCGCGGTATGGAGAAGCTGGTGTCGGATGCGCAGAGCGGAAGCTGACTTTTGCCGTTCAGTTGTCCTGCTTCTGCGCCATAAAATCCTCCCGCTCTGCGTCATCGACGATGCCCGCGAAATCGCCGATCCCACCCATGGTGCGCATGTAGGCGCGCCGGCTTCCCGCGTAGATGCCGAATAGTCGCCTCAATTCGGTGACGGGCTCGGGGTGGTCGTCAATGCGGATGTCGGCTTCGGCATAGGGCTCACTTCCCTGAATAAGCAGGGCTGCCGATTGTTTGCCACGCTTGTCGCCGCCTGCGGCTTCTCCTGCCTCCAGAGCCGTTAGCAGACGGTCGCCGAACTCGAGTCCGTTATGGGCTTCGTAGCTTGCCAGGGTATCGGCCACCACGGCGGGGCCGGCCAGCATGTTCCCGGCGACGGTGACGTTCTCTCCCGTCAGGTGCCCGCACCAGTCGACGCAGTTAGCGCCTGTATGGGCGAATGTGTTGCCCTTGGCGTCGACACCGTGCACCTGGCGAATTTCCCGCCCTTCATCGTGGGCGAGTGTCATTGCGAGGGCTTCGGTTATCGGCAGGCCGCGTGTCATCAGGTCCATCGCGAGCGGACCGTGCATCGGGTTGGTGTGAGCCTGGGTGGATATGGCGCCAATTCCGGCACGGGACCAGGGGCAGATGGCGCCGACGGCGAAGGCGCAAGTGGAGACGGCGATGCCGAAGCGGCCGCTCTTCGGATCACGTGCGACGATTGACCACGTCATGAGCTGTTCCCGTTTTTGTCGATCCGCGCGAGATTGCGCCTATATTCTGTGATTGGTCAAATTCGCCGGGTGATAGGCAATGCGTAACGTGATCCTGCTCGCCGTAGTACTCCTCAGCCTTCTCGCGGGCGCCCTTTGGGGTGTTTGGGAGGTCTGGTTCGCCGTCGAGGATGTCGAGATGAGCATCCACGGATTCATTGCGCTGGCCTTGGGAGCCTTCTTCACATTGCTGCTTGGCGGCGGTCTGATGTGGCTCGCCTATTACAGCTCCAAGCACGGCTATGACGAGCGTACGCTTCACCCGGAGGACGAGGGTTAATCCGGCGACCGGTAGGGCATGGTTTCCACCGGCTCATGGCTGGTGGCGCAACACTTTTCGTGGTCCGAAAGCACACCGATTATTCGGCAGTCCGCGACTGTTCCGTGCGAGCAGCTCTCCAGCATCCGCGCCAACTCTCCTTCCAGAGCCTGCAGGCGACCGATCCGCCTTCTGACTTCTCCAAGATGACGGCTGACGATTTCGTCCGCTTCCACGCAAGAGGCGGCGGGCTTGTCGGTCATCTCCAGTAGTTCGCGAATGGCATCCAGGGGAAAACCGAAATCGCGGGCATGCTTGATGAAGCCCAGCCGGTCGAGCTGATCCTGTCCGTAGATCCGTTGGTTGCCGGCGGTGCGGGCCGGTTCCGCCAGCAACCCGATGGACTCGTAATAACGGATCGTCTGCACCTTTGTGCCCGTCTGGCGGGCGAGATCGCCGATGGGATAACGCGGGACTGTGGCGTTTGTGGCGATTTCCGTCATGGCTTTCTCGAATTCTCTGTCGTTTGTCCTTGAACCTACAGTCGCTGTAGCTCCCATATTTGGGCCTGATGAGTTGATTTGTCGAGGGGCGTGCCATGGCCGGCTGTTGCGGTCACGATCATGAAAATGTGGTTTTCGAAGGAATGTCAGCGGCGTACCGCCGGGCGCTCTGGGCCGTAATCCTGATCAACGGCGTGATGTTCGTCGTCGAAATGGCCGCCGGGTTCGGCGCCGGGTCGATGGCCCTGAAGGCGGACGCGCTCGATTTTCTGGCCGATACAGCGACCTATGCGCTCAGCTTCTATGTCATCGGAAAAGCCGCCCGGGTCCGGGCCAGCGCGGCCCTGTTCAAAGGGTTTTCACTCGCGCTCATGGGGCTCTGGGTGTTTGCCTCCACCGCCTATCAGGTGCTTGTGGTCGGTGTGCCGGAAGCAGTCGTTATGAGTTCGGTCGGTGTCCTCGCCTTCATTGCCAATATGGCCAGCGTTGGACTGCTCTATCGCTTCCGTGACGGTGACGCGAATGTCCGCTCCGTCTGGCTCTGCTCGCGCAACGATGCGATTGGAAATGTTGCCGTGGTCATCGCCGCGGGCGGTGTCTGGTATACCGGAACCGGCTGGCCCGATCTTGCCGTTGCCGGGGTAATGGCGGGCCTGTTCTGCTGGTCCTCTTTCCAGATTATCCGTCAGGGTCTCGGGGAGATGCGGGCTGTCTCTGCAACCTGATTGCGAGCAGCCGGCCCACGTGATTAGTGCGCCTTCATTACGATAATCTTTCTTGTTCCACGATGTGGATTCATTGACTCGCACATGGTGCGGTGCAAAAAATACTCACTCCAAACTAGGTAATAGACGAGGTCAACCTCGCATCTCACCTAATAATTCGGAACAGGGATATTGATATGATTCGTTGGACACGACGCAGCCTAATGGCTCTCGCGGTCGTGGCCCTGCCTTTGGTAGGGACCCCGACTTTGGCGAGCGCCGAAACGGTTCTGCGGGTAATTCCGCACGCGGACCTGAAGAACCTCGATCCGATCTGGACGACGGCCTACATCACTCGCAACCATGCCTATCTCATCTATGACACGCTTTTCGCGATGGATGAGAGCTTCAAGCCGCAGCCGCAGATGGTCGACACCTGGGAGACCTCTTCCGACGGTAAGGTCTGGACGTTCAACCTGCGCGACGGGTTGAAATTCCACGATGGTGCACCGGTCACTTCCACGGATGTCATCGCTTCGCTGAAGCGTTGGGGTGCCCGTGACGGCATGGGCCAGAAGCTCATGGAACAGATGGAAGAGATGGTCGCTGTCAGCGACAAGACCTTCCAGTTCAAGCTGAAAGCACCGTACGGCCTGGTGCTGGAGTCGATCGGCAAGATCTCCTCCAACGTGCCGTTCATCATGCCGGCCCGTATTGCCGCGACCGATCCGTTCGAGCAGATCCCCGAGCATATCGGCTCCGGCCCGTTCAAGTTCGAGGCGGACCAGTGGGTTCCGGGTTCGACCGTGGTCTATACGAAGTTCGAGGACTATGTCCCTCGCTCCGAGGCACCGTCTGCTGCCGCTGGCGGCAAGATCGCCAAGGTCGACAAGGTGATCTGGACCTACTTCCCCGATCAGACGACCGCAATGAACGCTCTGATCGCCGGCGAAATCGACTTCTTCGAACAGCCGTCCACCGATCTGATGCCGCTGCTTTCCGCGGCGGAAGACGTGACTGCCGAAGTCAATGACCCGCTCGGCTCAATCGGCTTTGCCCGCTTCAACCATCTGCTGCCGCCGTTCGACAATGTCGAGATCCGCAAGGCAGCTACCATGGCCATGAAGCAGGAAGACTACCTGGCCGGTGCCATCGGTGCCCCGGAGTTCTGGAAAACCTGTTTCTCGATCTACCCCTGCGGTACGCCTCTGGCGACCGAGGTGGCGGCCGAGACCATGAAAACGGGTTCCATCGAAAAGGCCGCCGCTGCCCTGAAGGCTGCCGGTTATGACGGAACGCCCATCGTGATCATGCACCCGACGGACATTCCGGTGCTCTCCGCCTTCACCCTGATCTCCGCCGAGAAGCTCCGCAAGGCTGGCTTCAAGGTTGATCTGCAGGCGATGGACTGGTCCACCCTGACTTCCCGCCGGGCCAAGCGTGACCCGGTTTCCGAAGGTGGCTGGAACATCTTCCATACCTGGTGGATCGGTGCGGACGTGATCGACCCGATGTCCATTGCCTTCTCCGGCGATCCGGACAAGGGCTGGTTCGGCTGGCCGGACGACGCGGCGCTCGAGAAAGCGCGTGCTGAGTTCGCTGCAGCGACAACGGCGGACGAGAAACTCGCCGCTGGCAAGAAGGTGCAGGAGCGCGTCTGGGGCATCGCAGCCTCCGCCGAGCTTGGTCAGTTCTTCGTTCCGGTTGCTTATCGGAACAATGTGAAGGGTCTGATCAAGTCTCCGGTCCAGTTCTTCTGGAACATGTCGGTCGAGTAATCTCGCCCGTCGGAAAGCCGCCCGGATCGCCTGATCCGGGCGGCTCCTCTGATATGCTCTGCCCTCCGGCCGCCAAGGCCCGTACTGGCGACAGACGCCTTGAGGAGCTTACCTCTCCATGCTGACCTATGTGTTGAAGCGCGTGCTCTCGACCATCCCCGTGATGGTGATTGTGGCCGTGCTGGTTTTCCTTCTTCTGCGCCTTGCGCCGGGGGATCCTGCTGCGGTGATCGCGGGGGATTATGCGACTGCCGAGGATGTCGAGCGCATCCGCACCCAGCTCGGGCTGAACGACCCGATGTTCGTGCAGCTCTGGCGCTGGATCCTGCAGCTCGCCTCGGGCGATCTGGGTACCGCGATCTTCTCCAAGAAGCCGGTGATGGAGCTGATCGGTCAGCGGATCGAGCCGACCCTGCTGCTTTCCTTGTGCACGATTGTGTTCGCGGTCGCCGTTGCGGTACCGCTCGGAACCATCGCGGCCTGGAAATCGGGATCGCTCATCGACCGGTTCGTCATGTTCTTTTCAGTCGGCGGTTTCTCGGTGCCGGTCTTCGTGCTGGCCTATTGCCTGATTTATGTGCTGGCGATGCAGCTCAAGATCCTGCCGGTCCAGGGTTACAAGTCGCCGTTCGACCACGGGCTCCTCACTTTCCTCCGACACATGGTGCTCCCGGTCCTGGCGCTCTCGGTGATCTTCATCTCGCTGATCGCACGGATGACCCGGGCCTCGGTCATGGAGGTTCTGGAAGAGGATTATGTCCGGACTGCTCGTGCAAAGGGCCAGTCCGAATGGAAAATCCTGATGAAGCACGCTGTACGTAATGCGGCGGTGCCGATTGTGACCGTGATCGGTGTTGGCATCGCGCTGCTGATCGGCGGTGTGGTGGTGACAGAGTCGGTCTTCAATATTCCTGGCCTCGGGCGTCTTGTGCTCGATGCGGTGCTGGCCCGCGATTACCCGGTGATCCAGGGGCTGATCCTGTTCTTCAGCTTTATCTACATTCTGATCAACTTGTTGATCGATCTCTCCTACACCCTGTTTGACCCGAGGATCAGGTACTGATGACAGCGACAGTTCCTCAACAGATGCCTGACGACGACATTCTTCCGGAAAAGCAGCAGCCGTCGACTTTCGCGCTGATGATGCGGAACAGGTCGGTGTTCTGGGGCGGCGTCTTGCTGCTGATCATGGCGGCAATCGCGATCATATGGCCGCTCTTTACCGGATCACCGACCGAGCAGAATGTGATGAGTCGACTGAAGCCACCGTCGGCTGGTTTCTGGTTTGGCACGGACTTTCTGGGGCGCGATATTTTCGTCCGGGTTGTTCACGGTGGGCGGATTTCGCTCGTCGTCGGCATTTCCGTGGCTGCAATCGCCACCGTGATTGGTCTGTTGACTGGTCTGGTCGCCGGCTATGTCCGCTGGCTCGATGCGCCTGTGATGCGGGTCATGGATGGCTTGATGGCGATCCCGGCGATCCTGCTGGCGATTGCCATGATCTCGATTTCAGGTGCGACCCTGGCCACCGTCGTTGTCGCCATTACCATTCCTGAAATTCCGCGGGTTGTCCGACTGGTTCGCGCCGTTGTGCTGACGGTGCGGGATGAGCCCTATGTCGAAGCGGCGATTGCCTCCGGCACTCGGCTTCCGGCGATTCTGATCCGGCATATCCTGCCGAATACCATTGCGCCGATGATCGTGCAGGCCACCTACATCTGTGGCGCGGCGATGCTGACCGAGTCCATCCTCGGCTTCCTCGGAGCCGGCATCCCGCCGGAGATCCCAAGCTGGGGCAATATCATGTCCGAGGGGCGGACCTATTTCCAGCTCACCCCCTGGATCATTTTCTTTCCCGGGGTCGCACTCGCGCTGACCGTCCTTGCCGTGAATATCGTCGGCGATGGTTTGCGTGACACGCTTGATCCCCGTATTGCCCGGAAGATGCGCGTATGACCGATACACAACCCGCAATGGAGACAACGGGGGCCGCAACGGCCACGCCGGTCCTTGAAGTCCGCAATCTCTCGGTTGCTCTGCCCAAGGGGGCGGACCGTCCGTTCGCCGTCGAGGATATCAGCTTTACCGTCGGGGCGCGGGAGATCGTCTGCGTCGTCGGTGAGTCCGGTTCCGGAAAATCCGTCACGGCCTTTACAACCATGGGGCTGAACCCGAAGGAAGTGAAAGCCGTCAGCGGCGAGATCATCCTCCAGGGTGAGGATCTTCTGACAAAATCGGATGCCGAGATGCGCCGCCTGCGCGGCGAGAAGATGGCGATGATCTTCCAGGAGCCGATGACCGCACTGAACCCGGTCATCAAGGTCGGCGATCAGATCCGCGAGATGCTGGAAATTCACACGACCCTCTCGGCGGCCGAGCAGAGGGAACGTGTGCTTGAGGTCATGGCGGACGTCTCCCTGCCGGACCATGTGAAGATGTATGACAGCTATCCGCACCAGCTTTCCGGCGGGCAGCGCCAGCGCATCATGATCGCCATGGCCCTGGCGCTTGAGCCGGGCCTGCTGATCGCCGACGAGCCGACGACAGCGCTCGACGTGACGACCCAGGCGCAGATTCTTGATCTGATCAAGGATATCCAGCGCCGGCATGGATCGGGCGTGTTGTTCATCACCCATGATTTCGGCGTGGTGGCGGAGATTGCCGACCGCATCGTGGTCATGCAGAAAGGCAAGATCGTCGAGCAGGGCACGCGGGATGAGATCCTGCTGAAGCCCCAGCATCCTTACACAAAGATGCTGATCGGCTCCGTGCCTTCCATGACACCAAGCCACCGGGTCGAGATTGACAAACGCTCGCCAGCCCTGATCGCGCAGAAGGTCAACAAGGTTTATGGCGGTTTCGGGCTGTTCCGGAAGAGCCGTGAGGTCCATGCCAACAAGGATGTGAATCTCGTCGTGCACCGGCGGGAGACCCTCGGCGTGGTCGGTGAGTCCGGCTCAGGTAAGTCGACTCTGGCCCGGTGTATCGTGCGTCTGCAGGATCCGACGTCCGGCCATATCCAGGTCGAGGGCGCGGAAATCGCAACTATTTCGGAAAACGCGATGCGCCCGCACCGGCGGGATATCCAGATTGTTTTCCAGGACCCTTACCGCTCGCTCAATCCGCGCCGCACGGTCGGTCAGTCTATCGTCGAGGGGCCGATGAATTTCGGCGTGAGCGAGGCCGAGGCGGACAGTCGGGCGCGCGAGTTGATGGACATCGTCGGCCTTAGCCCGGATGCGCTTGACCGTTTCCCGCACCAGTTCTCCGGCGGCCAGCGTCAGCGTATCTGTATCGCCAGGGCGCTTGCTATGCAGCCCAAGGTGCTGATCGCGGACGAGGCGGTGTCGGCGCTGGACGTTTCCGTCCAGGCTCAGGTGCTGGATCTGCTGGACGATGTGCGCGAGCGCTACGATCTCGCCATGCTGTTCATCACCCACGATCTGCGCGTCGCGGCGCAGATCTGCGACCGGATCATGGTCATGCAGAACGGCGTCGTGGTGGAGGAAGGCGATACGGCGAAGGTCTATGCCGACCCGCAGCACGAATACACCCGGTCGCTGCTCGCGGCCGCACCGGGCCGGGACATCGCTTTCGCGAAATAATGCTGTTAGCGCTTTCTCTGCGCTAACAGCACCGCCGCCTGGAGCTTCTGCGTCTCTTCATCGGCTTATCATGCCTCGGCGCGGCTATGAGCCCGTGAGGCCAGCTTAACCGGCGGAGGTCACCTTGCTGGCCAGTGCCTTGTAGGTGCCTTCGCCCATGGCGATCAGGGTACCGTCGGGGCTGTAGACCTCGCAGCTGGCGAAGAACACTGAGCGGCCGCCGCCGCGGCGCTTGGCCGTGGCGTAGATCCGGCCTTCCTTGGTCGTCCCCATGAAGCTGGTGGTCAGCGACAGGGTGAGGGCGCGTTTCTTTTCGGCGCCTTCCGGCACCCAGACACCGCAATAGCCGCCGACCGCGTCGATTATCGTGGCGACCACGCCGCCGTGCAGGATGCCGCTGCGGTTCAGGTGCTTTTCGGTCAGGTCGAGTTCCAGCTTCGCATAGCCGTCCGCCCACTCTGTGAGGCGGAAGCCGAGATCAGCATTGAAGCCGAGCATGGTCTCGAGGGATTGGGGCTGATCGGATGCGGAAGCGTCGGCCGGTTGACTCATGGAAAGATCTATCCTAGAACAAACAGGGAACATTTAGGCGATTGAATGGGCGATCCTAAGCGCAGTAACGGCATGGGGCAACGGGCCGATTTGGCATCTCTGCGTGCGCAGGTGCAGGCTATTGAGCGCGGCACTGACGCTGGGGATCGGGTGAAGCGCTGTCCACTCGGCCTGGAGGCCCTGGATCATCATCTTGGCGGTGGTCTCGCCCTTGGCCGTATCCATGAGATTACCGGTGAAGCGCGTGCCGAGGTGAGGGACGCGAGCGTCTTCGGTTTCGCCGCCGCCATGTCGGTACGCCTGCTGGGGGCGGCACGTGGCGGGGATATCCTCTGGTGCGTCCGGGATGCAAACATGTTTGGCGGTATGGCCTATGGCTGGGGGCTGGCGGCACTCGGACTCGATATGAGCCGGGTTCTTTTCGTCGAGGCGCGGGACGAGGCGCAACGGCTCTGGGCCATGGAGGAAGGACTGCGCTGTACCGGTCTTGCCGGGGTTGTCGGCGAGCTTGGCCCGGTGCGTGCCGGGGAGGCGGCGCGGGTCGCCGAGCGGCGCCTGCAGCTCGCGGCGGAAACAAGCGGTGTCACCGGTTTTCTGGTCCGGAGCGTTGCGAGAGAGACGGCAGCGGGAACGGTGGATAGCCGTTGGTCCGTCAGGGCCGCACCTTCGGGCGGTGATCCGCGGCCGGTCTGGTCGCTCTCTCTCGACCGTTTGCGCGGGGGGCAGCCCGGCGCCTGGAGACTGTTCTGGGAGGCGCGGGATGGGCGATTCCGCATATCGGACGAGCGCGCGAGCGTGAGGCGCGTGCGGCCGGAAACGCGGTCCTTTGCGGCATCGGGTGCCGCCGCGTAACCCTATATGTACTTTTTGATATTCCTCGTTAACATTGTGCACACTGCTTGGTGCTGCGCTGGATCGTTCTTTGCCTGATTGACGCAAAGATCATCGTCCGCAGCCGAAATGGCAGCAGTCGTGTACACTGTTGCCAAAGATGAAGGGGCGGGGAATGAATGCTGTCGCGGAGACAGTGATCGCTGAGGAAAGACGCAGGCACGGACGGTGGTCCGTGACGGGCGCCTATGCTTCGGTGGACGGACGTCGGCTTCCGCTCATTGATATTTCAATCGGCGGCTTTCTTGCCCGACTGCCTGAAGACGGGCGGGAGATCGATACCCCTCTTGAAGGCACGATCTACTGGAAGGGCCGTGACGAGCTGATTGAATTCCCGTTCAGTGCGGATATCGTCCGTCGCCTACATAACGGGCAAAGTATCGCCGCCCAGTTCCAGTCCCTGGCTGGCGAATCCATCGACAGTTTGCTGCGTTTTCTTAGTGCCATCGAAGCGGAACGCCACCAGCGCATCGCAAGCCAGCAACGCTCGGCAGAGCGCCGGATTTTGTTCCGCAGGCTTGGCCTCTGGAGCGTTGTCGGCGGCAGCGTGCTGATCGCCCTCTATCTCTTCTGGGTGTTCGGCCTCTCCGGTCACTGATCCCATTTTACGCGAAGCCTGTTTTTGATCATGTTGACATAGAGAACAAAACATGAACAACTAAAGTCAATTCATCACGGGGAGACGGTTCATGGCACGGCGATTTCTGTATCTCTTCATTCCGGACTTTGCTTTCGACTGGCGCCGCAACGGCGATAGTGCTCTTGCCTCGGGGGACCGGCCTCTGATCATGACCCGGCGCGTCGCGGGTTCTGAAATCATCGCTGCGGCAGACAGTGCCGCCGTCCAGCAGGGCATTCAGGTCGGGCGTTCTCTCGCCGATGCCCGGGCGATGCTGCCTGGTCTGAAGGCTCTTGAAGCGGACATGGGGGCCGACCGCAAACGGCTGGAACAACTCGCCGCCTGGTGCCAGCACTATACGCCGATGGTCGCGGCGGACAGCAGCGCGACGCCTTTCAACGGGGAAGGCGGCAGCGCTGGCCTCTACCTCGATATCACCGGTTGCGCGCACCTCTTCCGGCGGGACGGCGCAGAAGACACGCGAACGGAGGAACAGGCGCTTGGGCGCGATTGCCTCGCGGCCTTGAGCCGGTTTGGGTTTGCAGCCCGGCTCGCGGTGGCGGATACCCCTGACGCTGCCCGTGCCATCGCCCGTTTCTCCCCCTCGACCCTGACGCTGGTGCCGCCGGGGAAGACCTCCATGGCACTTGAGCCGTTGCCTGTCGCGGCACTCGGCTTCGTGCCGGCAACTGTAGAGGCGCTTGATCGGGTTGGCTTGCGCCGTATTGCCCAGATCATCGGCAAGCCGCGGGCGCCGCTCGTCAGCCGTTTTGGTGCCGCGATGGTGGAAGCGCTGGACCGCGCCCTCGGGCAGCGCCCGGCTGCGCTCGACATGCGCCTGCCGGAGGTGCCTTTCCGGGAACGGCTGGCCTTTGCGGAGCCTATTGCCCTTCGGGAGGATCTGGAGCGTGCGGCCAGGCAGTGCCTCGCCGGTCTTTGCCGCCGTCTGGAACGCGAACAGGCCGGCGCCCGGCGGGTGCGGATCCGCTTCTTCCGTGTTGATGGCGCCGTGCCGCAAATCACCGTTGGCACCAGCCGGCCCTGCCGGGACGCTGACGTTCTGTTCCGCTTGCTGGTCCAGCATTTCGATAAACTCGATCCCGGGTTCGGTATCGATGTTGCCGTGGCCGACATTCTCGAAAGCGATATGGCGGGCGGCGTGCAGGGTGCACTCGGTGTTACTGCCGGACAGGACCGCGATGCCGTGGCCGATCTTGGCGACCGTCTGGCCAACCGGCTTGGGGGTGAGGCGATCTATCGGTTGCAGCCGACTGAGAGCCACCGGCCCGAACGGGCAGAGCGACGGGGAGATATTCGTCCGTCCGGCAAGCCGCTTCACTGGAGCAATCTGCGGCCGTTGACGCCGGAACGGGCGCGGCCTGTGCGGCTTATGCGACGCCCGGAGCAGGTGGAGGCAACGGCGCTTTTGCCGGATCATCCACCGGCCCGGTTCCGCTGGCGTGGCGCAGAGTACCGGGTTGCGGAGGCTGCCGGCCCGGAGCGGCTGGCACCGGAATGGTGGCGTACCGATGCCGAAGACGGGGCGGCGGTGGATGCCATGACACGGGACTATTTCCGGCTGGAGGATCAGGACGGCCGGCGCTTCTGGCTTTATCGCGCAGGGCTGGCAGAGCGTGGCGAGAAGCCGCAATGGTATCTGCACGGCCTGTTTTCCTGAGGCTCATATGGACCCATGTCCGGATATGCCGAGCTTCACGTCTCCAGTAACTTCAGTTTCCTGCGGGGGGCTTCTCATCCGGAAGAACTGGTAGAGACGGCAGCCCGGCTGGGCCATGCGGCCATTGCCATCGCTGACCGGAACAGCCTCGCCGGTGTGGTCCGGGCCCATATTGCCGCCAGGGCACATGGCATAAAGCTGATCGTCGGCGCGTGCCTCGACCTTGAGGACGGCACGCGTCTGATCTGTTTACCGACCGACCGGCCAGCCTATGCCCGGCTTTCCCGCATGCTGAGCGTCGGCAAACGCCGCGCCGCAAAAGGGGAATGCCTGCTCACCCGTCAGGATGTGATTGAATATGGAGAAGGGCAGCTCTTTCTCTTGCTGCCGCCAGAGCGCCTTCCGGATGATTACGCGGCGGAACTCAGGTTTTGGGTGGAGGCTTTTCCCGCCGCCTGCCACCTCGCCGCCTGCATGCTCTATCACGGAAATGACGCCCGGAGATTACAGGCACTCATAACGCTAGCTGCGGAGGCCGGTCTGCCACTGGCCGCAACCAATGACGTGCATTATCACCTGCCGGAACGCCGTCCGTTGCAGGATGTGCTGACCTGCATTCGCGAGCATTGCCGGATCGACGACGCGGGCTGGCGGCTCGATGCCAATGCGGAGCGATACCTGAAACCGCCGGGAGAGATGGCCCGGCTGTTCCGGGACTGGCCGGAAGCCATCGCCGAAACAATCCGTATTGCCGACCGGTGCCAGTTCTCACTGGACGAGCTGGCCTATGAATATCCTGACGAGATTGCGCCGAACGGCCGGCCGGTGCAGGAGGAACTTGAGGCGCGGACCTTTGCCGGTGCTGCGGAAAGGTATCCCGATGGCATCCCGCAACCGGTGCGGACCCAGCTTCGGCACGAGCTGGATTTGATCGCCCGGCTCGACTATGCGCCCTACTTTCTAACCGTTTATGACATGGTCCGCTTCGCCCGCAGTGAGCATATCCTCTGCCAGGGACGCGGCTCTGCCGCGAATTCGGCAGTCTGCTATTGCCTCGGCATCACCTCCGTCGATCCGTCGCGTACCGATCTGCTGTTTGAAAGATTTGTCAGCGAGGCACGCGGCGAGCCACCCGATATCGACGTTGATTTCGAGCATGAGCGGCGTGAGGAGGTCATCCAGTACATCTATCGAAAGTACGGACGGGAGCGGGCCGGGCTGGCGGCCACTGTGATCAGCTATCGTTCCCGCAGCGCCTTGCGGGATGTAGGCAAGGCGATGGGCCTGTCGGAGGATGTTGTCGGCCTGTTGTCATCCCAGGTCTGGGGACGGCATGGGGATGCTGTCGAGGACGAGCGTATCCGCGAGGTCGGTCTCGACCCGGCGGACAGGCGGCTCACCATGGCGATGAACCTTACCCGGCAATTGATTGGCTTCCCCCGGCACCTTTCCCAGCATGTCGGCGGCTTTGTCATCACCCGTGGGCGCCTGGACGAACTGGTGCCGATCGAGAATGCGGCGATGCAGGACCGCACCGTGATCGAATGGGACAAGGATGATCTCGACGCGCTGGGAATGCTTAAGATCGATGTTCTCGCCCTCGGCATGCTGAGCTGCGTGCGCAAGGCGTTCGCCCTGCTGGAGCGCCATTACGGGCTCGACTACGATCTTGCGTCCGTACCTGCGGAGGATCCAAAGGTCTATGACATGCTCAGTCGCGGGGACAGTCTCGGCGTCTTCCAGGTGGAGAGCCGGGCCCAGATGGCGATGTTGCCACGTCTGCGTCCGCGCAATTTCTATGACCTCGTCATCGAGGTGGCGATTGTCCGGCCGGGGCCGATCCAGGGCGACATGGTGCACCCGTATCTTCGCCGCCGCGACGGGATCGAGCCGGTCGAGTATCCGTCGGAGGAGTTGCGCGGCGTGCTCGGCAAGACACTCGGTGTCCCGCTCTTTCAGGAGCAGGCGATGAAGATCGCCATTGTCGCGGCCGGGTTCACGCCCTCGGAGGCCGATCAGTTACGCCGCGCCATGGCGACCTTCAAGAAGACAGGCCAGATCGGTCAGTTCCGCAACAAGATGATCGAAGGCATGGTGGAGCGGAAGTATGAGCGCGATTTTGCCGAGCGTTGCTTCCGGCAGATCGAGGGATTCGGAAATTACGGTTTTCCGGAAAGCCACGCGGCCAGTTTCGCCCTGCTTGTCTATGTCTCCAGCTGGTTCAAATGCCGGTATCCGGCTGTCTTTGCGGCGGCGCTGCTGAATTCGCAGCCGATGGGCTTTTATGCCCCGGCACAGATCGTCCGGGATGCCCGCGAGCATGGCGTCACCGTGCTGCCGCCGGACGTCAATCACAGCGCCTGGAACTGCGATCTTGAGCCAGACGGATCTGGCCGCTTCGCGCTCCGCCTGGGGCTTCGGCAGATCAAGGGCATACGCGAGGGGGATGCTGAGATGATCGCCGCCTGCCGGGGCCAGGGGTACCGTGATCCGGGTGAGCTCTGGCGCCGGGCTGGGATTACGCCGGCGGTGCTGGAAATGCTGGCGCGGGGCGATGCCTTCGCTTCCATGGGGCTGGCCAGGCGCGAGGTGTTCTGGGCAGTCCGTGGTCTTGCCCGTGCCGTGACCGGCCCGGTCCGGTCGGATCGGGATCCTGGCGGACTGCCGCTCTTCCTTGCTGCCGAAGTCCGGGAGCAGGCGCATATCACGCTGCAGGAAGCTGCCGTCCACCTCCCGGCAGCGCCGCTGGGGGAGCAGGTAGTGGAGGATTATGCCGCGCTTCATCTGTCGCTGAAGGCACATCCCGTGGGCCTGCTCCGACCGAGCCTCAGGGGTGATGGCTGTATTCGATGCGAGGATCTGGACCGGACACGCGACGGTAAGAGGGTTCGGCTTGGGGGGCTGGTGCTGGTGCGTCAGCGGCCCGGAACGGCAAAGGGTATCATCTTCATCACTCTGGAGGACGAGAGTAGCGTTGCGAACCTGATCGTCTGGCCCGACCGGTTCGAGCAGTTTCGCCGGATCGTGCTCGGCGCAAAGTTCCTCGGCGTCACCGGTCTGGTGCAGCGGGAGGGCCGGGTGATCCATGTGGTGGTCGAAAAGCTGGAGGATCTGACCTACAGGCTTGGATGGCTGACAGACGGTACCGTGGACGAGGCCGGCTTCAACGGGGCCATTGCCAATGCGGACGAGGTCTCCCGGCCGCAGGACGATTACCGAGAGAAACCGCCGCGCCCGAAATTGCCGCTTCACCCGGCGCCTAACCCGGAACAGATTCGTCCGCCAAAACCACTGCACACTCACCCCCGTAATATGAAACCGGACCTGAAGGTGATAAGCCGGAATTTCCATTGACCGACCGCGTTGGCCGAGTGGGGCCTGATAGTTCATGGGGAGGCGTATGAAGGCGACGCGATACATCATCTGGCGACGACTGGATGAACCGGGGGCCGATCTTTGCCGTATCGTCCGTAGCGGAGATGCATGGCATCTCACCGCCAGTGCGACCGGGTTCCATGCCGGTGCGCCGATGCAGATCGATTATCACGTTGCCTGCGACAGTGATTGGGTGACCCGGACAGTACGTCTGCTCGGATGGGCGGATGGCAGCCGGGTCGATCTGATTATCCAGCGGAACGATGAAGGAGGCTGGACCTGTAACGCAAAGCCGGTCCCGGCCGTTATGGGGGTGTCGGACATCGACCTCGGTTTTACCCCGGCAACCAACACTATCGCCGTCAGGCGGAACTGTCTCGCTCCGGGCACTTCCGTTGAAACCACGGCTGCCTGGCTCGACGAAGCCGACTGGAATCTGAAGCCGCTCCGTCAGATCTATCGCCGCGTGACGAATGATCGGTTTGAGTACGCATCCCCCGCCAATGGCTTCACCGCGACGTTGCTGTTGGACGACGCGGGGCTGGTTCGTGACTATCCCGGGCTTTGGACCGCAATTGACCGGCAGGGCGAACTTGCCGGCGGGACCAGCGGTTAAACGCAGCCACTTCGTTATGACCGATCACGTTCCGGCTGCTGTCCGGCGAGCGTTTTGATCAATGTTGCCATAGCGCTTTCGTAGTCGTCGCGGCGGGCGCCGTGCGCGATGGCAAGTGCTGCACGGTCGAATGATGCGGAGAGCATATCCGCAAGGGCCTCCATTTCAGGGTCTGGAGCCCGGCCGATAAGTGCGGCGAGCCCGTCAAGCAACGATCCGCCGCCTGTTTCCCTGTCGATGCGGGACATCTCGTCTGGTCCAAGCACGGCAGGCCCGTCCAGCAAGAGCAGCCGGACGCGGCCTTGTGCGGCCATCGCGTCGAAATAGGCATTCGATCCGGATATCAGGGCATCGAGGGGCGGCGCTGTGGCGCCGGCGCTGTGTTCGATTTCCGCGCTCACCGCGGCCGCCTCTTGTTCGATAACGGTACGGAACAGGTCTTCCTTGTCCCGAAAATGGTGATAGAGCGCACCGCGGGTGACATTCGCCACTTTCACGATTTCTGGCGTGCCGGTGTCCGCATAGCCCTTCTCGACGAAGAGGGCTCGAGCCGCGGAGAGCAGGGCCGAGCGGGTTTCCCTGGTGCGCTCCCGATTGGGACGATGGCCGGAATTCTCTTGCATACATACAGCCTGTATGTTTACTGATGTTTACATGCACACTGTATGTAAATGCCAGAAGGAGCGAAAGGGATGAAATGTACGCTGTTCTATCCGGTCATCTTGACCGGAGATGTTCCCGGAACAGTGCAGTTCTATCGGGAGCACTTTCGTTTTGAGCCAGCCTTCGAAAGCGATTGGTACGTCCATCTTCAGTCAAGTGAAGACGAGGCTGTAAACATCGCCATTCTTCAGGGCGATCATGAGACGATCCCCGAGAGCGGTCGTGGCCGTTCGACCGGTCTGATCCTCAATTTCGAGGTAGATGATGTGGATGCGGAATATGCGCGGGTCGAGGCGGCGGCGCTGCCGGTATTGCTGCCGCTGCGGGATGAGCCGTTCGGCCAACGCCATTTCATTACGCAGGACCCGAACGGAGTGCTGATCGACGTCATCACACCGATCCCGCCAAGCCCGGAGTTTTTGGCGCAATACACGCCAGAGGCGGTACCGTCCTAGAGGGCCGGAATCAGCAGCCCGATCCCGGAAATGCCGAGCATCCAGAGCAGCACTTTCTTGAATTGCGCATCATTGATCCGGCGATAAAGCAGAAACCCGAGGGCGCTGCCGAGGATCAGGGCAGGGGCGGAGGCGCCGAGCAGCGTCAGCACATTGTCCGGCAGCCTGTCCTGAAGAATGTAGAGCGTCAAAGTAGCGCTGTGCATCGCCGCGTTGAACAGCTGGAAGGTCGCCCGCTGTTTGTCCTTCGGCCATTTCATCAGGCTGCACCAGATGGTCGGCAGCACGCCGGAAAGACCGGCGAAGCCGCCCATGACCCCTCCGCCGACGCCGACCAGACCGTTCAGAAAGGGATGTTTGCCGGTGATGGCTGGAAGCCGGCCGCTCAGCAGCAGGCCACCGCAATAGAGGATCAGCGTCACGCCGACGAACACTCGGAAGGGGCCGGGGTCAGCCAATGGCAGCAGGGCGACGCCGGCGGGGACACCGATCAGGCCGCCAAGGATAAACACCCAGGCCGAGCGGAAATCGATAGAGCGCCAGATCGCCGCGAAGGTGCTGAGCAGCACCAGCAGAGAGCAGATCACCACCATTGGCGCTGCTTCGGCTGGGCTCAGCACATGTGCCCAGATGCCAAGAGAGGTGATTGCGAAGGCGAAACCGGCAAGTCCGGAGGCAAGCGCACCGGCAAAGGCACCCAGAGCGATGATGCCGTAGTAGAAGAGTTCGCTTTCCAAGATCAGAACCGTTCTTCGCCGCGCTGGCGCTGCGGGTCAGGGAAATCGCGGTAGAGCGTGAAGCGGACGTTCTGGACCTTCGAATTCACCGCATGATGAAAGCTCTCAACCGGCTCGCTGCGGGTCGAGACATGATTGAAGGCAGCATCGAGCTGTGCCAGATCGCGGGTCTCCAGCCACATATGGAACTCGGTGCCGTCGGCGGGGCCGAGGCCGAGCTTGCGCCGTGTGATGCGGGAGCCTTCAATCAGGCCCTCCTGCTTAAGGTGCGCGAAATAGCTCTGAACGGAATCGGCAAAATCCACGTCCGACACGCCCGGCTTCAGGTCACAGTAAATATGATAGAAATCCATCGGTCCCACTCTCCCCGAAATCGACTAAAGCGTTCCCGGCCAAGGCTTGGCCAGAAAATTCGCCCAAAACGAAAACGGGCCGCCCGAAGGCGGCCCGCTTGTCCGACAGTGCCGGAGATCTGTTAGCCCATCGCCTTCTGCAGGTTCTCGTCCAGTTTGGACAGGAACTGCTGGGTGGTGAGCCAAGGCTGGTCCGGGCTGATCAGCAGCGCCAAATCCTTGGTCATGTCGCCGGACTCGACTGTGTCGACACAGACTTTTTCCAGAGCTTCGGCAAACTTCGCGACTTCCGGCGTCTCGTCGAACTTGGCGCGGTAGGAGAGGCCACGGCTCCAGGCGAAGATCGAGGCGATCGGATTGGTCGAGGTTTCCTTGCCCTGCTGATGCTGGCGATAGTGACGGGTCACGGTGCCGTGGGCGGCTTCCGCTTCGACAGTCTTCCCGTCCGGGGTCATCAGCACGGAGGTCATCAGGCCGAGCGAGCCGAAGCCCTGGGCCACGGTGTCGGACTGCACGTCGCCGTCATAGTTCTTACAGGCCCAGACGAAACCGCCGGACCATTTCATCGCGGCCGCGACCATGTCGTCGATCAGGCGGTGCTCGTAGATGATGCCCTTGGCTTTGAACTTCGACTCGAACTCTTCCTCGAAGACTTCCTGGAACAGATCCTTGAAGCGACCGTCATATGCCTTGAGGATGGTGTTCTTGGTCGAGAGATAGACCGGCCAGCCGAGATCGAGACCGTAATTCAGGCAGGCCCGCGCGAAACCGCGGATCGAGTCGTCCAGGTTGTACATGGACATGGCAACACCGCCGCCCGGGAAGTCGAACACTTCGTGGGTAATGGCATCGCCGCCGTCGGCCGGTTGGAAAGTCATGGTCAGCTTGCCGGGGCCCTTCACCACCATGTCGGTGGCGCGATACTGGTCACCAAAGGCGTGACGGCCGATGACGATCGGCTGCGTCCAGCCCGGAACCAGCCGGGGCACGTTCTTGCAGATGATCGGCTGACGGAACACGGTGCCGCCGAGGATGTTTCGGATGGTGCCGTTCGGCGAGCGCCACATCTTCTTCAGGCCGAATTCCTTAACCCGATCTTCGTCCGGCGTGATGGTCGCGCACTTGACGCCGACGCCGTATTCCTTGATCGCGTTCGCGGAGTCGATGGTGATCTGGTCGTTCGTCTCGTCGCGCTTTTCCATACCGAGGTCGTAATATTTGAGATCGACATCGAGGTACGGAAGGATGAGTTTTTCCTTGATCATCTCCCAGATGATCCGGGTCATCTCGTCGCCGTCGAGCTCGACGATAGGATTTTTGACCTTGATCTTCGCCATCTAGCTGGCTCCCTTGTGGATGGATTCTTTTGAGCTGCGGCGGCAAAATATCAGCTAGGCAGCGCAATGCAAGATGCGCGCTAGGGGCCTGCCGCCGATGTACTAGTCTAAAGCAGGATTTCAGGGGCGGTTAGACCCACTTTGAGTCCACTTTCCCGTGGCTTACCGGGGCGGCCGCAATCTTCGGGAAAACATCCTCGACACTGTCCGCGATTTGCAGGATCGACCTGTTCTCGTCCCGTGCAAACCCTGTTTCGACCAGATGATCGACAAGCGCTATCAGCGGGTCCCAGAACCCGTTGATATTGGCAATTACCACCGGTTTTGAGGACAGACCGAGCTGCGTCCATGTTACGACCTCGAAGGTCTCGTCCATGGTGCCGAGGCCGCCTGGCAGGATAACGAACGCGTCGGAGCGCTCATACATGATCCGCTTACGGTCATGCATGTTGTCGGTGACGATCAGCTCGTTCAGCCCGTCATGACCGACTTCATACTCCTGGAGGAACTTCGGGATCACGCCAAGGACAGACGCGCCAGCAGCGAGCGCGGCGTCCGCGGCTATCCCCATCAGGCCGACATGGCCACCGCCATAGACGAGATCGAATCCTTTCTCGCCGACTAGGGTGCCGAACTGGGTTGCGGCCTGCCGGTAGGCTTCATCGACTCTCCCGGAGGAACCGCAGAATACGCAGATGGATTTTTTCTCTTTCATACGTTCGTCTATCTCACCCTGCAAAGGTTCGGTCAAGTCGCATGAAATCACAGTTTTCCGCTGCATTGCGCCCGCGATTGTAAGGGTTTATTGTCATCCGACCGCGTGATGGAGTCCCAGAGCATGTTATCGAAGCCGTATCTGATCGGCGCCGCCGGAATCTTGGTACTCGTCTTGGCGGGGGGGCTTTTTTACTGGACCAAGGAAGAAGGCGGTTTGCCGCTTCCGGTGCAGACCGCGAGCACGCCAAATCCGACGGTCGCGCCTGCGCCCGCTGCTAAAGCGCCAGGCACGACGAGCACTCCTGCAACCGCCAAGGCGCCGGAGCCGGCAGCCGTGAAAGCAGATCTGGCGGAGCCGAGCTTCGATGTCGTCCGCGTGGACCCGGAAGGCAACACGGTCATAGCGGGTAAGGCGAAGCCGAACGCGAATGTCCGGATCATGGACGGCGAGAGGAAAATCGGCGAGGTGCAGGCCGACGATAAGGGCGACTGGGTCTTCCTGCCGGAGAAAAAACTACCCTCGGGCAGCAGTGTGCTGACTCTTGAAAGCGATACCGGCAAGGATGCAGACACTCCGTCCAAGTCCGAGAATGCGGTTGTCGTCGTCATCCCGGAAAAGGGCAAGGACATCGCAGGGCGTGCGAGCAAAGCGACGGAAAAGCCGCTGGCAATGGTGGTGCCGCGCGATCAGGCATCCAGTGCGCCGACCAAGGTCTTGCAGGCACCGGCACCGAAACCTGAGCCGGTAGAGCCGACCGCAGAGGCGCCGAAGGTCAAGTCCTTCCCCGAGACCGCGACGGCAAAGGAGGAGGGAGTTGCCTCCGCGAGTTCCGAGACCAATGTGACGCTCGACGTGATCGATTATGATGACTCAGGCGCTGTCGTTTTCAGTGGCAAGACCGCGCCCGATACCGAAGTTCAGGTCTATGTCGACAATGCCCTGGCGGCGCGCGCAACATCCGATGCCGATGGAAACTGGTCGGCGAAGCCGGAGCAGAATATCGAAGCTGGAACCCATCAGGTGCGAGTCGACAAAGTAACCGCAAGCGGCCAGGTGGTGGCGCGGATCGAGTTGCCCTTCATTCGGGCCGTGCCGATCATGGGATTGCCGAAAGACTCGGTCGTGATTATACAGCCGGGCAACAACCTCTGGCGGATCGCCAGCCGGGTCTATGGCTCCGGCTTCCGCTATACCGAGATTTATCAGGCGAACAGCGACCAGATCCGCGATCCCGACCTGATCTATCCGGGCCAGGTCTTCGGGTTGCCGACAGTCAACTAACCGGACGGAAAACACATGTTAAATCAGCAGGACGATGGCGTTCTGAAGGGCGTACTGGTTCCCGTGGCACGCGAAGGCTACCCGTTCATTGCCGCATTTGCGGTGCTGACGCTGCTGCTCTACGCCGTCTGGGAGCCGCTTGGCTTTGTTGGCCTGGTGCTGACAATGTGGTGCATCTACTTCTTCCGTAACCCGGACCGGGTGACCCCGAGCCGCGAGGGACTGGTCATCACGCCCGCCGATGGCGTTGTGCAGATGATCGTCGATGCGCCGCCACCGAAGCAGCTCGACATGGGCGACGAGCCGATGTGCCGGGTCAGCGTCTTCATGAATGTGTTCGACTGCCATGTGAACCGTATCCCGGTCGACGGGAAGGTCTCCAAACTGGCGTATGTGCCGGGCAAGTTCGTGAACGCTGCTTTCGACAAGGCGAGTGAAGAGAACGAACGGCAACTGGTCGCGGTCGAGATGAAGGATGGCCGCAAGGTCGCCTTCGTCCAGATCGCCGGTTTGGTTGCGCGTCGCATCATCTGTTATCTTCAGGAAGATCAGGCTGTGCAGGCCGGTGAGCGGTTCGGCCTGATCCGCTTTGGTAGTCGGGTCGATGTCTATCTTCCGAAAGGTGTCAATCCGCTGGTTACGGTTGGGCAGCGCGCGGTTGCGGGCGAGACAGTGATTGCCGATCTGAATTCCGCCGAGGCGGCGCGTAAGGGCGAGATCCGCTAGGTACTGGCGGTTCCGACAACTGGACACGGATAAAAGCACCATGATCAGGGGCAGACGGCGCCGGCTTCCGGTGATTTCGATCAGCAAGCTGATCCCGAACATGATTACGGTCATGGCGTTGTGCGCCGGGCTGTCCGGGGTCCGGTTCGCCCTGAACGAGCAATGGACGTTGGCTGTCGGCGCCATCGCTGTCGCTGCTATTCTGGACACGCTCGACGGCAGTATGGCGCGCCTGCTGAAGGGCCAGAGCAAGTTTGGCGCCGAGCTCGACTCGCTCGGCGACTTCATCAGCTTCGGTGTCTCGCCGGCGCTGATCCTGTTCCTCTGGTCGACCCAGGAACTGAAGAGTTTCGGCTGGATGGCGGCCCTGTTCTTCGCCACCTGCATGGCGCTCCGTCTGGCCCGCTTCAACACGAAGACGGACGACCCGACCCTGCCGCCCTTCACCTACCGCTTCTTTACCGGGGTGCCGGCGCCGGCCGCCGCCGGGTTGGGGCTGCTGCCTCTTATCCTGAGTTTCGAGGTGGATTTCGGCTTCCTGCACCAACCGCACTTCCTCGCGATCTGGCAGGTTGTTGTCGGCCTGCTGATGGTCTCGCAGGTCCCGACCTATTCCTTCAAAGGCGTCCGGGTACCGCAGAAACTGGTGCTACCGCTTCTGATCGTGGTTGGCGGCTGTGTTGCCTGGCTGGTCAGCGCTCCCTGGCAGTTCTTTGCGGCTTTTATCACCACCTACCTGCTGTCACTTCCGCTCAGCTACCGCTCTTATCTGCGTTTGCAGCGGAAAGTGGACGAAAGCGATGACGTCCCGTCTGACGCGTCCCCCGAGAACAAAGCCGACGAGTCGCCGAAAGACAGCTCGGACGCTGATCCTGCCAACGTGATGCCGATCGGCAAGGCGAAGCCCTAAGGCTTCCGCCCTAGCCCGCTACCGCCATGCGCGCAAGATAGACCGTCTGCGTGAAGGGGCGGTCCTGAAGTGGGTTGTGGAAGGTCACCGGCTCCGCCCAGGCTTCGGCGAAGACGTCTGAAAGCCTCTCGGTGAAGGACGGATCGGGGTCGTCGTCCGACCAGAGTCCGAAGATGCCGCCGGGCTTTAGATGAGAGGTCAGCGCCCTCAGGCCCTCGGGGCCGTAAAACCCGGCACTGCGGTCGTCGAGCAGAGCTTCGGGCGAATGGTCGATATCCACCAGTATGGCATCGAACCGGCGGCCGGGGGCGTCGGGATCGAAACCGGCCTTGCTACCGGCGCCGGCGAAGAAGTCTCCCTGGACCAGCTTGCAGCGGGCGTCGTCCGCTACCGCCGTGCCGAGTGGGAGCAGTCCGGCACGATGCCAGTCGATCACCGCCTCCAGCATGTCGACCACCAGCAGCGAGCCGACGCTGTCATGCTCCAGGACGGCCTTGGCCGTGTATCCGAGGCCGAGGCCGCCGACCAGGATGTCGAGCCTGTCACCGGTGACCGCAGCAAGCCCCAGATTGGCGAGAGCGATCTCCGAGGCTGTGAACAGGCTGGACATGAGGTGCTCGTCGCCGAGCATGATCTCGAAGACATCGACTCCGAGCGACAGCTCGCGCCGTCGCCGGAGACTGATGGGGCCGATCGGCGTGGGCCGATAGTCCAGTTCTTCGAAATACAAGCTCATGGGCTCGCGAACCTCCTCGGAGCCATCGGCTCTTTTGCCTGACCTGACTGGATTAATCCGGCGTGTTGGCGTTCCCGTCGCCGAGTTTCTGAGCCAGTGAGGCTTCCAGGAACTGGTCGATATCGCCATCGAGCACGGCCTGTGTCGCAGAGGTCTCCACGTTCGTCCGCAGGTCCTTCACCATCTGATAGGGCTGCAACACGTAAGAGCGGATCTGGTGGCCCCAGCCGATATCGGATTTTCCGGCCTCGATCTCGGTCGCCTCATCCTCGCGCCGTTGTAGCTCCGCCTCGTAGAGACGCGCTTTCAGCATGTCCATGGCGGTTGCCCGGTTGCGATGCTGGGAGCGGTCGTTCTGGCACTGCGCGACGATACCGGTCTCGAGGTGGGTAATACGGACGGCCGAATCGGTCCGGTTGACGTGCTGCCCACCGGCGCCAGAGGCCCGGTAGGTGTCGACCCGGATGTCCTTGTCCTCGATCACGATCTCGATGCTGTCATCGATCACGGGATAGACCCAGATGCTGGAAAAGCTGGTATGGCGGCGCGCGGCGCTGTCATAGGGCGAGATCCGCACCAGACGATGAACGCCGCTCTCTGTCTTCAACCAGCCATAGGCATTATGTCCGCTGACCTTGATCGTGGCGGATTTCAGCCCGGCTTCTTCACCGGCACTTTCTTCCAGCCACTCGACCTTGTAGCCGTGTCTCTCGCACCAGCGCGTATACATGCGCAGCAGCATCGAGGCCCAGTCCTGGGCTTCCGTGCCGCCGGCGCCTGCATGGACTTCAAGATAGCAGTCGAAGCCATCCGCCTCGCCGGAGAGCAGGCTCTCGATCTGGCGCTTTTCACAGACTTCCTTGAGGTTGAGGATCGTTGCCTCGGCTTCGGCGACGATATCGGTATCCTCTTCCATCTCACCAAGTTCGATAAGCTCGATGGCGTCGGCGAGGTCCTGTTCGAGTTGCGTGACGTCGTTCAGGTTCTTCTCAAGCTGGGTCCGTTCGCGCATCAGTTTCTGAGCGCGGTCGGCATCGTCCCAGAGGCTCTGATCCTCGACGAGGGCGTTCAGCTCTGAAAGGCGGACATGGGAAACATCCCAGTCAAAGATGCCTCCTCAGCAGCTCTATCGACTGCTTGATCTCTTCGGCTGTTGCGGTGATCTCGGCACGCATGGCCGACGCACTCCCTGGTTGGATTGGAAAGAGGTGGGCGCTCTTAATATAGCCCGGAGCCGCGTCCCGCAACCGGGGCCGTGTTGCCGGGACCGGCAGAACCCCATCCGGCGGTATCCCCGCCGAACACGATCTCGCTTTCGCCGGTCGGCTCAGTGCCGCTCTTGAAGCTCTCCACCATGACATCTCGGTCACCCGGAAGGGCGAGGGCGCCGGTTGCAACGTTGATCCGGACCTTGCGGACACCCGGCGGAATCCGGAAGGGGATGGAAGGCTGATCGGCCAGCGCCTTCTCCATGAAATGCTTGAAGAGAGGTGCGGCGACATTGGAGCCGGTATCCCGCGGTCCCAGCGTTTTGGGTTGGTCAAAGCCGACAAAGGCGCCGACCGCAAGGTCAGGCGTAAAGCCGATGAACCAGGTGTCGACATTGTCGTTCGTCGTCCCGGTCTTGCCGGCGAGCGGCTTTCCGATGGTGGATATTCGCCGGCCAGTACCGCGCTGTACAACGCCTTCCAGCATACTGACCATCTGATAGGCCGAAGCCGGATCGGCGACTTGCTCGCGGGTATCCGGAATTGCCGGCACCGGTTCGATCCGCCAGCGGGGGGTGATGCAGCCGTTACAATTCCGTGCGTCATGTCGGAAGATGGTGCGGCCGTTGCGGTCCTGCACCCGGTCGATCAGGGTCGGGACGACGCGCTTGCCCCCATTCACCAGCATGGAATAGGCCGTGGTCATTCGGATCAGCGTGGTCTCCCCGGCGCCGAGCGCCATGGAGAGGTGTTTCGGCATGGCATCATCAATGCCGAAACGACGGGCATAGTCGGTCACGAGGTCCATGCCGATGGTCTGCGCCAGACGCACCGTCATCAGGTTCCGGGATTTCTCGATACCCAGCCGCATCGGGCTCGGGCCATAGAATTTCTTCGTGTAGTTCGCCGGTTTCCATTTCCCGAGACCGGGTCCCTGGTCGATCACGAAGGGCGCATCCAGGATCCGGGTCGCCGGGGTATAACCGTTGTCGAGCGCCGCCAGGTAGATGAAAGGTTTGAAGGCGGACCCGGGTTGCCGTTCGGCCTGGGTTACCCGGTTGAACTGGCTGTCGCGGAAACTCCAGCCGCCACTGAGCGCCAGCACGCGGCCTGTATGCGGGTCCATGGCGACAAGGCCGCCTTCGACATTCGGAACCTGACGCAGGGTATAGGTACTCGGCGGATATTCCTTACCTTCGTCGTCCTTGGTGACGGGTTCGACGAAGATCACGTCGCCCGGTGTCAGGACGTTGGAGGCTTTCTTCACGCTGCGGCCAACCCTCTGCTTCTCTTGCCATTCCCGTGCCCAGGTCATTTCGCCGAGGGGAATCGTGCCGAAGGAGCCGTCCTCGAAGCCGATCTGCACCTGCTTGTCTTCGACGATCAGGGCAAGCGCTTTGCGCCAGTCAGGCAGCGCACTTTCCGACACCTGAAATTCCCCGAGCGCATCTCCCCAGCCGGCCACGACGTCGATCCGCCCGAGAGGACCGCGCCAGCCGTGGCGGCGGTCGTAATGCATCAATCCCCAGTGCAGGGCCTCATCCGCGATGCGTTGCAGCTTCGGATCAAGCGTGGTGCGCACGGAGAGGCCGCCTTCATAGAGGCCGTCTTCGCCGAACCGGTCGACCAGCCAGCGCCGGACCTCTTCGGCAAAATAATCAGCCTGCGCGACCTCGGTCACCGTCCGTGTCTGCGTGGTGAGCGGCTCGCCTTTTGCCATCTCCGCATCCTCGGCGGTGATGAAGCCGTTTTCCAGCATCTGACCGATCACCCAGTTACGCCGGGCAAGCGCGGCGTCGTGATCCTGCTCCGGGTGGTAATTGTTCGGGGCCTTCGGAAGCGCTGCCAGATAGGCGGACTCGGCGATGCTCAACTCGTCCAGGCTCTTGTCGAAATAGTTCAGGGCTGCCGCCGCCACTCCATAGGAGCGCAGGCCCAGATAGATTTCGTTCAGATAGAGTTCGAGGATCCGGTCCTTGCTGATCGCGCGCTCGATCCGCAGCGCCAGAATGGCTTCCTTGGCCTTGCGTTCGATGGAAACCTCGTTGGTCAGCAGGAAGTTTTTTGCCACCTGCTGAGTGATGGTCGAGGCCCCTCGGGGGCGCCGGTTTTGGGCGAGATTTCGCACATTGTCGATCACTGCCTTGGCAAGGCCGATGAAATCGATGCCGGGGTGGCTGTAGAAATTCTTGTCCTCGGCCGAGAGGAAGGCCTTGATGACCCTGCGCGGCATCGCGTCGATAGGCACGAAAACCCTGCGCTGGCGGGCATACTCGCTGAGCAGGCGCCCATCGCCCGCATGTACCCGGGTCATGACCGGAGGCTCGTAATCGGCGAGTTGCTTATAATCCGGCAGCCCGCGGCCAAAATGGTGCAAGCCCCACAGCACGCCGCCAACGGCAATCACGCAGCCGATCAGAAACGTCGAGAACAGAACTAAAACCCAGCGCATGCGCCGATTGATGCCTCCGGTTGCGCAGCCGTTGGGCTGCATGCCAAGCGCAGAATACCACTTTCAATGTGACATAATTGTGCGCGATGTCATGTGGCTATCGCGTGAAGGAGAATCACGGGCGTTTTTGAAATTAGTTCGCGCGAGCCGCTGACTGAACGAGATCGAAATAATTGTCGATGGACCTGCGTAGTGCGCCGGCGACACGCTTCAGGTGCGCATTGGAGCGCAGCAGTTTCTCGTCGTGATTGTTGGAGAGGAAACCAAGTTCGACCAGAACAGAAGGGATGTCCGGAGCTTTCAGGACGGCGAATCCGGCGAACCGGTGGGCCGTCCGAAGCAGTTTGACTTCGCCGCGCATCTCGCGGACAAGCATGCCGGCGAAGCGGGCGGAGTGGTTCATGGTCTCGCGCTGGGCGAGGTCGATCAGGATGCTGGTGACTTCAGGCGTTTCCGTGCCGAAATCCATGCCGGCGATGATGTCCGACTTGTTTTCGTTCACCGCCAGCAGGTTCGCTTCCTTGTCCGAGGCTTTTTCGGAAAGCGTGTAGACGGAGGCACCGCGCAGTTTGCGGTTGGGGATCGAATCCGCGTGCAGGGAGACGAAAAGATCGGCCCCGGCGCTGCGGGCGATGGCAATCCGCTCTCGCAGGCGCAGGAACACGTCACGATCCCGGGTGAGCAGCACCTTGTAGCGCCCGGTGCGCTCCAGCTCGCTCTTCAGCACGCGGGCCGCATTCAGGACGATCTGCTTTTCATAGACGCCGGAGACCCCGATGGCGCCGGGATCGACGCCGCCATGGCCGGCATCAATCGCCACCAGGACTTTTTCATTCGCCCGGCGCTGGGGCCGGGTCAACAAGGGCGGGGCTGCCGGTTTGGGCGCGGTCAGGATGGGGCGTCTTGCTGCCTGTGCTGCCGCCACGGACTTGGCGGATTCCGTCAGGAATGCAGCTCTGGTCGTCGGTTTCAGGTCGAGCACGATGCGTGCGCTCTGATTTCCCTTGGCGGGAAGAGAGAAGGCGGAGGCGATGGAATAGGGTTGTGCGGTGTCGATAACCACGCGTGACGTGCCGGGACGGAACAGACCGAAACGGAAACCCTTAATTGCTTTCGGGCGCCGGTTCTCCGGGTGCGCGTCGCGGGAGAAGGTGACTTCCGGCAAATCAACGATAACCCGGTAAGGGTCCGCCAGACTGAAAACCTTGAAATCGAGTGGGCGAGAGAGATCCATGACGAACCGGATCTTGTCCGGATGCTGGCCGATGCGGATATCTTCAACCGTCCCGTCTATGGCCATGGCGGCTGGTGTGGCGCCGAGGATGCCACAGAGAACAAGCAGAAGTGTCGTGATCCGTCTTTTCAATATCTGCACCGGTCCGCGCCCGCATCTGCGTCCATACCGCAATCTCAACCATTTTTAACCATTGCCGATTCGCATTGCAATAAAATCTCTACGAATCAGCCTTTTGAACGGGGTTTCTTGAGCGTAACATTAATTTTTGCTGGGGTTGTGCGTGGATTGAAGGAAATCATTGTTCCTAAAATCCAAAGTGACTATGTTACGCGGGTGCCGGTCCATATCGGACAGCGCAGATTTCTGCCCCGTAGCTTTCGGAAACGTGGTCGCGGGGCGCCCCTAATGGCGCGGGAATGCGCCCATATTCTACACAACGGGACATGCTCCGATCGTGATCCACGCTGGTTCAAATCCGATTATTCCTGCGCCGAGCCGCCTGACGGCTCCGTGTGGTGAGATCGTGAACGGGCTATTCAGAACGGATCGAACGGACAGGGTTCCTGCTATCGAACGGAAACGCGGCGTTGGTGGCCATTGCGCTCTTACCCCCGTTTCGCTCTCAGAGAACATGCCCGCGGACGCGGCGCCTGTACGCATCGGAAGATTGAATCCCGACGTACGGCGCGCGACACGCGTGGCCCAGGAGTCTACTTTTAATGTCAAAAAGCATGTTGATCGACGCCACACAGGCGGAAGAGACCCGAGTGGTCCTTCTGAGTGGCAATCGTGTCGAAGATTTCGACTTCGAGACAGAATCTCGCAAGCAGCTTAAGGGAAACATATATCTCGCCCGGGTAACCCGGGTTGAGCCGTCCCTGCAGGCTGCTTTCGTTGAATATGGCGGGAACCGTCACGGCTTCCTCGCCTTCAGCGAAATTCATCCCGATTATTACCGGATCCCGGTCGAGGATCGCGAAGCCCTGCTCGCCGAAGAGCGGGCGGAGGACGCGGTCGCTGCTGCCGCAGCTGGAGATGACGCTCCAGCGCCAACTCCGGAAGAGCGGGCAGAGGCCCGGGCCAGTCACACGGCCGGAGACGAAGACGAGGACGGCCCGCCCGCCCCGCCGCCGGAAAGCATTGGCGGCGACGATACGGACGGTGACGACGATGATGTCCGTCCGCGGAAAAATATCAGCCGCCGATACAAGATCCAGGAAGTCATCACCCGGCGCCAGATCATGCTGGTGCAGGTGGTCAAGGAAGAGCGCGGCAATAAAGGCGCGGCGCTCACCACTTACCTGTCTCTGGCTGGCCGCTATTGCGTACTGATGCCGAACACCGCGCGTGGTGGAGGGGTGTCCCGCAAGATCACCAATATCGCGGATCGCAAGCGTCTGAAGCAGATTGTCGAAGGGCTGGAATTGCCCGAGGGCATGGCGGTGATTGTCCGGACGGCCGGTAGCCAGCGCACCAAGACCGAGATCAAGCGCGATTATGAGTATCTGCTCCGGCTCTGGGACCAGATCCGTGAGAAGACACTGACCTCCTCGGCACCTTGTCTGATTTACGAGGAAGCCAACCTGATCAAGCGCTCAATCCGGGATCTCTACACCCGCGATATCGACCAGGTTCTGGTCGAGGGCGAGGATGGCTACCGGATCGCCAAGGACTTCATGCGTACCCTGGTGCCTAGTCACGCCAAGCGCGTGCAGCCCTACAAGGAACAGACTGTTCCGCTGTTCCACCGCTATCAGATCGAAGGTCAGCTCGACGCGATCCATAATCCGGTCGTGCAGCTGAAATCCGGCGGATACCTGGTGATGAGCCAGACCGAAGCGCTGGTTGCTGTCGATGTGAACTCCGGCCGCGCCACGCGCGAGAGGAACATCGAGGAAACCGCGCTGAAGACGAACCTCGAGGCGGCGGACGAAGTCGCGCGCCAGCTTCGGCTGCGCGACATGGCCGGCCTTGTGGTCATCGATTTCATCGACATGGACGAGCCGCGCAACCAGCATGCCGTCGAACGGCGCATGAAGGATGCGATGAAGAACGACCGGGCGCGTATCCAGCTCGGCCGGATCAGCCATTTCGGACTGATGGAATTGTCCCGTCAGCGGCTGCGCCCAAGTGTCTTCGAAGCCTCGACCCAGGTCTGCGTGCAATGCGCCGGCAGCGGCCGCGTCCGTTCCACGGACTCGACGGCCCTGCATGTGCTCCGCGCGATTGAGGAAGAAGGAATCAAGCAGAAGGCAAGCGAGATTTCCGTCTTCGTGCCTTCCGAGGTCGGCTTCTACATCCTGAACAAGAAGCGTGAAGCGCTGGCGACTATCGAGGAACGATACGGTTTCCTGGTCTTCCTGGAAGCCGACGACAGCCTTGTGACGCCGGATATGCGCATCGAGCGTTTGCTGCCGAAATCGGCCAGCGACCGGATCGATCTCGCGGCACCTATCATCGCCCCGCACGTCGAGGAGGATGATGAAGAGGTCGAAACTGAGGCCGATGCCGAGGTCGAGGGTGATACGGAAGAGCGTGACGAGGAGCGTCGTCCCAAGCGGTCCCGCCGTCGCCGCCGCCGTGGTGGTGAAAAACGCGCTGCCGAGCAGCAGGATCAGGGTGAGAGCGTTTCCGAAGAGGCGGCGGAAGAGGGCGACGAAAGCTCTGCTCCCGCTGCGGCCGACGGAGAAGCTGCGTCCGGTGACGATGAGGATGGCAACAAGAAGCGCCGCCGTCGGGGCAAGCGCGGCGGTCGCCGCAGGTCGCGTCGTGGCAATGGTGAAGAAGGCGCTGCAGCGAACGAGAATGGCGAAAGCGGGGAGCAGACCGGTGAGGATGCATCCGAAGGCCAGGATAGTCAGGCTGCGTCTGCCGATCAGAATGGACAAGCTGATGCTGCCGCTCCTGAGGTGATGGAGGCTCCGGCCAAAGTCGAGGACGTTGCATCGGAAACTGCAGCGGTTGAGGCCGCTGCGAGTGTTGACGCCCCGGCCGCCGAGGAAGAAAAGCCGAAGCGCAAGCCGCGTGTCCGGCGCAAGAAGGCCGCTGATACCGAAGCCGCTCCCGCAGCCGAAAGCGACGAGAAGGCAGAGAAGGCCGAAGAAAAGCCTGCGAAACCGCGTCGCCGTAGCCGGGCCAAGAAAGCCGCGGCTGTTGACGAGGCGCCGAAAGCAGATGCGGCTCCGGTGAAAGAGGCCCCGGCCGCTGCCGAAGTTTCTTCCGGGAACGGAGCTGACAAGATCGCTGAAGCCGCTCCGTCAGAGCCGAAAAAAGCGCCTGCAGATAGCGGTACGGCCGCCGATGCCGACAGTCCTGCCAAAGAGGGCAAGACGCGCCGTGGCTGGTGGAACCGGTTGATTCCGTCCTAAGACGGCAATCGAAATCATAAGAAAATGGGGCGCCTGTCGGGCGCCCCGTTTTTGTTTCCGGATGACGGATCTCAGCGCTGAGCGGCTACCGCACGGGCAAGGGCGCAGAATTCCTCGACGGTGAGTGTTTCCGGGCGTGCTGTCGGGTCAATTCCGATGGCTTCCAGGAACTCGGCGCCGCCATAGCTCCTCAGGGATGCGCGCAGCATTTTACGGCGCTGAGAGAATGCGTCGGCAGTGACCTGTTCGAGCAGGTCCGGGTCCGCTTCGGCCAGCGGCTTCGGACGCGGTTTAAGCCGGACGACCTGAGAAATGATTTTCGGCGCGGGCGTGAAGGCACGCGGTGGGATGTCGAACAGCGGGAAGACCTCTGCCCGCCATTGTGCGGCTATACTGAGCCGTCCGTATTGCGATGTGGACGGTGATGCCGAGATCCGTTCCGCCACTTCTTTCTGGAACATCAGTGTGAAGCTTTCGAAAGCTTCGGCTCGCTTCAACCAGCTCAGCAGCATCGGTGTACCGACATTGTAGGGCAGGTTCGCGATAACCCGTCGCGGGGCGTCTCCCAGAGCTGTGAGATCGATGTCCATCGCGTCCGCTTCGATAACCTCCAGACGGCCGTCAGCGGCATCGACAAGGTCCTGCAGGGCTTCGATGGAGCGGCGGTCCCGCTCGATGGCGATAACCTTGCGGGCGCCTTCCAGCAACAGCGCGCGGGTCAGTCCTCCTGGCCCCGGACCGATTTCGATGCAGGTGCCTTCGGCAAGATTGCCGGCTGCGCGGGCGATGCGCCGGGTCAGGTTGAGATCGAAGAGGAAATTCTGGCCGAGCGATTTACGGGCCGAAAGCTGGAAGCGTGCGATGATGTCGCGCAGCGGGGGCAGGGCCTCGACAGCGGCGATGATCGGATCAGTCATGATGCTTCGCCCTGGTGCGCGCCATATCGCCCGCCATGGTCAGCGCGGCTATCATACTGTCCGCATGAGCGCGTCCCGTGCCGGCCAGCTCCAGCGCGGTGCCGTGGTCCGGCGATGTGCGGATGAAGGGCAGGCCGAGCGTCACATTCACGCCGCCCCAGAAATCGAGGGTCTTGATCGGGATCAATGCCTGGTCGTGATACATGCAGATTGCCGCGTCGTAGCTCTCGCGCGCCTCGGCATGGAACATGGTGTCGGCGGACAAGGGGCCGAAGGCAGCGATGCCGTCGGCTCTCAGGGCTTGTACCGCTGGTACGATGATGTCCCGGTCCTCGGTTCCGATGGTGCCATCCTCTCCGGCATGAGGGTTAAGTCCGGCGATCGCCAATCGCGGGGCTTTGCAGCCGAAATCCCGCTTCAGGGCTTCGGCAGTAATCCGGGCCTTGGTGACGATCATCTCGGTTGTGAGAGCCTCCGGGACCTGCTTCAGCGGGATGTGGATGGTAATCGGAACAACGCGTATCGCAGGCGCTGCCAGCATCATCACGGGTGTCACGTCCGGGCCGGCAAGTGCAGCCAGAAACTCGGTATGACCGGGATACTTGAAGCCTGCCTCGTATAGCACGCTTTTCTGGATCGGATTGGTCACCACGCCGGAGGATTGTCCGTCGCAGGTGAATTGCACGGCGCGTTCTATCGCCTCGATGACCGCGCCGCCATTTGCCGGATCGAGCTTGCCGGGAGCCGGGGGCGTCGAGAACGTGATGGGCAGAACCGGGAGAGCCCGTTCGAAGACGTCGGCCGCGTCCTCTGGCTTGTCTATGACCCTGACCGGGACATCCGCACCGATCAGTCGTGCAAGCCTCTCCAGCCGCTCCGGATCATCCAGCAGGAAGAACGGGGAGAGGCGCGTGCGGGCCGAAGACCAGGCTTTGAGGGTGATCTCCGCACCGGCGCCCGCCGGCTCTCCCGGAGTGACCGCGAGAGGAGGGATGTCGGAGAGACTGGATCTGGTTGTCATGGTCCCGACCTAGACGCGGGTATCGATGAATGCGTCCCGGCGGATATCACGCAGATAGCGCTGCGCAAAGGTCTCGAACTTGATGGCCCTCAATTGATTCGCAATTTCTTCTCGGCCGGGCAGATCGCTCTCCGGCTCCTCGCGGGCGCAGACCATGATGGTGCTGAAACCGGACGGCAGGCGCACCGGCTCGGAGAGCTCGCCAACCTTGAGGTCGATCACGGCCTCCCGAAGCTGCGCGGACAATTGACCGATTTCCAGTGTTCCAAGATCGGTTCCCGCCGGCGAATTCAGCTCGGCCGCGAGCAGGTCCATATCTTCGCAGTTTTGCGCGGTTTCGGACACGGCTGTCGCAATGCTCTTCTGGCTGGCTTCAGCTTCCGGAGAGGAACTGGGCGGCACTGGAACGAAAACCTGCTTTAGGGTGACCTTGGCCTTTGCCGGGTTGGGGGCGCTCAGGATCCGTCGTTCTTCCAGCTGGATAATCTGGTAGCCGAATATCGTCTTGATCGGATCGCTGATCTCGCCGGGCTGTAAGTCATCTACAGCAGCTCCAACCTCGTCACCGAGCTGTTCTCTGGTGGTCCAGCCGATATCGCCACCGGTAGCCGCCGTTGCGCCTTGGGAGAATTCACGCGCAATCGCATCGAACTCGGCCCCGGACCGCAACTGATTGACCAGCCGCTCGGCGACTTCCTCGTCATTTACGGAGGGATCGTTTGAATCGAGGACAATTTCACGGATCCGGAACTGGGGCTCGCCCCTGTTGCGCTCCAACCGGTTCAGCGCATCGTCGATTTCGTCGGTCGTGACTTCGACGGTGCTTTGGAACCGCCGGCGCACCAGTTTCACCCAGGCGATGTCGGCTCGCATCTGGTCCAGCACCGTCTCGCTTTGGATGCCCTGACTCCGAAGAGAGCGGTCGAACGATCCCGGCGCCAGCTTGTTGCGCTGCTCCATTGACCGCTTCGCGCGCTCCAGCTCGTCGGAGCTGACATCGATTGAGAGCCGCTTGGCTTCCTGAAGCTTCAGCTTCTCGTCAATCAGGCTGCGCAGGACTTGTGGCCAGATGCGTTGAAAGGTTTGGGCGTTGCGCGGCAGGTTCGAGACGGTGATGACCATCCGCACGCGCGCGTCGAGATCCCGGACCGAAATGATGTCGTCATTGACAAT
The DNA here is from genome assembly GCF_034670185.1 of Nisaea sp. Classification (NCBI taxonomy): domain Bacteria; kingdom Pseudomonadati; phylum Pseudomonadota; class Alphaproteobacteria; order Rhodospirillales; family Thalassobaculaceae; genus Nisaea; species Nisaea sp. Next base: position 549,955 of record NZ_JAXMNY010000003.1, read on the forward strand.
GGCGGCAATCCTTAGCGCGTCCTGCGCCAGGACTTTCGTGCCGCCCAGGCAAGATGCACCAGCTGTCAGAACAAATGCCGTGACGGCGATCCGCAACAGAGTCGGAAAATGCCACTTCATGAAACTCAACCCAGATCTCGCCATTTTGGTTCGATGTGTACCCGTGGTTTGTATGCGTTAGTTGCTGGAGAAGCCGCCGAGATGTTTGAAGGCAATTCGCAACATGACGGTTTGTTCCGGTTCGATATCGTCGTCTTCCAGCTCGCTTCTTTCATAGACAAGGCCGAATGTGAAGCACTCATCGGCATAAACCAGCCCGGAAGATGCGATCAGGGTGCGGTTGGCACCATCTGAGAAGTCCTGCACGATCCGTCCGTTCGCGCTCCAGAACTCGCTTAGTTTCAAGGAGCCGGAGATATCGAGCTGTTCCCGTTTCAGGAAATTGGTCTCACCCGCAATATCATCGGGATTGGTTTCGTCGTCGAGGAGCACATAGTCAGCGTTGATCGAGAAGCGGGGATGCTGATAACGCATGCCGATCTCGCTGCGACGCGGGGTGAAGTCATCCTTGTCGAGCCGGAACCGCAACAGGAAGTCGAGATCTTGGCTCGGACTGATATGCACCCGGCCGACATAGTCCGAGAGATCGTCGTCAAGGCCTGATCCGGCCTCGAACGGGCCATCCCCGAAGAACTGGTAACTCTGGCCGAAGAGCAAGGTGGAGGAGCCGCCTCCATTGCCATAGACACCCGTTTTGAAACCATAGTCGACGCGGCTGCCACTCGTCACCAGATCGCTTCCGGTGAACCGGTTCATGCGAAACAGGTTAGTGTCATCGAACAGGAAGGACTGACTGTCCTCATTGGAGATCGCGTCCGGATTCCCGCCGTTGGGGGAAAGCACGAGATTGACGATCGGCTCGACGGTCTGGTGGTAGTTTTCTCCAGCCCTGGCCAGCGGATAGCGCCAGTTCATCCCGACCTGGGGGAACAGCCGCCCGGTGTCTCCACCCTCGCCGTTCGCAAGGTCGTCGGTCTGGTAGAAGTCGCTGTCGAGTGTCGCGGTCAGGGTGTAAATGTCCCCGGCCGGAGCGATATAGGGCAGGGACCAGCCGCTGCGTATGGCTATTTTCCGACTGTCCGCGCCGGTCTCCCGGGTCAGCGACATGGCGGTTGCATCCAGTTGGAAACGTCCACCTGCCGGATCCGGTTCGCCGACAAAACTATATTCGAAAAGCGGCGCGACCGTCGGGGACTTGTCTCTGGAATCACCCGGGTTGAGGCCCTGAAATTTCAACGCTTGAACGGAGGTGTAATTGCGGCCCCTGAAGCCTTCGGCGTACGCCCGGGAGGTCAGGACCTCGCGGCTGTCGAGGCGATAGCGGCGCAGGTATGTACGGCCGCTGGATTGCTCCAGGTCGAAGCCGCCGCGCCATGTCCGGTCGAAATCGAAGCGCCCCTCAAGATCCACGCTGCCTTCGGGATCCTGCTCGCCGGTTTCTATGTTGTTGTCGCGCTGATCAAGCAGCCCGGCTGTGCCTTGAAAATCGATCAGCCCATCGGCGAACCTTTGCCGGTATCTGGCCTTCAGTATGCCGCCGTCTTCGGAATAGACGATAGGCATGAGCTCCAGGTCTTTGGACTCGTCAATCACCTGATAGTAGGGCTGGCCATAGATGAAGCCGAGTTCGTCCGAGGTGCCGATCAGAGGCGCAAGGAAACCGCTGCGCCGATCCACCGTCGGGTCTGGATGCGCCAGATAGGGGGTGTAGAGCACCGGGACGCCGAACATCTCAAGGGTCGCATCGTTGTAAATGATGTCCTTGGCGACCTCGTCATGTACGATCTTCCGCGCTTTGATCTGCCACAGAGGAGCCCGTGACGGGTCTTCCTTACAGCTGTCGCAAGGCGTGAAGACAGCACGGGACAATATCTTGCGCTGCCCCGCGGTGCGCGTTCCCCGGTTCGCGGCGAGGCGGGAGCCATCCGTCAGGCGCAGGCGAAGATTATTGATGAGGCCCGTTTTCAGTTCGTTTTGCAGTTCCGCATAGTCGCTGAAGATGACCTCTCCCGTCGGCTCCAGCAGGGAGATATTGCCGCTGGCGATCACGGTATCTTCGCGCTGATTGTAGGTGACGCTGTCGGCCAGCAGAACGCGGTCGTTCTGCGAGAGTTCCACATTGCCGCGAGCGGTGATGGTGCCAAGGGTTTCGTCGTGCACCAGCTCGTCGGCGACCATCAGCACCGGCGCATCGCCGATGGCGCTCTCCTGGGCGCTTGCAGGTCTGGACTGGGTGGCCTGCACACTAAAGCAGACAGCGGCGACCAGGACATTGCAGCAGATTGTCTCGAGATGGCGGCGTGTCCGGTTCCAGAAATGAAGGCCCAGGATCATGGATTAACCATCCTCAAGGTGAAGCAGACTGGCGCAGCCGAGCAGCGCGGTCACGGTCGCCGGTGTCCAGGCGGCAAGCACTTCTGGAATCCGGGCGGACAATCCCAGAGCGAAAACTAGGTCGGACGCGAAATAAAGAAAAAATCCGGTGAACAGGCCGGCGCTGACCCAGACCATGGTCCCGCCGCGCCGGGTCAGGCGGAGCGAGAAGGTGGCCGCTATCAGGACCATCGCGCAAAGCAGCAGCGGTGAAGCGAGCAAAGCGTGCCAGTAGAGCCTGTGCCGGACCGCGGAAAAGCCTGCGCTCTCCAGAATAGAGATGAATTTAGGCAGCTCCCAGAACGACATGGTCTCCGGTGGAGAAAAGCTGTCCTGGATGTTTTCGAGCGTGAGTGCTGTTGGAAGGCGATAAACAGAGCGGGTTTCCGGAATGGCGTTCTTGGTGGTCAGGATGACGTTATTCATCTGCCAGAAGCCGGATTTCAATGTTGCTTCTGCGGCGTCGACCCTGGCGTCGAAGTTGTCTTCTCCTTCGAAGAACAGCACGGTCAGGCCAGACAGGCTGGCGCCGTCGGCCGCCACGCCAGTGGCATGCAGGACGAAATGGCCGGTACTGTTCTGCTCCCGGAGCCACAGACCACCATCTGTCAGCGCCATGAAGTTTCCCTTATCCCGCAGGACCTTGTTCTCGAGCGCTTCGTATTTGGCCGTCATCACGGAGGCGACCGGATTGAAGACGGTGATCTTGAAGACCCCGATCAGGAACGCGATCATCAGGGCCGGCAGCAGGAACTGCCAGACCGAAACACCGGCCGCGCGCGCCACCACAAGTTCGTTCGAACGCGTCATCCGGGTGAAGGCCAGCATGGCGCCGAACAGGGTGGCAAATGGCAGGATGGTCTGCCCCATCTGGGGAGCTTTCAGTGCAGCCATTTGCAGCATCAGGGTCAGGGTTGCGAGTTCTTTGTCAGACCCCCGTCGCAGCAACTCGATGGCATCGAGCAGATAAACAATCCCCATGATCGCGAAGAACGTGCCGAGCACCCAGAAAAGGAACTGCTTGCCGAAATAAAATGAGAGCGTCCCCGACAATTTCATGCGGGCGACCCTTCGACCGGTGCGGACGGAGAGCGTGGCCGGCGCAGCTTCTGACGGGCCAGAATGATCAGGCAGATCAGTATTGGTGCGATCGCGCTGCCATACATCAGCGGCAGCAATCCGAACTCCTTGGCCGCCGCGTATTTCGAGCCGAGAACTGCCGCCTGCACCAGGCCGACCAGAACGACCGCGACAATCAGGCGGCGGCTCTGGCCCCGGCGGGAGAATTCCCCCTTCAGAATGACGACCAGCCCGATCAATGGCAGGGCGAGACCGAGCAGTGGCGTGACCAGGCGGCTATGCCCCTCAGCCTTGTATTTGAGGAAATTGCGGGGCTGGGTGATTTGCTCCGTCGGGTTGAGCAACTCGTCGACGAAAAGCTCGTTTTGGTCGCGCGCCGTACGCTGACCCGCTTCGCCCAGGCCGCCAAGATCGACAGTGTAGCGATCGAAATAGAGAATATTGATACGCCCAGTCGCATTTTCGCGTGCCTGCCGGTTGCCGTTCACCATCAGGACTTTCGGATCATTGCCATCGAGAATCAGCGCCCCTCGTTCGGCCAGCAGGGTGACCGACTCGCTCTCGTCACGATCATCCTGGACGATAATCCCGGCAAGCTCTCCGTCCGGTTGGCGGGCGCGCACGAAAACCGTCACGTCGTCGCTGATAGAATTGAAGACACCCTCGCGCAGCAACACGTTGGTGTAATTGTGCCGGATCTGGAACTGCAGCTCCTTGAAGCCGCGGTAAGAGACCGGGACCAGATACAGGCTCAGCAGATAGCCGAGCAGAGTAACAATGATGGAAACGATTATGGCCGGGCGGGCAAGCCCCAGCGGCCCGAGGCCGGACGCGGTGAGCACGACCAGTTCGCGATCGCTTGCCATCCGGCTATAGACGAACATCGTCGCGGCGAAACAGGCAATGGGCAGCACCAGCGATAGCCAGGTCGGCATCAGCAGAACAGTGAAGTAGATGAATGTCGCGAGCGGTAGGCCCCGGTTCACGATCATGTCGATGAAACGCAGGGACTGGCTCAGCCAGATGACACAGGTCAGCGAGACCACAACAATGATCATCGCGGCCACTATCTGGCGAATGACGTAGCGGTCGATCCTCATGATCCCGTTTGGCTGGTCGTGCCCAGGCGGGTTCTTGCGCAACCCGCTTCGAAGAGCGCATGATAGCGATGTTTCAAGTGTTTCCAATCACGAACTTAATCAGGATGCGAGCAGCACAGGTTCGTTACCCGCGCATGCAGGGCTACCCGGCGACACAGCGCCCGCGGAAATCTTCCGGTCGGCACACCAGGCACGCATGCGCCTGATCGGCGCGAACCTTTGCTCAGAGGGAGAATCGGAATGAAAATTGGGTTTCAGAAGTTGGCCTTGCCGACCAAGGGCGCAGTGGTTGTCGGAGTGATGGAAGACAATGTCCTGCTGCCGCTTGGCGCCACACTGGACGAGCAACTCGGCGGCCTGCTGTCGCGGGCAATGAAGGCCGGCAAATTCACCGGCAAGTCAAACCAGACCCTCTCCGTGTTCGGTGCGACGGGCACGGTGCTCCTGTATGGCCTCGGTGACGGCAGCAAGATCGACGAGCTTTGGGCCGAGAATGCAGGCGGCTCCATCGTCGGCGCTCTGCTCGATGCGGGCGACAAGGAAGCGGCTGTGTTGTTCGAGTCGCACGCTCCGGACGGCACGGCAGACGAAGGCGCGGCTGCCCGGGCTGCCCGGCTGGCGTTCGGCGGCCTGCTGCGCACTTATCGTTTCGACAAGTACAAGACCAAGCAGAAAAAGGAAGACCTGCCTGTCCTGCAGAAGCTGACGGTTCTGACCGATGAAGCGACGGCGGCAAAGAAAGCCTTTGCCGGGCTGCATGCCGTTGCGGACGGTGTCTTCATGGCCCGCGATCTGGTCAGCGAGCCGGCGAACGTGCTCTACCCGACTTCCTACACCAAGCGTATCGAGGAGCTGTCAGAGCTCGGCGTGAAGATCGAGGTGCTGGACGAAAAGCAGATGACCAAGCTCGGCATGGGCGCGCTGCTCGGTGTCGGCCAGGGCTCCGAGCGCGAGAGCCGGATGGTCATTATGCGCTGGGACGGTGGGCCGAAGAAGCAGCAGCCGATTGCCTTTGTCGGCAAGGGGGTCTGCTTCGATACCGGCGGCATTTCCCTGAAGCCGGCGGGTGGCATGGAAGACATGAAGTGGGACATGGGTGGCTCCGCAACCGTGGTCGGCCTGATGAAGGCGCTGGCAGGGCGGAAGGCAAAAGCCAACGTGATCGGCGTTGTCGGCCTGGTCGAGAACATGCCGGACGGCAATGCCCAGCGGCCGGGCGACGTGGTTACGTCCATGTCCGGTCAAACCATCGAGATCATCAATACCGATGCTGAGGGCCGTCTCGTTCTGGCCGACGCGCTCTGGTACACGCAAGACCGCTTCAAACCGCAATTCATGGTCGATCTCGCGACCTTGACCGGCGCCATGATGGTCGCACTCGGTCAGGTCAATTGCGGCTTCTTCGCAAACAATGACGAACTGGCCGGCAAGCTTGAGGTCGCCTCGAAAACCGCTGGTGAGAAGATCTGGCGGATGCCGCTCGGCGAGGAATACAACAAGATGATGGACAGCGACATTGCCGACATGAAGAACGCCGGCGCGCGCTGGGGTGGCAGCATCACCGCCGCCTGCTTCCTTGAGCGGTTCGTCAACGACCTGCCGTGGGTGCATATGGACATCGCCGGCATGGCCTGGGCTTCCAAGGCGTCCTCGACGGTGCCGAAAGGCGGAACCGGCTGGGGCGTGCGTTTGCTCAATGAGCTGGTGCAGGCGAATTACGAAGCCTGACCGGCACGGCGCTCCTTGTGATGACAGACATCAACTTCTACCATCTGACGGCGCGTCCCTTGGAATGGGCTCTGCCGAAGCTTCTTGAAAAGTCGCTTCAGGCGGAGGCCCGCGTCGTCGTGATGGCGTCGAGCGAGGAGCGCGTCGCCGACCTCAATGCCCATCTCTGGGCGTTCGATCAGGATAGCTGGCTGCCTCATGGCAGCGAAAAGGACGGGAACGCGGAATTGCAGCCGATCTGGCTGACGATTGCGGACGAAAACCCGAACGAGGCGCGCTTTCTGTTTCTGACGGATGGCGCGACCTCGGAGCATGTGAGCGATTACGAGCGCGTGTTCGAGCTGTTCGACGGCCGCAACGACGAAGCGGTGAAAGCAGCACGGGCCCGCTGGAAGGATTACAAGGCTGCCGGTCATACGCTCGCCTACTGGCGGCAGACCGAAAGCGGCGGTTGGGAGAAGGCTGGCTGAGTCCGGTCATGGATGAAATTAGCGAACCCTGGAGTAACAGGTGAAATACGATTTCGATCAGGAGATCCGGCGGACCGGGACGAATTCCGTCAAGTGGCAGATCTATTGGCGCGGCGACAAGCGGGAGCTGTGGGAAGGCACGGACCCTGATCTTGGCGCCGAGCGGACCTTGCCCATGTGGGTCGCCGACATGGATTTCCAGATTGCGGAGCCGATCCGCGAGGCCATGCGCGCGCGCATCGATCATCCGATCTTCGGTTATGTGGTCCGTACGCCGGACTATAACGAAGCGATTACCGGCTGGATGGAACGGCGCCATGGCTGGAAGGTCGATCCGGAATGGATCGTCAATACGCCGGGCGTGGTGCCGGCCCTCAATCTGCTGGTCCGGGCTCTGACCGAACCGGGCGACAAGGTACTGATCCAGCGTCCGGTCTATTATCCCTTCACCTACGCGATCGAGAATAACGGTCGTGAAGTTGTCTCCAACTCGCTGGTGATGGAGAACGGTGTCTACCGGATGGATTTCGACGATCTTGAAGCCAAGACGGCGGACCCAAAGGTGAAGCTTTGCGTCTTCTGCAGTCCGCACAATCCGGTTGGCCGGGTCTGGACTGAGGAGGAACTGAAGCGGTTTGGCGAAATCTGCAAAAAGAACGGTGTTGTCGTCATTGCCGACGAGATCCATGGCGACCTGATGCTGAACGGCTCCAAATTCGTGCCGTTTGGAACGCTTGGAGCGGACATGATGGACAATGCGGTTGTCTGCACGGCACCGTCGAAGACCTTCAATCTGGCAGGCCTTCACACGTCCAACATGATCGTCTCGAACGAGGCTTACCGGAAGGCGCTGAACAAGGAGATTTTTGCCTCCGGCATCGGCGGCATGAACAGCTTTGGTCTGGTTGCCACCATGGCTGCCTACAACGAAGGCGAGGAGTGGCTGGCACAGGTGCTCGATTACCTGAGCGAAAACGCCAACTACCTTGAAAGCTTCATTGCCGAGCGTATTCCGGAGATCAAGGTGGTGCATCCGGAAGGCACCTATCTGGTCTGGCTCGATTGCCGGGGGCTTGGCCTCGACAAGCTGGAGCTTGAAGCCCTGATGCATGAAGAAGCGAAAGTCCTGTTCGACGAGGGCTATGTCTTCGGCGTCGAGGGCGAGGGTTTCGAGCGCATCAATATCGCTTGCCCGCGCTCTATCCTGACCGATGCGCTGGAGCGGATCGAGGCCGCGGTGGCGAAACGCCGCGCCTGATCAGGCGTTCGGGGTAAAAGTTCGGGGCGGGGCATGTCATTGGGTGGCTTGCCCCGTACCGCCCGCACCGCTATAAGGCGCGCGCCGGGCGCTTTTGCGCCCGCTTAGCTTTTTCAATCGAATTTCGCGGGTGGCTCCGGCCGTCCAGCAGAACCAGAAGAGAGACACGATGGCCATTCAGCGCACTTTCTCCATCCTCAAGCCGGACGCAACCGAGCGTAACCTGACCGGTGGCGTCAACAAAATGATCGAAGAAGCGGGCCTGCGCATTGTCGCGCAGAAGCGCATCCAGATGACTCAGAAGCAGGCTGAAACCTTCTACGCCGTGCATAGCGAGCGTCCGTTCTTCGGCGAGCTCGTCGAGTTCATGATCTCGGCTCCGGTTGTCGTACAGGTTCTGGAAGGCGAAAACGCCATCGCGACCTATCGCGACGTGATGGGCGCCACCAACCCGGCCGAAGCAGCCGAAGGCACCATCCGGAAGGCCTATGCCAAGTCCATCGGTGAGAACACCGTGCACGGTTCCGATGCCGAGGAAACCGCCGTGATCGAGATCGCCCAGTTCTTCAGCGGCAACGAAATCGTCGGCTGAGTTATTGCTGCCGAATAGAAAAAGGGCCGGTCAACTGACCGGCCCTTTTTGATTCCGCCTTGCGGCTGGTTTGACTGGTCCACCGGTCAGACCAAGAGGGGTCAGACCAGGAAGATGGCCATCAGGATCAGCAGAATGATGACACTCACGGTCGACCATTTCAGCATGCCGATGAACCACTCGTAATTATTCTTGTATTCCGGATAATTGCTGTCCGTGGATCCGTTGCTCGCAGCCATATCGCCTCCGTAGAAATGTCATGCCGGGCTGAACCCGGTTCGTAACTCTGCAAACTGTATAATTCAGCGGGCCCGAGGCGCCAAGCCTCTATCGTCAGCCGGTTGGTTCAGATGACGGGTTATGCAGGGCGGCATCAGGGTATTTGGCCCCATCGAGGAACACCCGCTCGCCCTCGATGCGCACCCGGCCTTCCGCCACCCATTTAAGGCAAGCGGGATAGATCCGGTGTTCCTGCACCAGAATGCGAGCGGCCAGCGTATCACCGGTATCGTCCTGGTGAATCGGCACCACTGCCTGCTGAATGATTGGGCCGACATCCATTTCCGGTGTGACGAAATGCACCGTACATCCGGCGAACCGCGCGCCTGCGTCGATAGCCCTCTGTTGGACGTTAAGCCCTTTGAAGGACGGCAGCAGGGACGGGTGGATGTTGATCATCCGCCCGCTCCAATGTTCGACGAACGCGGTCGTCAGAAGCCGCATGAAGCCGGCAAGACAGATGAATTCCACGCCAGCCGCGTCGAGTGCTTTCTGCATGTCCGCATCGAAACTGGCGCGGTCCGCGTAGTTCTTGTGATCGAAGACAACAGCTGGAATGCCTGCCGCCTTTGCTCGGTCTAGGGCACGAACGCCCGGACGGTTCGAGATCACTGTGACGATTTCGGCTGGATGGTCAGGGGCGGCGCAGGCATCGATCAGTGCCTGCAGATTGCTGCCGCTGCCCGAGACCAGAACGCCGACCTTTAGTTTTCCTTTGCTCACGCGGGCCAGGTCCCGAGTCCTTGCAGTGTGACGGACGGTGCACCGTCTGCCCGATCGGTCAGTTTGCCGATCCGGAAGACAGTTTCGCCGGCCTCTGCCAGGATTTCGGTTACAGCATCCGCCCGGTCCGCCGAAACGGTCAGGGTCATGCCGATGCCGCAATTGAAGGTCCGGGCCAGTTCTTCTGCCGGTACGCCGCCAGTTTCTGCCAGCCATCTGAAGACCGGCGGAAGCGTCCAGCTTTCGACATCGATCTCGGCAGCAAGATGCTTCGCGAAGGAACGCGGCGGATTGTCCAGCAGACCGCCGCCCGTGATATGGGCGAGGCCGGTGACGCCGCCGCTTGCGAGAGCTGCCAGACAGGACTTCACATAGATCCGGGTCGGCGTCAGCAGCGCGTCGCCGAGGCTCTGCCCCTTTGCAAAGGGAGCATCGTCACCCCAGCTGAGACCGGAGCGGTCGACGATCCGGCGCACCAGCGAGAAGCCGTTCGAATGCACGCCCGAGGCGGCAAGACCGAGAATCACGTCACCGGCTTCGGCCTTCGGCTCCAGGATCAGATTCTCGCGCTCCGCCGCGCCAACGGCGAATCCGGCGAGGTCGAAATCGCCGTCCGTGTACATGCCCGGCATTTCCGCCGTCTCGCCGCCGATCAGGGCGGCTCCGGACTGGCGGCAACCTTCGGCGATCCCTGCAACGACCGTGCGGGCCGCTTCGACATCGAGCTTGCCAGTGGCATAGTAATCGAGGAAGAACAGCGGCTCGGCGCCCTGCACGACCAGATCGTTCACACACATGGCGACAAGATCGGTGCCGACACCGGAATAGTTTCCGGTATCGATGGCAAGGCGGAGTTTCGTTCCGACGCCATCTGTCGCGGCAACGAAGACCGGGTCTTTGAACCCGGCGGCTTTCGGATCGAAGACACCACCAAAGCCGCCAATCGCGCCATCGGCGCCAGGCCTGACCGTTGACTTGGTCAGAGGCTTGATGAATTCGATCAGTTGGTCCGCCGCATCAATGTCAACGCCCGCTTCCTTGTAGGTAAGGGGGCGGTTGGGTCTATCGGGAGCTGATATGGTCTCCTCCTCAGCCTTCCGGTATAAGGGGCGGGCAGTGTCCGCGGTGCCATTGTTCTGCCCGGATCAGGGTGTAAGACGCAGGGGCCGGGACCGCAAGCGTATTTGGCGGACGGCAACATAGTTCAGGGAAGAACGTGCTGATGGGTATTGGGGCTGGAAACCGCGCGCGGGATACGGAACGGACAGCCGAAATGCCGGCTGCCTGCCGTCTTATGCTGTTTGTAATCATGCTGTTGGCCGTCACTTTCTCGGGGAGCAACGCCCGGGCACAATCGGATGCGAGTCGAGTTTTCGAGGTGCGCGGCGTTTCGGTGGATGCGCAGGCCGCTACTGCAGCCCAGGCTCAGGCCCAGGCTATCGGGGAAGGCCGCCGCGAGGCGTGGCGCCGTCTGATCGATCGCCTGGTGCCGAAGGCGCAGGCCGCGGGCCTGCCGCCACTGTCCGACGATTTGCTTGTCGGTTTGACGGTCGGATATGAAGTCGCACGGGAACGGACCTCCGATGTCCGTTATCTCGGGTCGCTGAACTTCCGCTTCAATCCGGTGGCAGTGCGGCAATATTTCACGTCTCTTGGTGTCGCCTATGCCGAGGTAGCCTCCCAACCCGTGCTGATCCTCCCGGTCTACAATAACGGCAGCAAGCCGCTGCTCTGGGATGAGGAAAGCCCATGGCTTGCGGCATGGCTGGACCGGGCCAATGCGAGCGGTCTGGTGCCGATCGCGGTGCCGTATGGGGATCTTGCGGATATTCGCGATATCACCGCGGTTCAAGCCGTTCTGGCGGATCGCGAAGCGATTATGACAATAGCCGCGCGCTACGGCGCGGAGCAGGCGGTTGTCGTAAACGCCCGACCGATCTCCATCGAATCGGCGGGGCAGGCCATTGAGCTCAACCTGACTTATGTTGGCGGCATTGCGGACGGCCGATCCCTGGTACGGACCGTCACGCCCGATCCGGGCAACCCTGAGGCGGATCTGCTGTCGGTCGCGGCACGAACATCGACGTCGGAGATCCAGGAAGCCTGGAAGTCGGAAAATCTGATCAGTCCGGGATTCGAGACAAGTGTCACCGTCATCGTGCCGATTGCCTCTTTCGACAATTGGCTCGAAGTCCGCAAGGGACTGGATCAGATCTCGTCGGTATCGCGGCGCGAATTATTGCGAATTTCACGTAATGAAGCGCTGATCGATGTCTGGATCAATGGTGACGCGAACCAGCTCGCGCTGGCTTTGAAGCAGAAGGATTTCCTCCTGACGGAAACACAAAACGGCTGGTTGCTCTACAAAGAGGGAACCGAGCTACCGGAGAGATATCTTTCAGCACCGCTCGTCGCGCCGGTGCAGGACGCGGAGCCGGTCACGCCGCCCGCCAGCGTTGCGCCGCTCGTCCTGCCGCCGCTGGTGCAGTGATGCCCTCAGTAATTTCATTTCGAGATCGTGCCGGAAACGGGGAGTGTCATGACACAGCGTGAACGCCTGACATTCTGGGGCGCGCTTCTGATCGCTCTTGTCATCGCTCTTTACGTGCTGAAGGGGGTGCTGGTGCCATTCGTCGCCGGGATGGCGATCGCGTATTTTCTCGATCCCCTTGTGGACCGCTGCGAGCGGCTCCGAATGTCCCGGACCGCGGGCACCACGGTCGTATTGCTCGGCTTCTTCTGTGCCGGGCTCGGAATCATGCTTCTACTCGTGCCGTTGGTTCAGGCTCAGGCCGTTCTACTTGCTAAAACGCTCCCCGGTTATCTTGAAAGATTGCTCGCGTTTGCCGATCCGGTAGTTGGCATGGCCAGAACCTGGCTTGGCAATGGTGGGGCGGATGAGCTCAATCTCTCCGCTATCGCGGCGAAGGCTGGCGAGTGGCTGATTTCCGTTGCCGGGCAGGTTCTAAGCGGTGGTGCGGCGCTGGCCAATCTTCTGTCGCTTCTGGTTATCACGCCGATAGTCGCCTTCTATCTGCTGCGGGACTGGGATCGTATCGTGGCTGCGGTGGATGGCTGGCTGCCGCGTGCACAGGCGAAGACGATCAGGGAGCAGGCTGGGATCATCGACGAAACACTTGCTTCCTTCGTACGCGGGCAGGGATCGGTCTGTCTGATTCTCGGCGGATTTTATGCCGTCGGCCTGACGTTCGCAGGCCTCGATTTCGGTGTGATCATCGGCCTGTTTTCCGGCCTGATTTCCTTCGTGCCTTTTGTTGGTTCGATCTTTGGCGGCCTGCTGAGCATCGGACTTGCCGCCATGCAGTTCGATACCGTGACGCCGATCGCAATCGTCGCCGCCATCTTCGTCGCGGGACAGGCTATCGAAGGGAACTTCCTGACGCCCAACCTTGTCGGCGAGGCAGTGGGTTTGCATCCGGTTTGGGTGATCTTCGCCTTGCTGGCAGGCGGCGCGCTGTTCGGTTTTCTTGGCATTCTGATCGCTGTACCGGTAGCGGCCGTGATCGGGGTGCTCACCCGCTTTGCCCTGGCGCGTTATCTCGCCAGCCCGCTCCATCTTCATGGCATACCGCCATCGGACGATGAGACTGACGCTTAAAGACATTGAGACAGGATCGGCGGGCACATTATGAGTGAACGGAACACCGGATCGCGCCGGATCGGCAGCGAGGGCGGTCAGTTGCCATTGTTGTTGGAGCATCGTCCGGCATTTGACCGGGGAGAATATCTTGTCTCTGTCTGCAATGAGGCGGCAACGGCCTGGATCGATTCCTGGCCGTCCTGGCCCGATGCGACCTGGGGATTGAACGTGCACGGCCCCGAAGCCTCGGGGAAAAGCCATCTGGCGGAAGTCTGGGCACGGAAGGCGGGCGCCATCATGCTCCGTCCCGCGGATCTGGATGCGGAGCGGCTTCCGACGTTGCTCGGCGACGCGGGCTATGTGGTACTGGACAATGTCGATGAGAGCCTGCCGGGCGTTCCCGCCTTTCATCTCTACAACATGATTGTCGAGCGTCGGGGCGCTCTGCTGGTGTTGTCCAGAACGCCGGTCTCGCGCATGGCGCTGCATCCGGCGGATGCGAAATCGCGCTTCGCCGCACTTCCTGCAGTGGCGATCAGCGATCCCGATGACGCGTTGATTTCGGGAATCATGGACAAACTCTTTCGCGACCGGCAATTGTTCGTTGCTGAAGAGGTTCTGGCCTTTCTGGTCGGACGCATGGAACGATCGTTTTCGGAAGCGCGGGCGCTGGTCGAATACATCGATGCCATGTCGCTTGCCGAGGGGCGCCGGATCACGCTGCCACTCGCTCGTCGCGCGCTGGACGCGCGGGCTGCGGGATAGCACCGGGACTGACAACGAAAAAACAAACAAACGGAGCACTATCCATGGATCTGGGAATTAAAGGAAAGAAAGCGCTCGTCTGCGCGTCGAGCAAAGGTCTCGGCAAGGCGTCGGCGATGGCACTCGCTCAGAACGGTGCGGATCTGACGATCTGCTCGCGGACGCCGGAAGCGATCGAGGCAACGGCCGAGGAAATCCGGTCGGCGACCGGTGCGACCGTGCACGCCATTGCATGCGATATCACAACCGAGGAAGGCCGTGCGAAGGCGCTGGCACCGTTCGACAGCAAGCTCGACATCCTGGTAAACAATGCGGGTGGCCCGCCGCCAGGCAACTTCCGGGACTGGACGCGTGACGACTGGATCAAGGCTGTAGACGCCAACATGCTGACTGCCATTGAGCTGATCAAGGCGACCATCGACGGCATGATCGAGCGCAAGTTCGGCCGTATCGTGAACATTACCTCCGGTGCCGTGAAGTCGCCCATCGCGATTCTTGGGCTTTCGAACGGTGCCCGTACCGGTTTGACCGGTTTTTGTGCCGGTATCGCCCGTGAAGTCGCCAAGGACGGCGTCACCATCAACGGTCTGCTGCCCGGCCCGTTCGACACCGACCGGCTGCGTGGCAACATGAAGCTGCAGGCGGAAAAGGCCGGCGTCGATTTCGAGACCTTCTATGCGGAGCAAGCCGCACAGCATACTGCCGGCCGGTTCGGCTATCCGGATGAGTTCGGCCAGACCTGCGCTTTTCTGTGCAGCGCGCATGCCGGCTATATCAACGGCCAGAACGTGCTGATGGATGGGGGAGCCTTCCGCAGCACCATGTAAGAGGCTGGGTGGCGGTATTCGCCATATATGGCGAATACCGTCATCGAACTGAAACATGACAGGCTTACGGTCCGGCCCGGGATATTCCATATCCCGGGCCGACCTGTGTTATGACAGCGAGAAGCGCTGTTGGCGCTGCGAGGTCCACACGATAGTCATGACGAGGAGACGACCCCGTGAGCGAGAGTCAGGCGGAAAGCACGACGCGTATTGACGCGACATCGCCCGAGCGGTTTTTCAACAGGGAACTGTCCTGGCTCGGCTTCAATGCCCGCGTTCTCGAAGAAGCGAACAATCCCGCGCACCCGTTGCTGGAACGACTTCGGTTCGTATCCATTTCAGCGTCGAACCTCGACGAGTTCTACACGGTCCGGGTGGCCGGTCTGAAAGGCATGGTGAATGCCGGCGTGACCACGCCGAGCGCGGATGGTCTCTCTCCGACGAACCAGCTTGTCGCTATCTCGGAAAAGGCCGCTGAACTGATCGCCGTACAGCAGCAGTATCTTGCCATGCTGCTTGGCGAGCTGCGCACGGCCGGGTTTCATCTGATCACCGCAGCTGACCTCACTACCGCAGAACGGAAGTGGCTCGAGGGCCATTTCATCGATCAGGTATTCCCCCTGCTGACCCCGCTCGCAATCGATCCGGCGCATCCGTTCCCGTTCCTT
The DNA here is from genome assembly GCF_034670185.1 of Nisaea sp. Taxonomy (NCBI): domain Bacteria; kingdom Pseudomonadati; phylum Pseudomonadota; class Alphaproteobacteria; order Rhodospirillales; family Thalassobaculaceae; genus Nisaea; species Nisaea sp. The sequence continues at coordinate 565,479 of NZ_JAXMNY010000003.1, forward strand.
CCGAACGGCGGCGTCTGCCTCGCCATGCAGCTCACGGATGCCTCCAACGCCATCGATATGGAAGCCTTGCTCCCGCTTCCGGCGCAGGTGGGCCGTTTTGTCCGCCTGCCGGGCAAGGATATCCGTTTCATCGCTATCGAGCAGGTGATCATCGAGCATGTCGACCAGCTGTTCCCGAATTTCACCGTTGCCGGACACGGTATCTTTCGGGTCCTGCGCGACAGTGAAATGGAAGTGGATGAAGAAGCCGAAGATCTCGTCCTGTCGTTCGAGTCGGCCCTGAAGCGTCGGCGGCGCGGTAACGTTATTCGCCTCTCGATGAACAAGGACATGCCGGAAGATCTCCGGAACTTTGTTGTCGATGAGATGAAGGTGGCGAAAGAGGATCTCTTCACCCTGGACGAGATGGTTGGCCTTGCGGATCTGTCGCAGCTGATTGTCAGCGAGCGCCCGGACCTGCTTTGGAAACCGTTCAATCCGCGTTTCCCGGAGCGTATCCGTGATTTCGGCGGCGATTGCCTGGCGGCGATCCGCGCCAAGGACATTGTTGTCCACCACCCCTATGAGAGCTTCGACGTCGTCGTCCAGTTCCTGCGTCAGGCGGCGGCGGACCCGGCGGTGGTCTCGATCAAGCAGACGCTTTACCGAACGTCCAAAGGCAGCCCGATCGTCAATGCCCTGATCGAAGCGGCGGAAGCCGGCAAGTCGGTCACGGCCATGGTCGAGTTGAAAGCCCGCTTCGATGAGGAGGCGAATATCCGTCTTGCCCGTGACCTGGAACGCGCCGGCGTCCAGGTCGTCTACGGTTTTGTGGATCTGAAGACCCACGCGAAGATCTCTCTGGTGGTCCGGCGCGAGGGCAACGGCCTCAGGAACTACGTGCATTTTGGGACCGGCAACTATCATCCGATCACGGCGAAGATCTATACGGACCTTTCCTTCTTCACCTGCGACCCGGTGCTCTGTCGGGATGCCGCGCGCATGTTCAACTACATGACCGGCTATGCCACGCCGCAGCAGATGGACAAGCTGTCGCTCTCGCCGCTGACCATGCGCCAGAAGGTGCACGAGCTTGTTGATACCGAGATCGAATTTGCCCGGCAGGGCAAGCCGGCAACAATCTGGGCAAAGATGAATTCTCTGGTCGATCCGGACCTGATTGATCTGTTGTACCGGGCCTCGAACGAGGGCGTGAAGATCGAACTGGTCATCCGCGGTATCTGCTGCCTGCGGCCAGGATTGCCGGGTTTATCGGAGAACATCCATGTGCAGAGCATTGTGGGCAGGTTCCTTGAGCATTCGCGGATATTCTGTTTCGGCAATGGTCGGAAGCTTCCCTCCGATCAGGCGAAAGTGTACATGTCGTCCGCTGACTGGATGACGCGTAATCTGGATCGCCGGGTGGAGCATTTCGTGCCTATCGAAAACCGGACGGTGCACCGCCAGGTTCTGGACCAGATCATGGTGGCGAACCTGAAGGACGAGACGAATTCCTGGATCGCGGAGCCGGATGGTCGCTTTGTCCGGGTTGCTGCCGGTGCGGGAGCGTTCTCGGCACATAAATATTTCATGACCAATCCAAGCCTGTCCGGCCGCGGCAGTGCTCTGAAGCGGTCGAACGAAATGCCCAAGAAGCTGAGCGGCACGGAATAACGTTTGTCAGTTCCCTTTTCTCAAGACGGCTGGATCTCCAATAACGGGCCCGACCACAGCGGCCTCGTTGGAGTGCTGGATATTGGATCGAACTCTATCCGTCTCGTCGTTTTCGAAGGCGATGGGCGGATGCCCATTCCGTTGTTCAATGAAAAAGCGCTTTGCGGCCTCGGCACGGGGTTGCAGGAAACCGGACATCTGTCCGAGCAGGGTGTCCGCTCGGCAATGGAGAACCTGGAGCGTTATTTCACGATCGCCAAGGGTATGGGCGTTTCCGAGGTCCGTGTGCTGGCAACGGCAGCTGTCCGCGATGCCCGGAACGGGGATGAGTTCGTCTCGGCCGTCGAAGGCCGGTTCGGTGCCCGTGTCATGGTGTTGTCGGGAGATGAAGAGGCCCGCCTGTCCGCCCTCGGGGTGATCAGTGCTTTCCCGGAGGCTGATGGTGTGGTCGGCGATCTTGGTGGCGGCAGCCTCGAGCTTGTCGATGTCCAGAACAGCAAGGCGCGCCGTTTCGAGACCACGCCCCTAGGGCCGCTCCGGCTCGGCGAACTCACCCGGCAGAACCGGGACGAGTTGACGGACAGGATCGACTCCATTCTGAACGGCGTGCTTTGGCTTGACGCCATGTCAGGCCGTGACCTGTTCTCTGTCGGCGGCGCCTGGCGCAGCCTTGCGCGCGCGCATATGGAATTGACCGACTATCCTTTGGCGGTGATCCATCACTATGCAATTGGGGCCGAGGAAGCTGTCCGTTTCCTCGATGAAATTACCCGGACGGGCCGGAAGGATCTGCGTGCTCTCGATGCGGTTTCAAAACGCCGCGTGGAAAAGCTGCCCGTTACGGCTCTGGTTCTGAAACGGGTGATTGAACTCGGTCGTCCGCGCGAGGTTGTGTTTTCGTCTTTCGGATTGCGCGAAGGGTGCCTCTATGACCGGCTGCCGCAGGGCGAGCAGGCGCGCGATCCGCTGGTCGACAGTTGCATGGATATTGCCCGCAAGAGCAGCCGTTTCAGCCCGCACCCGGAGGTTCTTGAACGCTGGATTGCACCATTTTTCGAGGGCGTTCCTGCTGCGGAACAACGCCTGATCCGGACGGCGTGCATTCTCAGTGATTTCGCCTGGGGCGAGCATCCGAGCTATCGTGGCGAGCATGCCTTCATCCGGGTTCTGCGCCTGCCGGTCGTCGGATTGAACCATGCCGACCGGGTGTTTCTGGCTTATGCGATCCTGGCTCGTTACACCGGCAGTATTGAAGAAGAGGGGACCCATCGGGTCCGTAAGCTGTTGTCGATCCGCCGGCGCGATCTGGCCTACAAGGTCGGACTTGCCCTGCGGCTTGCGCTGACGCTGTCAGGTGGTGCGACGGAGCTTCTGGAGAGCGCCCGGCTTGAGCGTGAGCGTGACATGGTGGGAGAGCGCGGCTTTGTCATCAGCATGCACGGCCACCAGGGCGGGCTCGGCGGTGACGTGGTTACGCGGAGAATCGCAGCGCTGTCAGAAGCGCTGGGTCAGGAAATCCGGATCGAATATTAAAAAGTGATGCGGCTCCGTCAGAGCCGCATCAGCTTGATTTTCCCGGCTTCGGCGGTCAGTCCGATGCGTCCGTGTTTCAGATTGACTGCATCGGCGCCAAACAGATCGCGGCGCCAGCCCGTCAGAGCAGGAACATCCGCATCATCGTCCAGCGCGATGGACTCGATGTCGGCCGCATTTGCGATCAGGCGGGCGGCGACTTTTTCCTCGTCCGAGCGGATTTTCAGCAGCACCTTTAGCAACTCGACAATCGGGCCGGGCGCTTCGCGCCTGTCGTCCTTTGCCGGAAGCCTGGGGCAGGCATCGTTCGGTATCGCGAGGGCCTTGTTGACGACTTTGATGATTTCCTGACCCAGCCGGCCGTTCGCCACCTGTGCGTTGAAGGTCCGGGTGCGGGCCAGTTCTTCCGGTGTGCTCGGTGCGTGTGCGGCGATATCCATCAGCACGTCATCGCGCAGGATACGATTACGCGGCACATCCCGCTGCCGTGCCTCGCGTTCACGGAAGGCCGCGATCTGCTGCAAAACGGCCAAAAACCTGGGTTTCCCGCTGCGGACTTTCAGGCGTTGCCAGACGGTTTCAGGATCGGGGTCGTAAATCGCCGGGTCCGCCATTTTAGCGACCTCGTCCGCAATCCAGTCCATACGGCCGGATTTCTCGATGCTTTCCACCAGGGCGCGATAGACAGGGCGAAGGTGGATGACATCGGCAAGCGCGTAGCCGATCTGCTTCTCACTGAGAGGCCGATGGGACCAGTCCGCGAAACGTGAGCTTTTATCGAGATGAACGCCAGTCAGGCTCTGCACCAGCTTGTCGTAGGAAACAGAATCCCCGAAGCCGCAGATCATGCCGGCGACCTGCGTGTCGAAAATCGGCGCCGGGAGCTCTCCGCAGAGATGGTAGAATATCTCAAGATCCTGGCGTGCCGCATGGAAGACCTTCAGAACATTTTTGTTCTTCAGCAGCTCGATAAGCGGGGCAAGGTCGAGCCCGTCCGCGAGGGTGTCGATGGCGACAGCCTTCTCGTCGTTCCCTAACTGAACCAGGCAAAGCTGGGGGTAGTAGGTCTTCTCGCGCATGAACTCCGTGTCGATTGTCACGAAGTCTTCGGTCGCGAACTCGGCACAGACGGCGGAGAGCGCAGCGGTATCGGTAATAACGGTCATAGGGTTCTCATACACGGAAAACACGCGCAGCGGAATGCTGCCTTTGAGCCAAAACAGTCTCCTGATTTCAACGCTATAAGCGGTCGGGCGGAGACGTGATAAATTTAGATAAACTGCGAGGCTTGCCTATTTTTGAGATTCCGCTAAAATAAAACAGAATAAGTCGTTGATTCTTGCGGGGGAATCGATATGAGGCGAGGTCTTGTGGTTGCGGTGTTACCGCTTTTGTTGGGTGGTTGCCTTCCTGCGATCCCGCCGGCAATCAGCCTTGCCACCACCGGATTATCCGGTCTCGCGTTCCTTACCACCGGAAAAACCACTGCCGACCACGTCATTTCCGCCGCAGCGGATGAAGACTGCTCGATGCTGCGCGTGGTTTTCGGCGATGACCCGTGCCGTACCTACGATGGCGATAACACGAAGCCTCTGACAGAACTCGTGGCGTACTACCCGGGGGATTCCGACGACTGGATCGATCAGAATTCAATTCCCGAGGGAACGGTCTCGGGAGAGACGATCCTGACGGTGTTCGTTGATGGAGAGCGCGATGTGCAGAGCCCAGACGTCACAGCCTCCAGAACTTCGCTTTCCAAGATGATCTTTGGCGACGATGGGGGGAGTGCCGTTCCATCCTCCATCAGCGCGGGCCTCTCGCCGCTCAACGATTTGACTGTCGCCGGGTTTGCTCCGATCGATCCCGGACATGCGCTGGAGCCGATCGAGCTTAAAAGTGTTGTTTCGAAAGATGACCAACTTGCCCTGCCGATCTCTTCCATGACGAGCTGGAAAGTATCGCCTGATGAGGGTCTTACCGAGCACAAGCGAAGCATAAGCCGTGATAGCGCGGCGGAAATGACGATTCTTCCGGTGCAGCGGCCGATCCATCGTGCTGCAATGGGGTCGGATAAAGCGCAGCCTGCGGACCATTTCGTGATGCTCGGCTCCTTCCGTGACAAGAAACGGGCGGAGCACCTGAAAGAAACGGCGCCGGACTCTATCGGCTCGGCGCCGGTCATCATGTCGGTGCATGTCAGAGGCAGTCTGTGGCATCGGGTCGCCGTCGGACCCTTCACCGGCAAGGACGCACTGCAAATGGCTTCCGCGATTGGACCGGTTTCCGGCAAACAGCCCTGGGCAGCCAAATTAACGAATTGACCTGGCGGCCTGCGTGGCCGTTCCTGATTGAGTAAGATTACACCCGGTTTTCGAGCCGGGTGTTTTTTAATGCCCGGTGCTCTTCGAGAAGAGATGAATGACGGTGACCCCGGCCACGATCAGCAGCAGGCCGATGATGGCGGGAAGATCCGGGATCTGCTTGTAGATTAGAGCGCCGGCCACGGTCACCAGCACAATCCCGATGCCAGCCCAAATACCATAAGCGATGCCGACGGGAATTTCCCGGAGACAGAAGCTCAACAGAACAAAGGCGGCGGCATAGGCGACCAGCACGATGGCCGATGGCAGGATAACCGTGAAGCCGTTGGTTGCTTTCAACGCCATCGTGCCGATCACTTCGGCAATGATGGCGAGGGCGAGAAAGAGGTAAGCCATGTGGCTTGCTCCTGTGAATGCGCTGAAGCTGCGACGTTGTGAGCGAGCGCTCGGTGCCGCAGGCAGGCAAAACCTAGGCATTTCCATCTGCGTGGGCAACCTGGTCGCGGCTGGGGCAGAAAGAAAAAGAGGGAGCTGATTGCTCAGCTCCCTCAGGTTTGCTCTGGGTGCTTGCCGACAGAGAAGGCAGAAGCCCGTATCGACAAGTAGGTTGCAAGGCAGGGGCGATTACAGTGCCGAGAACGGACTGTTTTGCTTCCGCGCGTACATTGCGCGGTCGACCCTGTCGAGCAATTCGGTTTCGGTGTCGTCCTGACCGTAGGCGTCGTGACCAACACTTGCGTGAAGATGGATGGAGGACCCGTTCCACTGCAGGGTCCGCGTATTCAGTTCCTGGTCGAGCGCCGCGATCCGTGCGGCTGCTTCGTCGTCGTTGGCGCCCGGCATGATGACTGCGAATTCGTCGCCGCCAAGGCGTGCGATACTGTCGGTTTCGCGGGTCCGCGACTGGAGAATTCTTGCAACGGTCACCAGTAGTGCGTCGCCAGCCATGTGCCCGTAGCTGTCATTGACGGCTTTGAACTTGTCGAGGTCGATCAGCAACAGTGCGCCGGTCAGCCCCTGACGCTTTGCGGCTGCGAGAGCGCTCTGCAGGCGATCACTGAAGCCGCGCCGGTTCAGCAGCCCCGTCAGCTCGTCCGTGACGGACAGACCTTCGAGGAAAGTGATGCGCTTTTCCTGCCGTGCGATCCGGTTCTCGGCTTCGGTCATTGCAATCATGGCAAGACGCAATGCGATTTCGGTGTCGTTCAGGTCCTGATCTTTAACGATCTGAGAAGCGCGGTCCGCGATATCTGCCGGCATGCGGGAGAGGAGATTGCCAACGTCAAGATTTGCGAAAGCGCTCGTCAAGTTCGTGTCTTCCAGTTCCTGCGTCTGCGGGTGCATGAGGTTCGACATGTCACACCACCTAAGTTGTTGTTTCTCGCTCCCTAGGGAATGCATGGGGTATGCCACTCATGGAGTGACTTGGAAGTAATTGAAATTAATGAAATATTTTTCTCTAAGCCCAGTTACAATTTCAAAACGCAGGTCCATATTGTTGGATAGGCGGAAGGAATTGCCGGGTACGGGGCAAGCTGTGCCGGGTGCCTTCCGCGAGATTGACCACCAGGCTCTGCTGAGCCGAGGGAGGACTGTTTGAAATCCGTTCTGAAACTGACTGCGCTGATTTTCGCCGCCATTGCGGTGCAATCGGCCATGCCGATTCCAGTCGCAGCGGCATCTGTAAGCCAGCTCGTGCCGCACAAGGCGCTTTACCGTCTTTCACTCAAGGGTGTGCCCGGGACCAATGATGTTGCGGCTGTCGGTGGCCAGATGGCTTTCGAGTGGCGGGATGCATGCGACGGCTGGGCAATCAATCAGCGCAATCTGATGATCCTGGAAAGTGCCGAGGGTATGAGGAGCAGTGTCGATTCCACGATGACGACCTGGGAAGCCAAGGACGGCTCATCGTTTCGGTTCATTGTGAACAAGGATTTTGGCGCCGGTGGTGGTGAAGCTTTGGAAGGCCGGGCGCAACGGTCTCCATCGGGCTCGGCAACGGCCAACTTTACGGCGCCGGGCGAGGTCGAGATGGAGCTGCCGGCCGATGTCATGTTTCCGAGCCAGCACACGATTGCCCTACTCAAGAAAATGGCCGCCGGAGAAAAGTTCTTTTCGGCATCGCTGTTCGATGGCTCGGAGTTTGAGCCCGCGGGGTTTGTCTCTGCCGCGATCGGACTGGAGATTGTCCCCGAGGGGGAGGAGGAGCCGCTGATTTCAGGGCCGTACTGGCCGGTCAGGCTGGCTTTCTACGGGCCGGAAAATAAGACGGAGTCGCCGGATTATGAATTGGCCGTCGACCTGCATGAAAACGGTATCGCTCGCCGGCTTGAGATCCATTTCAAGGAATTCACCGTGGATGTTGCCTTGCAGCGCCTTGAACGGCTACCGCCGGGCAGTTGCTGAGTACGGGCTACGTCGTCCGCTTAGCTTTCGCCGTCGTTTTCCTCAGGAATACGGGCGCTGATGCCTTGCTTCTCGACGGCTTTCTTGAAGCCGCGGCCTTTTTCGATCGCCTTCGCGCCAAGTTTCGCTCGTACGGCATCCATCGCGTGTTCCACTTTCAGGCGATGTTCCATTTCTGGGTCCGCCAGATCGGGTAGGTCCGCGCCGTCAGGGTCGGCCAGATCGGAGACGCCTATGCCCATCAGGCGAAATTTCCGGCCATCGATTTCGCGTTCGAGCAGGTGCTTGCCTGCCCGATAGAGCGTATCCGCCATCTGGGTGGAGCCGTGGTGATGAACCTGGCGGGTGATGCCCTTGAAATCCGAAGTTTTCAATTTCAGGACAATGGTCTTCCCGCTCAGGGCCTTGGTTTTCAGGCGGGTCGAGAGTTCCTCGCAGAGGCGCCACAGAATGGGATCCAGCGCATCCAGTTTCGAGATATCATTCGCGAAAGTGGTCTCGCAGGAGACGCTCTTGGCCGGCGACCGCGGCTCGATCTTGCGGTCGTCCCGGCCATGGGAGAAGCGGGCCAGGCGCATGCCGATGCCGCCATAGCGGCGGATCAGGGCGGCTTCTTCCATGCCCTGCAGATGGCCGACCGTTTCGATGCCATCACTCCGTAATTTCTCATGCAGGGATTTGCCCACGCCCCAGATGGTGGTCACGGGGCGGTTTTTCAGGAATGCGGTAGCCTCTTCCTGGCCGATGGCAGCAAAGCCTCGAGGCTTGTCGAGATCGGACGCCACCTTGGCGAGAAACTTGTTGTAGCTGAGCCCGATGGAAGCGGTGATCCCGGTCTCGGCTTCGATCCGGGCTACCAGCCGGCACAAGGTTTCCGATGGCGGGGCATGATGCAGTCTCTCGGTCCCGGTGAGATCAAGAAACGCCTCGTCGATTGAGATTGGCTCAATCATCGGGGTGACGGAAAGCATCAGCTCGCGGATTTGTTTGCCGACACGACTGTATTTCTGCATGTCCGGTTTGATGACAACGGCGCCGGGGCATGCCTTGAGCGCCTTGAACATCGGCATTGCGGAGCGGACACCGTAGGTTCGCGCGACATAACAGGCGGCGGAGACAACACCGCGGCGCCCGCCTCCGACGATCACAGGTTTGCTGCGGAGTTCCGGATTGTCGCGCTTCTCCACGGTGGCATAAAACGCGTCGCAATCGATATGGGCGATGGCAAGGGCGCGGAGCTCGGGGTGGCTGACCATGCGGGGCGAGCCGCATTTCGGGCAGCGTGCATCTCCGTGCGTGGCTGTTTCTGGCAGCCACGCAAAACAATCCCGGCATAAAATCGGGCTATCGGGCGCCTGCTCGGTCATGCTCGTTGTCCCGTCGCAGCCATCGCGGCCGGCCCTTTCCTAAAGCGAGGGCGGCCAAAGCCACGCAGCTCCCCGGACACCGCTCGAATCGCCATGCATGGGAGGGCTCAATCTCGTTCTCACACTATCCGAAAACACGTGAGGCTCCCATAGCGTCGGGACAGTGTCATAGAGCCTGCGGATATTGGACAGGCCGCCTCCAAGTACAATGACGTCAGGGTCCAGGATGTTGATGACAGAGGCGAGGGCCCTTGCGAGCCGCGCCTCATATCGTCTCATGATGGCGTCCGCGCGCGTGTCCCCGGAGGCTGCCAGCGTTTCAATTTCATGGGCGCCAATCTCCGTGCCGCAGGCTTCGGCATATTGCCGCTCGAATGCCGGGCCTGAGAGGAAAGTCTCGATGCAGCCGTGCCGGCCGCAATAGCAGAGCGGCCCCGGGCGTTCGTCGTCCATGGGGGCGGGCAGCGGATTGTGCCCCCATTCCCCGGCGATCGCGTTGCAGCCTTCGAGGCATTCGCCACGAATTGCAATCCCGGCTCCGACGCCGGTGCCGAGGATGACCCCGAACACAATCTCGGCGTCCTTGCCGGCGCCGTCGATGGCCTCTGACACGGCAAAGCAGTTCGCATCGTTCTGTAGTCGAATGGGGCGCTTCAGGACCTCTTCGAGATCCTTCTGGAGGGGCTTTGCGATCAGCCAGGTCGAGTTGGCGTTCTTCACCAGCCCGGTTTCCCGCGACGCTGCGCCAGGCATGCCGATTCCGACCGTGCATGTCTGCCCAATTTGCTTTTCGGTGCGGTTCACCAAGCCGGAAATGGTCGAGATCGTGGCCGCGTAGTCGCCCTTGATGGTCGGCACTCTTTCCTGCGCGACAACCTCGCTGGAAGGGCTGAGTGCGACGGCCTCGGTTTTCGTTCCGCCGAGATCAATCCCGATCCTGAAACCGGATGGCTCTAACTGCCTCATGCCCAGCTCCGCTTAGTTCATTGGTCACTTGCGCTGGAAGGGTTTAGACTGTTTATTCATTTGTAAGATATTCTTTTTTATCCTGTGCCTGTGGCATACAGGATAACCGGGCAGGAAGCCCGATCAGCGGGTCGGATGGAGGACGTAGTGACGGCAGAAACGTCGGTCGAAAAAACAGTGCTGATCGTTGAGGATAACGAGCTCAACATGAAACTGTTTCACGATCTGCTGGAGGCGCACGGGTACAATATCCTCGGTACGCGCGATGGCATGGAAGCATTGAAGATTGCGCGTGAGAAGCGTCCAGACCTCATCCTGATGGACATCCAGTTGCCCGAGGTTTCGGGTCTGGAAGTCACGAAATGGATCAAGGAAGACGACGATCTGAATTCCATTCCCGTTATCGCCGTCACGGCTTTTGCCATGAAGGGCGATGAGGAGAAGATCAGGGAAGGCGGCTGTGAGGCATATATTGCTAAACCGATTTCGGTGAGCCATTTCCTGGAGACCGTCCAGAAATTCCTCGGATAGACCGCGATGCCCGGACGCGTACTCGTCGTCGACGACGTCCTGCCGAACATCAAGCTGCTCGAAGCCAAGCTGATGAGCGAGTATTTCGATGTTCGAACGGCTACAAATGGCCCCGATGCCCTGGAAATGATCCAGTCGGATACGCCTGACATCGTGCTGCTCGATGTTATGATGCCTGGCATCGACGGCTTCGAGGTCTGCAAGAGAATTCGCAGCAACCCGGCAACCGCACATCTCCCGGTCGTTATGGTAACAGCTCTCAGCGATCCTTCCGACAGGGTTCGGGGCCTTGAAGCCGGGGCGGACGATTTCCTGACAAAACCGGTCGACGATACCGCTCTTTTTGCGCGGGTCCGATCCCTGCTGCGTCTGAAGGTCATGATCGATGAGTGGTTGCTGAGGGAGCAGACTTCAGCTCATTTCGGCGTACTGGAAACCGGTGCGAACGGCTTGGCTATGGACTATCGGGCCGGGCGCATTCTCCTGATTGAAGACAATCCCATTGACGCAACCAATACGCAGAAAATTCTGAGCAGGGATGAAAACATGGTTTTCACCTGCCCGGGGGCCGCGCAGGCGCGGGAAATCGCTGCGGGTGAAGATATCGAACTGATCGTCTGTAGTCTCAATCTGGAGGACGAAGACGCGCTGCGGCTTGTATCCCAGTTCCGGTCGACGGAACGGACGCGGCAGATCCCCATATTGATGACCGGCGAAATAGACCAGATCGACAAGCTTGCGAAAGCGCTCGATCTCGGCGCGAACGATTATATCATGAAGCCGTTGGACAAGAACGAGCTCGCTGCGCGTTCCCGCACCCAGATCCGCCGCCGGCGCTTCCAGGACCGGCTGCGCGAAAGTTATGAGCGCTCCCTGTCCATGGCGCTGATCGATAGCCTCACAGGGCTCTATAACCGGCGCTACTTGGAAACCTATCTGAAAGGCCTGATGGACAACGCGGTCGAGCGCCGCAAGCCGCTGGCGCTCCTGATGCTGGATATCGACCATTTCAAAGCGGTCAACGATACCCACGGGCACATCGTCGGCGACAAGGTCCTGAAGGCGGTCGCGGAAGCTTTGATCAACAGCCTCAGATCCGTCGATATGATCGCGCGGATCGGGGGCGAGGAATTCGTGGTGGTTATGCCCGATACCTCGGAAGAATTCGCCGAGGCTGTGGCCGAGCGGTTGCGTCGCCGCGTCTCTGAGACCAATGTTTCCTGCGAAGGGGTTGAAGAGCCAGTCTCGGTAAACATCAGCATCGGTCTGACCATGCGCACGGGCGAAGACAAGACCGTCGAGGACCTGATGAAGCGTGCGGACAAGGCGCTTTACGGGGCGAAGAATGCTGGTCGAAACCGAGTCGTCTCCGACATTCCGGAAGTTGGCCCGGAAGTTAGCTAAGTCCGCAATCTCCGTTTTTATGTCTGAAATGCAAAACGGGCCGCCAAGGCGACCCGTTCAAGAAACCACAATAAGATAAACTTATTTGATCTTGGATTCCTTGAAAAGCACGTGCTTGCGTACGACCGGGTCATACTTCTTGAGCTGAAGTTTCTCGGTCTGCGTACGCGGATTCTTCTTCGTTACGTAGAAGTATCCGGTGTCAGCGGAGCTGACGAGCTTGATCAGAACTGTCGCGGGCTTGGCCATAGCCGTTCCCCATCGGTCAAAGTGAATTAGAAGGCCGCAAACATATCCATATAACAGGCTCTGTCAAGCGGAGATCAGCGGGCCATTTTCAAGCGCCTTCATTGGGCTTTCGACGGCCATTGCGATGCTATCAGTGAGGCTTCGAAAGCACGGTCGAACAGACTGCGCTGTCCCAATAATTTCAAAGCAAGCGCGAGATCCAGGTCATTCCCGTCTGTGGCGGGCGCCCGGTCGCCACAGCGGCCGAGCAAGGCTTCCTGAATGCTGTCGTCAAGGTCCTGTGCTATGCGGCGTAGCCGGAGGAGTTCACGGGCGCGTATGGCCGCTGTGCGGGCCGTCCCGGCAACATGCTGCAGCGACGGGTCTTTGATTTCGTCAGTGCAGATGGTCGGATAGACCCCGAAGGGGCCGATCGGATATCCCGACGGCGTATACATGCGCGCCCAGGTGATGATCAGCTCGCCCTCATTCGGCAGGTGGACGATCATCTGCACTGTGCCCTTACCATAGGTCCGGCCGCCGATCAGGACGGCGCGCCCGCTATCCTGCAGGGCACCGGCGACAACTTCCGAGGCTGATGCAGAATCATGGTTGATCAGCACGATCAGCGGCATGCCGACGGCGATGTCGGGATTGTGTGCCTTGAACTCCTTTACCGAACGCGGGTGCCGGCCCTTGGTCAGGAGGATGCGGCCGTTCTCGATGAAGAGGTCTGCGATGGAGATCGCATCGCGCAGAACGCCGCCTCGATTATTCCTGAAATCGAGGATAATGCCGTTCATTGACGGCCCGAGCTTTGCCGCCATTTGCCCAACCTTGCGGGAAAGGCTGGCGGCTGTGTCTTCATTGAAGCTGCGGATTTCGAAATACGCGGTATCGCCCTTGCCGCTCGAGAACACGGTCTGTTCGATCACCGGTGCGCGTGTGACAACAGCTGTCCTGTGGATCTCGTCGCTGGATGTCGTCACTCGAACCTCGCTGCCACTGGGTCCGCGCAGCAAATCCGAGACGGCAACGGCATCAAGTCCGTCGACGGTCTCGCCATCGATCGCGACGATACTGTCTCCCACCTGGAGGCCACTCTGAGCTGCGGGACCGTCTTCGTAGACTTCTTCGATGTAGATGGTGCCGTGATTTTCGAACAGCAGGATGCCTATTCCCGAATATCCGCGACGGTGTGCCCGGTTCCGATTGGCCGCTGTCGCTGTCGTATATCTGGAGAATCGGTCAAGGTCTTGCAGGGCGGCTTTGAAGATCGCGTCGTAGAGGGTCTCGGGCGGTGCTTCCCGGAGCGTGGGGGAGAGCTGGCGTCCGCTATCGACCGCGGCTGCCATCAACATGCTCCAGCGCGCCACATCGTCGGCATCGGGGACGGAGAGGGCGGCGACTTCATGCCCGTTGCGGCCGATCACAATCAACTCGCCACGATCAGTGACGGTGATGGTGTCGTCCAAGGTTTTCAACCCGGAGAGGCCGGCGACGGCGAGTGAGGGCAGATCTGTTTCTTCGAGATAGAAGCTGGTAATGCCCTCGAAGCCAGCTGAAAAGACCTCTGCCGCGTCGTCACGGTTGAATGCCATGGGGTCTGATGGAGCGCGAGGCGAGGCGCAGGCGGCAAGCAAAGTCAGGAGAAGGCCGCAAACGGCGACGACGGCCCGGGCTCTTGCCCGCCGTGTCGGGGGGATCTGTCCCCACTGCGTCTTTTGGCTCAATGACTTATCGTCCATATAGCCACTATAGGCGTAAAAACCGCATACGTCAGCGGGGCTTCTTGGCGCGCCCTTTCGCATTTCCGCGATGGCGTTTTGCCGGTCCCGACCGCTGATTCCGTTTTGGGCCCTGTCGTCCCGCTCCGCGGCGCCCGGCAGGCACACCGGGGGTGCCGCCCGAGACATAGTCCAGCAGAACACCACCCGTCAGCGGATCGGCGTCGACCAGTTTGACGACCAGCGTTTCGCCAATCTTGAAGCTCAGCCCGGTTGCGCGACCGTAGAGGGAGTGACGGTGCTCATCGATATCATAGAAGTCGTTGGGCAGGCGCTTCATGGGGAGCAGCCCGTCGGCACCAACACCGGCAAGCGCCATGAACATCCCGGCCGAAGCGATGCCGGAGACACGTGCCTCGAAAGTATTGCCGATCTGCTCGCTCAGGAAGGCGGCGACATAGCGGGCGATCGCCGTGCGCTCGGCGGCGGCGGCCCGCCGTTCGGTCATCGAAATATGCGCTGCGGTCTCGAAGAAGCTTTCGGCTTCAATATCGCCCAAACCGTCTTTGCCAAAGCCATGGGCGTCGATCAAAGCGCGGTGCACCAGTAGATCGGAATACCGCCGGATCGGGGATGTGAAATGGGCATAGCGTCTCAGGCCGAGGCCGAAATGGCCGAGGTTTTCGGGGCTGTAGACAGCCTGGCTCTGGCTGCGCAGTACCAGTTCGTTCACGGCGGTTTCGTGAACCTCACCGCGCACCTTGGCGAGCAATTCGTTGAAGGTTTGCGGCCGGATCACGCCGGATGTGCCGAACGGGATCTCGAGCCCCTTGAGAAACTCGGTCAGTGCGGCGACCTTTTCCGGATCAGGTGTTTCATGGACCCGGTACATGCAAGGCCGCTTTTTCGCTTCCAGCGTTTCGGCGGCCGCGACGTTCGCCAGCACCATGAATTCTTCGATCAGTTGGTGGCTGTCGAGCCGTTCCCGAGGTTCAATGGATGCGATTTTGCCATCGTCCCCTAGCACCACCTTGCGTTCCGGCAGGTTAAGGTCAAGAGCGCCGCGCTTTTCACGAGCGGCGAGCAGAAGACGGAACGCACCATAGAGAGGCGCGGTGATACCGTCCGGTACAACATCGGTATCGGTCGTGCCGTCAGCCTCAGCCTGCACCTGTTCATAGGTCAGGCGCGCTGTGGAACGCATCAGTCCGCGCATGAATTTGTGGCTCATCTTATGGCCACGGGAATCAATCACCATCTCGACCGCGAGACAGGCGCGGTCTTCGTTCGGCCGGAGTGAGCAGAGCCCGTTCGAGAGGGCCTCCGGCAGCATCGGCACAACCCGGTCAGGGAAATAGACCGAATTGCCGCGTTTGCGCGCTTCGGTGTCCAGCGCATCGCCGGGCCGGACATAGTGTGCAACATCCGCGATGGCGACGAGGATGCGATACCCGCCCTTGTTTTTTGGATCGGTGTCGACTTCGGCATGGACCGCATCGTCGAAATCGCGCGCGTCGCTGCCGTCAATGGTGACGAAGGGAATATTCCGAAGGTCGGTCCGCTTGCCGAGGGTAACAGGCTTCGACGTCTCGGCCTGGACCGTGCAGGCATCGGGGAAAACAGCCGGTATCTCGTGCTCGGCAATGGCGATCAGGCTGACGGCGCGCGGAGCATTGGCGTCACCCAGCACTTCGGTGATCCGGACATGCTGGAGCCCCATCCGCCCGCGCGGCAGGATCTCGGCCACGACCAGCTCGCCCGGTTTTGCCTCCGAGAGATCTCCCGGTTCCACCACGTAATCACTGCGGGCCCTGCGGTCAGACGAGACGATCCGGTAGCCTTTGCCTTCTTTACGCAACTGTCCGACGACACGCTCTCCCGAGCTCTCCAGGCGGCGCATGATGCGGCCGCGATACTGGTCCTTATCGGTGCGCTCCAGCTTGACCAGCGCCCTGTCCCCGATGCCGACAGACGGTGTTCGGGAGGAGAGAGGGATGGTGATGGCCGGCGGGGCGTTTTCTTCCCGCCATGTAAGCGGGCGTGCGGACGCATTGCCGTCATCGTCGATAGCGGTGATGGCGACCACGGTTACTTCCGGCAATGTGCCGGGTGCCGCCGCGCGCCTGTGACGGCCGAGATCGATCTGGCCTTCCACCGCCAGATCTTTCAGCATGGCTTTCAGCGGAATGCGGTCAGCGCCTTTTATGTTGAAGGCGCGCGCGATTTCCCGGCGTCCGACCGGCGTTGGGCTGTCACGGATGAATTCGAGTATGGCCTCGCGGCTGGGCAAGCCGGGCGGCATTTTGCGTGGTGCCACGCGCGCCGCCGGCCTAGTCGCTGCCGGCCGCCGCGGCCGGCTTCTTCGCGGCAGGCTTTTTAGCAGCCGCCTTTTTTGCCGGTGCTTTCTTGGCTGTCGCCTTCTTCGCTGCCGGTTTTTTGGCTACCGTCGCTTTCTTCGCTGGAGCCTTTTTGGCGGGTGCCTTCTTCGCGGCACCGGATTTCTCCGCCTTGGCCTTGATCAGCTCGATAGCCTGCTCCAGCGTGATCTCTTCCGGCGTGATCGCCTTCGGAATCGTCGCATAGATTTTAAGGTGCTTCACATAGGGCCCGAAACGGCCGGCGCCGACGGTGATTTGTTTGCCGTCATATTCCCCGAGCTCACGTCCCGGGCTCTTTTTCTTCGGGTTGTTCGCGATCAGGTCGACTGCGCGATTGATGCCGATGGTCAGCACATCGTCCCCGGCGGGGATCGAAACATAGGTGCTGCCGATCTTCAGATAGGGGCCGTAGCGTCCGATACCGGCAAGGATGACCTCACCGCTTTCCGGATCCGGGCCAACCTCACGCGGCAGGGCCAAGAGACCCAGTGCGGTTTCCAGGGTGACTTCGGACGGAACCATGCCCTTGGTCAGCGATGCCCGTTTTGGCTTCGGCACATCGTCTGTCTTCTCACCGAGCTGTACATAGGTTCCGTACGGGCCCTTGCGTATCGAGACATCAAGTCCGGTCGCCGGATCCTTGCCGAGAATTTTCGGGCCGTTCGCAAGATCGGCAGTTCCGTCCTCGCTCCCGTCGCCGGCTTGAGTCATCTGCCGGGTGAACTTGCATTCCGGATAGTTCGAGCAGCCGATGAATGCGCCGAATTTGCCGAGCTTCAAGCCGAGACGGCCATCGCTGCAGGTCGGGCATGCCCGGACGGTTTCGCCGCTTTCGTCGACCGGGAAGAAGTGCGGGCCGAGTTCCTCGTCGAGGGCGGTCAGCACATCGGAGATTTTAAGGTCCTTGGTCTTGTCGACCGCTTCGTGAAAGGCCTTCCAGAAATCGGTGAGGACCTTTTTCCAGGCGACCGTGCCTTCGGCGATATTGTCGAGGGCGTCTTCCAGCTCGGCCGTGAAGTTATACTGCACGTAGCGGGTAAAGAAGTTGGACAGAAAGGTGGTGACCAGCCGCCCCCTATCTTCCGGAATGAAACGGCGTTTGTCGAGGACAACATAGTTCCGGTCCTGCAGCACCTGCAGGATGCTGGCATAGGTCGAGGGCCGGCCGATGCCGAGTTCCTCAAGCCCTTTCACCAGACTCGCTTCGCTGTAGCGCGGCGGCGGTTGTGTGAAATGCTGTTCCGCCTTGGGCTCGTCATGGGCCAGCGCTTCGCCTTCCTTCACGGCAGGCAGCAGGCGTCCGTCCTCGTCTTCCTCGCTGCTCTGCGCGGGCTCGTCCCGGGTTTCCTGATAAAGTTTGAGGAAGCCGTCGAAGGTGATGATGGAGCCGGTGGCGCGGAATTCAGCGCGGCTGTCGGCGGCCTGGATCGTCACGATGGTCTGGTCCAGCTCGGCGCTGGCCATCTGGCAGGCGACGGTGCGCTTCCAGATCAGCTCGTAGAGCCGGGCCATATCCTTGTCGAGCCGGGCTGCCATCTCGCGCGGATGCCGGCGCACATCGGTCGGCCGGATCGCCTCGTGGGCTTCCTGTGCGTTCTTCGACTTGTTCTTGTACATCCGCGGGCTGTTCGGCAGATAGCGGTCGCCGAAGTTCTTGCCGATATCGTCGCGGATGGCGAAGACGGCATCCTGGCTGAGCTGCACGCCGTCGGTACGCATATAGGTGATCAGGCCGACGGTCTCGCCGCCGAGATCGATACCCTCATAGAGCTTCTGCGCGAGCTGCATGGTGCGCGACGCACCGAAGCCGAGCTTGCGCGAGGCCTCCTGCTGCAATGTCGAGGTGGTGAATGGCGGGTATGGGTTGCGCTTGGTTTGCTTCTTTTCCAGAGAGCGGACCGCGTAGGCCCCGCCCTGAATGCGCTCCACGGCGGCTTTCGCCGCTGCCTCGGTATTGATGGAGAATTTCTGTAGCTTCTCACCGTCGAGGTGGGTCAGGCGGGCAGTGAAATTCTTGCGCTCCTTGGTCCGGAACGCCGCATCGATGGTCCAGTATTCCTCTGACCGGAAGGCCTCGATCTCGGCTTCCCGTTCGCAGATCAGACGCAGGGCAACAGACTGCACCCGGCCGGCGGACCGGGATCCGGGCAGCTTGCGCCAGAGCACCGGCGACAGCGTGAACCCAACCAGATAGTCGAGGGCGCGGCGGGCCAGATAGGCGTCGACCAGATCCTGATCTAGTTCGCGCGGATTATCGATGGCATCCAGCACGGCGCGCTTTGTGATCTCATGAAAGACCACGCGCTTCACATCGACGCCTTTCAGGGCCTTGCGTTCTGAAAGCACGTTCTGCACATGCCAGGAAATCGCTTCACCTTCGCGATCCGGGTCAGTTGCGAGAAAAAGGCTTTCGGCGCCTTTGACAGCGTTGGCGATTTCCTTGATCTGCTTTTCCGCCCGGGGCTGGGCTTCCCAGATCATGGCGAAATCGGCGTCCGGATCGACCGATCCGTCCTTCGAGGGCAGATCCCGGATATGCCCGTAGCTGGCCAGCACCTTGTAATCACTGCCAAGGTATTTATTGATCGTTTTGGCTTTGGCCGGCGATTCGACAACGACGACTTTCATGGGCTACCGGAAGTCCTTTCCTTGTGGCGGTGGCCCGGTCGTGGCGTCGAAAATCCTCCAGATTACGGAGGGTTATAGCGTCTCGCCACTCGATTCCCTGGATGCCGCTCAGCCTCACCGGCCAGCTCTGCTTCCAACAGGATGGTTAGGACCACCGGCGGTGACAATTGGCATTGGCGGATGATTTCGTCAACCGCTAGCGGCGTTGCATCCAAAATGGTGAGCACCCGTGTGCGCGCTTTATCGTCAATCTCGTCGGCGGGTTGAGGGGTAAAACCGGAGATGCCGAACAGGTCGGCGATCGCCGGTTCTTCCCGGACGCCGCCGCGCAGCAGCAGACTCAATATGTCCTCCGCCCGCTCGATCAGATGGGCGCCGTCGCGCAGCAATCCGTTGCTTCCGGCACAGCGCGGGTCCATTGGCGATCCGGGCACGGCGCAAACCTCCCGGCCCTGATCGGCGGCAAACCTGGCGGTAATCAGCGATCCGGAGCGCTTTGCCGCTTCCACGACGAGCGTGGCGCGGGTCAGCCCCGCTATGATCCTGTTCCGGGCGGGGAAATGGCGGGCCAGCGGCCGCGTGCCGATAGGCGCTTCGGCAATCAGGGCGCCTTCGGCGAGGATGCGGGCATGAAGCGCGGCATTCTCAGGCGGATAAATGACATCGGCGCCACCGGCGACAACCGCGACGGTGCCGGTTTCGAGGGCACCCGTGTGCGCCGCTGTGTCGATGCCTCGGGCCAGGCCAGAAATCACGATGACCCCATGCGCTCCGAGGTCACGGGCCAGTTTTTCAGTGAACCGCACGGCATTGCCGGAAGCGTTGCGGGCACCGACGATGGAAACTGACGGCTCCAGAAACAGGTGGGCATGACCGAAGAGGGATATCGCAGCCGGTGCGCCCTCTGTCTGGGCGAGCATCGCCGGATAGTCCGGCTCTCCTATTACCAGCAGCCGGCCCCCGGCCCGCTCGTTTGCCGCGATTTCCTTTTCGACCTCCGCCAGCGGCGGGATCTTCAGTTTCGCTCGCCTGCCGCCCCGGCGGGCGAGATCCGGCAATTTCTCCAGCGCAGCTCGAGCCGAGCCGAAGCGGGCGAGCAGATGCTGGAATGTGACCGGTCCGACGTTTTCCGTGCGTATCAGACGAAGACGGGCGAGCCTTTCGGCTGCATCCGGTGCTGCAGATGTCTGGTGTCCTTTGGCCATGGTAATCCTCCTGTCTCAGCCATGGACGGGACGGGAGGATTTCTGAGTGGAGGAGCCGGTTTTAGCTCTTCGGCTTGCCTTTGGAGAAATTGATCCGGCTTTCCTCACCCTTGATCAGGCGGCGGATATTAGCGTGATGGCGGAAGACAACGAGCACTGCCATGAAGAGCGCGAGTTCCGCATGTTGCCGGTCGACGAGCCATTCCATATAGAACGGCGCCGCTAAAGCCGCGACGAGGGCGGAGAGCGAGGAAATTCGGAAAGTCACTGCGACCGCGAGCCAGGTAAGGCCCGTCAGCCCGCCGACTAAGGGAGCCAGCGCGAGGAGGATACCGAAAGCGGTTGCTACGCCCTTGCCACCATTGAATTTCAGCCAGATTGGAAAACAATGGCCGAGCATCGCGGCACCCGCGGCGATAACGGCCATATCAGGCCCGTATTGGGAGGCGAGCAGCACGGCGGCAGCGCCTTTGCCGCTGTCGCAGATCAGCGTCGCCACTGCCAATCCCTTGCTACCGGTGCGCAACACATTGGTTGCGCCGATACTGCCGGAGCCGATGGCACGGACGTCACCGTGCCCGGCGAGCCGTGTCAGGACCAGCCCGAAGGGGATGGAGCCGAGCAGATAGGCTGCGAGAGCGCAGGAATAGAACGGCCACGTATATTCAAGAGGTCCCAGAAGGTCAGGCATCGGGGAATCTCCGTCGCTCCGGCACAGGTGAGGTCTCGATATCGAAAACCAGATTGCCGGCCCGATAGGTGCGCTCGACGCGGCCCTGCACGGGGCGCTCGTCGAACGGCGTGTTTCTGGATTTACCGCGCAACTCATCCCTGTCGATCCGCACGGCCCGGTTCGGATCGAACAGGATGAAGTCCGCGAGATGTCCCTTGCGCAGCCTTCCAGCCGGAAGTTTCAGCAGATCGGCGGGAGACTGGGTCAAGGCTTTCAGGACCGTCAGCAGCGGCACTTGATCGTTATGCACCAGCTCCAGAGACACAGAGAGAAGCGTTTCCAGTCCGACGCCGCCAAAGTCGGCTTGCGTGAAGGGCAGACGCTTCTGGTCCCGGTCTCCCGGGATGTGGGCACTGACGATGGCGTCGATGGTGCCGTCGGCAATGCCTTCGATCACCGCGTTGCGGTCCTCTTCGGTGCGCAGGGGCGGGGATAGCTTGGCGAAGGTCCGGTACCCGATCACGGCGGATTCGGTCAGCGAGAAATAGGGCGGTGCAGTGTCCGCTGTTACCCGCAATCCGGATGCCTTGGCCCGGCGCACGGCATCGACTGCCGCAGCGGTGGAAAGGCAGGAAAAGTGCAGCCGGCCACCGGTCAACTCGACCAGCCGGAGATCCCGCTCGATCATCATCACTTCGGCCGCGGCCGGGATACCCGGCAGGCCGAGCCGTGTTGCCGTCTCGCCTTCGTTCATCACGCCGCTGCCGACCATCTCCGGCATTTCGGGATGCTGGATGATTACGGTATCGAACAGCTGCGCGTAGGACAGCAGGCGGCGCATCACCAGGGGGTGCGCAATGGCCTTGCCGCCGTCGGTGAAACCGGCCGCGCCGGATTCATGCAGCAGGCCGAGTTCAGTCATTACCTTGCCGCCGAGCCCTTTGGTGGCGGCGGCATAGGAATGGATATTCACCAGCCCGACATCGCGTCCCAGACGCTCGACGAATTCCAGCACCGCGACATCGTCGACGATGGGATCGGTATTCGGCAGGCAGGTGAAGGTGGTCACACCGCCAGCAACCGCGGCCTGGGCTGCCGTTGCCAGGGTCTCGATATGCTCGTTCCCCGGCTCACCGGTGGAGACCCGCATGTCGACCAGGCCTGGGGCGAGGCAGAGGCCCTTGCAGTCGACGACATGCACATCCTCCTGGACGGCATCGACAAAAACGTTCGGGCCGATATCGAGGACACGAGCCCCATCCACCAGCATGGCTCCCTGCGTATCCAGACCGGACTCCGGGTCGAGCAGGCGGGCGTTCTTGAAAAGAGTACGGCTCACTGGTTCTTCGCCCATGGTTCGAGCTGCGATTCCGCCAGGACTTCGAGACATGCCATGCGGACGGCGACCCCCATTTCGACCTGCTCGCGGATAAGGCTGCGGTCAATGTCGTCGGCCACGTCGGAGTCGATCTCGACACCCCGGTTCATCGGTCCCGGATGCATGACCAGCGCGTCCGGCTTGGCGACCGAGAGCTTTTCATGATCGAGGCCGAACAGACGGTAATACTCACGGACGGACGGCACGAAGCTGCCTTCCATGCGCTCGTTCTGCAGCCGCAGCATCATCACGATGTCGCAGTCGGCAAGCCCGGTGCGCATGTCGTGATGTATTTCGACACCAAGACGTTCGAGGCCCGGCGGGATCAGGGTCGGCGGAGCGCAGACCCGGACCCGGGCGCCCATGATCGAGAGCAGATGGATATTGGAGCGGGCAACCCGGCTGTGGGCGACGTCGCCGCAGATGGCGACCTGCAGGCCCGTCAGATCGCCTTTTCGGCGCCGGATCGTCAGCGCATCGAGCAGGGCCTGGGTCGGGTGCTCGTGGGTGCCGTCTCCGGCATTGATGACGCCGCAGTTCACCTTTTGCGCCAGCAGGTGCACGGCGCCTGAGTCGCCGTGCCGGATGGTCAGCACATCCGGGTGCATGGCGTTCAAAGTGACGGCTGTGTCGATCAGGGTTTCCCCTTTTTTCACCGAACTGGTGCCGACCGACATATTGAGCACATCGGCGCCGAGCCGCTTGCCTGCCAGCTCGAAGCTGGTGCGCGTTCGGGTCGAGTTCTCGAAGAAAAGGTTGATGATTGTGCGGCCGCGCAGGCTCGACATTTTCTTGTCCGCGCGGCGGTTGATGTCGACATAGCGGTCGGAAAGATCCAGGAGCGCTTCAATGTCGGGGCGCGATAGGCCTTCGATGCCGAGCAGGTGTCGGAGTCGGAGCGTGGGCGCGTCACTTTGGGGCGTGGGCTGAGTGCTAGTCATTAAAGGCCCGTTATACGCATCGCCCCCCTGACCCGGCAAGGACGATCGTGTGGACTTTTGTCTTTTAGCGTGGAGGCGGCGGATCTCCTGTCGAACAACAGTGTGCGTGTCTGGAGATTTAAGTGTGCCGGAGGTATTGCGCTCCTGACCGTGCGAGGGAATCGGGTGTGATTGGGGGCGGCCAGGCGGTTCCCACCCTATACAATTGCCGATGCATTGGCTAACTCTGTTCCAGGAGATCCATCGCCAACTGACGGGCGGCCATTGATGAGCGAACATGTTCCGCGGACAACGATACGGGTCGTGATTTCCGGTCGCGTCCAGGGTGTCTGGTATCGCGGGTGGACTGTGAGCGAGGCGAGCGGGGCCGGCCTTGACGGCTGGGTGCGGAACCGGAGCGACGGTACGGTCGAAGCGGTCTTTTCCGGCTCGTCCGATAGTGTGAATGCGATGATCGAAGCCTGCCGCAGCGGTCCGCCTGCAGCCAAGGTGTCCGGCATTGAGTGTTTCGACGATGCCGATCCGCCCGGCCATTCCGGCTTCCATCAGCGGCCGACTCTCTGAGATCAAAATGCAGACTTTCGGACAGGCTTTGCCATCTTCCAGCGAGATGCTCCGTAGACTTGACTGGATCCGAGGGCTGATTGATCGGGAGAGCGATGGCGAGGGGCTGGATCTCTCGCCGCAGGCCGAGGCGCTTTTTGACGAGATGAGCCGGTGCTTTGCTGCCGGAGCCTGGTTGGCGGCACTCGTGCTCGCACAGGCGGCGCTGGATGCTGAATTGTATCAGGGGGACGTTGACGGGCTGGTTCAGAACGAGGCTCGGTTCGGAGCCGACTATCTCTGGCTGCGTAATCGGCGGAATCATCTTCTCCACGCGGACGATCCGCGTCCGGCCGTGACTGTTGCGGATCTGCAGCAGGATGGCCGGCTTCTTGAGCAGGAAGCACGCCGCGCAATCGGGCTTATGGTGAAAGCGGTGACGGCACTTTAGCCGGGCGGCGTGAGAGCCCTATCGCGAAAAGGTGCGATATTCCGGCTCGGCGAGGAACCAGACGGCAGCAGGGTTCGCCTGCAGAGACATACGGCCCTTGATCTCTATTTTCTGCAGCAGGCGTTTTTCGAGAAGACCGAGAAGAAGATCTGCAATCGGGGTGTCGATGCGGGCAACAAATTCTCCGACATCTTCCGGTTTCGACGGATTGTAACCGTCCAAAATCAGGTCGAATACCTCACACTCGTCCGGCGACATTGTACGAACGGTTTCGGCTATGTTGGTCTGGTGGCGCGTCATTCGAAAACCAGATCGTTCAGATGAATGTCTCCATATAGTATCGACTCAATACCGTTAAGTTAATGCGAAATTTCTTTAAAATACATTTTACCGATTGTGCGTTTTCGAGCTTTTGCTTTATGCGACGGAGCCGGTTTCGTCCTGACGGCAGAATTGTTGTCCCGGCCCAAAAACGGTCTCAAACGCGGCGCGCAGTTCGATGTCAGCTTCCGCCATTGAAACCAATTGACCCATGTCGTGCAGGCTGGTGACGCCGTGCTCACTGATGCCGCAGGGTACGATCCCCTCGAAATGGGAGAGCTCCGGCTCTACGTTGATCGAAACGCCGTGCATGGAAACCCAGCGTTTCAGGCGCACGCCTATGGCGGCGATCTTGTCCTCCCGCAGGGGGGCGCCGATATCGCCACGTGTCACCCAGATACCGACCCGGCCGTCGCGCCGCTCTCCCTTGACGTTGAAGGCCGAGAGCGTGCGGATGATCCAGTCTTCCAGGGCGCAGACGTAAGCACGGATATCCTGTTTGCGTGATTTCAGATCGAGCAGGACATAGGCCACTCGCTGACCGGGGCCATGATAGGTGTATTGGCCGCCGCGGCCGGTCTGGAAGATCGGAAAACGGTCGGTTTCCAGCAGATCGTCCGGGTTCGCGCTGGTGCCGGCTGTATAGAGGGGAGGGTGTTCCAGAAGCCAGACGAGTTCCGGCGCAGTCCCGTCGCGAATGGCCGCCGCGCGGGCGTCCATTTCAGCAAGCGCGTCCGGATAGGCGACCGGTTTATCGGATATCCGCCATTCAACCGTCATGGTGATTTTGTTCCTGGCATCGTCATCTCTCTCCTGGCCGGGTCAAAGTTTTTTCGCATCCATGCTCTTTTCCGCACAATGCTACTTGATCCCGTTAAAGGGATTTGCTACTCCCCCGCATCCCGAAGGCGCAAGCCTTCAGATGTCACCACATGTGCGGTCGTGGCGGAATTGGTAGACGCGCAGCGTTGAGGTCGCTGTCCTGGAAACAGGGTGGAAGTTCGAGTCTTCTCGACCGCACCATCTCTCTCAGTATCATAATGACTTAATTGCCTCTCGGCGCCACATCTGCTGTGGCGTTATAGGGCTATGCGGTCTATCCAATGACCGGATGCGGATGTGATCGGGGAGAGCCATCGTGGCTGACGAACTGAAGGAAGCGGCACTTTATTTTCACAAGTACCCGAGGCCGGGGAAGCTGACGGTCGAAGCGACCAAGCCGCTTGCGACCCAGCGTGATCTCTCTCTTGCCTATTCTCCGGGCGTTGCCTACGCCTGCATGGCCATCGTGGAAGATCCGAACGAAGTCCGGAACATGACGGCCCGCGGAAACCTCGTCGGCGTGATCACGAACGGGACCGCGGTACTTGGCCTTGGCAATATCGGACCGCTCGCCTCCAAGCCGGTGATGGAAGGCAAGGCCGTCCTCTTCAAGAAGTTCGCTTATATCGACGTGTTCGACCTTGAGGTCGATGAGCTCGATGTCGACAAGTTCTGCGATGTCGTAGCCTCACTGGAGCCGACTTTCGGCGGTATCAATCTCGAAGATATCAAGGCGCCGGAATGCTTTGAAATCGAGGAAAAGCTTCGCGCCAGGATGAACATCCCGGTTTTCCATGACGACCAGCACGGCACGGCCATTATTGTCGCGGCGGCAATCCTCAGCGGTCTTCGCTGCGTCGACAAGAAGCTGGAAGACATCAAACTGGTCACCTCCGGTGCCGGCGCTGCGGCGCTTGCCTGCCTGAAGCTGCTTGTCTCAATGGGTGTGAAGTACGAGAACGTTACCGTCACGGACATTGATGGTGTGGTCTACAAGGGCCGCGCCGCGATGAACCCGCACCTGGAAGCGTTTGCCCAGGAAACCGATGCCCGCACTCTGGGAGAGGTCATCGATAGTGCCGACGTCTTCCTTGGTCTTTCCGCGCCGGGCGTGCTGAAGCAGGACATGGTCAAGAAGATGGCGAAGGACCCGCTGGTTCTCGCTCTTGCCAATCCGGACCCGGAAATCACGCCGGAAGATGTGCGCGCGGTTCGCCCCGATGCGCTGATCTGTACCGGCCGTTCGGATTATCCGAACCAGGTGAACAACGTTCTCTGCTTCCCGTATATTTTCCGTGGCGCGCTTGATGTCGGGGCGACGACGATCAACGAGGAAATGAAGATCGCCGCGGTCGAAGCCATCGCCGATCTGGCCCAGCAGGAAGCCTCCGACGTTGTCGCGAGCGCTTATGGCGGAGAGGCTCCTTCCTTTGGTCCGGAATATCTGATTCCGAAGCCGTTCGATCCACGCCTCATCCTGGAGATTGCGCCGCGCGTCGCCAAGGCCGCGATGGACAGCGGCGTCGCCACCATGCCGATGGAGGATTTCGACTGGTATCACGAGAAGCTGAGCCAGTTCGTCTACCGCTCCGGTCAGGTGATGCGCCCGGTGGTGCTATCCGCCAAGCAGGACCCGAAACGTATTGCCTTTGCGGAAGGCGAGCAGGACCGGATCCTGCGCGCCGCCCAGAGCATCGTGGATGAAGGCATTGCACGTCCGTTGCTGATTGGCCGGCGCGATGTAATCGCCGGAAAGATCGAGGATCTGCATCTCCGCTTGAAGCCGGACGAGGATATCGAGATCGTTGATATGCAGAATGACGATCGGCTCGATTCCTTCGCTGCGACCTATCACAAGATGATGGCCCGGCGCGGGGTTGCGCCGGACCGGGCGCGGCAGATCATGCGCAACAGGCCGACCGCGATCTCGTCGATCATGGTGTGTCAGGGTGAGGCGGATGCCGGTATCTGCGGCGCGATTGGCCGCTGGCGCGATCATCTGGTCGAAGTCATTGATATCATCGGCCCGCGTGCGGGTGTGCATCGCTGCACGGCTCTCAGTCTTCTGATCATGCCGCAGGGACCGATCTTCATTCTCGACACCCACGTAAACCCGACGCCGAGTGCCTCGGATCTGGTGGAAATGGTCGGGCTTGCAACGACGGAAGTACGCAGCTTTGGCATCGAGCCGAAGGTCGCCCTGTTGTCGCATTCCAACTTCGGCTCATCAAATCTGGAGTCTGCAGTCCGGATGAGGGAGTCGATTCCCGCGCTGAAAAAGGCCTATCCAGATATCGAGATCGAGGGGGAGATGCATGCCGATGCGGCGCTCAGCGAGGCGACTCGTGACCGGGCTTTCCCGGGCGCAGGCCTTACCGGGGCCGCGAACCTGCTGGTCATGCCGGGGATCGATTCTGCCAATATCTCCTTCAATCTGCTGAAGACGCTCGGTCGCGGCCTGTCGGTCGGGCCGATCCTGCTCGGCACGGCGTATCCGATGCATATCCTGACGTCGTCGGTTACCGTACGCGGCATCATCAACATGGCGGCCGTTGCTGTTGTCGACGCACAGGAGCATCACCGCATCCGTGCCAAAAAGGGGTGAGCCGGTGAGCGTCGATGGTCCCAACGATCCAGTGCAGGAGCCAGTGGAGTCTGTCGGCGCCGAGAAGCTTCCCGGCGATGAAGCGGCGGTCATCCAGCGCAAGGCGCGGGCCAAGCGGAAAAAGAAGAAGCTGAAGCGGCGGATCCGGTCTCTGGAGAAAGAGCTCGCCGTTTATGACAGCGTTGCTGCCTCGAAGCTTTATGGGCTTACGCCGGAGCTGGAAAAGGAAGTCGCGCAGGCGCTGGCTGGAGATAACCCGCGCCAGCTCTACCGGCTCGTGCGTCCGCTGCACGCCGCCGACCATGCCGACCTGATCGAGCGTTATTCGGGACGTAACCGGGAAGCGCTGGTTGTCGTTCTGGGGCGCTATTTCGACCCCGAGACCCTGACCTACCTCGACGACAAGGTGCGTGAGGAAGTGATTCCTCTGCTTGACGAGGAGGTTCTCAGGAACGCCATGCACATGCTGGAATCCGACGATGCTGTCGAGATTCTGGGGGAATTGGACGACGACGAACAGGCGCGTCTGCTTGACACCATGCCCGATCGCGAACGCGCGATGGTCGAGGAGGGGCTGGCCTACGACGAGGCCAGTGCCGGTCGTCTCATGCAGCGTGAGATGGTGACGGTTCCGGAGCACTGGACTGTCGGCCAAACCATTGACTTCCTGCGCACCACGGAACAGCTGCCGAATTATTTTTACGATATCTATGTTGTCGACCCGGCTCATCATCCTTTTGGGAAACTGTCGCTCAGCCGCTTGCTGCGGAGCAAGCGTCCGGTGCGGGTAGCTGACGTCATGAGTACGGATTTCCACAAGGTGCCGCTCGTGATGGACCAGGAAGACGTCGCCATGATGTTCCGGCAATACGGGCTTGTTTCCGCGCCGGTAGTGGACGCTGACGAGCGGCTGATCGGTATGATCACGGTGGATGACGTGGTCGATGTCATGAACGAGGAGGCGGAGGAAGACATCCTGCGTCTCGGCGGTGTGGCGAATGATGATCTGCATGGCAGTCTGTTGAGCACCACCCGCAGCCGGTTCTCCTGGCTGGCGGTCAACCTGGTGACGGCGATTGTCGCCTCTGGCGTGATCGGTGCCTTCGAGACCACGATCGAGAAGATCGTTGCCCTCGCGGTGCTGATGCCGATTGTCGCCTCCATGGGCGGCAATGCAGGAACCCAGACTTTGACCGTCGCCGTGCGGGCGCTGTCTATGCGCGAGCTGAGTTCCACCAATGCCTTCAAGTTCGTGATGAAGGAAATGACGGTGGGCTCGCTGAACGGGATAATGTTTGCGTTGATTGCCGCCGGCGCCTGTTGGGCCTGGTTCGGGGATCCGCAGATCGCTGCAGTGATGGCGTCGGCGATGATGATCAACCTGTTTGTTGCCGGTCTTTCAGGGACCTTGATCCCGATCACGCTCGAGCGGTTCAAGATCGACCCGGCCGTCGCCTCCACGGTGTTTCTCACCACAGTGACGGATGTGGTCGGCTTTTTCACCTTCCTCGGGCTTGCCGCGCTGTTCCTGATGTAACTGGATTGATTGACGTACGCGTCAATCGGTGATTTCCTTTTTCGATGCTGAAGGAAATCACCACGGCGGATCTTGCCCGCGAATACGATCTGACAACGCGGGCAATCCGGCACTATGAGGCATTGGGTCTGATCTGCCCGGCCCGGCGCGGCCGGACACGGATTTTCAGCCTACGGGACAAGGTGCGCGTCGGTCTCATCGCGCGAGGCCGGAGGCTCGGCCTTTCTCTCGAAGAAATTCGTGAAATCATTGACCTCTATGATGCCGAACGTGGCGAAGAGCGGCAGATCCTGTTGCTTCTGGGAAAGCTCCGGGCGCGGCGTTCGAAGCTGCAGGAACAGGTCCGGGAGATGACCCTGATCCTGGACGAGCTCGATGCCGTCGAGGCGAGTTGCATTGAGTCGTTGACGGATCTTGCCAAAGACGGGAATGATTGACGTGAACGTCAATGAAAGTCCGATGCCCAGATTTCAGACACCCAACCTCGATTTTGCCGGCCGTGTGCGAGAAAGCTTTGCCCGGCAGGCCTTCATGACGCATATCGGCGCCGTGCTTTCCGAAGTCGCGCCTGGGCGCTGCGAGATCGGTCTTCCCTACAGGGAGGAGCTGACACAGCAGCATGGTTTCTTCCATGGCGGCATTATTGGCACGCTTGCGGACAATGCCTGCGGCTATGCCGCCTTTACGCTGGCGCCGGCGGATGCCAGCATCCTGACCGTCGAATACAAGATGAATATCGTCTCGCCCGGTGACGGGGAACGGCTGGTTGCCAGGGCTGAAGTCGTGCGGCCCGGGCGCTCGCTCGTGGTCTGCCGGTGCGATGTTATTGCGGTGAAGAACGATACGGAAAAACTGGCGGCGACAGCGCTTGCCACAATGATGCTCATGCATGGTCGCGAAGACGACCGGAGCGGCAACTGACGCCGTGAAAATGCAAAGCGGAGGAAACGAGAATGATCCCGAATGATATCCCCTCGCTGAACTACGATCTGGGCGAGACCGCGGACATGCTGCGCGATGCGGTGCGTTCTTTCTCGGCGGACGAGATCGCGCCGCGTGCGGCGGAGATCGACCGGTCGAACGAATTCCCGATGGATCTCTGGCCAAAGCTTGGCGCTCTCGGTGTGCTCGGCGTTACGGTGGACGAAAAGTACGGCGGTGCCGGGATGGGGTATCTCGAACATTCTGTCGCCATGGAAGAAATCAGCCGGGCATCCGCATCGGTGGGGCTGAGCTACGGCGCCCATTCCAATCTCTGTGTGAACCAGATCCGGCTGAACGGGACAGAGGAACAGCGGCAGAAATATCTGCCGAAGCTGATCTCCGGGGAGCATGTCGGCGCGCTGGCCATGAGCGAACCCGGTGCCGGCTCCGACGTCGTTTCAATGAAACTGCGGGCGGAAAAGAAGGGTGACCGTTACGTCCTGAATGGCACCAAGATGTGGATCACCAACGGCCCGGACGCGGATACGCTGGTGGTCTATGCCAAGACCGATCCCGAGGCGCACCAGCATGGCATCACCGCTTTCCTGATCGAGAAGAGCTTCAAGGGATTCTCGACAGCGCAGAAGCTGGACAAGCTCGGTATGCGCGGCTCGAACACCTGCGAGTTGGTGTTCGAGAACTGCGAGGTGCCGGAGGAGAATGTGCTCGGCCAACTGAATGGCGGTGCCCGGGTGCTGATGAGTGGGCTCGATTACGAGCGCGCCGTGCTGGCCGCCGGATCGCTCGGTATCATGCAGGCCTGCATGGATATCGTTGTGCCCTACATTCATGAGCGTAAACAGTTCGGCAAGTCGATCGGCGAGTTCCAGCTCATGCAGGGCAAGATCGCCGACATGTATGTAACGATGAATTCGGCCAAGGCTTATGTCTATGCCGTGGCCAAGGCCTGCGACCGGGGAGAGGTCACCCGGAAGGACGCCGCCGGCGCAATTCTCTACGCTGCCGAAAAGGCAACCTGGATGGCGCTCGAAGCGATTCAATGCCTCGGCGGCAACGGCTATATCAACGACACCGCGACGGGTCGGCTGCTGCGGGATGCCAAGCTCTACGAGATCGGTGCCGGTACCAGCGAGATTCGCCGGATGCTGATCGGCCGCGAGCTTTTCAAGGAAACTGCCTGACCGGGAGTGCCACCGTGGCCATCGACCATGAAAACGGCCTGATCCATGAGGCTGACGGTAAACCGCGCTGCTGGTGGTGCGCCGGAGACGATCTCTATCGGCACTATCACGACACCGAGTGGGGGCAGCGGGCGCGGGACGACCGCACGCTGTTTGAGAAAATCTGTCTTGAGGGCTTCCAGTCCGGACTTTCCTGGCTGACGATCCTCCGCAAGCGGGAGAACTTCCGCGCGGCCTTTGCTGATTTCGAGATCGAGAAGGTTGCCGCCTTCACCGATGCGGATATCGAGCGCTGCCTGCAGGATGCCGGGATCGTCCGGCACCGGGGCAAGATCGTCTCGACGATCAACAACGCAAAGCGGGCCATTGAGCTGATCGAGAAGGAAGGCTCCCTCTCAGACTATGTCTGGGGTTTCAGAGCGGAGCATCGCGGACCGGAGCGGCTCGACTTTGCGACACTGCAGACCATGGCAACCACACCGGAATCGACGGGGCTTTCCAAAGATCTGAAAAAACGCGGCTGGAGCTTCGTCGGCCCGACCACGTGCTACGCTTTCATGCAGGCCATGGGCATGGTCGATGATCATGTCGAGGGTTGTCACGTTACTGTCGGGGAACGACGGTAAGGGGCGACCAAGAGGAGCCGGAAGGAGGAATTATGATCGGAAAGCGCATCTATTCAGGATCGCCGTTCGAGGAAATGGCCGGATATGCCCGTGCCGTTGTCGATGGCGATATGGTCTATGTCTCCGGCACGACGGGCTTCAATCCGGAGAGCATGAGCTTCCCGGATTCGGTCGAGGAACAGGCCGAGCTCTGTTTCCTGAACATTCAGCGGGCGCTGCTTCAGGCGCGCAGCAACCTTGAAAACATGCTCCGCGTCCGGGTCTTTGTCGCCAGCCGGGAAGAGTTCGACCGGATCAAGCCGATCATCAAGAAATATTGCGATGCCGCCCGTCCGGCGAACACGACGATCATCTGCGATCTTGCCGAAGAGCAGATGCGTGTCGAGGTCGAGGTGACGGCGAAAGCCATGGTGCGGCCTGGCAACGAACGCTGAGGGAGGCGAAAATGCCGACAGTTCTGATTACCGGGGCAAACCGGGGAATAGGTCTGGAGTTGGCGCGTGCTTACGCGACGGATGGATGGTCTGTGATCGGCGCCTGCCGCAATCCGGACGGGGCCACGGATCTCGCGGCCATTGAGGGTGTTGAGCTTTGCCCACTGGATGTGAACGACGCGGCCAGCATAGCGGCCATGGCGGAACGCTATAAGGGCCGTCCGGTCGATGTCTTGCTGAATAATGCCGGGATCATTGGCGGGCGCGGCATGCTGGCCGAGATCGATTACGCGGCCTGGGCCGACACGATGCAAACCAACCTCTTCGGACCGATCCGTATCGCCGAGGCGATGAAAGACAATGTGCTGTCCAGTGACCGCAAACAGATGGCCTTCATCAGCTCGAAGATGGGCTCGCTCGCGGAATGTACCGGCGGGTCCTATATTTACCGGTCCTCCAAGGCCGCCCTCAACATGGCCGTCAAATGCCTGTCTCTGGAATTCGCCGGAAACGGGCTCACCGCAGTGATGTTCCATCCGGGCCATGTGCGCACGGATATGGGCGGCGCGTCGGCCCCGGTTCTGCCGGTGGAAAGTGCAACCGGTATCAAATCGGTGATCGACGGGTTGAGTCCGTCTGACAATGGGCGGTTCTTTAACTACGACGGAACGGAATTGCCGTGGTGACCGGCCACGGAGTTAAGGGAGCAAAACAATGACCGAGAACGGTGCGGACGGTAGTCCGATTATTTTCTATTACGACTATTCCTCGCCATTCGCCTATCTGGCGGCACACAAGATCAACGATCTGGCCAAGCTTTATGGCCGTACTGTCGATTGGCGTCCGACTTTGCTCGGCGCGGTCTTCAAGCTGAATGGCAATGCACCGCTGATGGATCAACCGCTGAAGGGTGCGTATTCCCGCCGCGACCTTGATCGCTGTGCCCGTCTGATGGGGCTTCCTCTGAGCTTTCCGGAGAGCTTCCCGTTTCTTTCCGTAGCGGCGGCGCGCGCAACCTGGTGGCTGAAAGGCAAGGACGAGGCCCTCGCGCAGAAAGTTGCATTGGCTTTCTTCAATGCGGCCTTTCAGGAGATGAAAGCGATCAACAATGCCGAGGCGGTTATCGAGATTGCCGCCGCGAACGGTGTGGATCCTGACGAGCTTCGCGCTGCTCTCAACGATGCGGACGTAAAGGAAAAGCTGAAGACCGAGGTCGATGCCTCGATTGAGGCCGGGGTCTGTGGCGCACCGTTCATTATTGTCGATGGCGAGCCGTTCTGGGGCGCCGACCGGCTGGATCATGTCGAGCGGTGGCTCAGCACCGGCGGCTGGTAAGGGTTTTCCAATGACGGTTATCAAGACCGCCCTCGCGGGCCGAGACGAAACTTTCCGGCGCAATGCAGACCGGATGCGAGCGCTTGTCGCGGATCTGCAGGAGCAGGTTGCCGGCGTCAAGCTGGGCGGCGGTGCTCGCAGCCAGGAACGGCATGTCAGCCGCGGAAAGTTACTGCCGCGAGACAGGGTCCGGACCTTGCTCGATCCGGGTGCGCCGTGGCTCGAATTCTCCCAGCTCGCGGCCCACGGCATGTATGGCGGTGACATCTCCTCCGGCGGCTTATTGACCGGCATAGGCCGGGTGATGGGCCAGGAAGTCATGGTCATTGCCAACGATGCGACGGTGAAGGGCGGAACCTATTTTCCGATTACCGTGAAGAAGCATCTCCGGGCTCAGGAAATCGCCTGGCAGAACGGATTGCCCTGCATCTATCTGGTGGATTCCGGTGGAGCCTTCCTGCCGGAGCAGGATGAAGTCTTTCCCGACCGGGATCATTTCGGGCGGATCTTCTACAATCAGGCCAACATGTCGGCGGACGGTATCCCGCAGATCGCGGTGGTGATGGGCTCCTGCACGGCTGGGGGCGCCTATGTGCCTGCCATGTCTGACGAAAGCATCATCGTCAAGGAGCAGGGCACCATCTTCCTCGGCGGCCCG
This sequence comes from Nisaea sp., assembly GCF_034670185.1. Lineage (NCBI taxonomy): Bacteria > Pseudomonadati > Pseudomonadota > Alphaproteobacteria > Rhodospirillales > Thalassobaculaceae > Nisaea > Nisaea sp. The sequence goes on from NZ_JAXMNY010000003.1 coordinate 600,276, forward strand.
CCGCTCGTGAAAGCGGCAACTGGTGAAGTCGTCAGCGCAGAGGATCTGGGCGGCGCGGATGTGCATTCCCGTATCTCGGGCGTGACCGACCATATCGCCCGGGACGACACCCACGCGCTCGGGCTTGCGCGCCGGATCGTCGGCAATCTTAATCGTGTGAAGCGGCCAACCCTCGCCATGCGCGAGCCGGTAGAGCCGCTTTACGATGCGGAAGAGATCTATGGCGTTGTGCCGGAGGATACCCGGACGCCCTATGACGTGCGGGAGATCATCGCCCGCATTGTCGATGGTTCCGAGTTTGATGAATTCAAGCCGCTCTACGGCACCACACTGGTCACCGGTTTTGCCCATCTTTGGGGCTATCCGGTCGGCATCATCGCCAACAACGGGATTCTGTTCTCTGAGTCCTCGCTGAAAGGCGCTCATTTCATCGAGCTCTGCTGCCAGCGCGGCATTCCGCTCGTGTTCCTGCAAAACATCACCGGCTTCATGGTGGGCCGGAAGTACGAGTCTGGCGGTATCGCCAAGGACGGGGCCAAGCTGGTGACAGCGGTTGCCTCAGCCCGAGTGCCCAAATTCACGGTCATTATCGGCGGCTCGTTCGGTGCCGGGAATTACGGTATGTGCGGCCGCGCCTACGGTCCCCGCATGCTCTACATGTGGCCGAACTCCAGGATTTCAGTGATGGGCGGTGAGCAGGCGGCGAGCGTTCTGGCCCAGGTGCGCCGGGACGGTCTGGAAGCACGCGGCGAAAGCTGGCCTGAAGACGAGGAGGAGGCCTTCAAGGCGCCGATCCGCGATCAATACGAGACACAAGGGCACCCTTATTACGCCAGCGCAAGGCTCTGGGACGACGGAATCATCGATCCCGCCGATACGCGCACCGTTCTGGGCCTCTCCATTTCCGCTTCGCTCAACCGCGACATCGAGCCGACGAAATTCGGCATTTTCCGGATGTAACAGATGCACAGTGAATACACACCAAAACGCCCGGAAAGCCTGATTGTCGAGGACGCGGACGGTATCCTCACCGTCACGCTGAACCGGCCGGACGTCCACAATGCCTTCGACGAGATCCTGATCGATGATCTGCACCGCTTGTTTCGCTCGCTGTCGGATCGGGCGGATCTTCTTGCCGTTGTCTTGACCGGTGCCGGCGAGAGCTTTTCCGCCGGAGCGGATCTCAACTGGATGAAGCGGGCGGCAGACCATACGCAGCACGCTAATTTCGAGGACGCGATGCGGCTTTCGAACATGATGGATGCGCTCTACGCATTGCCGATGACCACGATCGCCAAGGTCAACGGCACGGCGATGGGCGGCGGGCTCGGGCTCTGCGCCTGCTGCGATATCGCCGTGGCGGCGGATCCTGCGCAATTCGCCTTGTCCGAAGTCCGTCTCGGCATCATTCCGGGCGTGATCAGCCCTTATGTTATCCAGGCCATCGGTATCCGGGAATCGCACCGTTGGTTCCAGACCGGTGAGCGGTTCGTCGCTGCGGAGGCTTTGCGCATGGGATTGCTGCACGCGGTCTGTGCTCCCGACGCGCTGGAGGAGGCGGTCGACGCCATCCTGCGCGAGTTGAAGAAAGGCAGCCCGGACGCTATCCGGGCCTCGAAAACCCTGCTGCGGGAGGTCGCCGGACGCCAGCTTGACGACACGACCCGGCGGGAGACTGCCCAACGGATTGCCGGTCAACGGGCCACGCGGGAAGGTCGGGAAGGGCTGTCGGCATTCCTGGAAAAACGCAAGCCGGACTGGATCGCCTGATGACGGAGATGCGCACTATCCGAACGTTATTGATTGCCAACAGGGGCGAGATTGCCTGCCGGATCATCCGCACGGCCCGTTCGCTGGGCATCCGCACTGTCGCGGTTTATTCGGAAGCGGACGCGGCCGCTTTGCATGTGGCTGCCGCCGATACGGCTTGTCCAATCGGCCCGGCGCCGGCTGCGGACTCCTACCTTCGGATCGACCGGCTGATTGAGGCGGCCAAGGCGACGGGGGCGGACGCCATTCATCCGGGCTATGGCTTTCTCTCCGAGAACCCTGAGCTGGCAAGAGCTTGTACCGAAGCGAATATCCTCTTCATCGGCCCAGACGTTCCGGCAATCGAGGCGATGGGTTCGAAAGCGGCCGCCAAGGATATCATGGCGAAAGCCGGCGTTCCTCTTGTGCCGGGCTATCACGGCGCGGACCAGGGCGCGGATACGCTGGAAAAAGCCGCAGAGAATATCGGCTTTCCGGTGCTGCTGAAGGCGAGTGCCGGCGGTGGCGGCAAGGGCATGCGCGTGGTCGAGCGGGCGGAGGATCTGGCAGACGGTATCGCCGGCGCCAAGCGCGAGGCCGCCGCTGCTTTCGGTGACGACCGGCTGCTGATCGAAAAATACCTGACCCGGCCGCGTCATGTGGAAGTTCAGGTTTTCGCGGATCGGCACGGCAACGCTGTGCATCTCTTCGAGCGGGATTGCTCGGTTCAGCGCCGTCACCAGAAGGTCGTCGAAGAAGCTCCGGCGCCTGGGCTCGACGAGACTGTGCGCACATCCATGGCGAAAGCGGCGATCGATGCGGCGAAAGCCATCGACTACGTCGGCGCCGGCACTGTCGAGTTCATCATGGACGAGGACGGTGCCTTTTATTTCATGGAGATGAATACGCGCCTGCAGGTCGAGCATCCGGTGACCGAGGCTATCACCGGCGAGGATCTCGTCGCCTGGCAGATCCGGGTGGCCGAAGGTGGAACACTGCCGCTCACGCAGGATCAGATTTCTGCGTCGGGCCACGCACTTGAGGTGCGGATCTATGCTGAGGACCCGGAGCGTGAATTCCTGCCGCAGACCGGACGGTTGAGCCGTCTGGCCTTTCCTGAGGATATGGACGGGGTGCGCATCGACACCGGCGTGGTCGAGGGCGATTCGGTCAGCGTTCATTACGATCCGATGATCGCCAAGCTGATCACCCATGGCCGGGACCGGGCCGAAGCGTTGCGTCGCATGTCGCGGGCTCTCGGGGAGGTCCGGATTGCCGGACTGGCGAACAATGTCCCTTACCTGAAGCGAATCGTTGAACATCGGGCTTTTATCGCGGGCGGGGTCGATACGCGGTTTATCGAGACCTATCGCGCGGATCTTGCCTCCGGTGGCGCCGGGGAGGCGGCAAGCATGCCGCTGCTGGCCGCTGCAGCTCTTCTGGAAGCGGAGCGTCTGGACGTGGTGCGGCAAGCCCGCCTTGGCGGCGACCCCTATTCACCCTGGGCAATGGCGTATGGCTGGCGCCTGAATGACAATCCCCAGCATAGGCTGACGCTGTTGCGCGGTGCGGACGAGCTGTTACTGCCCTACCGCCTTGAGGCCGGGACTTATGTCTTCGAACAAGAGGAAAAGCAGGTCCGGATTGGCGTCTCGCTTCATGCAGACGGGCGTCTGGATGCACGGCTGGACGGGATTTCCATTCATGCCGAGGCCGCTTTCGAAGGTGACGCCATTACCGTCTTTTACGGTGGTACGGCGCATCGCTATGTTTTGAAAACGGCACTGGCTTCCGGAGCCGAGGCCGGAGAAAATTCAGGTCACGTCGCCGCGCCGATGCCCGGCAAACTGATCGCGGTCCATGTTGCCGAAGGTGCGGAAGTCGCCAAGGGCGATCCATTGATGGTGCTCGAAGCCATGAAGATGGAGCATGTGATCAGGGCCCCGGATGACGGCGTTATCGCGGCATTGCATTACGGACCCGGCGATCAGGTTGAGGAGGGAGCGGACTTGCTGCTCTTCGAGACGCGTATCGCTGATTGACCGGCTGGCCGTTTGATCGCTTTCTCGCCTGTTGAGTTGAAGAGTTTGTTCCAATGTCGCATTTGCAGCCCCGCCACCTGATTCTCCTGCCGGTTTTCGCCCTCGCGGGTTGGCTGGCCCTGCTCCCGCCTGAGGGAATGCCGGACGGTGCGGCGCCTGCCGGTGCTCTGGTTGTGTTGTGTATCGGGCTCTGGGCGACCGGAGCGATCACTGAGCATCTGGTGGCAATGCTGCTTTTCTTCCTCGCCATGGTGTTTTCCGTGGCGCCGCCGGATGTCGTATTTTCCGGCTTTGCCTCAGGTGCTTTCTGGCTTGTTCTCGGTGGTCTGATCATCGGGGCTGCTGTTGACGTCACGGGGCTTGGTAAGCGCCTGGCCCGATCCATTACCGCGCGGATCTCCGGCGGATATGGATCGGTGATTACCGGGATCGTCATCGTCTCCGTTGCGCTGATCTTCCTGATGCCGTCGACCCTGTCGCGAATCGTCCTGCTGATGCCGATCATGACGGCTCTGGCGGATCGCCTGGGCTATCCGGCGGGCAGCAAGGGACGGAACGGCATGGTGCTGGCGATGATCCTGACCTCGTACCTCTGTTCCGTCGGGGTGCTTCCGGCGAACGTGCCGAACAATGTGCTGGTTGGCGCGGCGGAGACCGCCCACGGGGTGCATATCCGCTATTTCGACTACCTGCTGCTGCATTTCCCGGTGCTTGGCGCCGTGAAGGCGGTGGTGATCGCGGTGTTGCTGACCTGGATGTTCAGGGAGCCGGGCCATGCCGATGCGGCGGAGCTTGAAGACACACGCGGTAACTGGTCGGGCATGAGCATTGCGGAGCGGAAGATGGCGCTCTATCTCGCGGCCGCATTGGTTTTCTGGGCGACGGATGCAGTTCACGGTGTTTCGGCCGCCTGGGTTTCGCTGGGGGTAGGAGTGCTTTGCCTGATGCCTGGGGCGGGGTTGGTTTCGGCCGAGGTCTACCGGCAGAAGATATCTCTTAATCCGTTGATTTATATCGCCGGTATTCTCGCTGTCGGGGCACTCGTCTCGCAGTCGGGACTCGGGAGCTGGATTGGCGAAAAGCTGATCGCGACAGCTGGGTTAGCACCTGGGCAATCGGCGCAGAATTTCGCGACCATTGCCGGTATCGGCACCCTGATGGGCATGATCTCGACCATGCCGGCCGTGCCGGCTGTCCTGGCCCCGCTCGCGGACCAGGTGGCAGAGGCAAGCGGCCTTCCGGTATTTCTCGTGCTCAATCTGATCGTGGTCGGTTTCTCGACCGTGATCCTGCCGTACCAGGTGCCGCCATTCATTATCGGTATGCAGCTAGGAGACGTGCCGATTCGGGTCGGTGCGCGTGCCTGTGGCCTTCTGGCCATTGCATCGCTTGGCCTTATCCTGCCGCTGGACTTCGCTTGGTGGTGGCTGCTCGGTATGTTTGGTTAGGTCGATATGACCGTCGCACACCGAGGCCCGGACCCAGCGGACGACAGCCATGCCCCTTAATCTGATTAAGCTCTGCGTTGGGATAGAGACGGTGGAGCAGCTGGAGCAATATCGCGCCGAGCAAGTCCGGCAGGCGGAAGCGTCCAGTGTGGAGCCGGTCAGCATACACCGCACGCGATCCTTTCCGCGCCGGGCGGAAGAGATTCTGGAAGGCGGCTCGCTCTATTGGGTCATCAAGGGGCAAGTCCGGGCCCGGCAGCGGATCGAGCGCCTGGACGAGGTCGAAATGGCGGAAGGGGGGCGACCGCACTGCGGCATCGTCCTCGATCCTAATGTTGTCCGGGTTGTGCCGCGCCCACACCGCGCTTTTCAGGGCTGGCGCTATCTGGAACAGGCGAGTGCGCCGCAGGATCTTTATGAGGCGGGCGGTGATATTGACGCCGCCATGCCGGATGAAATGCAGGCTGAACTCCGGCGACTCGGTATTCTCTAAGATATTTTGTGAATTTCGGGTCTCGATATCAGTTTTTGGCGCTGCCTATGGTGGGGAGACCGCCCCTGTTCGCAAGCGGATTGGCCGGTGCCACCGTAAAGTCGATCGCAGTGCCGCCTATGGTCCGGCTATGCAGGGTTACGGTCGCGATCCGCTCGCCGCGGGAATAGGTCATGGTGCTTATCGCCGAGCGGACACTGGTGATCTTGATCCAGCCGAAACGCGGCATTTCCCGCTCATAGAAGGCATACATGTCCGGCATCTTGTAGCCGGACGTCAGGGCCAACCGGCCGATCCATCCATCCTCGGCACCGAGAACCAGAAGATTATCGAAGTCGATCTCGGCATTGGCCGGAATCGGCACATCCCTGAATTCGGCGAATTGCGGGCCGTTACTGCGATCCTGGGTCTGAGCGCCGGGCTGTCCCGCATCCTTGTCAGACGGCGCGCCGGTTTTCGTCGACTGTCCGAATGAGGCGAATCCCTGTGGAACACAGGCGCTGAGCGCCAATGTGGTGACAATTACAGCCATTGGAAGCGCAGAATTTATTCTTCCGCCGCGACGCTGTCTCTGCATCTCAGTTTTATCCAGTTCAGAAACCCGAGTTATGGCGCTTATTTTCCTCGAAACACCCTATAGAATGTTTTTTTGCGCCATATTTATGCTATATATAGTGCCATCAATTTCGGAGGCTGTCAGGCTTTTTCGCTGTTGACACGCCCCGGCCCGAGGTCCTATACACCGGCCCACTTCGCGGCGCCGCAGCGCTGACACGCCTCTCGAAAAAGGGGCTTGCATCCAGCAGCGGCCTCGCCTACATTCAGGTTTCGCGAAACGTTGATCGTCTTCGCGGCTTCCACAGACGGGGAATATCCGGGCCGCCGGTTAGGCGGAACAGGGTTTCGTTGTCTCTCCTCTTCGGAGGGGATGCTCTTTGACATTGTAGATATAGGAAAGGGATGCGCAGGCGGCGGGCCTGAATTGGTTTGCCGGTTTTCGATCATAATGATTGATCTTGAGCATCCTGAGCTAAAGTTAACACAGAAGCTCTTGTGC